>MHBC01000050.1 GCA_001804735.1 Legionellales bacterium RIFCSPHIGHO2_12_FULL_37_14 | reverse complement strand
GATGGACACATGTAAAATCGCTCCAGGAATTTATCAATATACAGCTGTAGATGACTGCTCACGTTGGCGAGTGCTGGAAATTTATAACCGTCGTACGGCAAATAATACGCTTCAATTTCTTGATCTAGTTCTGGAACAATTTCCTTTTGCAATACAACGAATTCAAACCGATAGAGGATTAGAGTTTTTTGCTGAAAAGGTACAACAAAAATTAATGAGCCTTGGCATAAAATTTAGACCTAACAAGCCTGGGTCACCTCATTTAAATGGCAAAGTAGAACGCTCACAAAAAACCGATCTTGAAGAATTTTATGCCATTGCTGATTTATCTGATTTTGAAAAACTTAGAGATGAATTAAGTGCATGGCAATTTTTTTATAATTGGCAGCGCCCTCATGGTTCACTTGGTGGCAAAAGCCCCTCAGACATTGTTGGTAGTCTCGGCGAAAAAACTCCCCTCTGGGAGGCGGTCCTAAATTATTTTTTTGACATCTTGAGCAGGAAGAGAATTACTCAAAATAGGAAAAATTTCTTTAAGTTCTTTTAGAGGGAGATTACTTTCATCTGGAAAAGTTTCAATAGAAGTGCGCGTATAGATTTCTTTTAATTGGTGCATTTCCTCGTGCAAACTTTCATTATTTAGATTGGCATCTAAAATATTTTTCAAGATTTTTTTATTCATGCACTATTTGTTTCTGTTGTTACATAACTGGGTTCGCCCCATTTTAATGTTTCCTCCAATTCGCCTACTCCTTTTGTTTTTGCCGCAATTTTAAAAATAAGTTGACGAAGAAAAAGAAGTTTATCTTTAACATTTAAAGTGAGTAGCTTGGAGATTTAACTCTTTTTTACCAGGATCTCGGTCGAAGCAGTAATCCTGGCTAAACTCGTATTATAATCATTCTATAAATGTTAACCATTCTTCGTGGTTTTTATTTTTTCCTTTCACTTGATTTAAATAAATTTTCTGCAAGTGTTGAGTGATTGGCCCGCGCTGTCCATGACCAATTATTTTACTATCAATCATACAAATTGGCGTTACTTCTACTGCCGTACCCGTGAAAAAAACTTCATCTGCTGTATAGATATCATATAAAGTGATATTTTTTTCCTCAACGGTTAAACCACAATCTGCTGCCAAAACAAAAATCGTTTTCCGCGTAATTCCTTCTAATATGTAAGTTAATTTTGGTGTATATAAAATTTCGTTTTTCACTATAAAAATGTTCTCACCACCTCCTTCGGCTACATACCCTTGATCATCTAAAAACAAAGCTTCGTGGCAACCATTCATTTTAGCTTCATGTAAAGCAAAAATTGAATTCATATAATGAGCATTAGCTTTAGCCTTATATAAAAATCGATGAGTGTAATGTCTAGTCAATGAAGAAATATGAACTTTAATCCCTTTTTCTAAACTATCGCTACCTAAATAGGCTCCCCAATCCCAAGCAGCAAGCATCACATTGCTTGATAATTTATCCGTATGCAACCCAAGGTATTCAGCGCCATAAAATATCATTGGACGAATATAAGCGGATTTTAAATTGTTTTTACTAATTAACTCTTTTTGTGCTGTTTCTAATTTTTCTTTACTATAATCTATAGGTAGATGCAAAATTCTTGCCGATTGAAACAATCGATTAATATGATCGCGTAAGCGAAAAATAGCAGGCCCCTTATCAGTAGCATAGACCCGAATACCTTCCAACACGCCAAGACCATAATGAAATGTATGCGTTAAACAATGAATTTTCGCATCTTTCCAGTCGACAAACTGATCATTTAACCAAATATATCCTTCGCGATTCATCAACATATAAACCTACGAAATTTTATAAAAAAATCATTTTAATACTTAATCCAATCATAATAAAACCAAAAATTTTACGTAAAATTTGTTCCGAAATATTTTTTGATAAAATAATCCCCACGACTGCAAATAAACAACCCGTCAATCCGATAAAAAATAACGCAGGAAAATAGATATATCCAAGGCTATAAGCTGGCAAATAACTACTCGCTATTCCTTCTATCACCAATACGATGAGACCAATCAAACTCACAGGAATAACCAAGGCAGTAGCTGTGCCAATAGCTATTTGAATTGGAATGTTATATCGATTTAAAAAAGGCACCATTAAGATACCATCACTCACACCCAACATATTACAAACACACCCAATTCCTGCTGAATATAAAAATATTTTTTTATGATTGGGTAAGCTTGATGTTATTTTTTTATTTATATTTAGACACATCTTTAAGCCAATAAATAGTAATAATATGCAAAAAACAAGACTGATTAGGTAAGTTGGGATAAGAATAATTAAACCTGATCCAAGTACTCCGCCCAATAAACTGCCCGGTAGTAAACTTAAAAATAAATTTAAATCAATCTTATTATTTTTAAAATGAAGAATACTTGAAACAATAGTGGCAAGTAAAATAGCCATTAAGGAAGTTGCTACTGCCATAGGTGCCACAATAGTTTTGTTTACTCCAACAAATGGCAACAAAATAATAAGCATGGGTACGGCGATTGGTCCAATTCCTGTCCCAATTAAACCCATAAAGATACCGCCGATTGCACCAATTGAACAGAAAACAAAAACATGCGACATGGTTAACAATTAAGTTCTCCTAATACTGATGGCTACTTCATTAATAAAATCAGAAAAATATTCATTAATAAAAAAATGTCCTCCAGGCAACATACGTGAATGTAGCGAGTAGTTAGTATGCTTAGCCCACTGCGGCAATTTTTCAGCTTTGACTAATGGATCATCATAACCATTAATAATGCTAATCATTATCGGGAGTGGCATCGGCGTGACATTAGGAATCGAGCTATTTAATTGGTAATCTGCTCTTATTTTTGTAAGGTACTGTTTGATAAAAATTTTATCATTTGGAATCGTTCCGGATATACCACCCAATTCTTGCAAATAGGCTATCAATGCATGATCCTCTAAATGACTCACGCTATGCGAATAATTGCAATGTGGCGGCTCACGACCAGAAGCAATCAATAATTTTGGTAATGATTGTTTGCTTTTCTGTAATTGCAGAATGACTTGAAAAGCAAGACCTGCCCCCATACTATGTCCATAAAATATGAAAGGCATCGTCAATGTGGGTGACAAAGCATCTATAATATATTTTATCAGTGTGGTGGCTGAAGTGAGTGGCGCTTCAGTCATTCGACTTTCGCGACCAGGTAATTTTAAAGCCCATATATTGACTTTTGCTGCAAGTGATTGCCAAGAACAAAATGTCGAAGCGCCTCCTCCACCACAAGGAAAGCAGATTAAATTAACTTCAGCTGCAGTAGAAGTGCGAATACTCATAAACCAATTTTTATCAAAAGTAGCCTTCAACATTCGATCTAGATTTTATGCAAAGAAGAAGGTGAAGAAGGTACAGAATCATCAACAAGTTTAATTTCAATTCTTTCATTGAACTTACCTGCATTCACGCGTTTTAAGGTAACAAATCCTACTTCCGTAGTGGATTTTACATGAGTCCCGCCACAAGGAACTTGGGCAAAGCCATCAATCTTCCAGAAACGGCGTTGGTTTTGTACATCAGAATAACCCGTTTGAATTGGCTTATTTTCTTGAATAATTTTGTTGTATTCACCTAATATAATTTCGAACAGACATGAAATATTTTTGGTATATCTAAAATCAATTCGAGCTTTTTCTTCAGAAATATGAGCGCCCGTTTTTTCAAGTTGAAAATGTTGAGTGACAATTTCTAAAACCAACTCCGCCGCAAAATGTAATCGCATCAGTCGATGTCTACGCGGCCAATCAATTTCCATCTTGACTTGATCACCAACAGCAAGTCCATGACCTTCCGGCAAGGTATAATAAATTAGATGCTCGACCATCTTGGAATTTAACACCTTGCAACCATTAATAAATGCTTTATCACTTTCCTGTCCACCTGAAAAAGAATAGGCAATAGTTTCCGCTAATAAAATTTCGTTACCATTTACCGCGGTGACAGTTGTAGTTAAATCATGCTGATATGAATTATCCCAAAAAACTTTCCTCATAGTAGTCTCCTATAATTTCTTGATAAAAGAATTAAGCTTCGTGGCTGCATGCTCTATGACTTTTTGATTCTGGCTAAATGATAGTCGAATGCAACATTTTTTTTCTGTAGCAGAAAAATCCATGCCAGGTGCAACAGCAACATTTTCTTCATATAAAAGTTTTTTGCAAACGTCCATACTTTTTAGCTGTGTATTTTCAAGTTCAAGATAAATATAAAATGCACCATTCGGTTTAAATATTTTTGTTAAGCCAGCATTACGCAGAGCATTGTATAAAATATTTAAGTTCTGTTTGTACATTTCTACTTGAGCATCTAAAGTGGAATAACATGAAAATGCTTTTATCGCTGCAATTTGGGTAATGGTTGATGTACATAAAATAACATTTTGCAAAAGGCTTTCATATCGGTTGATATCCTCTTCAGGAATAATTATCCATCCCACTCTCCATCCTGTCATCGAAAAATATTTAGAAAATCCATTAATAATGGTAGCTTTACTATTAAATTTTAAAACTGTTTCCGCTTTTTCTGTATAAGTAATACCATGATAAAGCTCATCGGAAATCATATATATTCCACGTTTTTCGCAGTAAGATGATAATGCTTTAAGTTCCTTAGTATCATACATACTACCAGTTGGATTATTGGGCGAAGCGATTAATATTCCAGAAATATCCTTATATTCTTCTAATTTTTCAGGTGAAATTAAATATTTTTTTTCCGGATAAGTATCAATCTCAATTGTAGAATAACCAAGCGCATGGATCACGTTACGATAGCAAGGATAAGATGGCGAAGCTACAGCAATTTTATCGCCCTTATCAAAATTCATTAATAATGCAATATATAAGCCAAGAGAAGATCCAGGTGTGATAACAACACAATCAGGATTAATATGGAGATCATATGCATATTGATAGTGCTGTGCAATGGCTTGGCGTAAAGAAAATATCCCTAATGCCGAGCAATAATTTAATTGGCATTCCCGTAAAGCTCTCGCTGCTTCTTCCAACACAGGCGCTGGTGTAGGCGCAATCGGTTGACCTACTTCAAGATGATAAACTGGTTGGCCACTAGATTCTAACTCAGCAGCGAATTTCATCATTTCCATGGTGTAAAAAGGAGGAAGGCTCATTTGAGAAAGTCGTGGTATTGAATCGTTTCGGCTATTGCGTAAAATCATTTTTTGAACTCTTCTAATAGAGGTCCTGTTACTTCAAACAATCCAACATGCGAATGAAAGACATGACTGGTATGATATTGAGTATGCGCAATTGAGGCTGGATAAGGAATTGTCATGGGTTCGGTAATAATAACAGCCCCAGCTTTTTTTAACTGTGTCAGAGTAAGTATTAAATCTGCTGTAAAAAAAGCCGAATGATAAATGATTGCTTGTTGATTTTGTAGTATTTTAGACACAACGCTTTGGTTAGAATAAGGTTCAACTAATTCTAACACTTGTCCTGTTGCAGACTGCAACTTGGTAATATAGGATGAAAATTTATCGATTTTTTGTTTATAAAAAAGCTGATTTTTAAATCCTAAAATAGAAAAAATTTCCATGCTATTATCAGTATGGTTCGTAGCATAGGCAATATGATCAAATGCGCTATTACTCATTTTATTTATCAACCTTTTCAAAAGGTGTGCCGCGATTATTTTTTGTTTTAATAACATTGGATGCTGCTAAATTTTTACCTTTCACTTCTACAGCACAATATTTAGCTAAAGAGAAAGCACCACCAAATTCTTCGACATATTCTGTATCCGGATAAATTTTTACATTACCAGGAACATAACGACAGACATAACCAAGCCGCGTTTGAGTTTTACTTAAATTGGGCTTTGACGCGTGTAATAATTTTGATCTAAAAATGATGAATTCCCCTGCTTTCATAATCATAGAAACAGCTTTTGACTCATCTGGTGTCCAATTTGGATCAACTTGTAATTCTCGATAATCATAACCATTGAAACCTCTCGGAACACTTCCTTTGATAATCGCATTATTTTTTTCTGGATTAAAATTTAAACCTTTTGATTCATCATAATAAACTTCATCTTGGGTGCCTGGAATAAAAACCATACATGCTGTTTCTTCAGTTGCATCTGTAAATGCAGTCCAAACATTGATACATCCACCTTGTTCATCATTATTAGGCCATACCAATTGTGGTTTACCAGAAGCATGTGCAAACGTATCTGCTTGGTGCCAATCGGTTCCTTCTGAACCAGGTCGTTTAGGAATAAACTCGCTACGCCAACAAAGAATATTATCGCCTAAAATACCTTGCAAACGATCGACAATTTCATTGCGACATATGTGATAGCTTAATAGATCAATATCTAAATGACGATCATAATTTGCAATAGCGCTGTCAATTGCTGTATCATACGGTGCATAATCACGATTAAAAAGTTGTGCACGCACTTCTTTATAAATCTCTTTTATCTCTGTTTCAGTGTATAAAATAAATGGACCGATGTAGCCATTTTTATGAAAAGTAGCAAGCTCCGTATCCGTTAATTTATAATTCCTATTTTTGTTCATTACTTCACCTCTTTGCATCATTAAAGTAAAAAACTTTTATCAGCTTCAAAAGTAGTTTGTAAAAGTTTTCGATCTAGTTTTCCATTACTAGTCAATGGAAACGTATTATTAATTTCAATATAAGATGGAATACAATATGCCGGTAACTTTTCATTCAAAAATGAAACAATAGCAGATTTATTACAATGCAAATCTGAATCATGACTATGATCAATTTTAATATACGCAGCAATTTTAGGATTGTCTGTACCAACAAGACAAACACAAACGTCTTCCACAAAATTAAGTTTTGAAATTACATTTTCAATTTCGGTTAATTCAATTCTAAAACCTCTGATCTTCACTTGGTTATCACGTCTACCTATAAATTCAATATGGCCTGAAGCTATCATTCTAGCCATATCGCCTGTGCGATAAATGATTGCATTACCTGCAATATGTGGTATCCGTAAAAATTTTTCTGCTGTCAGTTTAGCATCATTAATATATCCCAGCGCTACTCCTGCACCACTTGTATAGAGCTCCCCTACCTCGCCATATTTAACTTCTTGTAAAGCTTCATCTAGTAAATACACATTCGTGCCACTGATAGGCTGACCTATCGAAACACTATCACCGATGTCTGCTGCGCTAGCAATCACTAAACATGTCGTAAAGACGGTATTTTCGGCTGGTCCATAACCATTAATTATTTTAAAATTTTTACTTTTATTGATTGCTCTTATTGCTGCACTGTGCTGCATAACGTCACCACCAACCACTAAATATCTTAATGATGATAATCCCGCTAAATCCATGGTAGAAAATATATGAAATAATCCAGTAGCAAGTAGTAAAATTGTTATTTTTTTATCCTGACAAAGTTTCAATATTGCTGGAATATCACCAGTCAAATAAGGTGAAATAATAATACGTGCGCCACAAAGCAATGCTGCCCATATCTCAAAAATAGCAGCATCAAATGAAGTATTTGAATGAAATAATACTGAATCATTCGATCTTAAATGAATATAATTAGTATTAATTAGTAAGCGCATGACTCCTCGATGCGGCACCACTACTCCTTTAGGTATGCCGGTACTACCGGAAGTATGCATTACATAAGCAGCATCATGTTGACTAATTGTTCGATTCAAGTTTTGGTAATGCAACGTATCGTTAAACTCTTTATAATTTAGATTAATAATCGTCATCGAATTCAACATTAATTTCTGCTGCGGACCATGCGATACGATAAAATGTATGCTTGCATTGGCTAACATAAATTGCACACGCGATGTAGGTAGGCTGAGATCAAGAGGCATATAGCTGCATCCTAATTTAAGAATACCCAAAATCGATGCAATCATTTCAAACGATTTTGATCCAGAAACCGCAATGACTGCAGATTGTACTGCTCCCTTTTCAGCCAAATTTCGTGCAATAAAATTTGCATAATTATTAAGTTGAAAATATGACCATTTCTTGTCTTCTAATTCTACAGCGATTGCATCAGGATCGAGCCTAACCAATGATTCAAACCGAGCGACAATATTCTCCATTATTCAACCTTAATGTAAACATTTTCTATTGTCTTCAGCAAAAAATTGATGGAAGGATTTCTCATGAAATTTTCCAAACTAATTTCCACACCGAACATTTTTTGAAATTCAACAATCATATTAATTGCAGACAGTGAATCGCCGCCCGACTCAAAAAAATCTACTTCCAAACTTGGGGAGAGTAAGGTATATTTTGTCCAAAGTGTAATAATTTTCTTACTATCCATATTATTATTCCATTTCATTGAATAGATTATTTACAAGCCTGCTTAAGATACTTTTCGTAGATATCCAGATCCCAATAGCGCTGCATTTAATGTATCCCATAATGCAAGCAACGAATCGAGAAAATCTTTTGCACCAGAAAAAACAAGATCTTTGTTATCCGCTGTCATCACAGCTTTAACTGCTTCTTGGGCAGTTTGCTCATGCATCGCTTCTGCACCTGCTTCTCCCCAATGCTCAGCTAGATAATGCATTTCTTTATCCTCAAGAGACACCTTATATAGTCCTGAATCAATCAAACAATGTTTTTCACCAGGAATTAATTGCCCATTTGAAATCATTTCCAGAGCGATCATTGCACCTAAATTTTTCAATACTGAATGTAGATCAGTTTTTTTTCTTCCTTCAAATACATTTCTTGCGACTTTAGTCTGAATCAATAAACCTGTTTCTCTATCATATCCTGGAAGATGACCGAGGAGAGAATCTGAATTGCTTTTCAAATAAGCTTCTATCGTGTTTTGATCATACAAATCTGAAAAAATAATATTCTTGCTCATTTTATTCAAAATATAACCAGCCATGGTTGCCAGTTCTGGACCATGGTCTTCTTCGCTTTCAGCAATTTGCTGCACTAAACAACTTTCTTTTGCTAAACCATTTTTGACTAGACCATCAGAAAAAGCATGCGCGGGGCGAGTCGAATCACAAAAACTTCTAATCTGATGAAACAACGCTCCAACAACTACTTGATCTGGGGCCATTTCAGCCCAATTAATAAAAATAGGATGATTAAAACAAGGATGACTTTTAATAAATAAGATTAATTTGTCTACCGACATAACATACTCCATTAGTTACAATTATATAAAAGTTACTGATGCCCTTAACTTTTTTTCGCCACAAATATTCTGCCACCCGAAATGCCTAACGACTCAATAACAACATGATTAAAACCAGCATTTTTGAGTTTGATTTGCCACGCCGACTCAGATAATAGTTGTCGTCCCATATAAAATTGATGCAAAAAACTAAATGCACTTGAAAATGCTCGTTCATGCTGATTTGTCGAAAACGGAATAGCATCCACAATGACTAACGTCGTATTGGGTGCTGTTTGATTGATACAGATCAACAGACTATCTAATTTTTTTTCTTCATCAGGCAGCAAGTCATGGAAAACAAACCCAGCATGAATAACATCCGCATTCAAAAAAACATCTTTATTCTGTATTAAGTTTTGTATGGGCGAGACAATGACCTTGATACGATCTTCTAATGCACACTCTTTAAGATGTACTTGTGCTTTATCGCATGCATCTTGTGAAAGATCTACTCCTATCCCGATCAAACCTGGAATTTTTTGAGCTAATCGGATTAGTAAACCACAAGTTCCACTCCCCAAATCAACCATCTTTTTAGGTTGCAACTGAGTGATTACATTTTCAGCATGAGGATAGAAATCTTTTGCACCCATCCAATTCGAAGTTCGCGCAACATGCTCACCAGAACGATGGTAAAGACGAACAGCTGTTGCAAAATCAGCCGTAAATGCTTGTGTATTTGAAATCAATGGTGCACAAGAAATCATTCCCCAAGCAATATAACCAATTTTATTCTTTTCTTGTTGGTAGGATGCTGTTTTGGTATAAATCTCTTCGTGAGTATTTTCTACCTTACGCTTGGCAAGAAGCTCTAAATTAGTCAATGTTTCTAAATAAATAGTTAAAAAATCTTGTTGAATATCAAGTTGTTTGGATAAATCAGTTGGCTTAAATTCTTGTTCACGCTCAATCAACTCCAATATACCCGATTTGGCACCAATTTCGAATAAAATAGCCTTTCCTGCTAAATCTTGCGCAGCAAAACTATCCGTTTGATTTGCTAAATTCATCGTATTACTCCTTTATCTCGATTTTAAATACATCAATCACCGCCTATTAATAGGTTAAGACTCGAATTTAATCTAAAATAAGGTCATCGGGTATTCAGCCAGAATGCATCCATGAATAAAGCGAGCCAATATATTAAAGCTCTGCGGTGAAAGTCCATTTTATTTTTCTTTCGGGAAGCGTATCGTATTCATTTAAATATGTCAAAAGATCTTGACACAACTAGAAACCCATTTCATTGCTTTTTTAAAAAAGACAAAGTATATTTCGCCAACGGATTAAGTAGAAATAATAATTTTTACGCGATAATGTATGATCAAAAAAATAAGGAGGTGGAACAATGAAAAGCGATCCGGATAAAAAAGATAGTGATGATATCATTGTCATTAATGAAATGTCAGACCATCCAGCATCACCGAGTACTACCATCCATCCTACCAATGATGCATTAAATTTAATTACTAACTATTATCTATCACAAAATCCTTCTATTGGATCAAATAAATTTAAATATGGCCTACTTTTTGTCATTTCTGGGACATCCATGTGGCTATTTTACACAACCGGTGGTCAAGCTGCGAATGGTAATAAAACCTTAGAAACAGAGCTTATTTCTTCTGCGATGATCATTAATTTTTTTGTTACTTGGAATACTTCTGAAGCATTTCTTAATTATATTGAGAACAAACGATTTCCAGCAGAGCTTTCTAATTTTGTAGATATAAAGAAAATTAATCAAGATAAGGCTAAAATTACTGCTATTAGTAGCATCGCTTTTTTGAATGCTGCCCCTGTTGCTCTTGCTGTTTTTACGAATGTGAATAAATTAAATGCTGGTGCAATTATAGAAGCCATTATCACTCAAATTGATAATACTTTTATTCACACATTCCCAACACTGATTGTTGCAGAAAATATTATACTACGAAATATTTTTCTTTTACCATTTCTTCCTATCATCGCTATCGGCTATAGTGTTAAGCTAATGCATAATTTTCTTTTGACAAAAGAAGAAAAAAATTGGAGGAAATCTCGCGAAAAAATAGAAAAAAATCATACTATATTGAAAAACGCACTTATAAAAACATTAGAAACTGCACAATTAAACATTCAAAAGAATAATTTACAATTCGAATGGGCTTGGCGAAACGGGTTGAAAAGTTTTTTTAATCCACGGTTTAAAATACAATTAGATAATGACTTGGATTTTAAAAATCAGGACGGAATTCATAATTTAATAAGAATTGCTAAAAAAGCTTCCTTAGTAGAAAAGGCGGCCATAACATCATATTCACAAAATGCTATGCATTTTATCTTTGATTATGGAATGGGCGTCGCCTTTTATAGTATGGGTACCATCCTCATTAATGCAGCAATTGCAGGTTTCTACAAAAATATTTATGACGATTTTTCATGGCTTAATAATAAAGAAGGCCAATTAGCCGCTACCTTGTATCCTAATATGCTCCTATCGGTTTTAGTCAGCTATTTTGCTGCACGATTTTTTCGTCATATACTTTATGAAGGAATCATTGCTACGCCTATTAAATTTACTTGGCAAGCGCTGCGACATACTTGTACTGGTGCGCCCATTACAGTCGATCCTTTTCCGACTTCATTTAAACGTTATCCTAAAACAACTGGTTTCTTGATTTTGTTAGCATATTATTTTGCTCGTAATTCTTATGGAACAGCTCTTGAATTAATTAATAGTCATTTTAAAGAACCCACTTTTGATGAAATCCGTCCAATACTTGTGTTTTGTGCCGTATATGGCATGCCTATCTTTAACTATAAAAATGCGATTGAATTTATTCTCGATAAAGCTGTTAGTTTTGCTGGAACATTAGGCGGGAATGACAATAAAGCAAGTGTCATTTTAGATGGTAAAATTCAGGCAATTAAAAACTTTATTGCACATATAAAAGGAGAAGATTTAATAATGAGTCTTTTATTAAGAAAACCTGAAGAGCGAGCTATTTTACTACGAATCACTGAAGGACAATTTCAAGAATTAATTAATAATGATACCATTCCAAACAAAATATCGGCAAAACGATATGGGCTATTTTTTGAAGGGAAAGAAAAATCGCCATTGCTTGTAGAAGCTTCCATGGAAAAAAACCCCCAAATAAATAGAAAAAAAG
>MHBC01000049.1:52194-61592 GCA_001804735.1 Legionellales bacterium RIFCSPHIGHO2_12_FULL_37_14 | reverse complement strand
GGGTAGCTAAGTCATGTCCCATGTTTGAAATAAATTCAGTCATGATGTAATTGGATGCTTCGGCTTTTTCTTTTGCAACTCGCAGATCATTTTCCATTTTTTTATGATCGGTGATGTCAAAAGATATTCCAATGACCCCTATAATATTATTATTAGAATCATATAGCGGGACTTTTTTAGATAAGAAAACAGATTCCTCATCTGCCCCCATTATTTGTGCCCTTTCTTCTCTAGAAATTGCTTCTTTTCTTTCCATTACTAGGCGGTCAGACTCTATAATTTTTTCAACATCAGATCGCCAAGGAAATTCGTAATCGGTTTTTCCAATTATTTCACTTTTTTTTGTAAAGCCAGCGGAAATAACCTGTGCTCTGTTACACCCCAAAAAAACTCCGTTTTTATCTTTCCAGTACACATGCCCAGGTAAATTATCTAAAATATCGTTTAAAGTTCGTTCGGAGTTTTTCAGCTTTAATAACACTCTAGCTTCTTCTTTTTTACGTGCTGTGATATCTAAAGATATTCCTGCAACACCTACTATTTTATTTTTAATGATAATAGGGATTTTTTGAGTTAAAAATATAAATTTCCCCTTAATAGTACTTGTTGATTCTTCAAATATAAAAGTTCTTCCTGACTGAATAATTTGTGTATCATTTTTTCTTAATACATCAGCTTCTTTCTTAGATAAAAGATCATAATCTGTTTTGCCAACTATTTCATTTATAGTTTTTAAGCCAAGATTTTCGGCTTGAAGTTGATTACAGTAGATGTATCTAAAAGATGTATCTTTCCAATAAATATGGATAGACAGTTTCTCGTTGGGTTAAGTTCACCCGATTAAATAAAAATAATATGGGAATATTCTTTTTTATACAATGCTCTAAAATTATTTCAGATACTATATGACATGGTAAGACATACCTATCAACATCTGATAATTGACAGAGGCTTGGTAACAGATGCAAGTACCACTCAGAGAATGGAAGTTCGGAGGCAATTTTCATAATAAAATCACACCCAAACTTGGCGACTAACAATTGATACCGATGAATCAATCGCTCTGCCCGATGCCTGGAGACAGTAAACTTGGACGAAAGCTCCTGGTAATTTATTGCCACCGGTATATAACTATCCTTAATAGAAAAATGGGTCAAAAAATAGCATGAAATAAGATAAATGATATCTTCAGAAAGTTCTATATACAAATTGGTTCTGTTAATAAATTCCTCAATAGTTTCATGTCCGTCTAAACTTTTATCATAAGTCTTCAATCCATTAACTAATTTTTCCCATTTATTAGCTACAGCATCAATCTTTATTTTGTACACAGTTAAAGTATTCACTGCACGCATTAATTTCTTTTTATTTTCAGAGTTATTGAGCCAAAAGTTGGCGAGATGAATGTTTTTATATGCGCGAATTTGGCACAAATTCTCACCTACCAGTGCATCAAAATTTATTAAATTCCCTTTAATAAATGACTTTAATGCAATGATTGACATTTCAGTTATGTTTTTGATAAGAGATAGTTCAGACATTTTTTGTTGTCTGTTAGTGAGATTAAGATTGTTTGTGTACGGAAGTAGATGAAGGATACTGTACGGTTGATTAAATATTGTTTGTATACTATTCATTAACTATCCTTGTAATGCTAAAAAAATACTTTGTAAAAAATTAAAAAGTAGATTGTTACTGCATTTCTGAGTACTGACATTTTACTAATTAATTAGATCGTCATGGATTAAAATTATACATAAATATATTGTTTTGGTCAATTATTTTGTGCTTAAATATGATATGTTGGGCCAAGGCCCAACCTACGCTCTATTTAACTTTTACGCTCCCTAACGGTCACGGTTCGGATTTTCTGCGCATATATTACGCGCTTTAATGCAATCGCCGTGTGCGTTTAGTATAGTAGGTTGGTTTGTATAGTATCTTAAGGTAAACTGTGTTGTTACCTTAACTATCCTCATCATTATATGACAATAGCGACTACTCCAGGAACCCAACTAGGCGATCCTTATGATGCTCTTAGATCTTCTATTGCGAAATTTGCAGCGCGTGAAATTGCTCCTATTGCTAGCAAAATAGATAAAGAAAATACCTTTCCCCTTGAACTTTGGCCCAAATTAGGTGCTCTTGGAGCTTTAGGTATTACAGTTTCTCCGGAGTACGGCGGGGCAAACTTGGGGTATCTTGCGCATGTTATTGCTATGGAAGAGATTTCGCGTGCTTCAGCTTCAGTTGGGTTAAGTTATGGCGCTCACTCAAATTTATGTGTTAACCAAATTTATTTGCATGGTACTCATGCCCAAAAAGCTAAATATCTTCCGCCTTTAATTAAAGGCGAAGCTGTAGGCGCTCTTGCTATGAGTGAGTCTAATGCAGGATCTGATGTCGTTAGCATGCAATTACATGCTGAAGAGCAAAATAAGCATTTTATCCTTAATGGCACTAAAATGTGGATAACCAATGGGCCTGATGCGCATACTTTAGTTGTATATGCTAAAACAGATAAGCAAAAAGGCTCAAAAGGTATAACAGCTTTTATTATTGAAAAAGATTTTCCGGGGTTTAAGACTGCGCAAAAACTCGATAAACTAGGGATGCGCGGCTCGAATACTTGCGAGTTAGTGTTTGAAAACTGTAAGGTCTTGCGTGAGAACGTATTAGGGGAAGTCAATAAAGGCGTTAAAGTATTAATGCAAGGTCTTGATTTTGAAAGAACTATTTTAGCCGCCGGACCAGTTGGGATAATGCAGGCTTGCCTTGATCTTGTTCTGCCTTATATTCATGCCCGCAAGCAGTTTAATCAGCCTATTGGCGAGTTTCAATTTATTCAAGGGAAAATTGCTGATTTATACGCTGAACTAAGCGCCTCACGCGCTTATCTTTATGCGATTGCGCAGGCTTGTGATAATGGCTCTGTAACCCGCAAAGATTCTGCTGCTGTTATCTTATATACCTCTGAGCGTGCTACCCAAATTGCCTTACAAGCAATTCAAATTTTAGGCGGAAACGGTTATATTAATGAGTTTCCCGCAGGGCGCCTCTTAAGAGACGCTAAGCTTTATGAAATTGGCGCCGGAACTTCTGAAATAAGAAGAATGCTTATTGGCAGAGAATTATTTAACGAGACAGGTAGGTAATGCAAGAAATCGTAATTGTCAGCGCAAAGCGCACTCCTATAGGAAGCTTACTGGGGCAATTTGCTAGTTTATCTGCTCCTCAGTTGGCAGCCTACGCTATATCAGCTGCTATAGATAAAGCTTTAAATATAGACGAAGTTATCATGGGATGTGTGTTGCAAGCCGGCATCGGCCAAGCTCCTGCAAGACAAGCAGCGCATTTTGCGGGTTTAGCTGCAAGTATTCCTGCAACCACCATTAACAAAATGTGTGGCTCTGGTATGAAAGCTGTTATGTATGCTTATGATGCCATTTCTGCAGGCTCTGCTAAGCTAATCTTAGCAGGGGGAATGGAAAGTATGACCAACGCCCCTTACCTTATAAAGAAAGGCCGTCAAGGTTATAGACTTGGACATGATAAAATCTATGATCATCTTTTCCTTGATGGTTTAGAAGACGCTTATATTCATGGCAAGCTCATGGGCTCTTTTGCTGATGATACCGCGCAACACTTTAATATAACCCGCGAAGACCAAGACAAATTTGCTGAAACCTCGCTTAAACGCGCCTTAAAGGCGCAAGAAAGTAACTTATTTGCAGATGAAATAGTCCCTATAACAGTCAAAGGCCCTAAAAATACCGCAACTTTAGTAACTCAAGATGAACACCCAGACCCTGCTAAAATCGCGAAAATCAGTCAATTAAAACCTGTTTTTAATGCTAATGGCACAGTAACTGCGGCAAGCTCAAGCGCTATCTCAGATGGAGCCGCAAGTCTTTTAATAACTACAGATGAATATGCCCTTAAGCAAAAACTCCCTATACTTGCCAAAATTAAAGGGCACGCAAGTTATGGAGCCGCACCAGAATGGTTCACCACCGCGCCCATTTATGCCATAAAAAAGCTCTTAACCCAAATTAACTGGGAGATTGAAGAAGTTGATTTATTCGAAATCAATGAAGCTTTTGCCGTTGTCCCTATAGTTGCTATGCAAGAACTTAAAATTTCCGCAAAAAGCGTTAATATAAATGGTGGCGCTTGTGCACTTGGCCATCCAATTGGAGCCTCAGGCGCACGCATTATTGTAACCCTTTTACATTCTTTGTTAAAAAACAAACTTAAACGTGGCGTTGCCTCACTTTGTATAGGCGGAGGCGAGGCAACTGCTCTTGCTATTGAAATAATATAAGGAAATAAAAAATGCAAAGTTTATTAAAATCATATCTTTACTACTTTATCGCAAGCATACTAGTCGTTCTTTTGGCTAAATATATACATAGCGCATTAATTTACCTAGATAATTTTTATACCTATGTAAATGCCTTGATTGCGCCTATTTTTAATCAAGTTGGCCTGGGAAAAATAGTTCATCAAACTTTAGTACTAATTTTAATTCCTATAATAATAATTGGGATCCCAAGTTTAGTTTATCGCTTAATTAAACACCAAACTATGCCATATTTTGCTAATTTAACCTGGGCTACTTGGCTGATTTTAGTCCTTTGTATAACTATGATTCATTAGAAAAATCATGTTACTAACGACTAATATTGATACTCACAGCAAAACTTATCAAACTAACTTCGCGGCCATGAGTGTCTTAGTTGCTAAGCTTCAAAAAACCGTAGAGATTATTAGTAAAGGTGGCGGTGATGAAGCCTGTGCTCGCCATACTAAAAAAGGCAAAATTCTCCCCCGTGACCGAATTAATCATCTCCTTGATAAGGGCAGTCCTTTTTTAGAGCTTTCTTCCTTAGCCGCTTATCAAGTCTATAACGAAGAAATTCCCGCTGCAGGTCTTATTACGGGTATTGGACTAATTCAAAACACAAATTGCATGATTATTGCTAACGATCCTACGGTAAAAGGCGGAACTTACTTTCCACTTACCGTAAAAAAACACTTGCGCGCTCAAACAATTGCGCGCGAAAATAATTTACCTTGCATTTACCTCGTAGACTCAGGTGGGGCCTTTCTTCCTTTACAAGACCAAGTTTTTCCTGATAAGGAAAACTTTGGCAGAATTTTTTTTAATCAAGCTAATTTATCTTCCTTAAATATCCCGCAAATAGCTGTAGTTATGGGTTCTTGTACTGCAGGCGGGGCTTATGTGCCTGCTATGGCGGATGAATCTATTATGGTTAAAGACCAAGCCACTATCTTTTTAGGTGGGCCCCCTTTAGTAAAAGCGGCAACAGGAGAAATTATTGATGCCGAATCCCTTGGTGGAGCTCTGGTGCACTGTAAAGAATCTGGCGTTGCCGATCATTATGCTGAAGATGAATTGCATGCCTTAGCTATAGCTCGGCAATCTGTTGCTTATTTAAATAGGCCTAAATTTAATTGGCTCCAAAGGCAAGATACAAAAGAGCCTTTATACCCTATTGATGAGCTCAGAGGTATTATTCCAAAAGATAGAAGGCAGCCATTTGATTGTCGCGAAATCATTGCCCGCATCGTTGATGGATCTTTATTTGATGAATTTAAAGCTCTTTACGGGACAACGCTTGTATGTGGGTTTGCGCATATTTTTGGCTACCCGGTTGGCATTATTGCTAATAATGGCATTTTGTTCTCCGAAAGCGCGCAGAAAGGCGCGCATTTTATTGAGCTTTGTACTGAGCGCCATATTCCGCTTATCTTTTTGCAAAATATTACTGGTTTTATGGTAGGCAAAAAGTACGAAGCCTCAGGAATAGCTAAACATGGCGCAAAAATGGTTACCGCGGTTGCTTGCTCTAAAGTGCCTAAATTTACCGTAATTGTAGGCGGTAGCTTTGGGGCTGGTAACTATGCTATGTGTGGACGTGCCTTCGATCCACGTTTCTTATGGACCTGGCCGAATGCTCGTATCTCAGTTATGGGTGGCGAACAAGCAGCTACCGTACTTGCTGAAGTTAGCCGCGAAAAAAGCTTAAAAGCCAATAAGCCCTGGACCAAAGAAGAAGAGCATGCTTTAAAAAATGCCCTCAGGGAAAAATATGAAACTGAAGGAAACCCATACTATGCAAGTGCAAGGCTTTGGGACGATGGTATTATCGCACCTGAAGATACCAGGAAAGTTTTAGGGTTAAATTTATCCTATGTAAATCTTGCGCCAAAGAAAAATACTAAATTTGGTGTTTTTAGAATGTAAGCATAAGGTTAAAATATGAATCTAGTTCTTACTAACATTACTAATGATATTGCAATGCTTACGCTTAATAGGCCATTAAAAAATAATGCTTTTGATGGTCAAATGATGCAAGAATTAACAACAGCCATTCACCAAGCAGAAAAAAATTCTGCAGTAAAAGTTATTGTGCTGCAAGGCGAAGGTAAACATTTTTCTGCCGGCGCCGATCTAAAGTGGATGCAACAAATGGCTGCTTCTGATTATGCTGCCAACAAACAAGATGCGCTCCTCCTTGCTGAGCTTTTATTTACTTTATCCTCATGTACAAAACCGACTATTGCCCAAGTTAAAGGCGCAAGCTACGGAGGAGGGATAGGTTTAATCGCAGCATGTGATATCGCTGTTGCTGCAGATTCTGCTACTTTTTGTTTTTCTGAAGTACGCTTAGGCTTACTCCCTGCTGTCATTAGCCCTTATGTTGTACAAGCAATTGGCATGAGAATGGCCAAAATGCTTTTTATCACGGGGAGAATTTTTACCGCAGATGAAGCTTTGCGGATAAACTTAATCCATCATATAACTACTTTTGCAAATTTAGCTGCTTTAACTAATGAAATTACAACTAATATATGCAAATTACCGCAAGAAGCTGTAGCAGCATGTAAAAAACTTGCTCAAGATGTGGCGTTTAAGCCTATAGATAAGAAAATGCTGGATCTAACTGCTACTTTAATTGCCAAAAGGCGGCAAGCTAAAGAAGCCAAGGCTTTGATAGCCAAGTTTTTATCTCCGTAAGCCTGGTTTCGCTCTTTTAGAGCTCATCAGTGTTGATACACATCAACAGACCGCTCTGGGCTTTGATGTCTCCAAAAAACATTCAAACGACAGGTAAAAAAGTGGCAAAGCCTTCTCAAAATAACACCGGCAAAAAAACACTGCGAAAGTGGCAAAGCCTTCTCTTCTCACACTCGATAAGTAGCGAAGCCTTCTCAAAATCACATCGGCAAAAAAACACCGCGAAGTCTTTTTTTTGTGGTTCTGTGTTTCTTGTTGCTTTTTTTCTGTTGTTCTTTTTTTTTGTTTTTTTTCGTAAGACCAAGCTATGCTGCCGACACACGTGGAGCTACGCAGGACAAAGCTCAAGTCTCACACCAAAAGGCGCATCTTTTTCTTTCAAGAGTCAGCCTAGCGCGAGTGGAGGTACCACCAACGAGTCAGCTGATGTCTTCCGTGAAGGCGAAAAATCAACAGCGAAAGGGTCCTAGCAACTGGCGAAAAAACTAGCGAATTTACTAGCGAAAGGCGCTTGCCGCAACACCTGAGAAAGCTTTCTCGTCAGGGACCCTACAAGTTTTGCTCTATTCGGCCCAAAGAAAGATCCATTCGGTGGATGGAGCACGCCGTAACACACAACACTCCCACCTGCCACACAAAAAAAAAGAAAAAACCTCCTTCAAAAAAAAATGTTCTTGGAAACATCACTTCCCAGATTTAGCCTACGGCACTTCAGAGGTGTGACCCTCGTAGGTTGCGTAAAACCACATCCTGGCACTTTTTGATCTTGTCCACTTTCATTGCAACAACGAAAGGGAGGAGAACACAGTAGTGGACTGTTTTCAATAGACGCAAATAATTGCGTTTCGGCACCACATGCCTCATCAGTATTGCTAAGGAACATAATATACTATTAAAATAAAAATATCAAGCATTGTGCTATTAATTTTTACATTTATTTTAAGTGCCTTGGATATATTCAGCATATTCGCTGGTTGTTGTGGCCTCCTGCCACCATAACTCAGGTACCTCATAGGGATGATTTTTAGCAATCCACTTTAAAAGATTTTCTAACATACTTAAGTCAGCCTTTATCCGTAATGACCATTCGCTAGCTTTTTCCACTTTACCTTGCCAACGGTACATGGAATTAATTGCCGAATAGTGCACACACGCGGCTAATTTCTCATTAACCAACGCTTTTGCCATTAATTCTGCTTGTTCAAGGCTTTCTACAGTGGTGTTTATAACTAGTAATTTTGGTAACATAAAATCTCCTTAATTTTTTGTGTCGCCACCAGAATCAGTCGGCATTATGGACAAAGCCTATGTTTAACACTTTACTCATCGCTAATCGTGGCGAAATTGCCTGTAGGATTATCAAGACTGCCAAACGTCTCGGCATAAAAACTATCGCAGTATATTCTGACGCCGACCAAAATGCATTACATGTAAGGCATGCTGATTGCGCGTTCTACCTTGGCCCTTCTAAAGCATCTCTTAGCTATCTTAATATTGACGCTATTATAAAAATTGCCCGTAAAGCTAAAGCTGAAGCAATTCACCCAGGGTATGGTTTTCTCTCTGAAAACCCGTTATTTGCGCAAAAATGCATTGAAGCAAACATTTGCTTTATTGGCCCTTCTGTTAAAGCATTAAAGATAATGGCTTCTAAGCAACAAGCAAAAATCTGTCTTAATAAAAGCAAAGTCCCTTTAACTCCTGGATATCATGGAACATTACAAACCTATGAAGTTTTAGCAAAAGAGGCAAAAAAAATTGGCTTTCCTATATTAATTAAAGCGGCAAGTGGCGGTGGCGGTAAAGGGATGCGTATTGTTAACAAAGCAAGCGATCTTAAAGTTTCCATAGAAAGCGCAAAACGGGAAGCTTTAAATTATTTTAATGATGATACTCTTATTCTTGAGAAGTTTATCAAAAGCGCACGCCATGTAGAGGTCCAAATTTTTGCAGATACTAAAGGCCAAATAATTCATCTATTTGATAGAGATTGTTCTTTACAAAGACGGCACCAAAAAATAATTGAAGAAGCTTTGGCTCCCAATATTTCTCCCAAAACCCGCACTAAAATGTATGCTGCAGCAATAAATGTAGCCAAAGCAATTGATTATGTAGGTGCAGGAACTGTTGAGTTTTTATTACTGTCTGATGAAGTTTTTTACTTTATGGAAATGAACACAAGATTACAAGTTGAGCATCCAGTTACTGAGGCTATAACAGGGCTTGATTTAGTCGAATGGCAAATAAGAATCGCAAATGGCGAAAGTTTACCTAAAGAATTTAAAACTATTAAACCTATGGGCCACGCTATTGAATGTAGAGTATACGCAGAAGACCCTCTTAAAGATTTTTT
>MHBC01000049.1:0-52174 GCA_001804735.1 Legionellales bacterium RIFCSPHIGHO2_12_FULL_37_14 | reverse complement strand
AAGCTAACTGCCGCATAGATAGAGGGTATGGTAACGAAGACGTTATCTCTTTATATTACGATCCTTTAATTGCCAAAATTATTACTCAAGGCGCTAACCGCCAAGAAGCTATCCAAAACATGCAATCGGCTCTAAAGCATTATGCACTTGCTGGCGTCGCCACAAATTGTGCGTTTTTAAAAGAAATTTTTTCTAATCATGCCTTCATCAAAGGTGAAGTTGCAACCGACTTTTTAGCCAAACATAATATTGCTGTAAAAAAAGGCCCCGTCCCTCTGCCTATAATTTTCCTACTTTTTGCTCACCACTATTTAAACCTTTATTCTACTAACCCTAATCTAAAAGATTTTTTTGCCTTTCAGCAATTTTTGCCCCGCACTTGGGAGCTATTTTTTGTATATCAAGACTCAATAATATCTGCTACGGTAACTGCCAAGGATAAACAACACTTTTCCTTGTTTTTTGCAGGTAAAACTTTTGAGTTAGCTATCCCAATAAAAGGCACTGTTGAACATGTTAATAAGGCAAGCTATCAAGGCATTGTCTTTTTCCAAGGCACTAAAATATATTGTTTTTACCAAGGAGATTCTTATTTATTTACCCCTAAAGAGCTAATTAATTTTAAAGAGCCAGAAATTAATGCCCACTCATCCCCTATGCCAGGCACCGTGGTTGCAGTTTTGAAAAATAAGGGAGATAAAATAACAAAAGATGAGAGTATTATTATTATTGAAGCTATGAAAATGGAACATGCCATTAAAGCGCAACACGCAGGGATTATTACCGATATTTATTACCATAAAGGCGATCAAGTCGTTGAAGGCGCACAACTTTTTGCATTACAAGGTTAAAAACAATCATGAAAACCAACGCCATAACACTTTTTGAAGTAAGTCCAAGAGATGGACTCCAAAATGAGCCTAAATTTATTTCAACGAAAGATAAGCTTTATTTTATTAAACTTCTTAGTGAAACAGGAGTAAAGCATATTGAAGCAACTAGTTTTGTTTCCCCTAAAAAAATACCCCAATTAAAAGATAGCTTTGCCATAATGCAAGCGTTGCCGTGCAATAATGATATTGAATACTCAGTGTTAATTCCTAATATCAAGGGCCTGGAAAAAGCTTTACTTGCAAATGTTAAAGCTATATCTCTCTTTACCGCTGCCAGCGAAAGCTTTAATAAACATAATATAAATTGCTCGATTCAAGAAAGTATTAAGCGTTTTGCAGAAGTAATTTTGCGCGCGCGGCAAGAAAATCTCAGGATAAGGGCTTATGTATCTTGCGCCTTAGGCTGTCCTTATGAAGGCGCTATTAAACCTTCTCTAGTCGCTAAAGTCTGCGAGTCTTTACTTAAGTTAGGAGTTAATGAAATATCCCTAGCTGACACTATAGGTGTTGGCACTCCTAAACAAACTAAAGAGTTAATCAAAACCATTCAGCCTTTATGTAGTAAAATTAATCTTGCAATGCATTTTCATGATACTTATGGCCAAGCTTTAGCAAATATTCTTTGCTCTCTTGAAGCAGGAATTTCGCATTTTGACACTTCGGTTGCAGGCTTAGGTGGCTGCCCTTACGCCCCAGGAGCCTCGGGCAATGTAGCAACTGAAGATGTGCTTTATTTTATGCATGGCTTAGGTCTTAACACTAATATCGACATTTACAAAATGATTCAAGCAGGCCAATGGATTTGCGATAAAATGCACCGGAAAAATCTTTCAAAAGTTGCAAATGCTATGCAAGCTAAATTTCACAAGGATTAACATGACCATAATGTGGCAACCAAAAGATCCGCAAGCAACAAGGCTATATGCCTTTTGGCAATATATTGAAAAAACTCATGAAGTTAAATTTACTGATTATCAAGCTTTACATGCTTGGTCAGTAAGAAATTTCCCTTTATTTTGGCAAGCTATTGCAGATTTTTTTTCTCTACCTTGGGTAAATAAACCAAGCTCTATATTTAACAAAACTGGTGATTACCTATGGCAAAATCAATGGTTTAAAGATGCAACTTTTAATATTGCAGAGGTAATGCTAAGAGGTCAGCCTAATCAATTGGCCTTAGTCTCAATCAATGAACACCAAAGACATACCTTAACCTATGCTGAGCTTAAACAAAGCGTGGGTAAATTGCGTTATGGATTAAAAGCAAGTGGCGTGCAAAAAGGCGATAGAATTGCAGCTATTATGCCCAATACTGCCGAAACTATAATTGCTATGTTAGCAAGCGCCAGTATTGGCGCCATCTTTGCTTCATGCTCGCCTGATTTCGGAACTAATGCAATTGTTGATAGATTTAGTCAAATTAAACCAAAAATTTTATTTATTTGTGATGGCCAATATTACAACGGTAAAACATTTAATAATCTAGAAAAAATACCCCAACTTCTTGAACAATTGCCTACCCTTGAAAAAGTGGTAGTTTGCCCTATTGTAAATAAAAACCCGGATTGCAAAAACTTAGCTAAAACCATTCTTCTTGCTGAATTTACCCAAACAAATGAACCTTTTACTGCAGTTGCACTCCCATTTTCTCACCCGCTCTATATTATGTTCTCCTCAGGCACTACCGGAAAACCGAAATGCATTGTGCATGCTGCGGGAAATATCTTACTGCAACACCTTAAAGAACATGGGCTCCACTGTAATTTTCAGGCACATGACAACATACTGTTTTATTCAACTTGTGGTTGGATGATGTGGAATTGGATGGTTTCTGGACTTTCCCTTGGCGCGACTTTAACTTTGTTTGACGGTGCTCCATTTTATCCATCAGTTGGCAAAATTTGGGAGATAATAGAGCGTGAAAAAATTACCGCTTTAGGTGTAGGAGCAAAATATTTAGCTAGTGTTGAGCAAGAATTATATTACCCTAAGGAAAAACATAATCTAGACACATTAAAAATAATCCTATCTACAGGATCACCTTTACTCAGCAAACAATTTGATTTTGTATATTCTCACATTAAAGAAGACCTACAACTAAGCTCAATTTCCGGGGGAACTGATATTCTCTCGTGCTTTGTTTTAGGTAACCCGATGTTACCTGTTTTTCGAGGTGAGATTCAATGTGCTGGCCTTGGAATGGATATGCATATTTTTAATGAACATGGGGAAGATATTGTTAATACTAAAGGCGAGCTAGTCTGTACAACCCCTTTCCCTAGCATGCCACTTGGTTTTTTACATGATGAAGACAATAAGCTCTACCAAAAAACTTATTTTTCTAAATTCAATAACACCTGGACCCAAGGCGACTTTGCTGAACAAACATCAAGGCATACTTTTATTATTTACGGAAGATCTGATACCACTTTAAATCCTAAAGGAGTACGCATTGGTACAGCAGAAATTTATCGCGAAGTTGAGCAAATTCCTGAAGTTATTGAATCAGTAGTTATCGGCCAAAATTTCAGAGATGATATTCGGGTTATTCTATTTGTAAAACTTAAACCTAAGCTAACTTTAACCAAAGATCTACAACAGACCATTAAAACCAGGCTTAAAACTAACGCATCGCCAAGGCATGTTCCTGATTTAATAGTGCAAGTTCCTGATATTCCTAAAACTTTTAACGGAAAAATTGTCGAACATGCTATTAAACAAACCTTAGAAGGAGAAACAATTCAAAATCTATCTTCTATTGTAAACCCCGATGCATTAAGATACTTTACTAAAAAAGGTGCCTTGAATAAATCGTGAAAGCGTCCTTCAAAAATAATATAATCATGAGGCAGATATGTTTAAGTTTCGTTTTTACCAATTGTTATCCGCGAGTTCCATCTGCGTAAGATACCTTACTGCACTTGGAATTTTGTGGGGAGCACCATTTTGGGTATGCGCAGATTCAAACTATAAAGGCGTATATATAGGCGGTACCTTCGGTGGATCTATAGCCTATGGAACATCCACTATAAACTCTCATTCCCAAATTTACTTTCCTGATATCTCAAATTTTAGTTATGATTTGCTGGGTGATTCTGCAATTAAAGCGCCGTCACATATATCTGCAGCATTTGGGAGTTTTAATATTGGCTATGGTATTAATTATCTGAATTTTTTTAATGGAATTGAATTTTTCGTTAGCCGATCTTTATATAATCTATCTTATACTAAGAATTCGTCATTCACGCACAATATTTCTCTAGCAGGTGTTCCCTATTATTCTTCATTAACTAATAATATTCAAAGTACATATACTGTTGAACCAACCCAAATAGGAGTAGATCTTAGGCCGGGATATATATTCCAAAAAAATAGTATGCTGTATGCGCGTGTAGGTGTTGTAAGAGCATCTGTCTCCCAAACAACTTCTTTTTCAGCAAGCGCGGATTTTCCTTCTAGCCCAATTACTACTTATAATCTTTCTTTACCTTTAATTTCCGCTAAAACCTCTTCTATTTATGGCGTACGCGCAGGCGGTGGCTTTGAGTATTTATTTTTCCCGCAGTTTTCCTGTAGGTTTGATTATGTCTACACAAATTTTGGCAACCCAGGCCCTAATGTACTAAGTACAAAAACCAGTACAATAACCAACCCTCTTGATGTAACACCTGGCACTTTAACCCAGAGTTTAACTACCAGGTTAAAATCCATAACAGACCATGCTATTACATTAGGAGTGAACTATTACTTTGCAGCAGATTCATGGTTTGCGTAAGTACATGCTTAGACTTTTGCATAAAGGAGTCTTTATGACGTTTGCATCAACCAGCAAAAAACAAATTATTACTTTGGCAATGCTACTGACTGCCCCGATTTGCTCGTTTGCCTTTTATTTTCCTGATATCTTATTTAATGGCTTTTACGCAGGTAGCACTATCGGTGGATCATTTTTAACAGCAAGAGAAAATATTAGCTCTGATAACCAAGTATACTTTCCGTTAGCTCCTGGTCCTGCTTCTTACACCACATCTTTACCTGAACAAACTTATGCTAAAATAGGGCACAGCGCTGCTATTGGAGCTATTTTTGCCGGCGCAGGAATTACCTGGAAAGATGCCTATCTTGGAACAGAGATTTTTGCCAACTACTCAAACTATCAAATGGCTTATGCCGAAAACATAGCGCGTAGTTTAACTACAGTCTTAAGTCCTGTCACTGAAGCCTATTCTCTTGACGTAAATTTGCAAAGTAGTCCTAGACTAAATCCATTTCAATATGGCATAGATCTTAGACCAGGTTATTTTGTTAAACCAAAACTGCTAGTTTTTACGAGGTTTGGTTATGTTAGAGCGCAAATAAAGCAAAATGATAATATCCAAGTTACTGTAAATTATTCTAATGCCTCAACCAACGATACATTTATTAAAAATTACGCAGTTACCACCTCTCACGCAACTGGTGGCTTTAGAGTGGGAGCTGGATTTGAATATATACTAAATGAAGATTGGTCAATTCGCGCTGATTATATTTACACATCTTATGGCAGCTTACGCTCGAACCAATCTGGATCTGATAATATTTCAAGCCCTGCTTACTTTGGAAATGGAACGTTAACTACTAATAACATTATTTACCTAAATTCTCTGGCAGCGAATGCGGTAAATATAGGAATTAGCTATTATTTTACCGCCTACAACAAAGAGTATGGTTTTTAAGTAATTTTCCTATTTTGTAACATTAAAGGGGACTAAGATATGTCTTTGCTATTTTTTATTATATTTTTTATTTTTACTTTATTAGTGCTATATCATTCTCTACCTTTTAGAATCTGGGAACTAGGTACAGCTATATACCTTCTAAGCACCCTTTTTACCCCTATAGCTTGGTCAATAACTTTTTTACTCTGGCTTTTTTTTGGCTCTGTTATAGCCTGTATTCGCCTACCATCTTGCCGCGCGAGCATCAATAATTTTGCCTTTCAACATGCCGAAAAAGCTATTCCTAAACTTTCTAAAACTGAAGAAGAAGCTCTAAATACTGGCGACACTTGGTTTGAGCAAAGCATTTTTCAAGGAGCTCCTGATTGGAAACTTTTAAAAAAACAAAAACTTAGCTTGACAGACGAAGAGCAAGCTTTTTTAGATAACGAAACTGAAGAGCTCTGCAAAATGCTCGACAGTTGGTCAATAATGCAGGCACATGATCTGCCAAAAAAAGCTTGGAATTTTATAAAAAATAAAGGATTTTTGGGTATCGTTATTGCAAAAAAATATGGCGGTAAAGGTTTTTCCGCTTACGCGCATTCAGAAATAGTCTTTAAACTAGCTTCCCGCTCAGGCCCTGGGGTGGTGACAGTTATGGTACCTAACTCTTTAGGCCCAGGAGAATTATTACAATACTACGGTACTGAAGAGCAAAAAAAAGAATTTCTCCCTGAATTAGCAGAAGGCAAACTAATTCCTTGCTTTGCATTAACAGAGCCAGGTGCAGGCAGCGATGCTACTTCTATAGAGTCTCAAGCTCTTGTTATGGAAAAAACTATTAAAGGGAAAAAAGAAATAGTTCTATCCCTTACCTTAAATAAACGCTGGATAACCCTAGCCCCTGTTGCAACTCTTATTGGGCTTGCGGTTAACCTTAAAGATCCTCAAGGTCTACTTAAAGGTAAAGGGACAGAAGGTATTACTTGCTTGCTTATCCCTCGAGACTTACCAAATCTTGAAATCGGCAACCGTCACATCCCAGCCCATGAATCATTTATGAACGGTACTATTCGCGGTAAAGATATTATCGTGCCCATTTCAGCTATTATTGGCGGCCAAGAAAACGCTGGGAAAGGCTGGCATATGTTATTTGAGTGTCTTGCTATTGGCAGGTCAATCTCCTTACCCTCTTTAAGTACTGCAAGCTCAGCTTCTTGTTATATAGCTACTGGGGCCTACGCCAAAGTTAGACGGCAATTTAACCTTGAAATTGCGCAATTTGAAGGTATTCAAGAAAAATTAGCTAATATTGCAGGACGCGATTATCTTTTAAATGCAACCCGTGAGCTAACAGTGGGCGCTGTCTTTCAACACTTAAAACCTTCAGTATCATCTGGGTTAACTAAATACTTAACCACTGAACTTGCAAGATTAAACATAATTGATGCAATGGATGTGCATGCTGGTAGATCGGTCGTACTAGGACCCAGAAATTACTTATTTAACGCTTACCAAAGCCTTCCAATTAGCATTACCGTTGAAGGCGCTAATATTATGTCACGTAATTTACTGATTTTTGGCCAAGGTTCTATGGCTTGTCACCCTTATGTTAGAAAAGAGTTTAATGCGCTAGCGAACAAAAATCGCAGCGCTTTTGAAGCTCTCTTTTGGCAACACGCGCGCTATTCTTTAAGCAATTTAGCCAGAATGATTTGCTCAGCCTTTACCGGCGGAATTTTCATTTATGCGGAAAAACACGCGCTCAAAAGAGAAATGCAAAAATTAACCCGCTTAAGCCAAGCTTACGCTTTCTTAGCTGATGCTGCTTTAATGCTATTAGGTGGCCAGTTAAAACGTAAAGAAAGGCTATCTGCAAGGCTTGCTGACATTATGATGTATCTTTATAGCGCTATGGCAGTGATTCACTACTTTGAAAAGCACGCCCAAGAAAAAGACGAAGTTAGCCATGCAAAATGGGCGTGTAGCTTTGCTTTTTATCATGCCCAAGCTGCCATGCTAGATTTTTGTGACAACTTCCCTATAAAGCCCTTAAATTATTTATTCCGTTTCCTTGCCTCACCTTTTGGGCAAACTATGAAAAAACCTTGCGATAATCTCGACAGACAACTTGCCAAAATTATGTGTTCAAACAATAGCTATCGCAACCGTATGTTACGTAATTTCTTTTTATATCATAAAAATGACGAACCAATTGATAGAGTAGAAAATGCTTTTCAATTAATTCTTAAAAACGAGGCTTTATATCAAAAAATAGCTGATCTACGCCACTTTAAGTTTAGTTCCCTAAAAACCAAACTCCTAGAAAAATTAAAAGAAGGCAAGCTATCCCAAGAAGAAGTAGACACTCTTATAACAATAGAAAAAGCCCGCTGGGATGCTGAACAAGTAGATGAATTTGCGTTTACCGCATTTCCTGATGGTCCTTTAAAGTCGTTAACCAATGAATTGGCTAATCCTCTTGATTAGGCTCATGGCTGTCTAACGCTCCCCTGTAGCGATATTTTGTTGGGCTAAGGTCCAACCTACTTACCAATCCAGGGCAACCGCATGGACTCAAAATAGGCAAAAGAATGCGTAGGGTGGGCAAAGGAGCGCCAGCGACGTGCCCACCAATGGGGTGCATGGTGGGCACGCTGCGCTTTGCCCACCCTACATTTCCATATTTTGTTCATAAGACGCGGTTGCCCTGCTTACCAATCATTGACGCAGGCGCAGCGTTTTTATATAGTTCTCGCTTAACTAACTTTAATAAATACAGGACTCTAAACTAGATGAGTAAGTCAGATGCTAAACTAATTACACCCACAAGCACTACCCCCATTGAACTGCCCATCTATGAGCCTACCTTAGGCACTAAAGTAATAGACATTAGTGAGCTTGGCCAGCACGGCTATTTTACTTATGATCCTGGCTTTTTAGCTACAGCAGCTTGTGAGTCACAAATTACTTATATTGATGGCAATGCCGGGGTTTTACTTTATCGTGGTTACCCAATTGAAGAGCTTGCTGCGAAAAAAAGTTACCTCGATGTTTGTTATTTATTGTTAAATAGTGAACTCCCAGATAAAAAGGAAAGTGATAAATTTGTACTTCTTGTCAAACATCACACTTTAATCCATCAACAAATGGTAAAATTTCTCGAGGGCTTTAGACGCGATGCGCATCCTATGGCAATAATGGTTGGCATAGTAGGCGCGCTTTCAGCGTTTTATCATGAATCTATGGATTTTAATCACCAAGAAGATCGTTATATGTCTGCTATTCGTTTGATAGCTAAAATGCCAACATTGGCTGCGATGTGTTATAAATATTCAGTAGGCCACCCATTTATGACTCCGCTCAACAAAATGTCATATGCAGAAAACTTTCTCAATATGATGTTTAGCTTGCCATCTGAAGATACCCCACCTAACAAAATCCTCATAAATGCTATGGATAAAATTTTCATTTTACATGCCGATCACGAACAAAATGCCTCAACCTCAACTGTTAGATTAGCAGGTTCAACAGGCGCCAATCCATTTGCTTGTATTTCAGCTGGGATTAGCGCTCTTTGGGGTCCTGCCCATGGTGGCGCTAATGAAGCATGTTTAAATATGCTCCAAGAAATTGGAGATGTAAAAAATATAAATACTTATATTAAACGCGCTAAAGATAAAGACGATCCATTTAGATTAATGGGTTTTGGTCATAGAGTTTATAAAAACTACGACCCAAGAGCCAAAGTAATGCGCCAAATATGTCATGATGTTTTAGAAACTCTTAATGCACATGATCTCCCATTATTTAAACTAGCACTTGAACTTGAACGTATCGCCTTAGAAGATGACTATTTTGTGAGTAAAAAGCTTTATCCTAATGTTGATTTTTATTCAGGACTAACCTTAAGCGCTATTGGCATTCCAACTAACATGTTTACCGTTATTTTTGCCCTAGCGCGTACTGTAGGATGGATCTCTCACTGGATAGAAATGGTCTCTGGCAAAGCCAGGATAGGTAGACCAAGACAGTTTTATACAGGACACAAAGCAAGACATATTTCTTAAGGTTTACGTAATGAAAATTAGATGTGCGGTTATAGGTGTTGGTTATTTAGGACGTTTTCATGCGCAAAAGTTAAAATCTTTGCCCGATGTTGAGTTAGTAGCGATCTGTGATATAGATAAAAATCAAGCTAACTTGGTTGCAAAAGAGCTAGGCGTAGAAGCATGTATTAACTACCAAGATTTAATCGGTAAAGTGGACGCTGTTATTATTGCATCTACTACCATATCCCACTTTAAAATTGCCGAAGTATGCTTAATGAGAGGGATTCATGTGTTAGTAGAAAAACCCATTACTGAGACTGTTGCAGAGGCTAATACCTTAATTGCGCTTGCCCATAAAAATAAATTGAAGCTCCAAGTTGGCCACCTTGAAAGATTTAATCCTGCAAGGATTGCCTTAGAACCTTACCTTGCAAACCCTTTATTTATTGAATCAACTAGATTAGCGCCATTTAACCCAAGAGGTAGTGACGTTAATGTTATTTTAGATCTTATGATTCATGATATTGATATTATTCAGACACTGGTAAAAAGCCCAATCATGCATATAGATGCACAAGGAGCTCCTGTTATTTCTCCTTCTTTAGATATAGCAAACGCCAGAATCAATTTCCAAAATCATTGTGTCGCTAATGTAACAGCTAGTCGCGTTAGCTATAAAACAGAACGCAAAATGCGAATTTTTCAATATAAATCTTATATCTCAATTGATTTTCATCAGAAAAAATTTGCTGTTTTTACTAAGGGCAATGGAGAAATGTTTCCCGGAATCCCTAACATTGTGCAACATGAAGAACAATTACCTAATAATGATGCCCTGCTTGCTGAAGTTAAATCATTTATTGATTGTATAAAACAAAACACAACTCCAGTAGTAACAGGGGAAGAAGGTAGAGACGCTTTAGCAACTGCCCACATGATTACCGATCTAATTACTCATCACCATACTGCGGTGTACCAGGAATATGAATTTGAAGCCTAAAAAAATCCTTATTGTAGCTGGTGAAGCTTCTGGTGATATGCATGCGGCTAATCTAGTACATAAACTTCTTGCTACTAACAAAAATCTGCAAATAGACGCAGTTGGCGGCACATGCCTTAGCAAAATTAAAGAAGTAAATATGCTAAACATGCTTGCCGAACATGGGGTTATAGGTTTTGTTGCGGTTTTAACCCATGCATTTATTCTCCGTAAAGCTTATACCAAAATTACCCAGCATATGCGCGAAAATAGGCCTCAGCTTGTGATTTTAGTTGACTTTCCAGGGTTTAATCTAAGGCTTGCAAAATGCGCCAAAGACCTTGGGCTTAAGGTTCTTTATTACATTAGCCCCCAAGTCTGGGCTTGGAAAGCTAAGCGAATTAACCATATTAAAAAGTATGTGGATCATATGGCTGTAGTATTGCCTTTTGAAAAAGCTATTTATCAAAAAGAGAACATTCCTTGCTCTTTTGTAGGGCACCCTATTTTAAGTCATCTAATAAATATGGAGACTCAAGAGGCTAGATCTTATTTAAATCTACCGCAAAATAATAAAATTATTGCGCTCTTACCTGGGAGTAGAAAAAGCGAAATTAAAAGACATATGCCGGTATTAGTGCAAACTATTATGCAATTAAATAAACATATTGCCGATCTTAAGTTCATTCTACCGTTAGCGCCTACCATATCTAGACAACAATTAACCCCATATCTTAATAAAGGCATTAAAAATCTAAAAATAATTCAAGGTGAAACCCAACAAGCTATTAAAGCCAGTGATTTTGTAATAGTTGCATCAGGAACAGCTTCTTTAGAAAGTGCTTTACTGCTAAAGCCTATGTGCATAATTTACAAAGTCTCTATTATTTCCAGCATGATTGTAGGCAAAGTAGTTAAAATAAGGTACGCCGGACTATGTAATTTAATAGCAGGTAGCATGCTCGTCCCTGAATTATTACAATATGACTGTACGGCAGATACCCTAACTAACTTAGTTCTCTGCTATCTAACTGATCTAAAATTAGCCGAAACCCTAGTCAATAAGCTAAAAACTCTAAAACAAACATTAACCTTAGCTAAAGCGGATTTACCTTTAGAAACTCTAGTTACTAATCTATTGCCTTGAACCTAAAAAAAGCAGTTCAAAGCTACTACGCCAGCTTACTGCATTGAACTGCTTTTTTTAGGTTGAAAGTTATACAAGTAACATTGCTTAATTATTAGCAGGCGATTTCTGCGGTTCGCTTCTGGTAAATAACATATAGCGTGGCGCAAAGTAGGAGGTTTGTGTTGTAGGTTTTTTATCTACTAAAGTAACATTTTCATATCCCCCAGAAGCTGGTGCAAAATCTAAATCAACTTTCCCTAAGAAAGGAGCATTTTGCAAATAGGAAAATCCGTCTGGTGAAATCCTGTTCTGATTTAAATATAGCGACTTTAAGCGCATATTTGCTAATAACCTTACTGACTCAACGTCACAAATATAACAATTTGTCAGATCTAACTTTTCTAACCGCGGTCTTTGATGGTGTGAAAATTGCTCAATAAAAGCATCAGCTTCATCATTATAACCAATATCAAGTTCTTTAAGTCTAGTATTGTTTGCAAGCAATAAAACTGCTGCTTTACTTAAATTACAGCACCTTAATCCTAAAGAAGTTAGGGCTTCATTATTAGATAGAGTTTCTACTAACTCATCATCAGCTTCCATTGTATATAATTCAAAGGTAGTAACATTTGGATGATTAGGTAATTCTCGCGCAAGTTCTTTAAGTTTCTCTAGAGCATACCTTCTATTGCGCTCGCATCCTAACAAGCAAAGCCTATTAGATCGGACAAACATATTATTGCTTAAGCCATTTAAATTCGTATATACCCTTATTCTAGTAATTTCAGGATGTAGTTTTAACATAGCAATTAAATTATCTATTTGATTATCCACTGTACTACGCTCCAAAAACTCTAGTTCTAAATCTACTGTATCTACCATTATCTCCTCCATATTAAGTTATATAGCAATTATATGGATTATTATACAGTATATTTCTTATTCTGTGTACTTTTTAATCATATGTATATTTAAATAACCAAAAACATAACCACCAAATTGTACCCATCAGATACAAATAGCTCTAATAATCTGAAAAAAAGCTGAAAAAAAGCTAGACTAGCATTTGTTCTTGATGTACAATTACTTCTGCTTTCTGACTTAATGAAAGCATATTGGAAGCGTTAATCTTAAAATAAGGAAGTTAAAATGAGCATTTTAGATTCTTCAGCAGTTACTCAAGTCAAGCAAGATCAAAATCTTCAAGACATAGTATATAATTTAGTCAATCGCTTTTTAATTGAAAATAAAGGAAAAAGCATTGAAAATCTATACGACATGATTTTATCTGAAGTTGAGCCACCTCTTTTACAAGCTGTAATGGAAAAACGACGTGGTAACCAGCTTCAAGCTGCGCGTATCCTAGGCATCAGCCGTGGAACAATCCGCAAAAAATTACTCCGTTACTTTGGTACACGATACTTTAGACTAACGGAAGACGAGTAGTAAGCTTAATTATCAACTAAAACCCCCATTTTTGGGGGTTTTTTTATTTTATGCATAGACTTTACGTCAAGTTAAGAGAAAATCCCCGTCTTTGCGAGCGTTAGCGAAGCAATCCATATCGGCAGTTTGACTGAAAATCGTACTGGATTGCTTCGCTTAGTATATATTTACACCAACATAGCGTTCATTCTTTTCACAAACTCAGCAGGATTATCTAGTTGCCCGCCTTCAGCAAGTACTGCCTGCTCAAATAAGAGCTTAGACCACTCCGCAAAACGGCTGTCGTCTGTTTCGTCATGGAGACGCTGAATTAAAGGGTGTTCGGGATTTATTTCTAAAATTGGTTGCGAAGTTGGGATATTTTGTCCTGCTGCTTGTAAAATACGCTGCATTTCAAGACCCATATCGTTTTCATCAGCTATTATGCATGCAGGTGAATCCGTCAATCTGTGGGTAAACTGAACTTTTTTGACCTTGGCGCCTAGTACTTTTTGCATATGATCAATAACCGGCATAAGTTTCTTTTCTTGCTCTTTATTTTCAGGGTTTGCTTCTTCTAAAGCCGAATCTATTTTACCCTTACTAATTGATTGGAGTTTTTTGCCTTCATATTCAGCAAGGTAGGAAACCAACCATTCATCAACTTTATCGGACAATAATAATACATCAATGCCTTTTTTCTTAAATATTTCAAGATGTGGGCTATTTTTAGCAGCATTGTAGCTGGAAGCTGTTACATAATAGATTTTATCCTGGTCCTTTTGCATTTTGGCAACATAATCGCTTAAAGAAACTTCTTGATTATCATTACCATTATTATAAGTTGCAAAGCGTAATAATTTAGCAATAGCATCTTTATTTAAATGATCCTCTATAGGACCTTCTTTTAATACAAGACCAAATGCTTTCCAGAATTTGGCATATTTTTCTTTATCTTGACTGAGCTTATCAAGCATTCCCAAAACTCTTTTAACACAAGCTGTGCGAATAGCTTCAACTTGTTTATTGTCTTGCAGTAGCTCACGCGAAACATTTAGCGGTAAATCGCTAGCGTCAATTATTCCGCGCACAAAACGTAAATAGCGCGGTAAAAACTGCGCAGCATCATCCATAATAAAAACGCGTTTTACATAGAGTTTTAATCCGTGTTTAACTTCTTGATTCCACATATCAAGAGGCGCGCGATTTGGAATATATAACAAGGAAATATATTGTTGTTTCCCTTCGACATGATTATGTGACCAAACTAAAGGATCTTCGTAATCATGGGAAATATGTTTATATAATGTTTTATAGTCTTCAGCAGAAATTTCGGATTTTTGCATGGTCCAAAGGGCTGTTGCCTTATTTACGGTCTCAAAAGTTACCTCTTCTTTTTTAGCTTTCTTATCCTTCTCATCTTTTAAGACGGCAGTTTTCATAACAATTGGCCAGCAAATATGATCAGAGTACTTGTGGACAATACCCTTGAGCCGCCAATCGCTTAAAAAATCAGCCTCATCATCTTTAATATGTAAAATTATCTCGGTACCTCTTGGCGTAATTTTGCTGGAAGCTACCGTAAACTCACCATCTCCTTTTGATTCCCAAATAACCCCCTCATCCTGACTTAAGCCTGCACGCCTTGTTTTAACCGTAACCTTATCCGCAATAATAAAAGCTGAATAAAAACCAATACCGAACTGGCCGATTAAGTGTGAGTCTTTAGCACTATCTCCTGATAATTGACTTAAAAACTCCTTTGTCCCAGATCGCGCTATTGTGCCTAAATTTTGAATGACTTCTTCTTTGCTCATCCCTATACCATTATCTTTAATGGTAATAGTTTTTAGTTTGTCATCAATTAAAATACTAATTTTTAAATCAGGATCTTTTTCATATAAAGCTGATTGGGAAAGCGCAAGAAATCTTAACTTATCTAAAGCATCTGAGGCATTAGAAACAAGTTCCCGCAGAAAAATTTCTTTGTTACTGTACATAGAGTGAATAACTAAATTCAACATTTGCTTGACTTCAGTTTGAAATCCTAGCGTTTCAGTTTTTTGGGACATTTGAAAATTCTCCATCTTGTATAGAATGGAAAACTATATATGGACGAAATTTGAAAATTCAATACCCACCATGCAGCGAGCTCGGTAACGCAGCCGCTCACGAAAGAGGCAGTCTGTTTTTATTCTTAGACAATGTAACAATTAGAGACTGTAATACAACTTAAATTCCATAGGATGGACTAAACTGTTTACTAGGCGCCACTCTTTGTTCTTTATTTCAATGTACTTTGTTATAAACTCTTTGGTAAAAACATTGTCATTTAGCAAAAATTCTTGATCAGTTTCTAATGATTGCAAAGCTTGGCCTAAATTTTCACTTGTACGGATTTCTATGGTTTTGCTTACAATAGGCGGGTTAATTTTATTTTTTATGCCATCAATTCCTGCCATTAACAGTGCTGAATAAGCAAGGTACGGGTTTGCCGCAGGATCGGGGAAGCATAAATTAATATGTGGGTTATTATTACAATTGCAAATATTAATAACCTTCCCTTCGGTCAACAGACGTTTATAGCTTAATGTAGTCGGGTTAGTGAAGGCATTTAGCGCTTTTATATGTTTTATAATGCCGCCAAGAAAATATATTCCAAGTTCTGAGAGGCTATGTTCTTGATGCCATGCAAATAAATTTTGTTCATCTTGCGCTAGGAAAATACAGCAACTCATGCCGCTGCCATGTTCATCAGCTAATGGTTTGGGCATAAAAGTTGCGGTTTTTGCAAAATTATGCGCAGTATTGCGTACTACGTATTTTAAGAGTTGCGTAAGATCTGCTTTTTCAACTAAAGCACTAAAATCAGTAGTTAACTTACATTGATTAGCGCTTGCTCTTGCATGGTTATGTGCGGTGATTTTAATATTTAAACTTTCCAAAGTAAGGCTTATAGCAGATCGAATATCTTGCGAATAATCTAAAGGTGGAGTACTAAAATTTGCGGCCCTAAAATCTGGCCTATGACCGGTATTTCCGCCGGCAATCTCCTTATCATTATTAAAAGAAGCTCCTTCGGCATTAATTTTATAAAAAACTTCATTTACGCTTGAGCTCCAACGGATCTCATCAAACAAAAAAAACTCAACTCGTGAAGAAATATTACATAAATTCGCAATATTTGTCGCTTTTAAATAAGCTGCGGCTCGTTCTGCTATAGTGCGCACATCATATGGATAATCTTTAATGCTACACCGTACTTGTAATGTTGCGTCATTAAAAAAAGGATCGAGTACTATGCTTGCAAAATCAAGCTTAAGCGCCTGTTTTTCTTTGTCATCAAGGTCAATTAAATAACCTTTTTCAAACAAAAAATGCGGTAAAAATTGGGTGTTAAGCGAAAGATGTTGTTCCTTGCCACAAATATCTGTCCAGCGTAAATCTAAAAACTTTGCTCCTGTTTCTTCAATTTTAGTAAGCAAAATATCCCTATTCTGCATAAAATTAGGCTCCTGTCGTTATGAAGTAAGACGGCTCCTTAAACCTTGACACTGCAAGTGGGCCTATTCTCTGCAGCAGCAGTATTATCATTACTAGAAGGAGGGTACAAAACGACTCCTGCTACAGGTTCTTGCAGTACTTGCATTTCTTCTCTAGGAGCAAAACTAGGAGGAAATTGTGCGGTGTTTGCTGGAGCAGGGAAAGTAACATAATTTTCCTTCTCAATTACTTCGCCAAGAGCTTTTATTCCTATACCAAGTCCAGTAACCCCAATAGCCAAAGCCCATATTCCTGCTAATATAATTGCCACAAACGGCATAGCATAAGCCATAGCAATACCAATAGCTATAGCAGTCATTATTAGTGATGAAACCATTAACACTGCAGGAGAAGTATATGAATATGATCTATCCCTAAACAAAAATGAGCCTAGTATGAAACCAGTTAAAACCCCATTATGACGCGATCCTGACTTAGACAAGGCCATAAGTATTACCAAATCAATTGACACAGTCCCTACAACAGAGGCTACAAATAAACAAGCAAGACCAACCCAAGTAACTCCTATACCAAAACCTTTAACTACTGTACCAAACTCACGTAATGACATATAATTCCAAGGTAAATTCAAACAGGGTCGGTATGCTACCATATAAACAAATATTGAACAACATTTTTTAACCCAAATGCCAAATTTTTATTACGAAGCCATTGAAAAAAATGGGACAATGGTAAAAGGGACTATTAAAGCTGACTCGGCTAATATGGCTAAAGAACATTTGCGTGCTCAAGGCCATATTCCTACTCTCCTTAAAGAGCAGCGCCCGCGAACAATGTTTTCGATTTCCTTGGAGCGTTTCACCCAGCAAGATCTAGCTTTAGCAACCAGGCAATTAGCAACTCTACTATCAGCAGGGATCCCTATTGAAGAAGCTCTCCAAGGAGTAAGCGAGCAAACGGATAAAGCTAAAGTGCGTTCCGTATTATCTGGGGTGCGCAATAAGATAATAGAGGGCTATAGCCTCTTGCAAGCTTTAAATGAATATGCTCAATATTTTCCTGACCTATATCGCACTACTGTGGGCGCTGGTGAACAAACAGGCCGCCTTGATCAAATTCTTGAAAATCTAGCTGATTATATAGAAAAACAACATGCTATCAGACAAAAAGTACAGCATGCTTTGATTTATCCAATTGTAATGATGGTTGTATCAGCATCAATCATTACTTTTTTGCTCACTTACATCGTTCCATCCATGGTACAAGTTTTTACTGATAGTGGGCAGACTTTACCATTTTCTACTATAGCTCTTATTGCAATCAGTAATTTTCTTAAATTCTATGGTATATATCTTGTCATATTTATTGTTGCGCTTATTATTATTTTTAAATTCATGCTAAAAAACCCGCAGAATAAATTTGCTTTTCACCTTTTTTTACTTAAAGTCCCAATAATTGCTTACTTAATTCGTTCGATAAACGTTGCTCGTTATATTAATACTTTTAGCATTTTATTCTCTTGCGGAGTAAATGTACTTGAAACAATGCGCATCGCCTCTCAGGTTGTACAAAGCTTACCCATGAGGAAAGCTTTTGAGGAAGCAACCATAGAGGTACGGGAAGGGCGTGACATTAGTTCTAGTTTAAAGACTACTGCATATATCTCACCGATGGCCTTACATCTTATCGCAAGCGGGGAGAAAAGTGGCGAGTTAGCCAGCATGATGCAACGAGCTGGCTGGCATATTGATAAAGAAATTTCGCAATTAATTGATACTGCTTTAACTCTACTTGAACCTTTTATGATTATTATAATGGGTGGAGTAGTTATGTTTATTGTGCTAGCTACCCTTTTACCTATATTCTCTATGGAACAATTGGTTAGCTAAGTTTAGTTTGGTATCATAGGTTTTTTATTACAAAAGGAAATATATGCTAAATAAGCAACAAGGTTTCTCATTAATTGAAATTATGGTGGTGATTGTAATATTAGGTATTCTCGCCTCACTGGTCGTACCTAAAATTATGAGCCGTCCTGAGGAAGCGCGTATTGTAAAGGTTAAACAAGATATCCTTTCAATTCAAAATGCGCTTGATCTTTATAAACTAGACAATGGGGACTACCCAACTACAGATCAAGGGTTAAATGCCTTAGTGCAAAAACCTACTAACGACCCTATTCCCAGCAATTGGCAGGCTTATCTTAAAGAGCTACCTATAGATCCATGGGGACGTCCTTATCTATACTTATACCCTGGCCAACATGGAGAAGATGATATTTTTACCTATGGACCAACTGGTCAAGCTGGTGGGACAGGTAAAAATGCTACTATTGGTAATTGGGACTTACATTAGTAAGTTATATATATGCAGAAATCTCAAGGCTTTACCTTAATAGAGCTATTAGTCGTCTTATTTATTGTTGGCATAAGTTTTACTTTTGCAGTTATTGCATTTGGAGACTTTGGTAAAACAAGACAGGCAAGATATACTGCTGAAGGGATGAAAAATACTATAGAACTATATCGTGACCAGGCCATACTTGAATCAAGCCATTTTGTTATTTATACCAACAAAGGAGGATTTGAAGTATTTAAATACGAATCTTCGAATCCTTTATTAGTTCCTAAGGAAGTTTTTGTAAATAAAATAAATTTCGCTAATGGTATTGTAATTTCTCCCAATATTAAAATTGACATTCTTCCTTCTAGGTACATAACACCTTTTACCCTTAATTTTGGAACTGCATCCCAAAAACAAAAAGTTAAATTAATAGGAAGCATTAATGGCGAGATTGAAGTGTCAAATTAGAAAAAATACCCTTGCCTTTACTTTAATAGAAGTCTTAATAGCTTTAGCCATTATTTCTATCGGTTTGAGCGCACTTATTAAAGCAACACTAGCTAATACTAGGCTTACCAATATGATAAAAAATAAAGTTGTCTCGCATATGGTGGCTTTTGAGGGAATTACCTTGATTCAGCTAGGATTACTTGATCCATTAGGATCAAGCACTATAACTGAAAAAACTAAAATGATTAATAACAACTGGTATTGGCGCCCTACAATTCACTCAACGCCTATAGATTCTATTTCCCTTATTGAAATTAAGGTGAGCACAAAAACCACAGGTCCATATACAAATTCGTTATTTGCTTTTTGGTATCATCCTAATGAATAAAAGAAAGTCTGGATTTACCTTATTAGAAGTACTTATATCCCTTGCAATATTTGCTATTTTGGCAGTAATAACCTCGCAAGCACTAAAACAATCATTTAGAAGTAAAGAAATTCTTTTTAAAGAAACAGCACAGATTGATCAGATTGAACTTGCATTTGCGCTCTTTGCCAATGACGCAGCCCAAATAACCGCCCGCTCATGCTTAGGTAATGAAATGCGCATTTTTCCTCCTTTTGTAGGGGAAGCTAAATACCTCGAATTCACCCGCTCAGATCAACCTATATTATCAAAAACCATTAAGCAACCTCCTCTTGTTCGCCTTGCTTATCTTTGTAAAGATAATACACTCATTAGACGGCGTTTTGCTGAGATAGACAGTCTAGATAGAGATAAGTATTCTGATCAGGTTATTTTTGCTAACTTAAATATTTGTCGCTTTGCCTATCTTAATGCAACCTTGCAAGTACTACCACTCTGGCGCCCGGGCGCAGTAAAGCAAAATCAACAAACAGAACATTTACCAAAAGCAATACAACTAACTGTCGAACACCCTCGTTGGGGCAATATAGCTAATTTATTTATTATTCCGGAAGCATTATATGCAAATAAAAACACTCAAGGGTAATGCTATTTTAACTGCGCTTTTTATCATGGCGTTAGTTGCGATTACCACAGCTGCAATAATGCGCCGTGTGCAAAATGATATTTTGCGAACCGAACAATTTGTGCATTCTCATGAGCTACATTATGCTGCTCAATTAGTCCCTTTTTGGGCTATGGCAATACTAACTAAAAATAAACCTCTTGTTTCTGTCCCAATGCAAACAGGTTTAATTATGAACCTGCCGCAAAACTTACAAAAGTTATATATTGGAGTTAAGGTAACAGGTGGACTATATGATCTTCAAAGTAAATTTAACCTTAACACCCTTAGTGACGTGAAAATGCAAGCCATATTTATGCGCTTATTGCAAAATTTGGATCCAACCATAAACCCTAATTTCATTAAAACCTTGATAAATGCAATAGTGCAATGGATAACACCTTCAGTAGACAATAACGACAAATGGTCGCAATATTATAAATCTCTTCCTAACCCTTACCTACCAAGCCATCAGCCTATGCGTTCAGTCTATGAACTTTATTTAGTTGCAGGAATGACGCCAGCCTTGTTTATGAAGATTTACCCTTTTATTACTGCTCTACCAGATAAAACCCCAATAAACTTTAACACTGCATCAAATGAGCTTTTAGCAGCGCTTAGTCAAACAGATAATAATAGCCAATTAGAACAAGTCATTGCCTTAAGAAAGCAAAAAGGGATGTTAAACGCGGAAGAATTTAAAGATGCTGTAGCTTCTCTTAAAATAGACGCCTCTACGGTCACTCTTGATAGCAAATATTTTTTAGCAATCTCTGTAGCCGAAAAAGGTCAGAGCAATATAATTTTGTATAGTATCATAGAACGTACTCCTAAAAAACCAAAGCCTAGCGACCAACAAAATGCTGAACAAGATGCAGCACAAAATGAACAAAATCTTAAAAATCAAGTTAGTTTAATTAAGCAAAGTATAAATACGTTGTAGGTAAATCTCCATGTCATCCCGAGCCCTAACCCTTGGGGCAAACATCGGAAAAAAGTACTCCGTAGGTTGGGCCTTGGCCCAACCTACATGGTACTTCTTTGGGAGTGTTAGCGAGAGGGGGCCTGGTTGGCATTAGGAATGACGTTATTGTCCTCATGAGCATCTGCCTGTCTAAACACCGAGTGAGTTCCAAGTGGCGATCTGGGTGAGTTACTTCTACTTGAGTTTGTATGCATGTGGATTGAGACATGAGACATATCAGGATTTGTTGCAGTTTGATTTTGATTAGGAATCCCTTGCACTATTACTTCTGATGGAGTGCTGCTTGGGGAAAATGGGCCTCCATTATGATTACGTCTAAACTGGTAGGTTGCCAAGGAGCGAAACCTTGGGTCTTGGGGAACTTGTATTGTTGGCGCGCTATTAGTGTTAAACCTTAGTCTAGTTGGGTGCTGAGGTGGCATAGAAGCAATGTTTTCGTTACCTATACTTGTAAAAGACTCGTTGCCAACAGGGATTGTATCTTGACTTGGAATAACTGGATGTCTAGTCAAGCTACATTCCCTAGACTGCTGCATTGTGGGTAATGAAGAAGCGTGCCGCAATTGCTGTCTATTTGCAGATCTTCTAGTCGCAAGCGTAGCATCTTGCCCATCTAAAGAATTAGGTTGCGAGTTTTGGACAAGAGATGAAGCTACCGCAGCTTTACGCTTGTTTTCTAAACGCTTTTCGTTTGCAACCGCAGCGCCTGATCCCATGCTTAGCATTAGGGTGATTGCTTGATAAGCATAGTCAAGAAAATTATAGGTAAGGCAAAATGGATCTTCGGCATTCTCACAATCTGAGTGTGTATAATATAAATATAAAGATCCTATAGTTTGAATAACGCAATAAGTAGCAATAATGATATAGCCAAATTTAAGCCGTGGAGAAACTTTCTCGTTGTTTAAGACAATGAAGATTGATCCAAATTGCACAAGGTAGCCGGGAACTTTCCAAGCCGGTTGTTTAGCCAAACTCTTGGCTAAAGATTTGTAAACTTCTGCAGCAGTTGATGTGTGGGCCGAGTTCAACATGCTTGATGCTATCTTTATATTAAATACAGTATCTTTACTAGCGCTACTATTAGCCACATTAGCAGGAGGTGAATTCATGGTAAAAGTGCCTAAATTTTGGGTGGTATTAAACTCAGCAGGATCAAGTTGCTGTCCACTAAACATTGTATAATTCCTTAGCAATTGGTTTGAATGTAAGAAGCTATATCTTATTGATTTTAAAGGATTTTTCAATATTAATTATTGCCTAATAATAAAACTTAGATAACATATTAAGCCTCTCTTGAAAGTATATTATTAGGTATGCTTAATATGGGATCATCTGAGTTGGGACAAGGCCCAACACGTCAATGCTGATCTTGAATTGGAATGGAACGTAGATTTTTTACTTCGCGCTCTGTCATAGCAAGTTGACTTTTTAAGCGGGCAAAAGACAACTTTAGCCGCAAATAGCGCAGCGCAAAGCTTAATACCCCTATGAGAATTCCGATTGATAATGCTGCTAACATTAAAACTGAAATAGGTAGATTTAAGCTAAGGTAATATAAATTAAGATCGATTATTTTAGAGTTTAGGACAGAAAAAGTAACACCTAACATAATTAAGATTAGATAAAACATAATTATTAGGATGCGCATTAGTTTTTTTCCTTAGGTTTTTGTTGGGCCAAAGCCCAACCTACACTTATTTTTCCTCGTCCTTATTACTTATTTTATCTTTAAAAATGTCGCCTAAAGTAGTAGAAGGTGCTGAATCGGCGCCTTTAGCGTATTTTTTGATGGCAGCTTTTTCTTCTGCTGCAGCTTTAGCCTTAATTGATAAAGATATAGAACGGTTTTTCTTGTCAATAGCTGTAATTTTAGCTTCAACCTTATCGCCTTCTTTATAGAGTTGGGTTAAATCATCAACTTTATCGTCAGAAACTTCAGTTGCCCGAATTACGCCATTTACTTCTTCTGCTAAAGAAACAGTTAAAGACTTATCCTCAACTGTAGTAACCGTACATTCAACTATTGAGCCCTTTTGATGTTCTTCGGTGTAACTTAAGAATGCATCACCGTGTAATTGTTTAAGGCCTAAAGAAATTCGTTCTCGATCTGCATCAATACTTAAAATAACAGCTTCAATTTCTTGACCTTTTTTAAATTGCTTAACTGCTTCTTCTCCCGGAGTATCCCATGAAATATCCGAAATGTGAATTAAGCCGTCTATTTCGCCATCAAGACCGATAAAGATACCAAAGTCAGTGATTGAACGAATTTTGCCTTTAACTTTTTCGTTTTTAGCATGCTTTTCAGAGAATTTATACCAAGGATTTCCGACGCATTGCTTCATACCTAAGGAAATACGTCTGCGCTCTTCGTCTATTTCAAGGACCATAACTTCTACAACATCGCCAAGCGCAACCACTTTTGATGGATGAATGTTTTTATTAGTCCAATCCATTTCTGACATGTGCACAAGGCCTTCAACGCCCTCTTCCACTTCAACAAAACAGCCGTAGTCTGTGATGTTAGTAACTTTACCTTTTAATTTCGCATTTACTGGATAACGCTCTACCAAGTCAACCCAAGGATCACTACCTAGCTGCTTCATTCCTAAGGATACGCGGTTTCTATCACTATCAAAACTTAAGACTTTTACGCGCACTTCTTGACCTACAGTTAAAAGTTCGCTTGGGTGTTTAACCCTTTTCCAGGAAATGTCTGTAATGTGGAGTAAACCATCGATGCCACCAAGATCAATAAAGGCACCATAATCAGTAAGATTTTTTACCACTCCATTTAAGATTTGACCTTCATGTAAGGAGTCAAGCAGGGCTTGTCTATCAGCGCTACTTTCTTGCTCGACTACTGCACGTCTTGAGACAACAATGTTGTTGCGCTTTAAATCCATTTTGATAACTTTAAATTCTAATTCTTTACCTTCAATGTAAGATGAATCGCGCACTGGCCTTACGTCTACTAATGAGCCAGGTAAGAATGCGCGAATGCCGTTAATTTCTACAGTAAACCCACCTTTGACCTTACCGGAAATTAAACCGATTACGGTTTCGCCTTTTTCGTAAGATTGTGACAAGTTACGCCAAGCTTCTTGACGTTTGGCTTTTTCCCTAGACAGAATTGTTTCGCCATAACCATCTTCGACAGAATCAAGAGCAACTTCTACCAGATCTCCTAAATGAATTTCGATCTCGCCATTTTTATCTTTGAATTCTTCTAAAGAAACTATGCCTTCAGACTTTAAACCGGCATTCAAAGTTACAAAATCATTATCAATATCAACTACTTTAGCTTGGATAATAGCGCCGGGATGCAGTTGCATGCCTGCAATACTTTTTTCGAACAGCTCTTTAAAACTTTCTGTCATGTTAATAAACTCATTTTTAGTAATAATCCGCTTAAGCTGGATTAGTTAAATTGCTATTTGGAGAAAATATATATTTCTCCCCCTAATTACCGTTTTTTAATACCTTCCTAAGGTCATGCATTACTAGATTGAACACTTCGACTATTGAATGGGTCGTTGTATCTATTAAGATTGCATCGCTAGCAGGCGTGAGTGGTGAAACCTTACGCGATGTGTCTCTTGCATCCCTAGACTCAAGCTCAGAAAAAACCTGCGCGAGATTAACACAAATCCCTTGAGCTTTCAACTGCGCATAGCGTCTTTGCGATCTTACTTCTGCTGAAGCAGTTAAATAAAACTTTAACGTTGCATCGGGAAACACTACTGTCCCCATGTCGCGACCATCTGTAACAAGACCAGGGCTTTGGCGAAAGTCGCGTTGTCTTTTAAGAAGTGCTTTTCTTACATATGGTAAAGCGCCTAATTGTGATGCTAGTTGGCCAATATGCTCTTCGCGAATCTGATGAGATACATTATGGTTATCAAGCCAAATCTCTCTTTGTAATCCAAAGCGCACAGGTAGGTTTTTTGCCTCTTGTATTACTTTTTTTTCTGCATTAAAGTCAATATGTTGCTGCTCAAGTCTATAAGCTAATAAACGATAAATAGCACCACTATCCAAGCGATGCCAGCTTAAGTAATCAGCAAGCATGGCTGCAATGGTACCTTTGCCTGTTCCACTTGGGCCATCAATAGTAATTACTGGTATTTTTACAGACATTTTTTTCATATTCCATCATAAAGTCAATTAAATGCATAACACCTTGATATGGCATGGCATTATAAATACTTGCCCTCACTCCGCCTATTACTCTATGTCCTTCTAAACCGATTAAACCTGCCTTTTTAGCTTGCGCAAAAAAGTCAGGTTCTTTTGCTTTATCGCGGAGGTTAAAGGTTACATTTACCCAAGAACGTGCCGCAAGCGGCACTTCATTATAATAAAAATCTGAGGCGTCGATTGCCGCGTATAATGCTTGGGCTTTTTTACGATTTTCTTGTGCTAGGTAAGAAACCCCGCCTTGGGCTTTTATCCATTTAACTACTTTTAACATTACATCACAGTTAAATGTTGGTGGAGTAACACAAAGGGAGTTTGTACTTACGTAGGTATTGTAATCTAAATAATTAGGTAGATTGCTTACTTTATTATTCTGTAAAAAATCTGCTTTAATGATAACTAAACTTAAACCCGCACAACCTAAGTTTTTCTGTGCGCCTGCAAATAACATTGCATAATCCTCAACACACAATGGCTCAGTTGTTAAACAAGATGTCATGTCTGCAACTAGAGGATAAGGGGAAGACTTAGCTAATGGATCAAAACGGATCCCCTCTAAGGTCTCATTTATTGTTGCATATAGATAAGCTGTATTTTCCTTAAGCTGCCACTTGTCATTTTTTAACTCAAGAGGAATTTTATAAGCTTGATGGCTATTTTTTGCTTCAGCAAAAGCCATACGTGACCAATGTCCTGTTATCCAAAACCCTGCTTGCTCTTCTTTTTTAATAAAATGCATAGGAATTAAATTAAAATGCATGCGCGTTGGGCAACCCATAAATATAAGGTGATAATTATTAGGTATTGCTAAAATATTTCTTAATTCCAAACTAAGTTCGCTAAGCAGTTCTTGAAACATTGAAGATCTATGCCCAATTTCGAGGATAGAAAGATCTGTCTTGTGCCAATTCAACGTTTCACTTTGTATTTCTAACAACACATCAAGAGGTAAAGAAGCAGGCCCTGGTCCAAAGTAATATGATCTAGTCACTGCTTTCCTCGATAATATGTTCAGAGATTGTTGGATTAATATCAGTAGCTATTGCTTCAATTTCTTGAATACGTTGCATGCTAACTACCTTTTCGCCTTCAGCTAAATTCATGAGTTTAACACCTTGCGTATTACGCCCAATAATTGATATCTCTGTTACTTTAAAACGCACAAGGGTGCCTTGATCAGTTATGAGCATAACTTGATCTTGTTCATCTACTTGTTGGGCACGGACAACTTTACCATTACGCCCAGTGACTTGAATGGATATAACCCCAATACCACCTCTACCAGCCAAAGGATAGGCATCAAGTTGCGTGCGTTTGCCATAGCCATGTTCTGTAGCAGTTAAAATGGCGCCAGCGCCTTTTACTACTATAAGAGAAACCACACATTGATTATCTTTTAGCCTAACTCCACGCACTCCTCTAGCTGCCCTTCCCATGGGTCTTACTTTTTCTTCAGAAAACCTTACAACCTTGCCGGTATCAGTAAATAACATAATATTGCGTTCACCATTGGTAATTTCAACTCCAACTAAACGATCATCATCAAGTAAATCAATAGCAATAATTCCTGAGGAACGCGGACGAGCAAAAAGCGGTAACGGTACTTTTTTAACTGTGCCTTTTTTTGTCACCATAAATACATATTGGCCTTCGGTGTACTCCCTGACTGGCACAATAGCAGTAATTGCTTCGTCTTTACCTAGTGGTAAAACGTTAACCATTGGACGGCCACGCGCAATTCTACTTGCTAAAGGTAGCTGGTATGCCTTAATCCAATATAGTTTTCCCGCAGTTGAAAAGCATAATAAGGTGTCGTGGGTATTTGCTATAATTAACTTTTCTACTTCATCTTCTTCTTTAACATTCATCGCAAGTTTACCTTTACCCCCGCGATGCTGCGCTGAGTATGCACTAATAGGTTGATATTTAACGTATCCTTGGTGAGATAAAGTAACGACTATAGTTTCCTCGGTAATTAAATCTTCCAAAGTTAAGGTAGCTTCGCTATCGCGTATTTCTGTTAAACGCTTATCGCCAAATTCATCTTTTACTTGGACTAATTCAGCTCTAATTACCTGCATAAGCTTGTCTCTTGAGCTTAAAATATGTAAAAGCTCTTTTATTTGATCAATTAATTGGTGGAATTCGTCCAGAATTTTTTCTTGTTCAAGCGCAGTTAATCTATGCAATCTTAACTCTAAAATTGCTTGTGCCTGTTCAGGAGATAAATGATAACCATCACTTTTAAGACCATAATCAGGGAGTAATTCATCTGGCCGACAAATTGTATTATCTTTTGCATCTAGCATTGCAGATACTAAAGAACTATCCCAAGCTTCCCTAAGCAATGCTTCTTTGGCAATAGCAGGGGTTTGGGATTTTTTAATAAGCTCAATCATTTTATCAATGTTAGCAAGCGCAATGCCCAAGCCTTCTAAAATATGCGCCCTTGCGCGGGCCTTTTTTAACTCAAATAAACTGCGTCTTGTGACTACTTCACGCCTATGTTTAATGAAATATTCGAGCATTTGTTTAAGGTTAAGGGTACGTGGTTGTCCATCGACTAGGGCAACCATATTTATTCCAAAAACATTTTGCATTTGAGTGTGGGTAAATAGGTTATTTAATAATACCTCACATGATTCACCACGTTTTAGTTCAATAACAACCCGCATTCCTTGTTTATCTGATTCATCGCGTAATCCAGAAATGCCTTCGATGCGTTTATCGCGAACTAATTCAGCTATTTTCTCTACTAGCCTTGCTTTGTTAACTTGATAAGGTAACTCAGTAATAATGAGAGATTCGCGCCCATTATCATATTCTTCAACTTCGGTGCGGGCCCGCATTACAACGCGGCCTTTACCTGTTTTATAAGCTAAATGTATACCTTCACGCCCATTTATTATTCCTGCAGTAGGAAAATCTGGCCCAGATACATACTGCATTAATTCATCTATGGTAAGTAGAGGATTATCAACTAAAGCAATAGTTGCATTAACAACTTCCGTAAGATTATGCGGCGGAATATTGGTAGCCATTCCAACTGCAATCCCTGAAGATCCATTGATTAAAAGATTAGGAATTCGCGCCGGTAAAATAGAAGGAGCAAATTCAGACTCATCATAGTTAGGTGCAAAATCAACGGTTTCTTTATCAAGATCAGCAAGCAAAGAATGGGCTAATTTTGCCATACGAATTTCGGTGTACCGCATGGCAGCAGCAGCATCACCATCGACAGATCCAAAGTTACCTTGACCATCAATCAGGACGTAGCGCATGGAAAAAGGTTGCGCAAGCCGTACTATAGTATCATAAACAGCGGTATCACCATGTGGATGATATTTACCGATAACATCCCCCACGATACGCGCTGATTTTTTATGCGGTTTATTCCAATCATTGCCCAATTCATGCATAGCGTATAACACTCGTCTATGCACAGGTTTTAAACCATCACGCACATCAGGTAGCGCCCGCCCTACAATCACACTCATTGCATAATCTAAATAGGATTGTTTTAATTCATCCTCAATGTTAACTGGCATGACGTCATTCATTACACTAACCATAGGCCCTTCTTTCCCTATTAAAAAATAGCCAAGAGCATACCATATTCATTAAGGACAATCTATTTATCGCATCATCTTAAGGCTAGCATTTCCGAAGATTATGCGTATAATCTGCTGCAAGCAAACTTTCAGGAGGAATACCCAAATGGCTCGTGGCATCAACAAAGTAATTCTAATTGGCAACATAGGTGCTGACCCAGATGCTAGGTTTTTACCTAATGGCTCTGCTGTTACTACCTTATCTCTTGCAACTACCGAAATCTGGAAAGACAAACAAACGGGCGAAAAAAATGAAAGAACCGAATGGCATCGTGTAATCTGCTTTAATCGCCTTGGTGAAATTGCGAGCGAATACGTTAAAAAAGGCAGTCGGATTTACATTGAAGGTAGTCTACGCACCCGTAAATGGCAAGATGCTCAAGGACAAGACCGCTATATCACCGAAATTATTGCTAACGAAATGCAACTCTTAGATTCAAAAGGTAGTCAAAGCTATCAACCTCAAGATAACATCGCAGCATCTTTTCAAGCTCCCCCACAGCAAGAAGCTCGCCCAAAACAAAACAATGAACCTACTGCTGAGGTGTTGAACGAATTGGATGATGATATTCCATTTTAATTCCCACCATTTGTAATTTTGTTAAATTATACAACAAACCCCTTAAGTATCAAGGGGTTTGTTTTTTATAGACAGGGCTGTCCCGTCTTAATAAATCATAAAAGCTCCCTTCTCCCGCTTGCGGGCTTTATTGATTTATTCAACAAAGCCCTCTATTTCAAACGGATATAGAGTTCTTTAATTGGCTCCAGTAAGGTTTGGAAACAACTTAATATTGGTTAAGAAAAATAGTTACAACTATTAAAAGATTTGCTAACTGCTACACAAGTCTTACTCACTCGTGTAAGCTCTCTAAAATAATTTTTTTGTTAAATTTATTGGGAAATAAAAGTCATAAATTAAGGCGATAATGCTTATGATATCGATTATGTTGATTATCATTAAGGAGATTAGATTGAGCATTGCATTTAAGACATCTGCGGAAAGTTGGATAAATCAACAAGCTAAATATGACTTATGGCTTGCAGAAAAAACCCGTAGTCAGCTTACGGTAAAATGTCTCGTTAGTCACGCAGCTTAAATTTGTCTATACAATGGAGTGTTATTCAATGAAAAATCAATTTATAACTACACAAAAACAAGTCCAGTTCATAAAACAAGCCTTTTCTGAACAGCTTGAGAGAAAATTAGATCTAATTGAAGTGCAAGCTCCTTTATTAAACCGTTTGGGTAATGGTGTGCAAGATAATTTATCAGGGTTTGAGCGCTCGGTTAAAGTAAAAATTAAAAGCTTACCTGAGGACGTTTTTGAGGTTATGCATTCTTTAGCTAAATGGAAGCGTCATACTTTGGCGCGTTTTGGCTTTCATGCAGGGGAAGGTATTTATACGCATATGAAATCGCTGCGTCCAGACGAAGAATTTCTCGGCCCACTACATTCTGTGCAAGTAGATCAATGGGATTGGGAAAAGGTTATGCATCCGCACGAGTACCACCTTGGGTTTTTAAAAAGCACTGTTTTAGCGTTATATGAAGCTATCAAAAATGTTGAAGAGCAACTTGAAAAGCAATTTAATATCGCGCCTATCCTACCTAAACAGCTTCATTTCATTCATAGCGAAGAACTGTTGAAAAAATATCCTAATCTACCTCCTAAAGAACGTGAACGTGCTATTACCAAATCTTTAGGAGCAGTTTTTTTAATTGGCATTGGCGCTAAACTTTCTAACAACGAAGTACATGATCTCCGCGCCTCTGACTATGATGACTGGTCAACGCCTAATGAAAACCAATATTTGGGGCTTAATGGAGACATTATTGTATGGAATCCTGTTATAAATGATTCCTTCGAATTATCTTCTATGGGTATTCGGGTAAATTCTGACGCTTTAAAAAGACAATTAGCCATTACTAAAAATGAAGATAGACTTAATTTACCTTGGCATCAGCAATTACTAAGAGGGCAACTACCTCAAACTATAGGCGGCGGCATTGGACAGTCCCGCTTAGTAATGCTTTTATTAGGACGAGAACACATAGGACAAGTTCAAAGTAGTGTATGGCCAGCAGATGAACAAGCTAAAGCCACTTTATGGTAGTTAGCCTCTCTTTAACACAATAGCGGCGTTAGATCCCCCAAAAGCAAAGTGATTTGATAAGGCAATATCTACTTGTTTATGCCGCGCAACGTTGGGAATGTAGTCTAAGTCACATTCAGGATCTACCTCATAAAGACCAATAGTTGGAAGGAGAATGCCTTTTTGCATGCTTTGCAAAGTTGCAATCACTTCCATGACAGCCGCAGCTCCTATAGCATGTCCGGTCATGGATTTTTGTGCGGTAATAGGAACTTCATAGGCCCTTTTACCAAAAACACTTTTAATAGTTTGAGTTTCTATAGGATCATTCAAAGGTGTACCGGTGCCATGCGCATTAATATATTGAATATCAGATGCGCTCATTTTGGCGTCATCTAGTGCAGACATAATTGCACGCGCCTGTCCTTGGGTACTTGGAGCGGTAATATGTGTAGCATCACAGCTTGCGCCAAACCCCAAAATTTCGCCAATTATATTAGCGCCACGATCGATTGCATGTTCGTAAGACTCAAGTATCAAAACTCCAGCTCCATCTGCCATAACCATGCCATCTCTATTTTTATCAAATGGCCTACAGGAAAGCTCAGGATTATCATTTCTAGTAGACATAACCCTAAGCTTACACCAAGCTGCCATTATAGTTTCCCAAAGTAGTGATTCCGTACCGCCACAAACTGCAAGATTAAGTCTTCCAGCGGATATTTGATTATAAGCATGTCCAATAGCCTCTGCTGATGAAACGCAAGCATTAGATATAGTTGAGTTAGGCCCCCCTAACCCAAAAGCAATAGCAACATGATTAGCAACAGAATTTGGCATGCCCCGAATTACGCTTAAAGCAGGTATTTTTTTCCATGAGTCGGTATAAAAAGAAGAATATGCCGATTCAAGCTCAGGAGTACCTCCTAAACTTGTGCCTATGTAGGTCCCGGCATTTGCCAATTGCTGCTGTGTTAAATTGGCGCTTTTTATAGCGTTATACGCACAATATAAAGCATATTGAGCTACTTTAGGATAACGCCGTGACTTATTATATTCTGGTAAGTGATCAAGCGAAAAAGCTAGAACTTCACCGCCAATTTGAGTTGTGTAGGGCGATGGATCGTAACATTGAATGCGCTTAATCCCACACTTGCCTTGAACTGCAGACTGCCAAAAAGCCTCTAAACCTGTACCAATCGATGAGAGGAGATCCATTCCTGTCACAACAACTCGATTTTTTTTCATTTGCAAAACTTAGATCCATCCATGTCATCAAAAGTGTTGAGTACTTTATATAAAAGCAAAAGTTTTGTCTAGATATCTTCTCTTACTTCATAAGGCCTACGTATGCAAACAGACTATCTATTTCGTGAACGTTTACGTCATAGCCGTCAAGTTAAGAGAAAATTGATTAAGAAACATCTGTCTTTGCGAGCGTTAGCGAAGCAATCCAGTACGATTTTCAGTCAAAGCGCCTATCTGGATTGCTTCGCTGCGCTCGCAAAGACGGGTATTTTCTCTTAACTTGACGGCTATGACGTTTACGTTACCGTCTACTAATTACCTATTGCCTAGGTAAATTAGTGATGACGGCCTTTATTATGTAACATCCCATGATGATTTTGATGATGCATTACATGGTGTCTATAATACCTATCATGATGGTGTCCATAGTAGCCAGCATGGTGGTATTGATTACGCCAATAATAATTATTATTATTCCACCCCCAACCATGATTTGCATAATAGGCGCCGTTACCCCAATAAACAGGTTGAAGGTTTACATACCCTACAGAATAAGGGTAATTATTTGCATAAGTGGTATCAGTTGTTGTGTTACAACCACTTAAACCCAATAAAGCGATAAAACAAGGAACAGCTATAAGTGATTTATTCATGATTATATTCCTCTCTAAATGCTTTAATATTAATATAACAGTATAATTTATAGACTATAAAACCTAAAAATGTCAAATTATTAAACAAAAAGTTACAAAAGTGCTAGCTCAATTTTCATGCAAGTAATATTTTTATCATACTGCTTTATTATTACCACATGACTTGTTACAATAGGATTTTGCAATTTTTGATTTGTCGTTTAAAAATGAGTAAATATCGTGCAGCTTTTCTTAAGGCAGAAGAATACTTCCACACTAATCCCCAGTATGTAAAATTGGGACGCAGAGAAAGTGGTTTACAAAATTCGTATATAAACACCAAAGATGGCCAGCTAATAAGACTTTTATCCCAAAAAAATCCTGCTGATGCAGCAACACATGACAAAATTCTGTTAGGAGAAGGTAAATTTGCTAGAGTTAAGCTTGGTGAGACCATAGATGGGAAGCTTATTGCGGTTAAAATATCATCTTTAATTAATATTGAATTTAGAAGTTATGCAGAATTTTTAGAAAAGCAAAAACGTATTCAGGCTCTTCTATTCAAAGAAGGAGTTATTAGTAGAAAAGTTGGCTTAGCACAATCAAAGCTTACAATAAGAAAACCTGAGACCACACAATTGGATAGTGAGTTGCCTGAGTTTGATAGCGAGACATTATGTGGTGAATATGATTCTATGCAGAAAAAAGCTAGAGAATTGAAATATTATCAAGCACAAGAATTATACAAAGAAGAATTATATAAAATCCAAATGCATAATTATTCATTTGGACTACTATCATTTTATGAGTCTGTTGATTTGAGCATTCAACTTTTATTACTAACTACTGATTTACATGCGGGAAGATACTGCAAAGATAATACACCAATTGTGCATCTTGATATTAAACTTGAAAATTTGATGCTGGATGAATACACTCGCTTAAAACTAGTTGATTTTGGTTTTGCAAATTACAACATAGATGAAAACTTGCGCAAGCAAGGTGAGCGTTTAGCTGGCACCCCGACTTATGTTCCCAACGAAATAATCAAAGATAAAGACGCAAAACTAGATTTTACTCGTCTAGATGCGGATATTTTTGCAACCATGCGCACTATTTATAACCCATATCAGGGAATGAAGCTTAGTATTTTTATGCAAAAACAATTTGATCAGCTGCCTCCTATGATAAAAAACATCATTAATACAACCTATGAGAAAGAGTGGGTGCTGTACTCTGGCAGTAAAAAGGGCGTGCCTAATAAAGAAGAAGCAGCGTTGCTAGCCCTAATTTTATATAAGCATCTGCTTGATTTATATAAAGGCAATATAAAAAAAGCTAATATAACGTTCACTGATGAATATTACGCGTTTTTGCAAGAAAAAGCTAAGCAGGAGAAATTTATTCAAGCTTTCCGTACTAAATTAAAAGCAAAAGAAAAACTAAAAGTTGCTGTTAAAAAGCCATCTCCTCCCATTACTGAGCGCCGAATATACTACCAATCAGATATTGAACACTTAGGCATGACTGCAACTCAACTAACCTTTTTTAATATGCAAAGTAAATCCATCAACCATGAAGCTCCCCAATTTCCATCTGTGCAGAAATCGGCATAATTAACGTGATGCATCATTTTAACCCTACATGTTTGACATGAAAGCGTTTTGTGTTACTCTAACTTGATTTTTTTTTCCACAACAGGACTAGGAGAGAGTCAATGAAAGACAAAAGCGATCAAAACACAGATGTAACTGCTAACTTTATTAACACAAAACCTATAGATAAAACACTATTTATCAGAGAATATGGTGGGAATAATGAAAAATTATGCTCAATAATCGATACCTATAATGCTAACATTAAAAATATTAATAGACTTAGCATCTTAAAGAGTCAATTAGCTAATTTAACTAATGCTAATGACTCAGAAAATATCCTAGAAGCCGCTGAAAATTTCAACAAGAATGTTTCAGAAAATTTAGCAAAAGCTGAATTAGAACAGAAAGAATTTCTGCAAAAAAATGAAGCGTTCCTTGCGGTTTGTCAAAATTTGGAACCTAAGATAAGCAAAAATAATGCTAATATTAAAAAGCTTATAGCAATGCAACCGTCACTTAGAGAAAAAAGTTTCGCTAGCGAAGGGTGGCATTTTTCAAAAGCCGCTTCCACAACCTCAGTATATGGTATTCCAATTATTCTTTTACCAATAGCACTGCCTTTTACTATTATTGGTTTAATACCGCCTATATTGGGAGTATTGGCAGCCATAGGCTTAACTTTCTCGGCTTTAATAGCAGTTTCTCTAATAGCAGGCTTGATTATCAATCTTTTAGCTGCAAGAAAAAATCATGCAACAGCCAAGAAAGAATATAATCAAAACTTAAGCTTTCTTTCCCTAGAAGAAAGTACTAGAGATTTGTTGCAAAAAGAAATAGACAATTTGCTAATTGATCCTAAAGAAATAGTATCTGCCTCCTATAGGTCTAGTCTCTTTTCTAAGCCTAAGATTACTAAAAATCCTGATGGTTCTTATAAAGAAGGAGTAGAACATTACGTAGATACTGATGCTCAGACAGATGATTTTAATATAAATACAGCAACTGCTACTGTTTAACCTTCCGTACTCTTCTGACATCTCCCTTTGCTTGTGCAAAGGGGGCCTAACTCACACTAAAGCAACACGCCCATATTGATCTTCAAAGCGCACGATATCATCCTCGCCTAGATACTCGCCACTTTGTACTTCTATCATTACCAATTTAACCAACCCTGGGTTTTCCAGTCTATGTTGATTACCTGCTGGGATGTAGGTTGATTCGTTAGTATTTAACAAGTATTTTTTATCGCCATTTATAACTTCGGCTATGCCACTTACTACAATCCAATGTTCGCTGCGGTGGTGATGCATCTGTAGACTAAGCGAGGCGCCTGGATTTACTTCTATGCGTTTAATTTTAAAACGCTCTGCTTCTTCTAGGATGGTATATGTGCCCCATGGTCTATGCACAGTTCTATGGACTTTATAGGCCTCATGATTTTTATTTTTTAAATCTGTGTATAAATGTTTAACCTCTTGAGCACAATTTTTAGCGGCAATTAAAATTGCATCAGGGGTATCAATTACCATTAAATCTTTAACTCCAACTGTCCCAACAAGACGATTAGGGCTATGGATGTAGCAGTTAGTGGTAGCATGCATTAATGCATTGCCATGAATGCGATTATTATTTTCATCAGGTTCGATTAATTCGCCTAAGGTTTGCCAAGAACCGATATCGCTCCACGCCATGTCACAAGGAACCACCATAACCTTAGATAAGGCATCCTCATCAATGGAGGCGGGTTCCATAACCGCATAATCAAATGAATCTTCAGGCACTGCCTCGAATGCATCGCCGTCAAGCTTTATGATTAATTTCTTATTTTTTTGCTCTTTTAGTGAGGCGGCATAAGTTCTATTAACCATATCTATTATATCAGGGCAGTATTTTTGCATGCTGTTATATACTTCTTCTGCCTTAAAACAAAACATGCCGGAGTTCCATAAATACTCGCCTGACTTAAAATATTTCTCCGCAGTCTTAGCATCTGGCTTTTCGACGAACTCTGAAACTATATATCCACATTCACCATATTTATTATCCAGGCTTGCGACATGAATATACCCAAAAGCTGTATCGGCTCTTTTAGGTTTAATGCCAAAAGTTACTAAGTTACCTAACTCTGCTAGTTTAATGGCTTGTTGAGTAGCCTGTTTAAAGGCCTCAATATTCTGAATTAAATGATCAGCAGTCAAAATTAACATAATGGCATCTTGATGCGAATTTAAAACATGAACAACCGAAGCTGCAATAGCAGCTGCAGTATTCCGGCTGCATGGCTCTAATATGTAGGTATTAGCAATTGCTTGAATATTTAATGAGTTATATTCGTCTTCAGTTTTAAAAAATAATGCTTCATTCGTAACTGTAATAACTTCCTTAACCGCATGCAGTCCACATGCCCTTAAATACGCCTTTTGTAATAAACTTTGTCCATCATTAACAATACGTATAAAAGGTTTAGGGTGCATTTCACGGGAAACCGGCCAAAGGCGCGATCCTGCGCCTCCACATAAGATAGTGGGTATTAGTTGCATATATAATCCTTTAATATTTTTAAGATTTAGGAGATTGGATAGCCTTTGTTAGCGTTGTTTCTCCCGGTCCATTAACAGTTAAGGTATAACCATTGTTACTAATTACTTTAGGAGTAATTTCTCCTGTAGTTAAATCCAAATTGACATAACCAACATCAATAGGATTTGGGGTATTGGATGCCATTTTAATTAAAGCCGTACAAATATTATTTGCCGTATGTCCGTGACAAGCGACTCTTACCATATTCCAATATACTTTACTATCACTATGTGGTTTAGTTGGATATATTGAAGGGATAGTTCCATCAATATACGCATTTGATTCTACATCAGTTTGGTTATGCGTAAGTAAAAAAGTAGGCGCAGCAGCCATTGCCAAGTTAATTTGCAACAAAAGAACATAAAAAGATATTTTTTTTACTAATTTGAGCATATTAAAAACCTCAAGCTCAGCTGTTAAAAACAGCGCTCAATATAGAGCAAAATACCTACAGTTACAAGAGTGGAGTGGCTACCTAATCAAAAACGTATTCTTTGCTAAATCTATACCTAATATAGTAATCTCTTTCATGGAACTAATTTTTAATGCCAATGAGTTTTTATGCTAACCCTTGATACCCCAGTTTTTACAGTTTCAGATCTAAATCAACAGGTTAAAACCTTACTTGAAAATAGCTTTATGACAATCAATGTAACAGGCGAGGTTTCCAATTTAATGCGCGCAAGCTCGGGACATGTATATTTCACTTTAAAAGATCATAAAGCCCAAATTAGATGCGCTTTTTTTAAAGCTTATCAACAGATAGGCTCTGCAAGCCTTGAAGAAGGCGCGTCCATAATGGTTACGGGAAAATTAAGCCTCTTTGAAGCAAAAGGAGATTATCAGCTTATTGTCTATCAAGTTGAAGTAGAAGGAGATGGGCTTTTATATAAAGAATTTGCTAAGTTGAAAGCCAAGCTAGCTAGCCAAGGGCTTTTTGCGAGCGCACATAAAAAACCTTTACCCTTATTTCCCCACACCATAGGCATTATATCATCTCCTAAAGGAGCGGCTCTAAGGGATATTCTTATTACGCTTTATAATAGATTTCATCTTGCCAATGTAATTATCTACCCAAGTGAGGTGCAAGGCCAGCAAGCGGCCTTACAACTAAAAAAAGCCCTTTTACTAGCTCTTGAAGAAAATATTGCTGAAATAATTATTTTAGCAAGAGGCGGCGGCAGTATTGAAGATCTTTGGGCATTTAACGATGAAGCCCTCGCTTATACAATTTTTAACGCCCAAATTCCTATAGTAACAGGCATAGGCCATGAAACAGATTTTACCTTAGCTGACTTTGTTGCTGACGTAAGAGCAGCAACTCCAACAGCAGCAGCCCTTGCTGCAACTCCTGATAAACGCCATTTAAAAGAAAAGTTGGCAAGACAAGAGCAAGAACTAGCTTATTCTTTGAACCTCTGCCTTTACAAAGCTTTAGAAAAATTAGCCTCATTAAAAACACGGTTAAAGAAGATAGCTCCAGATTTTGCGGCAAAAAACCAACTTATAGATTACTTAGAATATCAATTAACCGCCCAAATAAAACATCTTTTGCTGACTAAAAACCAAGCCCTTGCCTTAAAAGCTCAAGCTTTAAATACTTTAAGTCCCTTAGATACTTTAAAGCGCGGTTATGCAATTGTGCTGCAGGATGCAAAAGTAATTTTAACTAGTAAGGCGGCAAATTCTAATAAACCTATTGAAGTGCGACTTGCTGAGGGTGCCTTGACCTGTAATATTATTTCAAAACATGGTTAGAATGATATCTCAGCGCTTCTTGGCTAATACAACGTCAATTACATGCGTATCTTTGTAAGGAAACGTTATAATTTTGGCGAGCAACTGGCGCATTTTTCGCATTACTAGTGCTTTTGGCAAGAGGCGTACGTTAATATCCATAGCGTTTAAAAACCAAGTGCCTTCAACGCCAAAATGTTCGAGTTCATTAATATTATGTAATAAAATTGGTAACTCTAGGCGTTGATGATTAATAATATCAAAATTGTGATCATTAAAAGCCTTAAGTAAAGAAGTTAAATTTGCCACGACCATTGTATTTTTTACTATAGATTTATAATAATGCCCAACCACTTGCGCCCATAAGCTACGCGAGTCAATGAATTTAGCTAAGGATTGTTGTGCAACTGGAAATGAATCGTAAGTTGTTGTTATATAAGAAAAAAATCCATATGGGGCTAATAATAAATTAACTTCGTTAAATAAATCATGCATAGGTAAATAGGCATTCAAAAAGTGCGCAACTACTAAATCTTGGGTATGCGAAGGTATATTATTGCTTGCATTAGCTGAGCTTCCTTCAATAGTAATTAGCTGAGGAAAATTTTCTTTTGCACTTGCAAGCATGTTTACTGAAATATCAATGCCTGTGTATATACCTTTGGGAAAATATGGCGCAAGTTTCTTTATAAAAGCCGCATCCCCTACACCTAAATCGAGAATATGCAAATTTTTGTGTTTAGCTTGTCCGCTTGCAAGTATTTGTTTAAGCGCGCACGCATGGCTTTCAGTAATTGACCCAAAAAGATCGGCAGTTTTATAGCTACCAGCAATTTTATTGTACATAGCTTTTAAGGACATACTGCTCCTTTTAATAAATTCCTATTTTAGCTTTGTAAATCTGTAATGCAAATATGTTATGCTAGTTAACTTAATAAAGTTAGCATTTATTTTATGTACGCACTTTCCATCCAAAATTTAACTAAAACCTATAAAAATGGCTTACGGGCTCTTAAAGGTCTTAATTTAGATATTAATACTGGCGATTTTTTTGCGCTCTTAGGAGCTAATGGAGCTGGCAAATCTACCACCATTGGTTTAATTACTACTCTTCTAAACAAGACTTCCGGCCAAATTAAAATTAATGGATATGATCTTGATATTAATCCTCAACAAGCTAAATCATTTATGGGAGTGGTCCCGCAAGAAGTAAACCTAAATATTTTTGAAACTTGTGAACAGATTTTGCTAAACCAAGCAGGTTACTATGGAATCCCGCGTAAAGAAGCATATCCTAAAATGCTAGCTTTATTAGATCAATTAGGCCTTAGTGATAAACGTAAACAAATAGCACGCCTTTTATCAGGCGGGATGAAGCGCCGCCTTATGATTGCAAGGGCTCTTATTCATAATCCAGCCATTCTTATTTTAGATGAACCAACAGCGGGCGTTGATATTGAAATTCGCCGCAGCATGTGGGATTTTTTGACCCACACTAATAAACAAGGAACCACCATAATTTTAACTACTCACTATTTAGAAGAAGCCGAGCAACTATGCAAAAATGTAGGCATTTTGCACCAAGGTGTCCTTATTGAAAATACGTCAATTCAACAGCTTTTAGCAACCCTTCAAACCCAAACTTTTGTGTTAAATACTCTAAGCCCTTTTGCATATTTACCCGATCTTACTCCCTTTAAAGCCCACTCTATTGATTTATATACCTTTGAACTTGAAGTTAAGCAAAATGTTACTTTAAATGAAATGTTTAGTGTGCTTTCTAAGCATAATATTGCTATTCAAAGTATGCGCACAAAAACTAACCGCTTAGAAGCTTTGTTTTTAGATAGGATTCAAAATGAACCTTAAGTACAACACCGCCTTTTATACCATAATAAGACGCGAATTTATTCGCATGCTTAGAATTTCAAGCCAAGTATTTTTACCTGCTGTAATTACAACAGCACTTTATTTTTTAATTTTTGGCACGCTTATTGGAAAACGTATAGGTGACATTGATAGAGTTTCTTATAGCTTATTCATAGCCCCTGGACTTATTATGATGTCGGTTATTACCAATAGCTATGGCAATGTCTCAACCTCGCTTTTCAGCTCACGCTTTCAAAAAAATATCGAGGAACTTTTAGTTAGTCCTATTCCCATGCCAATATTACTATTTGGCTATATTACAGGCGGCCTAATTCGCGGCACTATAGTCGCCCTCCTAGTTTTTATTGTAGCTAACTTCTTTGTGCATATGCATGTACAACATATCTTATTATCTATACTGGTTATTTTATTAGTAGCAGGAATTTTTTCCTTAGCAGGCTTTAGTAATGCCTTATACGCTAAAACCTTTGATGAAATTATGTTGGTTCCTACTTTTTTACTCACCCCCCTAACTTATTTAGGCGGCATCTTTTACTCAACCAACATGCTATCCCCAATATGGCAAAAATTATCGCATCTTAACCCTATTTGGTACATGGTAAACGCTTTACGCTATGCTATAATTGGCTCGGCTGAAACTAACATCTATATTGCTTTAATTTTTATGAGCGGAATTTTTGTATCCTTAATCGCAGGAAATTTAATTTTGTTAAATAAAGGTATAGGACTAAAAGAGTAGTTTGGGCCAAAACTCAACAAAACAACTTGGCATAGTAGGTTGGGCCTTGGCCCAACAAAACAACCCAACAACCTTAAGCATTATAATTAAAAGGAGATGGCGGCGAGTTTGCCAGCTCTCTTGCCAAACTAAAACTGCGAAAAAGTGAATACCTATTGGGCATTTCAGGATCTGGATTGTCTAATAAGGCAGAAATTTCCTGATATATTGCACATAATTTACCAATAGATTCATTAAGGAGTAATATATTAACCTCTTCATTAATAGGTAACTGAACTAACTCATAGTATTTATGCTTTATTGACATCTGCCATTGTTGCTTATCTTTTTCTTCTATTAATTGAGCCCGATTAAAAGCTTCATTAATCTGTGCATCCAGTTTATTAGCTAATTGGTTAATGCTAGTAATAGAATCTTTATAAATTACTTTTAATTGCGCTCTAAAATTATCAACTTCGGCAAAAGACATAATATCATTAATGTTTAAAGCAGAAATTGTGGTTAAAGTTGCAGAAAATACTTCCCCATCTGAACCACCTAAAGTTTTAATAAGGTTTAATTTGACATATAAGGAGTTAATAGCTTTATTAAGATCGGCTTTTAAGGCATCTTTAGCGCCTATAACCTTATTAATTACCATAATACTTTCATCAATTTCTATAACATTAAGATCTAAACTAAGAGCATCCTCCCCATCTTTAGCTATGTTTTCTCTATAAGAATCAAAAACCATGCTTCTTTTGGCTAATAGTTCCGCAATGAGTTTTGCTTCTCTATAAGGAGACTGCTTTATTATCGCAAGCTCTTCTGCCGTTAGAGGTTGATGTTTGAGCAAATCAATAAGTGTAGTTCCTTGAGATTTTAAAGCATTAATTTTATCAATAAGCAAAAGAGAGCTAATATCGCCACAAATATAAGATTCTCTTAATTCAATAATTTCCTGAATAATTTGCGTTAATTTAGCAGAAGGTTTAGGGTAAATACCCATAATAAATCTATCTTTATCCTGCAGTTCAGCTAATAACTTATCCATCCCTACAGCACAAAAAGCTGCATAATTATTTAGGAATCGTATAATTTCATCGTTAAGTAATGCTTGATATTCAGCAGCTACCTTTGCCAAATCCATAGTTAAAGCCGCAATTTTTAATTGCTCAAGATGGGTTATAACTTGCTTAATTTTTTTATTCCTGCCTACAAAAAATTTATTCAACTCTACTAAGGTATCATTAATAGTTGTAATTAAGAGTTTAGTGTCCGCATTGACCTTATAAAATAATATTGCTGGATGATTCTTATTGGCTAAAATAAACTTCCTCAGCTTTGGATGATTATCAATTACTAGCCTAATTTTACCCTGCTCCCAGAGTAGACGGGGAAATTTGCTAACAGTGAATTTTCCAGCTTGAACTTTAATGCTCATGCCTTGTAAGGCATTTTTAAAGAGATCTGAATAATCTTTTAATAATTCTGTAAAGCCACAAGATGTATATAACCTAATAAAATCAGCGAATTTATCAATAATTGAAGAATTTAAAACAGCTTCTTTGCCAAATTCCAGCTGCTTGTTTTCAACTTCATGCTGACGATGGGCTACAGGGATAGAAAAAAAATCATAGTTTTCTTTTATAAACCTCATAACTTCATCAATTTCTTGTTTTAATAATTCTTGCTCTGTCATAAATACTAAAACTCCACCCATAAAGGTGCATGATCTGAGGGCCTTGCAAATTTCCTTGGCTCTTTATCTACAACCACCCTTTTACAATTAGCCGTTAGACTCTTGCTTAATAAAATATGATCTATTCGTAGCCCATTATTGCGCCGAAAAGATCCTTGGCGATAATCCCACCAAGTGTATACCTTACTCTTGGGCTCTATATAACGTAATGCATCCGTAAAGCCTAAATTAAGTATTGCGCTAAAAGCTTCTCTTTCTAGAGGGCTAACTAAGACAGAGCCTTGCCATAACTCTTTATCATGTACATCTAGATCATCTGGAGCAATGTTAAAATCACCTAATACCACTGTTTGAGCATAGTTTTTTAACTCAGCCAGCAAATATTTTTTTATGCCAGTTAGATAATCTAACTTATACATAAACTTTTCGGAACCAACTGACTGCCCGTTAGGGACATATACATTAACTACTCTCACCCCATTAATGCTAGCCGCCAAAAAACGCTTTTCAGGATCAACAAAAAAAGGGTTAGCTAAGGTAACAGCAGATATAGGGGCTTTGGCTATTATTGCAACTCCGTTATAAGACTTTTGCCCACTAAAAACTACCTGATAACCAACTTCAGTAAAAGCTGCTTGCGGAAACATATCATCCACTACTTTAGTCTCTTGCAGGGCAAGAACATCAATTGTGTTAGCAGTAAGCCAATCTAAAACTTGCTGTAATCTAACGTTGATGGAGTTTACATTCCAGCTAGCAATTTTCAAGCAAAATCCTGATATTCGATTACAAGTGGCGCATGATCGGAAAACTTATGAGTTCTGTCAACAGTTGCAGAAATTATTTTATCTTTAAAGTGTGGAGTTACAACTTGATAATCAATCCTCCAGCCAACGTCTTTTTCGTACGCCTTACCACGAAAAGACCACCAAGTGTAAACTTGGGCATCAGGGTGTACCACCCTAAAAGCATCTAAGAAACTAAACTTATCAAAAAGCTTATCCATCCAAGCCCTTTCTTCAGGCAAAAACCCTGAGTTTTTTTGATTGCTGCGCCAATTTTTTAAATCTATTTTGCGATGGGCAATATTATAATCTCCACATAAAATTGTGGGCTTATTTATAGATGCAAGAAAAGTTTCAATCTCTGCTAAAAAAGCCATTTTCATAGCTTGCCTATGCTCGCCACTTGTACCTGAAGGAAAATAAACTGAACACACAGAAAAGTTAGGATACTCAAACTGGATAAACCGCCCTTCAGTATCACAAAGCGCAAACCCTAGAGATTTTTTAACATTAATTGGGGCATTTTTAGCATAAATTGCAACCCCACTGTAGCCTTTCTTCTCTGCATCTACGTACTCCCTGTGGTAGTTAGGTAAAACTAGGGAATTATCAGCCTCTCTATCATTGTGCTGACATTTGGTTTCTTGCAGGCAAATAAAATCAGCATTTTTTTCACTAAGCCAGGCAAATAGGCCTTTTTTAGCCGCTGCGCGCAGCCCATTGACGTTGAGGCTTATGACTTTCATATCTCAAGAAGATCTTTTTCCTTATTTGCTAAAATAAGATCAATTTCAGCAATATATTTATCAGTTAATTTTTGTACCAAATCATTGCAACGTCTTTCATCATCTTCGGTAATAGATTTTTCTTTTATTAAATCTTTTACTAATTGGTTTGCCTCGCGTCTTGCGGTACGAATTGAAACTCGAGCTTGCTCTGCTTCTGCTTTAACAACTTTAATTAACTCTTTACGCCTTTCTTCGGTTAAGAGAGGCATAGGAACACGAATCACTTGCCCTGCAGTTACCGGGTTTAAACCTAAGTCTGAACTTAAAATAGCTTTTTCAATTACAGGGATAATAGATTTATCCCAAGGAGTAACTGAAAGAGTACGTGCATCGCTTGTGGTAATGCTTGCAACTTGGGAAAGTTGCGTAAGGTTGCCATAATAATCAACCATTACATGATCTAATAAACTCGTATTGGCCCTGCCAGTTCTAATTTTGGTAAATTCATGATTTAAAGAAGCGATTGATTTACTCATCCTTTTTTCAGCATTTTCTTTTATTTCATTCAGCATGATTTGCTCCAACTAAGGTACCCACACATTCTCCTAAAACCATTCTTTTAACTGCAGTTTTATCTGCCATATTAAATACTTGTAAAGGCATGCCATGCTCTTGGCATAGACAAATTGCGGTTAAGTCCATTACTTGTAAACCTTTAGTTAATACCTCTTTATAAGTTAAATAAGTATAGCGCTCCGCGTTTTTATTGGTAACTGGGTCGTCTGAATATATGCCATCAACTTTGGTTGCTTTAAAAACAATATCTGCACCTACTTCTATGGCTCTTAAACAAGCTGCGGTATCAGTGGTAAAAAAAGGATTTCCTGTGCCCGCTGCAAATATTACTACTTGGCCTTCACGTAAATGGGTAATAGCTTTACGCCTGTGATAAGGATCAACAACCCCTAACATGGGGATTGCGGACATTATCCTCGCGGGTAAATCTATACGCTCTAATGAATCACGCAGTGCTAAAGCATTCATAACAGTTGCAAGCATACCCATATGATCGCCTGTAACCCGCCCAAGCCCTACTGCTGATAAGGCTTTACCACGAAACAAATTACCGCCACCAATCACTACGCCAACCTCAACTCCCATAGCAACAAGCTCAGCAACTTCACGCGCCATAGCATCTAAGATATGAGGATCAATACCAAAAGAAGCACTCCCCATAAGTGCTTCTCCACTATATTTAAGAACTATGCGTTTATATTTTAAATCTTGCTTAGCCTGTTTAGCATTCATAATTATTCGCGTACTTGTGCCATAACTTCAGCCACAAAATTATCTTGTTTTTTCTCTATCCCTTCGCCAACCTCGAAGCGCACAAACTGCGTAACTTGGCTAGCTTTTTCTTTTAAGAAGGCTTCTACAGTAATATCTGGGTTCTTAACAAAAGCTTGTCCCACAAGACTTACATCACTTAAGAACTTTTGCATACGTCCATCAACCATTTTTTTGATAATGGCCTCTGGTTTGCCACTATCTTTTGCTTGTGCTTCAAAAATCGCGCGTTCATTAGCAATGACTTCTGGAGAGACATCAGCAGCTTGCACAACTAATGGTCGACTTGCAGCAACATGCATGGCAATATCTTTAGCTACGTTAAGATCTGTAGTAGAAATAGCAACCAAAACGCCAATGCGTGCGCCATGCAAATAAGTCCCTACAACGCCTTTTTCAGACTTAACCCGCACAATGCGCCTTAGTTGAACGTTCTCACCTATTTTAGCAACTAAGTGCTGCCGTGCTTCTTCAACAGTATTTGAATCCCCATGGAGCTTAATAGATTTTAACGCCTCTACATCATTAATATTTGTTGCTAAACACGTTTGGGCAGTTAACTTAGCAAATAGAGTAAAATTGGCATCTCTTGCAACAAAGTCGGTTTCACTGTTAATTTCAAGCATTACTGCTTCACGGTTATCGTCTTTTACTGCAATAACGATAACGCCTTCGGCCGCAACTCTATCTGATTTTTTGTCAGCTTTTGCTTGGCCTGCTTTACGCATTTCAATAATAGCTTTTTCAATGTCTCCATTAGCCTGCTGCAGAAACTTTTTGCACTCCATCATGCCAGAACCAGTGCGCTCCCTGAGCTCCATAACTTGTTTTGCACTTATAGTAGTCATTAGCTCGACTCCTTAATTTTGGCTTTCTTTGTTGCAGCAACCTTAGGCTTTATTAGCGTGGTCTTTTTAGCAGCAGGTTTACTAGCAGCAGTTTTTTTAGGTGCTGCTACTTTCTTAGAAGTTTTTACTTCTTTTGAAGCTTTAGGCTCAGGAGATGCTTTTTTCTTTTCTTTAGTGGCTGCTGCTGTAGCTTTTTTTGCTGGTTTTAGAGCTTTTATTACTGTAGCCTCTGCTACTTGCTCTTCTTTAATCTCTTTAGTTGCCTTTTTTACAATCTTAGTATGCTTTGTGATTTTAGCCTCCTTAGTATCTTTTTTCTCAATTGCATTTTTTTCAGCTTTTGCATCAGTATGCAGTTGTTTAGCTTCTAAAATAGCATCTGCAACTGTTCTGAGGTAAATCTCAATTGCGCGCATAGAATCGTCATTGCCTGGAATCATGTAGTCAATGTTGTCAGGGTTATTGTTAGTATCTACTATTCCTATTACAGGAATCTTAAGACGTCTTGCTTCTTCTACCGCAATTTTTTCAAATCCAACGTCAATAACAAACAATGCATCCGGCAAACCGCTCATATCTTGAATACCGCCTAAGCTTTTTTCCAGTTTTTCGAGCTCGCGCGTCAACATTAAAGCTTCTTTTTTAATCATGCCATTTAATAGACCTTTAGCCTGCATTTCTTGTAAATCTTTAAGTCTGATAATAGATTGGCGGACCGTTTTGTAATTGGTCAACATACCACCTAACCAACGATGATCAACATAAGGCATTCCACAACGCTGGGCGTGATTTCTAATGCCCTCTTGTGCGGCTCTTTTAGTGCCGACAAAAAGAATTTTAGCTCTATTAGAAGCAAGCCTACCAACGTAATTTAATACGTCGTTAAACATAGGTAGGGTCTTTTCAAGGTTAATAATATGGATTTGGTTACGCGAACCAAAAATATACGGAGCCATTTTAGGGTTCCAAGAACGAGTGCGATGCCCAAAATGAGCGCCCGCCTCAAGTAATTCTCGCATACTAACTTTCATTTATCTCTCCAAGGGTTAGGCCTCCACACCTCCCATGAATCACCTAATAATAATTAATTAGGACCCTAATTCATGTGTCGAGATGTGTGTGTCGTTAAAAAGCGTGCATTTTATACCACATTTAGGCTTCAGCAGCAATGAATTATATAAAATCTTCCTCCTTGCGTGAAAAAAAGCAATCAACTATGATCAAAATTTGTAAAATCGAATGTTTGCCTGATGAATATAATAAATAAAACATTGTGCCTAATCACTATTTTCCTCACAACAACTCTTTTAGCTTATGCTGAACCTTTGCCGCAACATGAAGTTTTTAAGATTAATGCTGCAGTGCATGATTTAAATACGCTCTCAGTTAATTTTGCCATTCACCAAGGCTACTATTTATATAAAAATAAATTAACCATTAACGCCCAAAACCCGCATTTTTTAACTCTTGGGGAAATTAAATTACCCAAATATGCAACTATCGTTGATAAACAAGGGCAGAAAAAGCCAGTTTTTAAAAATGATCTTAATTTTTTTATCCCAATTCTTCCTGAAGCTGCTGGTGAAGGGGAAATTGCAGTTAATTACCAAGGCTGCTCCTTTGAAGGTTACTGTTATCCGCCGGCAAAAGCCATTATTAATGTTCAATTTGATAATAAATTAACTCCTATTAACGTGCAGGTTGAAGATAATCCTTTAATAAAAGCTAGTGATACAGAGCTTTCTGCAACAGGACCTATTGAAGAACTACTCTTTAATCATTCAGTTAGCATTATATTATTAAGTTTTTTCTCTTTTGGCTTAATGTTAGCTTTCACTCCATGCGTGCTACCAATGATCCCGGTAATTTCGAGTTTTATTTTAAGTCAAAGAGGCAGTGTTTCAACAAGTAAAGCTTTTTTTATTTCATTAAGCTATGTATTAGGACTTGCTGTTACTTACGCTGCTATTGGGATTTGTTTTGCTTTATTGGGTAGTAACTTACAAGTTGCTTTTCAATCTCCTATAACACAGAGCCTTCTTGCTTTATTATTTGTTGTGTTAGCCCTTAGCATGTTTGAGGTTTATGAACTGCGTCCACCTTCTCATTGGCAAACCTGGTTCACCCAAATTGCACAAAAAAATATAGGTGGCGCTTATTGGTCGAGCGCTATACTTGGAAGTTTATCCACCCTAATCCTCTCGCCTTGTGTAACTCCACCTTTAGTGGGAACATTAGCTTTTATTGCTCAATCAAAACAAGTTTTCTTAGGCGGGCTGTACCTATTTGTTTTAGGCATAGGATCAGGCATTCCTTTACTGCTTATTAGTACATCTTTTGCCCATATTTTACCTAAAGCAGGCCTTTGGATGTACAAGGTAAAAGCTTTAATCGGCATACTTTTATTAATCCTGGCTATCCAATTACTTAGTGCATTTATTGCTGAAAGTGCTTATATGGCGCTGTGGGCCTGTCTTTTAATTACCACTGGGGTTTTTATTGGAGTTTTTACCCCGGCTTTTAGTTTGGTAGAAAAGTTTAACCAATCCCTTGGAATTATCTGTTTTCTTGCTGGAGTGCTTATTTTTATAGGCGCTGCTATGGGAAACACCGATCTTTTAAAACCTTTAGCTCTAAGCTTTAATGCGCCAAATACTAGATCTGCAACACTTAGCGTAGATTCTTTATCTCAGCTAGGTAAAGCCATGCAAAATAATAAAGGCAAACCCATACTCTTAGATTTTTATGCTGAATGGTGCACTGACTGTAAATACATAGACAACTTTACCCTGCAAGAGCCAGAGGTAAAAGCAGCCTTGCAACGCGTCCAAATGATTCGTGTTGATATAACAAAAAATAATCAAGACTCGCAAGAATTATTAAAAGCTTATAACGTTATAGCTCCGCCTACTTTTATTTTTATTCACCAAGATGGCAAAGAGCAAAAGGATTTTAGGTTAACTGGTGATATTAAAGCAACAACCTTAATTCATGAGCTTAAGACAATTTAGGAATTTTTTGACTTTCAACGGCTTTGTGAGTTTTATAACCAAAAAATCCCAAACAACCTGCAGCAGAAGCAAAACCCGCTGCAGATAAACTATATCCTAAAACAGCGCCTAAAGTGATTAAACCAACTGGGGGCAAAAGCACACAAGCAAGCGCAATTAAGCCTAAACCCATTGTAATTGATGCTACTAAGCTAAAAATTACCCCGGCTGAAATTTTTGGTTTAGCTGGTTGATTATTATACCTAAGGGGTTTAGTTAAAATAATTAATAATGGATGACCTAAAACTGCTTGAAATAAACGCCTTTTTACTCCTGAATAACAACTAGGCCGGTCTCCTTCTAAATCATCGTACTCCTCTGATTTATTATCTCTTTCCCTACTTCTATCCCAATTATGCGCCCTTCCAATATGACTTAATTCATCAATAAAATGTGCAAACCTTGTTTCAGGGGTAAAGTCTTCACTATCTTCTATATTTTCATCGCGCGCTGCGCAATACAAAAGCGCTATTAATGGTTGATACTCTTCAAAGGTGGAATATTTTAGTGAGTGCTCATTATTATCAACATAAACATATGAGGCATGTTCATGCATCCATCTATTGGGTTTTGATAAATAACGCAAGGCTGTATGGTCTTTATGGCTATAATAAGCTTCTAAGGCTCGCGCTTTTTCGTTTTCTGATAGCTTAAGTTTAATGAAATCAGTATATAAAACTGGTAACTCTTTTAAACTGCCATCATCCATAGTTATAGTTGCTGGGTTTTGGAGAAACCGCGCCTTTAATTGTAAACGTAAATCATCAATTAAATTATTAATGCCAGTATTAGCTAAAATAGCTTTATACCTCTCGTTAACTGCCGCAAGCCTGCGTTGCTCGCCTTGCGTTAACCCTGTCATTGCTGATTCTCTATTACGCGCAAGTGCGCGTAAGTCTAATTCACCGCGCCTTTCGCTAGCATAATAATCATTAGCTTCTGCTAGATCGCGAACTACAGGTATGTTAAGTAATATTTCTGCTGCATCGCGATTATTTAATGACAATGCTAAACGTAATAGCTCATTAGAATTCCCACCATTTACCTCTGCTCCCGCAAGAGCTTTTACCGCCGGAATCTCAAGTAAAAACACAATATCATCTTGCATCATGTGGGGATTATCAGCGCCTCGTCTAATCAAATTGCGGATCATATAAAATATACAGAGCGCCTCTTCTTCTCCTACATCAAATACAGCTTGCGGATTATTAGCCTCTGCATTTAATTTCCTCATCCTTAAGTCAGCTATTCTTTCTCTGATATATGGGTTTACTAAGCTACCATACTCTACTACATGTGCTTCAGCATAAGCTAACACAGTGTCAATGGTTAAAAAGTGCCTGAAAGTTTCAGTGTGGCCATTTTGGGCGGCATTGCGAATGGCTGCATAATTGACCTCCATAACCGCTGCTTTTTGCTCATTCGCACTTAAGTGGCTTGCTAAATATTTAATAGTTTCGGTGTGGCCGTTGTGGGCTGCAAATCGAATAGCTACATAATCGTCCGCCACAACCGCTGCTGTTTTCTCTCTCGCACTTAAATGGCTTTCTAAGTATTTAATAATTTCGATGTGGCCGTTTTGGACAGCATTTTGAATAGCTGCATAACCGCATGCCATAACCGCTGCTTTTTGCTCTTCAGCATTTAAACCGCTTTCTAAGCGTTTAATTTCCTCAATATCGCCGCTTAAAGCGGCTCTTTGTATTTCAGCAATAGACATAATTTAATCTTTTATAGCAAAGTGTGCAAATTAAAACACAATGGACTAAATAGATCTACTAATCACATGGTAATGTTAAGACTGCCTGCACAAATAGTGACGGTACAACAGAAATTCGTTATGCTACGCCTCCACAATATTCAAAAGCTCTAAAAATAAGAATAAAAAATGCAAGATAACCCTATTCAC
>MHBC01000048.1 GCA_001804735.1 Legionellales bacterium RIFCSPHIGHO2_12_FULL_37_14 | reverse complement strand
AGATATTTCGTGTATGGAATCATGAGGTTTTTAATAATATAGAAGGGGTAACAAGACAGATTTTGAATTTAATAGAACAAAAATAAGTTAAACCACCCTCATCCCCAACCCTTCTCCCGCAAGCGGGAGAAGGGAGCTTTAATGATATATTAAGACGGAACAGCCTAAGACAAAGAGTAGTATGAATCAACTACACATCCTATAATGGAATATATTTTATCGTTAATAATAAAATGAAGCTAATACAATACCTTAGTAATGTTAATAATAAAATAAATGAATATGCAAAAAGGTATTCCCAGCCATATAATACCTTCGCGATTTTCGGCCTTATAACTTATCCATTATATTACTTAATATGGAGGATAACAGATGCAAAATCTTATGATAGCTTAACTTTACGTATAATATCTATCTTGCTGTGTTTGGGTTTGGCTCTTAAAAAATATTGGCCAAAAGAGCTCCAAAAGTTTATTCCTATTTATTGGTATTTAACTTTACTTATTTGCTTACCATATTATTTCACTATACTGCTATTTAAAAATAATTTGTCTTATAACTGGTCAATGAATGCCATGACAATTATTGTTCTTTGCTTTTTACTTTTAGAGCCAATTCCTCTTGCAATTATTTTATTTTTAGGCATTAGTTTAGGCCTCTTAACTTTCATATTAATGGGAGGAGAGTTTTACTTTCAAAGCCAACAAATGTTTCTTCTAATTACCTATTCTTCCGTATTGCTGTTTGGCGGCCTATTCTCCTACCGCAAAGACCAGCTAAGAGCAGCTGAAGAGCAACTAAAAAGGAATGAAGCTAAACGTTTAAAACTTAAAAACAAAGCTCAACTAATCCAACTTAAGACTCAAGAAACCTTTAATACCATAGCAGCCCAAGTTGCGCATGATATTCGCTCTCCATTATCAACCCTCCTTATGATTGTGAAAAACTGTACCCAGATCCCTGAGCGTGAGAGGATTTCTTTGCGCGAGGCGGCGGTTAATATTGGGGATATTGCTTATCATTTGTTGAATCAGTATCAGTTTAATCATGCGGGTGAGTTAATTCCTTCTGCAGAGGAAAGTCAGCCTTTGTTTGTTTCTGCCGCGTTATTGCAGATTTTATCGGATAAAAAGTATCAATATCATTCTAAAGGAATTAAGTTTGAGAATAAATTTAACGAGGCGTCCCAGTTTGCGTTTATTAAGATTTGTCCTTCTGATTTTAATAGAATGATTTCTAATTTAATCAATAATGCCGTTGACTCTATTGAAGGAGATAATGGGTGTATTACTCTTTATCTATCTGCTAGCAATGAGTGGGTGAAAATTAGTGTAAGTGATAACGGTAAAGGCATGAACGCTAAACTTCTTAAAACTATAGAAAGTAAAATTGCTGTATCAAGTGGTAAAGATAGAGGTCATGGTATTGGATTGACTCAAGTTAGAAGTGCTCTTGAAAAAAGCTTGGGCGAAATGAGCATTCAATCTACTTTAGGTAAGGGTTCTTCTATAACTTTAACCTTTCCCCGTATAACAACACCTCATTGGATAGCAGATGTTATTAAAGTAAATGCTGAGGGATTTATTATTATCCTTGATGATGATACCTCTATTCATAGAGCCTGGGATTTACGCTTTACCCATACCTTAGAAAAATTTCCTTCAATTGAAATTAAGCATTTTATCAATGGCTACAAAGCTCTTGAATTTATTCAAACTTTATCTCTGTCTTTAAAAAATAAATGCTTATTATTAACTGATTATGAGCTTTTAAACCAGAAAATGAATGGCCTGAAAATTATTCAAAAAGCCCGTATCCCTCACTCCATTTTGGTAACTAGTCATTATGCAGATGGTGAAATTAAAGACGCAGCAGCAAGATTAAGTTGCAAAATTTTACCTAAACAGCTTGCTTCTGAAATCCCTATCTTAGTAAATGAATCTGCTAAAACCCTGCAAAACCCCGATCTAATCCTTATAGAAGACAACGAAAACTTTGCTAAAACCTTAATCAACTTCGTGTTTTGCGATAAAAATGTCGCCTACTTTACTAAACCAGAAGACCTTGCGCCTAAATTAGATACTTACCCTAAAAAAACTCCTATCTACTTAGATAATCAATTTAATTCTGGCATTACTGGTCTTGAATTTGCTAAAAAATTATATAAACATGGGTTTACTAATCTCAATTTATTAACTGCAGAAAAATTAGATCAAAGGCTTATTCCTTCATATCTAAAAGTTATCAATAAGACTGACTTTGTTTAAAAACCTTGTCATGTCCAGAGAAACTTTGTTTAAAAAAGCAGAATATTTACGCAAAAAGAAGGTAAAAGGTGTCGGTCTTGATACTCCAAGCTTAGATCCTGGCAACCAATCAAAATACTAAGGTAGGTTGGGCCTTGGCCCAACAAATCTTATAGGTTATTTTCACAGAGTAGTTGCACTAGCAGGGCTTGTATTACTAGATGCATCAAAATTATTAGCAGCGTCGCTACCTGCTGCAAATACTTTTGTTGAGTTCTGTGGGCTAGTTAAAGCTGCACTATCAGCATTACACCTTTGTGGTCCCATTCTTCTACCAATCATTGTAGAGCTAGAAGTGTAGGGATTATTGGACGATGCTTCTTTTTCCCCACTACGTTCCTCTTGATTTTTTCCAGAAGAAATTTTATCTCTAATTAATGCAATTGGATATTCAAAGAAAACCAAAGCAAGAGATTGAAGTATGGCTGCGCCTATAGCTAAAATGCCAGTAACAATACCTATTGCAATAATCACTGGCGAGGCTAAAATTCCAAGGGCTCTAAAAATTGGAGTAGCAAAATCACGATCTCCTCCTGGTTTACTAAATATTAAAGAATATAGAGCTGTAAATGGACCAAAGCCTAATTTAAAAGTAGTATTAATACGTTTTTTAAATCCTCTGTTTGTTTTATATAAATATGACATAAATAATCTCCAGTATGTGTTAAAAAAACTACGCACACGAATAGTATACCAATATGGATTAAAAGTAAATAACTATAGCGTTTTGTAAAATATAAACCCAGCTTTGCTAGATGATCGCCAGCATGAGTTACAAAAAACAAGACTTTATGATTAAATTGTTGTACAATTTATTCTCATTTTTTATTATTAAAGTTACGTATTAAAAGGATGGTGTCCAATGCCTATTATTGATGAAAAAACCCTTGCAGAAGCTATCCAAAATGAACCTAACCAAGAAAAAAGGTTGCTTCTTGAGAAAATAGTAAATATTTTTGCGAATTCAGATGTATTTAAAGGTGCAGAAATAAATAATAATTTTCAGGCCCTCTTAAACCATACCAATCTCAAAGAACTGGAAAAGGCAATTGGTGTATTAAATGCGGCAAAACAATACTTACCAGGAACTAACCAAATTAAATTTTTTAGCGCAAATTATGCGCAATATACGTTTAATCTATTATGTAACGCGCTAAGTCCTGTGAGTTTAGCAAACGCTGTTCTTAAACTTAATAGAACAGATCTTTCATTTGATGATCATTTACCTATGGTTAGCAAGCATCCAAATCCCCTTGAGCTAATTGATGCTTATCATAACCTTGAGCTTTTTAGACCAAACTTACGTTCAACAATAAAAGATCTAGACGCAAGGCTATTTGTTTTTGCCAAACCTTATGCCCTTATTCTTGCCCTAAGGTTGCTAATAGATGAGCCAAGTACAGAGCCCTTTTATCATAATCTCCTAAACTACCCAATGATGAGCATAATTCTTAATAAAATAAGAAATACCAGAATAATACCTAATGCACAATTACTCCCATTAACAGCTGAAAGACTAAATGAGATTAATGAGCTTGCAAATATTTTAATTTTTGACGATGTAAGTACCGCATTTTGGGAAAATTTACCTGAAACTGAATTAACAAAACCTTGGTTTGATAATTTACTTAATTTCGCTAAAACCCTAGAAGGTGATTTAGCAAACAAACGAGAGATGATGTTGCGGCGTTATGCTGAAATTAATAATGGCAGAAAAATGGCTTCTGAACTTAATGCCTTACAAAAAGAGGCTGAACTTAAATATAAAAAACTTGTAAGTGAAGAAGAAAGCGCAAGTTTAAATCTTTTGCAGCAAGAAAAAGATGCGCGCGAAATAACCAGCAATTTAACTAAAATTATTAAGCTCCTCAAAGGAGAAAACGCGTGTTTTAATGATTTAAATGAAAAGATCATCCGCGGATTAAAATCATTAGGTCCTAATTTATCTCCTATAGTAGAAAGCATTACCATCCTTGCCCGTACATCTTTGTTAAAGACAAGTGATGCCCCAGCCATTATTGAAAATCTTATAAATAGAAGAAAAGATTTAGATATTATTCATCTTAATAACTCTTTTAAAGAATTAGTTGAGTTATCTTTGCCTTTTAATGCACTAAAAGAATTGTTTTATGCATTAACACAGCATCCCAATCCTTGTGAATTGATTGATGCTATTAAAATCATCCAACAAGATATAATGCCAAATTTGCAGTTTGCAAGCCAAACACAAAAAGAAGAAGCAGCACAAGCACTGTTTAGAGCAGCTCTTAATAACGAGTCATTTGAGGTAAAACCACCAGTTCAGGGTTTTTACTTTTCGGCGCGCCCAGCTCCTATAAGGGATATATTTATGTTGCGGCAGACCTTATCCCTACTTAAAGAAGCAGCTATAGCTTTACCTAATTACACGCAATATATTCCTTTAATAAAACAAAACGCCCACCCTGCCCTTAGTAAAATGCATAGATCCTCTTTGTTAAATGCGGAAAATTTTGCAAAATATTTGTTATGCGCGGAAAAGCTTACCTGGCCAGAGTTTAGCTTCAGAAATATACCAGATAACTGGCTGACCCAAGAACGCTTAGACTCTCTATTTAATATTGCAGAGTTAGCTAGCAAAGAAGAATTGAATGCTAAACTGAAGCAATTTTCTCAGCAATACACAAAGCCTGCAACACAGAATAATTTTGCGCCTCCTCGTGGGGAGCTGAAGCCTCCACCTGGTTGGTAGTAAACTTACGCTCTTTGCTTCGCTAACGCTCGCAAAGACGGATGTTTTTTAATCAATTTTCCTTAACTTGACGGCTATGACGCTAACCTTCTCGTAAAAGTCAAGATCTTTTTCATGCGTAGGCCCTGATCCTGAACAAAGCACCAGTTGAAATATACTGTCATTTTGCTGTAAAATATTGCATATTGTTATAATTTAATATGAGGATTAGGTTATATGTTGAATAATGATCAAGATAGTAATGCAGTTAACGAGGATACTAGCAAAAATAATGGGCGTGGGGTAGAAGCTTATTTTTATTTTTTTAATGGTTGTAGTTTTCTTTTGACCAAAGAACAAGCAAGAGTTTATGGTTTCGAGCCTCCTGATTCTTCTACTACCACTAGTACTAATACTAGCCCAAGCCCAACCCACCACAAGTGAGAGCATGTGGTCATGACCAAATATTACAACCATGAAGTATGTCATTAAATGCATATGACCTTGACATCATATACATTTAATGACATACTTCATACATGAACTGGAAAATTATATTTCAAGATGATTTTGATTCTGAATTCGATGAGCTAAATGAATTAGTTCAAAATGAATGTTTTGCTCATTTGAAGGTTTTAGAGAAATTTGGTCCTGAATTAGGTCGTCCACATGTAGATACATTAAAAGGCTCTAAACATTCCAATATGAAAGAGCTAAGATTTAATGCAGATAATGGTGTATGGCGTTTAGCATTTGCATTCGATCCTTTACGCCGAGGAATTTTATTGATTTGTGGCGATAAGTCAGGAGGAAGTGAAAAACGATTTTATAGAGATTTAATCAAAAAAGCAGATCAACGATTTGATAAACATTTATCAAATTTAACAAGCGAGGTGAATTATGGCTAAATCATTGAAAGATAAAATGAATATTCTTTCAACTGAGAGAAAAAATATAGTTCAAGAGCGCGCTAATCAATTAATCACTGAAGAAATGACTCTGCGAGATTTGCGTTTAGCGCTTGAGAAGACTCAGGAAGATCTTGGTGAAATTTTGCATATGAAGCAAGAAGGGATATCTCGCCTAGAAAAACGCTCAGATATGTTAATTTCAACACTTAGTAAATATATTACTGCAATGGGTGGCTCGTTAAAACTAATGGCCGAATTTCCTAATAGAAAACCGATAGAGATTCATGGAATTTCTGATATCAGCTCACATTAAGTGAGAGGCTTAGCAATAAATAACACCTACCAAAGCACTACCACCGCCGGTAATTGCCGCTAAATTTAGCGGCTTATTTTGCATGCGCATGTAGGCAAGCCAGGCGCATAACATGGCCTCTAGGTAATCACAAGAAATATTATATTCATTACTAGACATTACCTTTGTATCTTTTAACAATGATTTAATAGTTGCTAATAAAAACTTATTATGTGCCCCGCCACCACAGAGAATAAGATTATCTAGCTTAACATTTTCTTGTTTTATAGCAGCGCAAATTGCATGCGCAGTAAAAGCAGTTAATGTTGCTTGGATATTTTCGTTAGCAAAATCATCTTTTAATAAATGATTTAGCTTAGCCAACGAAAAATAAGCTTTATCTAAGCTTTTAGGCGCACCAAGGGAGAAGAAAGGATCGTCTAGTAAGGCTTCTAATAAATGGGGTATAACTTCGCCTTGCATGGCAAAAGCCCCATTTTCATCATAAGGAAGGTTTAAGCATTTTTGCGCAAAGGCGTCTAGTAAACAGTTTCCAGGACCCACGTCATAGCCTTTAACTTTATTATCTTTATCCAAAAAGCTAATATTGGCGACTCCACCAATATTAACAACAGCCAAAGGTTTAGATAAGCTTTTAAATACTTCTTGATGATAAATAGGCGCAAGCGGCGCTCCTTGGCCTTTTAATAATAAATCTTTAGTTCTAAAATCTGCAACGACTGGCAAGCCTGTACGTAGCGCGATAGTATAAGGACATGCAAGCTGTACTGTATAAGGCGGATCCTCTTTTGGTGCATGCACAATAGTTTGTCCATGACTGCCAATTGCTTGGATCAAGGATTTATCTATATTAGCCTTAGTAATTAAATTATTAGCAGCTTCGGCAAAGGCCTCGCCCAGTAATTGATGAGTTTGAAATATTTGGGCAATTGTTACTGCTTTATTAATAATTAAAGACTCTACACTAGCTTTTAAGCTTGCAGAATATGGCTCTGTTAGGTGAGAGATTAACGTATGACTTTGCACATCCATCAAGGCTGCATCTATACCATCCATGCTGGTTCCTGACATAAGCCCTATATATAAAGTCATATTTTTTCCGCTAAATTAAAACATCGAGCAAAATTTTCGCTTGTTGCTAAAGCTATTTGCTCTAATGGTTCGTTGCGTAATTTTGCTAGCATCTCAGCCACATAGTAAACGTATGCTGGTTGATTGGGTTTGCCGCGAAATGGGGTTGGGGCTAAGTATGGCGAGTCTGTTTCGATTAATATTCTATCAAGCGGCATACGCTTTGCTACGTCTTGTAAAGCAGCTGCGTTTTTAAAGGTAACTATGCCGGAGAAAGAAATATAAAACCCTAGCTCCATAGCAGCAACAGCAACCTCCCATGACTCAGTAAAACAATGCATAACGCCGCCCACTTCCTTGGCATTCTCAGTTTGCATAATCTCAAGAGTGGCGCGCCGAGCTTCCCTAGTATGAATAATTAATGGCTTTTTGGTGGCTATTGCGGCTTGTATATGCGTTCTAAACCGCTCTTGCTGCAGTTTATGGCCTTCTTCAGAAGTAACGCGAAAATAATCAAGCCCGGTTTCGCCTATGGCAACACAAGGCTTAGCAAGATTTATAAGCTCATTGACTGTAGGCTCAATTTCTACTTCATGATCTGGGTGTAAGCCTACTGAAATCATAACTTCTTTATGCTTACGTGCTATTTCACATAAAATATCATGGTTCGCAAGCTCAACTGCTACACATAAAAACTTATGCACTCCTTTAGCTTTTGCAGCGTCTAAAACAGGCTGAATTTGCTGATTATAGGGAGTAAGATCCATTAAATGTAAATGGCAGTGTGAGTCAACTAGGTTCATAATGTTTTAGGAATTTGTTGTAACCAATTTTCTAATTGTAATACAGAATTTAATGCAATAGGCATTTTTAGTTTCTTAGATAAATCAGCCAGGATAGCTAAGTTTTGGAGTAAAGACCAAAGTGAGAGCTGCTGGCTTAAGCAATATAACTGATAGTGCGGCTTTTCTCCTAGATCCTGCGCTCCAGGCGTTTGCGTTGCATAGTGTAATTTTACCATTTCTGCAAATAAACAATATAATACTTCAATTAAGCTTAACAAATGATACTCGCTCCATTTTTCCGCAAGCGCAGTTGCGCATATTTTATCCTCTACTAAGGAATGTAAATCAGCGATCAAGCTGGGCAGAGCTTCCATAATGCTTAAGAAAGTAGCACTTTTTCCTGCATAAAACTCAGGCGCCAAATAGTTTTGCCTTCCATTATTAGGAAAAGGCAAAACCCATCGCTGAAACCTACTTAGTAGGGTGGGTAAAAGTTTAACTGTAGTTGCGGATTTTCCGATAATAAAAACCGCCTCGGGCGGCTCTTCAATTATTTTTAAGAGAGCCTCACTTGCAGGCAAAGTTAAACTATCAAGGGATGCGAAATAAACTATTCTTCTCTTGCCTAGCTGGGGGGTTAAATATAAATTAGTTTGAAAATTACGTATAAGCTCAATGCCAATTGACGCATTATCTTCATTAGGGCTAATAAGAGTTATATCAGGATGGGCGTCATTAAATACTAATTTACAACTTTTACAGGTTAAACAAGGAGCATTTTGCTGCTGACAGAGCAAAAGCGCATGCAGCTTTTTTATTAAAGTAGCATTAACTAAGCCAAAAGGATTAGTTAATAACAAAGCTTTGGGCAAAATATTTTTAGTATAAGCATTATAAAAGCGTTGCCAGATTAAAGAGGATATTTCATCTAACTTAGGAGATTGCATAGGCATTTAACGTTTGCGCTAAAGCTTTATGGACTGCTTGCAAAACTTCGTCTATTGGAAGAGTCGCTGATATAATGTCAACATTGGGCAAAGCAGATATACATTCGTGATAGGCATGATAAACCCTACTAAAAAAAGCGCGCGATTCTTGTTCTATTTTGTCGATTTCCTCTCCACGCTGTTTAGCTCTTTTTAAGCCTTGCTCTGGCATAATGTCTAAAAACAATGTTTGATCGGGCTTAAAGCCTTGTAAACAAAACTGTGAAATTTCTTGAATTATAGACTTATCGAGTTGTCGGCCTCCGCCTTGATAGGCAAAGGTTGAAAGCTCAAAACGGTCGCTTATTACCCAAGTGCCAGACTCTAAAGCGGGTTTTATTATAGTGTCTAATAATTGTACCCTAGCTGCGTAAATTAATAAAAGCTCAGCTCTTGCTACTAAAGTTTCATTATCAATTCCAGATTTAATTATATGGCGTAAATTTTCGCCAATTTTAGTTCCGCCGGGCTCGCGGGTTTTAATACAACGGATCCCATGTTGGTGTAAAAAAGCGCTTGCGCTCTCAACAACCGTAGACTTACCCGCGCCTTCAAGCCCTTCAACAACAATAAATTTACCTTTTTTTACCATGACAATAACTTACACTTTAGTAAACAATAAACTTGCGTTTGTACCGCCAAAGCCGAGCGAATTACTCATAACATATTGAATAGATCTAGCTGCTTTTTTATGGGCAACATAGTTTAAATCGCAACCTTCATCTGGATTATCAAGGTTAATCGTGGGTGGCGCTATTTGATCTCTTATAGCAAGCACAGAAAAAATAGCCTCAATTGCGCCTGCAGCCCCCAAAAGGTGGCCTGTCATTGACTTAGTTGAGCTAATACATAGATTATAAGCGTGCTTTTTAAATAAATCTTTTACTGCTTTATTTTCAGTTAAATCATTTAAATAAGTAGAAGTTCCGTGGGCATTAATGTAGTCAACGACTTCAGGTTTAACCTTGGCATCCTCTAAGGCAATTTGCATAGCGCGCCTTGCGCCGCTACCATCTTCATCAGGCGCTGTCATATGAAATGCATCAGCTGACATGCCAAAACCACAAATTTCAGCATATATTTTTGCGCCGCGCTTTTTAGCATGCGCATACTCCTCAAGCACTAAAATACCAGCCCCTTCACCCATAACAAACCCATCGCGATCTTTATCCCAAGGACGTGAAGCTTTTTCCGGTTCATCATTACGCCTTGATAATGCTTTAAGTTGGGAAAACCCTGCTAAACATAAAGGAGTGTTGGTCATCTCAGCGCCACCGCAAACCATAACGTCAGCATCCCCATAAGCAATCATGCGCGCCCCAAGGCCGATATTATGGGTACCTGTAGTACAGGCAGTAACTACCGAAATATTTGGGCCCTTAAGCCCATGCCTTATAGATATTTGCCCAGCAACCATGTTAATAATGCCTGCAGGAACAAAAAATGGAGACACTTTACGTGCCCCACCTTGAACTAATCTATCTTGATTTTGGGTAATGGTTTGAATACCGCCAATTCCAGCCCCCACTGCAACCCCAACGCGCAAAAGATCGACATCCCCGGCAAAATTAGCGTCTTGAATGGCTTCATCAGTTGCAGCTACTCCAAACTGGGTAAAAGGATCCATTTTTTTAATGTCCTTTACCCCAAAAATAGCTTCAGCATCAAAACCTTTGACCTTAGCCCAGATTTTAGTAGGAAAATCAGTAGTATCGAAGCCTTCAACTGGCACCACGCCGCTTTTACCTGCTAAAATAGCTCTCCAGGTGCTGAGTACATCTAAGCCTAATGGGGTAACAGCCCCCATTCCTGTTACTACTACACGACGCTTTTGCAATGTAAACTCCTTGAGTCTCACGTTGGGCCAAGGCTCAACCTACTATGCATCTTCTTTATTTAAATTGGTGTTAATATAATCAATTGCTTGTTGAATGGTCATGATTTTTTCAGCTTTTTCATCAGGAATTTCGGTTTCAAACTCTTCTTCTAAAGCCATAACCAGCTCAACCGTATCGAGAGAATCCGCGCCTAAATCATCAACGAAAGATGCGTCATTGCGCAACTCATCCTCTTTAACACCTAACTGCTCTGCGACAATTTTACGAACTCGACTTTCTACGTTACTCATCACTAATCTTTCCTTATAAATTTAAGAACACGGTAAAGTGTATTCATTTCTGTTAATAACGCAAGTCTATAATTACATGTACATCCCACCATTAACATGGATGACTTGTCCTGTAATATATCTTGCACCTTCTGAAGCCAAGAAAACCACGGCAGCAGCAACATCTTTTGGCTGCCCCAATTGTTTCATTGGAATACGTTTTAATAATTCATCTTGCACAACTGTTGGTAAAGAAGCTGTCATATCAGTTTCTATAAAACCTGGGGCAACTACGTTTACGGTTATGCCACGCGATGCCATCTCTTGCGCAAGAGATTTAGAAAAGCCTAAAAGGCCGGCTTTTGCTGCAGCATAATTAACTTGTCCTGAGTTACCACTTGATCCTACAACCGATCCTATATTTATTATTCTACCCCACCTTGCACGAAACATCCCTTTTAAACAAGCATGAGTCATGCGATATACTGAGGTTAAATTGGTTTCAATTACCCGCGACCATTCATCTTCTTCCATTCTGAGTAATAAATTATCCGCGGTAATGCCAGCATTGTTTACCAAAATACCTGCTTGTTGGTCATTTTTGGCGATCTCATCCATTAGTTGCTGGATAGATTCTGGTGATTTAACATCTAATACAAAAGCTCTGCCGCTTATTTCGTTATCTTGAAATGCTTGTTGAATAGTTTCTTTACCATCTATAGAGGTTGCAGTTCCATAAACAAAGGCTCCTTGCTTACCAAGTAAAAGCGCAATAGCGCGGCCAATTCCGCGTGTTGCCCCAGTTACTATGGCAGTTTTCCCCTTAAAATCCATGGTATTATTCTCCATCTCTTTTAATCCTCGTAAGTGCATCCTCACTATTTGTGTTATATGTAGTAATAGATCTATCTATGCGCTTAATTAATCCTGATAAAACCTGACCAGGACCGCATTCAACTATCTTGGTAATACCTTTATCTGCCATAGCTTGAATAATTGCTACCCACTGAACGGGTGAATAAAGTTGCTGCGTGAGTCTTGTTCTAATGTCACTAGGTGAGATATAGGCAAGCGCATCGACATTACTTAATATTGCAAAGCTTGGTTCTTTAAATTGCGTAGCATGCAGCACGGTGTTAAATTCTGTAGCAGCTTTTTCAAGCAACTCACAATGACATGGAACACTAACAGGAATAAGCTTTGCTAGGCGGGCATTTTTAGTTTCCGCAGCTTTAATTAACTTATATACAGCCTCAGTATGGCCAGCTACTACTACTTGCCCTATTGCATTATAGTTTGCCGGCATAACTTTATAGTTTGCATCGCTAACTTCTTGACATAATTGCTTAACGCTTTCATCCTCTAAACCTACAATAGCAGCCATCGCTCCAAGCCCTAATGGCACATGTTGTTGCATAAGCTCTGCGCGCTTTTGTACTAAAGAGGTAGCATCAGGTAAAGATAAAGCACCCGCACAAACTAAAGCTGCATATTCACCCAAACTGTGACCTGCCATTAAGCTAATTTCAACTCGCGTAAGGTTATTAATAAGGCGAAATAAAGCTACATCAGCAACTAACATTGCAACTTGGGTATATATAGTTTCGTTCAATTTTTCACTTGGTCCTAGTTGTACTATGTCCCAGAGCGAATAATTTAAGACACTGTTAGCTTCATTAAAGGTTTCAAGAATAATTTTATTTTTATAAGCAAGATCCGCTAACATCCCAACAGTCTGCGAGCCTTGTCCTGGAAACACAAATGCGCAATTATTCATAAAATTAGGCCTTGATTAACAAAAGACGCTATCTCTTCTTTAACTAGATCGACTACGCCGTTTTCTGCCTCTAAAAAGGCTTCTTTTATAGCATAACTAAACGCTTCAATATTTGCCCCTCCATGGCTTTTAACCACAATGCCATTTAACCCAAGCAAACTCGCCCCATTATAACGAGTAGGATCCATTTTATTTTTAAGTTGTTTTAAGGCAGGTCGTGCACAAAGACTTATAAGTTTATTCCACCAAGAGGCTAAAAATGCTTGGCGTAAAACATCTAACATTAATTTAGCTAATCCTTCACTAGCTTTTAAAGCAACGTTACCCACAAACCCATCGCAAACTATTAGATCGTATAGCCCTGAAAAAATATCATTCCCTTCTACATAACCAACATAATTAAAAAGCTTACAATCAGACAACATATAAGCGGTACGTTTTACCTGATCATTACCCTTTATTTCCTCAACCCCGATATTTAACAATGCAATTTTGGGATTATTTTTTTTCTCAAGTGCACGTATTAGGGCAGAGCCCATAACCGCAAATTGAAAAAGATGCTCCGCACAAGAGTCGACATTTGCGCCAAGATCAACAACCCTAGTACGCCCTGCTGCTGTAGGCAATTCAGCAATTATTGCTGGCCTGTCTATACCTGGGAGAGTTTTTAGCACAAATCTTGCAGTAGCCATAAGTGCGCCCGTATTTCCAGCGCTAACACAAGCATCAGCACGCCCTTCTTTAACTAAATTAATAGCAACCCGCATAGAAGAGTCTTTTTTATTGCGCATGGCAGAAGATGGCAGCTCATCCATAGATACAACTTGGGATGCATGCACCAAACTAATCCGATTGTGGGAAGCTGAATCAAATTTTTTTAACAAATAACGCAGTTTAGATTCATCACCCACTAAAATAAGATGTAACCTTGGATGTTGTGCTAGAGCCTTAACACACGCAGGCAAAGTAACCTTAGGCCCGTGATCTCCGCCCATAGCATCAACAGCTACACGAATGGTTTTCAAATGAATTACTCGTTGTCTTCGAAAACTGACTCTAAAGGTTTAACAACTTGACGCCCACGATAATATCCATCTCTAGTCATATGGTGACGCCGATGCGTCTCCCCAGTAACTGGATCAACAGATAAAGTAGGCTCAGTCAAAGCATCATGTGAACGACGCATATCACGTTTAGCGCGTGATTTTTTATTTTGTTGCACTGCCATAGCAATTTACTCCTAAAAACAAGCTTGTACTAACAAGGCGCAAATTTTACAGGTTTTTTGGGGATATTCCAAGGGGGGGAATTGCTAGGAACAGGGCTGTCCCGTCTTAATAAATCATAAAAGCTCCCTTCTCCCGCTTGCGGGAGAAGGGTTGGGGATGAG
>MHBC01000047.1:14572-15534 GCA_001804735.1 Legionellales bacterium RIFCSPHIGHO2_12_FULL_37_14 | reverse complement strand
TATTAAGCAATAATCTGTTACCTATCATCCCGGTTTGAAATGTTACCTATCAAGCCGGTTGCACATTTATGATTTATTAAGACGGGACAGCCCTGATAGTTTAACTAACGTAGTGGCTTTGAGCTTTTTTCTAAGATAATATCGGTAGCAGGAGGCTATTATGCATAAAATGTATAAATCCACAGAAAATAGTAAAGCAGAAAAAGAAAAAATTAAATCCTTACGGGGTGAGGCGCGCAATTATAGAGATGAATTAAACACTATAATGCAAAAAGTATGGGATATTGATGAACTTTTTGTTAAAAACCCTGGGTCTAAAAATGATAAAGTGCTTAATAAACGCCGCCAACAACTATTGGATGAAGTTGCAAGGATGGGTGGGCATGAGAAATATAAAGAGATGATTGCTAAAATTATTACCTTGGAGAAAAAGCTCTATGGCTACTCAGAGCTAAACTCAAACTCACCATACGTTCTGTAATTTAAGCGGTATGTTGCCACTAATAAATTTTAAATATAACAAACAACAAATACTCTCTATATGCCATAACTGTGTCGATTTTTGGCGGGAGCGCTGAATATATTGCTCTTTTGTTTAAAAATATAGGTCACGAGTCTTGGTTTTACTGGTATGTTTCTCTAGGAATTGGGATCTCACTCCTAGTCTATATGATAATGCCGGATACAAAATCAGTCTCACAGATTACTGCAGAAAATCTGCACTCTCAGGATTGTCCCATCCCACTCAAACCTGATAGAATACCGACTCTCGGGGCGTAGCGCAGCCTGGTAGCGTACTAGCATGGGGTGCTAGTGGTCGAAGGTTCAAATCCTTCCGTCCCGACCAGGACATTAAAGAGGAGTTACGCCGAGAGCAGTGTGAATGTTGTGGGGAATTGAAGCCTCAGCGCTATTACTGCTCATCAGATGAAAATACGGTTATTCAAGATAACGGTTGGTAT
>MHBC01000047.1:0-14552 GCA_001804735.1 Legionellales bacterium RIFCSPHIGHO2_12_FULL_37_14 | reverse complement strand
ATGTCAACAGACCCTAATTAGAATGGACAAGAGGTAAATTTTCCTCCACCCAAAACCGCTGCATTGCATGCATTATTGATCGCATCACTACCTATGAGTAAACCTGAGTTGCCAGGATTGGCTGGTGTAAAAGCAGCGATACACTGCGACTCAGAGTCGATAGCCAGTACCATGGTAATAGGGCTTGTAGTTTTCTGTGTATCGGTATCGATTGAGACACTACACCAAAAATAAGGAGGGATATCAAAGGTATTTTGGCAGATAACGTAATACCCAGTACCAGGCCCAGTAGTATCACCAGACCAATAGCTCGAGTAGCTACCATTGCATTCCCCTAATTTAGAGGATTGAGATGCAGGCACACTCTTGTATGCAACGGCACATGCAATTTCCATTCCAGGCACCCCAAACGCCCCATATCGTTGCACAGTAAAATTTGAAGTTTCCGAGCTAAGGCTTACTATCATCAGTAATGGATCGTCGAGTTTGCAATCGATGGCACCAGTTAGCACTGTACTACAGGTTCTCGTATCTTCGGTTTCCGATGAAACCCACTGCGTTTGATCACTACAATCATCTGCAACAACGACTACACCGTAAAACAAACCAAGCGTTGCTGCTACCGTTTGGATCAATTTCATATTAACTTTCCGAGTAAAATGAGGCTAACATTATTTTACTGTTAAAGAACCTTTTGTCAAAAGTTACAAATGGCCAAATGTCTCGCTGTGGATTTGTCCGGTCCAAAGCCAGCTCTCATACCAAGCTTTCATACTTAGGCTGCCAGCAGTTGTTTGCCACTGCTTTAAAAAGAGATTTTTTATCCTTGAAGTGGGAAAGTCCACTGCTTAGGGCTTCAAGGGCTATGGTTTGAGCGATTTTTATGGAAACTTCGCGAATGTCTTTAATCATTGGGAGTAAGCTTGCATTTTTGTTTTTAGCTGATGGTGATAGGCTTGCTAAAGTTTTGGCTGCGAGCATAAACATTTTATCGGTTACGGACGATGATTGTGAGGCTATAAGGCCTAAACCTAGGCCGGGGAAAATATATGAATTATTGGTTTGATCAATTATTCGTGATTTACCGCCTATAGATACAGGTGCAAAAGGGCTGCCTGTGCTTATTATTGCTTTGCTATTTGTCCAGGCTAATAATTGGGTGGGTGTAGCTTCAGCATGGGAGGTTGGGTTTGATAAAGGAAAAATAATTGGTCTTGTAACGTGGCGCGCCATTTCTTTTATAAGCTCTTCATTAAAGGCTTCGGCAACGCCAGAGACGCCAATCAGTACTGTTGGTTTAACATTGTGAATTACATCTTTTAGAGTAATGCAATTTGGATTGGTAAGCTTCCAGGTAGCGTAGGTGTTGCGTAGCCTTGCAAATGGTTGTTGAAAGTTCAAGAGATTAGTTTGATCGTGGCTCAATAATCCTTGTTTATCGACAATAAAAAAGTTTTCCAGCGCTTTTTGTTCGCTTAAGCCTTCTTCTTGCATAGCAGCTTTAACAAGGGAGCTAATTCCACACCCTGCCGATCCGCCGCCAAAAACCACAATACGCTGATCTTTTAAGGGAGTTCCGGTAATCTTTACTGCTGCTAGTAAAGTGCCAACGGCTACTGCTGCTGTGCCTTGAATATCATCATTAAATGTACATAGCTTATTGCGATAGCGCGCTAAAATAGGGTTAGCATTTTGTTGAGCAAAATCTTCCCATTGTAATAATACGTGGGGAAAGCGTTTCATCACGGTTTTAACAAATTGTTCTACAAAATCATCATACTCTTGGCCACGAATTCTTTCATGATGCCAGCCTATGTATAGAGGATCATGGAGATGTTCCTGATTGTTGGTGCCAACGTCTAGCATGATAGGTAAAGTGTAAGCAGGATGAATACCTGCACAAGCTGAGTATAATGAAAGCTTACCTATAGAAATACCCATACCATTAGCACCTTGATCGCCAAGCCCCAAAATGCGTTCACCATCAGTTACAACGATGACTTTTACCCTGTCGTAGCAAGTATGATGAAATAAGTTCTGCATTTTGTCTTTAAGAGGATAGCTTATAAATAAGCCTCTTGGATGCCTATAAATATGGCTGAACTGAATACATCCTGCCCCTACAGTTGGGGTATAGACGATAGGCAGCATTTCTTCTATATGATTGATAAGGAGATTATAAAATAAGACTTCATTAGTATCTTGTAGGCTACGGAGGAAAATATGTTTCTCGAGATCGCTATCTTTGACTTTAAATTGTTGATATGCCCTTGTACATTGTTCTTCAAGAGTTGCTTCATGCACGGGTAAAAAGCCATGCAGCCGAAAAGCGTCTCTTTCTTGTTGACTAAAAGCAAGGTCCTTATTTAAAAGAGGATCGAGTATAAGTCTTCTGCCCTCTTTATGCTTTTGCATTTTTTCTCCTTAAAATAAGTATATTTTACTATACTGGATGAAATCATGGTTGCAAGCAACCAAGCTAAGGGCCTAAACTAACTTATTTAATTTTTCAGAAGGATTTTATCATGACTTTTACTTTGCCACCGCTCCCTTATAGCATGAATGCCCTAGCTCCACATATCTCAGAAGAAACTTTGGAGTACCATTATGGGAAGCATCATCAAACGTATGTAAATAACTTAAATAATCTTGTTGAGAATACGCCTTTTGCGGGTGCTAGTTTAGAAAAAATTATTTTAGAGGCAACAGGGCCATTATTTAATAATGCTGCCCAAGTTTGGAATCATACATTCTATTGGAATTGTTTAAGTCAAGATGGCGGCAAAACTCCAACTGGGAAATTAGCCGAAAAGATCACACGAGATTTTGGATCTTTGGCAAAATTCAAAGAAGAATTTACCCAAAGCGCTATTAAAGCATTTGGATCTGCGTGGGCATGGCTTTGTGTTGATAAGAGCGGTAAATTAGTCATTAAGACAACTTCAAACGCCGGTACTCCTATGACCGAAGGCTTAAAGGCAATTTTAACTTGTGATGTTTGGGAGCATGCTTATTATATTGATTATCGCAACCGGCGCCCTGATTACCTTAATGCCTTTTGGGAGCTAGTAAATTGGGAGTTTGTCCAAGGATTGCTAAATGATTAATCGAGTTACAGCCTATAGCCCATTGCCAATTGCCATTACGCATGGCAAAGGCGTATGGGTGTATGATGAAAATAATAATAAATACCTAGACTCGTTTGCCGGAATTGCAGTTAATGGGTTAGGGCATGCGCATAAAGAATTTGTGAAAGTGGTACAAGATCAAGTGGCGCGAATTATTCATTCATCAAATACTGTTAGGATATTAGAGCAAGAAGCCTTAGCAGAACGTTTATGTAAGCTTACTGGCTTTGTGCAAACATTTTTTTCTAACTCAGGGGCAGAGGCAAATGAAGCAGCCCTTAAGTTAGCACGTCTTTATGGCAAACAAAAAGGTATAGAATCAGCTAATCTTATTGTTATGGATCAAGCTTTTCATGGTAGAACGTTAGCTATGTTAAGTGCATCTTCTAATCGTAAAATTCAAGCAGGGTTTGAGCCTTTGGTGTCAGGCTTTATTAGAGCTCCTTTTAATGACTGTTCAGCAATTGAAAAAATTGCTGAACATAGAAACGATATTGTTGGCATAATGCTGGAGCCAATTCAAGGTGAAGGAGGGGTTATCGTCCCCGCTGATTCTTACTTAAATGAATTAGCTGCGCTATGTAAAAAACATGATTGGTTATTGATACTTGATGAGATTCAAACTGGTAATGGGCGTACGGGAAGTTATTTTTCTTATATGTCACATAATATTATGCCCGATATAGTTACTACGGCAAAAGGGCTCGCAAATGGTATACCTATTGGCGCTTGTTTAATTGGCAAAAGAGCGGCTAATCTTTTTAAACCTGGGAATCATGGCTCAACTTTCGGGGGTAATCCACTCGCCTGCAAAGCTGCTTTGACAGTGCTTGAGATTATTGAGCGCGACAATTTATGTCAACGTGCCTATACGCTTGGCCTTAGGCTCAAGGCTCAATTGCAAGAAGTATTAGCAAATTTTCCTATGGTACAAGCAATTCGCGGTAAAGGATTAATGTTAGGTGTTGAGCTAGATAGAGAGGCCCTTTCCTTAAAAACCATAGCTTTACAGCATGGTTTATTATTAAATGTTACGGGCGAAAAAGTAGTAAGGTTATTACCTGCTTTGATAATGTCTGATGAAGAAGCTGATGAAATGGTTAAGCGTTTGGTTTTGAGTTTGCAAGATTTTGCCGGCGTACCTCAAAAAGGCTAATGCCAGTTGCAACCGAAACGTTAAGGCTTTTTACTGTTCCTTGCATAGGAATAGAAAAAAGCTTATCACAATGTTCCTTAGTAAGCCGCCTTAAACCTTTACCTTCTGCTCCCATTACAAGTGCTATATTGCCAGTAAAATCCATTTGCCAAAGCGTTTCTTGGGCTTCGCCTGCGGCTCCATAAATCCAAAAATTATTAGCTTTTAGTAAGGTTAAACAACGTGCAAGATTGGTTACTGTTATTATAGGTACAGACTCAGTAGCTCCTGATGCAACTTTAGAGACGGTACTATTTATGCTAGCGCTATTATCTTTAGGTAAAATAACGGCGTTAACTAAAGCCGCGTCACCAGAGCGCAAACAAGCGCCTAAATTATGCGGATCTGTTATGCCATCTAAAATAAGAAATAAATATGGTGGGCTTAAACTTTGAATATAGTCCGCTAAATCTTTTTCAACCAATTTGGGCAGCTCTGAAACTTTTGCTCCAACTCCTTGGTGGGTGCAATTAAAAAAAAGCGTGTCAAGCTCTTCTGCAGATACACTTTTCCAAGGTATACCTTGATCCTCAGCTAAAGCAATAATCGCAGCGTGCTTGGTTTTTTCTCTGTCTTTTTGAATAAAAAGCTCTAAAACATTTCTGCGTTTTTGTTTAAGAGCCGATATGACAGCATGGCTGCCATATATAGAACTACTTTCAGTCATGGGCAAATTCGCCTACAGGATCAAAATCAATTTTTCGATCGTCAAGATCTACCCTTGCCACAATAACGCTCATTTTTTCGCCCAACCGGAAAATATGCCCGGTACGACTGCCAATAAGGTGGTGTCTGCTTGGATCAAACTGATAATAATCACTCTTGAGATTACTAATATGCACTAAACCTTCGACAAAAATTTCATCAAGCTCAACAAATAAGCCAAAAGCGGTCACGCCAGTTATAGTACCTGTAAAAGTTTGGCCAAGCTTGTTTTGCATATATTCGCATTTAAGCCATAAAACTGCCTCGCGTGTGGCTTCGTCAGCACGCCTTTCAGTCATAGAGCAGTGTTTACCAAAATTTTTTATTTTCTTAGCATTGTATGGGTATTCTTCCGAGCTTGCATTATCAATCGCAGCTGCTAAGGCGCGGTGAATAATGAGATCAGGGTAACGTCTAATGGGAGAAGTAAAATGCGTGTAAGCATCATAAGCAAGGCCGAAGTGTCCGGCATTTTCTTCTATATACTGCGCCTGCTTAAGGGAGCGGAGCATAACCATTTCAATCATTTTTCTTTCAGGTCGATTGGCAAGTGAAGTTAAAGTTGTTTGAAAATCTTTAGGGGCAGGCTTTTCTCCACCCGGAAGACGTAAACCTAACTCACTTAAAAATTGGCGTAACAGGGTTATTTTTTCTTCTTCAGGAGGAGGGTGCACTCTATATAAAACAGGGAGCTTCGTGTTAGCAAGAAATTCAGCTACCGCAACATTGGCCATTAACATACATTCTTCAATTAACCGATGGGCATCGTTCCTTATAACTGGTTTAATTTCTTTAATTTTTTTGTTCTCATCAAAAATTATGCTGGTTTCCGTGGTTTCAAAATCGATAGCGCCTCTTTTTTTACGCGCAGTTCTAAGAGTTAAATATAACTCGTGTAAAGTTTTAATATGTGGCCAAAGATTAGCCTCTGACTCAGCTAAAGTTGCATTTTTTATCCAATCGCCAACTTGGGTGTAGGTTAATCTTGCATGTGAATTAAAAACAGCGCGATAGATTTTAGAGCGCTTTTTCTTGCCATCACTCGCAATAATAATTTCTGCTACCATGCATAGACGATCTACCTTAGGGTTAAGTGAGCAAATTCCATTGGATAAGGCCTCAGGTAACATAGGAATTACTTTACCTGGAAAGTAAACGGAATTCCCGCGGAGCAATGCCTCATTATCAAGAGCGCTCCCAATTTTTACGTAATGGCTTACATCCGCAATTGCGACAAAAAGCTGAAACTCTCCCTTAGGGGTTTTTTTACAATAAACAGCATCGTCAAAATCCTTGGCATCTTCTCCATCAATAGTTACAAACGGTAAATCCCGTAAATCTTTCCGTCCTACTATATCTTCTTGGGTAACTTTTGCCGGAATTTTTCCAACCTCTTGTAAAACTTCAGCAGAAAAGGTTGCGGGTAAATGATGTGCGTGAATAGCAATAATAATTTCCATCCCAGCAGATAAATGATCCCCTAGTACATGGACAACTTTTCCTAAAGTAGGATTATAACGACTAGGGAAAGCAATTATTTCGACTAACACAATTTGGCCGTTGGTCGCATTATTTGTTTCATTAGGTAAGATAGTAATATCTTGCGTAATCCTTTTGTTGTCAGGCACAACTGTTGATACTCCATGTTCAGTAAAGAACCTGCCAACAACGGTAGTATTACCACGTTCAATAACCTCATGGATTTTTGCTTCCATGCGGCCTCTTCTATCTACTCCTATTGGGTAGGCTAAAACTAAATCGTTATGCATGACAGAACGCATTTCAACAGGAGCAAGAACCATATCTTTTTTATCAGCATCATCAGGAATAAAATAACCAAACCCATCCGCGTGCCCTTGGACCCGACCACGTTGTAAATTAATGCAGTTAAAAAGACAAAACCGGCCTTTTCTGTCTTGCATTAATTGGCCATCGCGCAGCATAGCTTTAAGTCTAAAGCCGATTGCTTCTTGTTCTTGCTCTGTATTAATTGTGAGTTTTTCTAAGAGCTGATTTTTAGCAATTGGTCTCCCGAAGTCGGCTAAAGTTTGCAAAATGAATTCACGGCTTGGAATGGGGAAAGCGTATTTATCTTTTTCCCGGTCGTAGTATGGATCAATTGGTTTTGAACTCACAAAAAACTCTTATTAGTGTTTGCACAAATTTGCATAATACTATGTTTTAAGAATTTAATCATACCAAAGGTGATCTACTTAAGTTCTCTGATAGCCAGGCTGTTTTCGTTATGTGTTTTGATTTAATAGGAAACTGGCAAACAAATAGCACATCTTTACAGGGGACTTGCTGCTCGTGTCCTGGGAAAGATTCGATGCAAGTAAGCTCTATAGACTTTTTAACTAAGGAAAATTGCGACCATTTATTTGGCTCAATTAAGCTTGTAGTAGCAGTTTTATTATTAGTTAAATAAATATTGCGATCGGAAATATTATGGAACACCATAAGCAAAGGTTCATCGGTGGATAAAGAAATTTCCATATCATGCAAGGTAAAAGTCTGGCAAAAAGGTTTGGTTGCTGCTACAAGGAGCAGAGGAAAGTATGCAAATAAAAAAATAATTATCTTCTTCATAGACTAAACATTTTATAGCATTTGATGTTATTTTAATATCTAAAGATTGGGCCATAAGCTAAGGAGAGTTTTCAATGGCTGTAAAAAGTACCAAAACATCTTGCGCAAAGTGTTTTCAATACGAGCAAATACTTAAAGCCACGCCATCTTTATTGTATGTGGTTGATAAAAAAGAGCAGCTTATTTTTGCTAATTTAGAAGTATTAAATATGCTAGGCGCAAAAGACATTAATGAATGTAACAAGCAGTCTTTTTATGAATTAATGGCGCAAAAGTCACCATGGATGGACGCAAGAATACATGCTTTGCGGGACTCTGATCTTGAAATAATGCAAAAAAAAATATCCCAATATAATTTTCCTGAACCTTCTTTTACGGATAAAAGAGGGGTTGTTTTTTATTACGCAGCTACGCGCGTACCTTTAAAAAACTTAAACGATGAGCAACTAGGCCTTATTGTGTATTTAAATGACATTACTAGAGCAACAACTCTTAAGCATGAAGTAGATAAAACGACAACTGATGTAGATAAAAACCCTGAGATAGTAAGCCCATACCCTAAAAGCGTATACCGAGACAAATCAAAGCCACCTAAGTTTTTAGTAATAGAAGATAACCTTATAGCGCAACAAGTAACCCACGATCTTTTAACGCAATTAGCTTGTGAGGTTGATTTAGCAGCTACTAATAATGAAGTTGAAAGCGTATTTCTACCCGGAAAATATGATGTAGTACTTATGGATATTGGTTTAGAAGGCACCTCGGGTTATTTAATGGCAAAACGCTTACGCCAAATAGAAAAAGATACAGGTTATCGTGTCCCAATTATCGCTCTTACGGGCTTTGACGCTAATATAGTTAAAACCGATTGTGACTATTATTTCATGGAAGGCGCAATTACGAAACCATTATTAAAAGATCAAGCAAGACAAATTATCCAGCGTTATATATATGATATTCCCGTGGCTATTAAGGGGCTTAGAAGCTTAAAACATAAGGGTTCTTAATTTGACCATCTTTATTCCTCTAAAACGGCCTTAATAAATGGAATGGTAATTTTTCGTTTCGCTGAAAGCGATGCTTTATCAAGTGTGCGGATGATTGCTGTGAGGGTGTGCATGTTTCTGTCGTAATGTTGCATTAGGTAATCAACAATATTTGCTGGTAAAACGAGACCACGTCTCTCAGCGAAAGACTGCAAGGTTTGCTTTTTTTGTTCATCTTCTAGGGGAGTAAGCGGAATGCTAAGTCCAAGGTGGAGTCTTGATTTTAGATCAGCAAGCTTAAATTTAGTTAAATTAGGGGGAAATAGGCCGGATAAAATTAAGGTTTTATCTTTCTTTTGCCGTACTCTATTAATGAGATGAAAAAGCGCTTCTTCAAAGGCGCTATCTTCACAAATAGAATCTATATCATCAATAGCAATTAGGGATTGATCTTCAATACCATTTAGTAACTCAGGGCCATATTCATGATAATTTTTTAAGGGCAAATAAACAGCCAATTGAGATATAGGAAGGTTATAGCAACAAGCTTCAAGAAGATGTGACTTGCCGCTGCCAGGTTCACCATATATATAAAAAAAATGCTCTTCTTGATTTGGTTTTCCCAGATTAAGGAAAATATCTTTCCAGCAAGAGATGTTGTCCCAACAAAAAGAGGCAAAGGATACTTCATGTTTGGGCTCAAGAGATAAAGTAAGTTGATTTAAGCTCTTTTTATGGCGCACGCCTTTTTTCCCCATGTCCACACATAATCACTAAAGGTAATCGCGGTTGTAAGAGCTGTTAAAAAAATCAAAAGTGGAATTGGATCATAGGTAAGCCTAAAGAAAGCAAGCTCCCCTAAGCTAAAGTTAACGAGCACAATTTGTAAAACCGTGTTAATTTTACTAAGTAAAGTTGGCACAAACTCATCAGTCTTAGAAATTAAGTAATACCAAGCTAAGGCGCCAAAAAATATAGTTAAATCGCGCGCAAAAACTAAAATCACCAGCCACCATGGCAGTTGCTGTAAAAGCGCAAGCGAAATAAAGCTGGTAGCAACAAGGAGCTTGTCTGCCAGTGGATCTATCATGTGGCCTAAGGGGGTTTGCCAATTATATTGTCTTGCTAACCAGCCATCAAAGCCATCTGTTATGCCAGCTGTTAATAGAATATAAAATGCAATAGCATATGAGCCGTTATACAGCGTCATAATAAATGGCGCTATCAGGATCAGCCGAAAAAAAGATAATATGTTCGGAATATGTTTATTAACCATGTTCATGCACAAATGACTAATTATTGAGTCAGAAAACTCAGGCCTTGCAGCGCGCGATTTTAGCAACAATTAATCTTTGTGTCACTCATCTTCCGCCATCAATCTTTAATACTTGTCCAGTTATAAAATCATTTTGCATTAAAAATAGAGCTGCTTGCGCTATATGTAAAGGGTCTCCATGCTTCTTTAATAAAGTTTTCTCAATAATATTGTGTTTGGTTTGTTCATTAAGAGTATTATCTTCTAAAGGCCAAGAAATTGCTCCTGGCGCTATTGCATTTACTCTTATTAAAGGCGCAAACTCCTTGGCGCAACTTAACATTTGCATGTTTAATGCAGCTTTAGTCTGGCAATAAACACTATACCCTTTAAGGGCCTTGTAAGCATGAATATCAGTTATATAAATAATACTGCCATTTGTTTTCGCTAAAAAAGAATAAGCATTTTTACTTAAATAATAAGGCGTCTTTACATTTACGCTAAATAGAGTCTGCCAGATTTCATCATTTAGCTTACTATCATCAATAAATAAAGATGCATTATGTACTAAGCAATCAAGTTGCGAACGCCATTTTATAGTTTGCCTAATTAATTCTTCAGCAGAGCTTAAGAGCGCAAGATCAGCAAAACAAACTGCGGCTGAATCTTTGCGCAATTTATTTAAGCCATCACATAAATCTTGAGCCTCTGGTATAGAGCTATGCGCATGCAACATAACATCAAACCCTTCTTTGTGCATGTGTCTTGCAATGGCTGCGCCAATGCGCTTAGCGGAACCTGTTATAAGAGCTACCTTGGCCATTGTCTTCTAAAAAGTGTAAAATGAAGGATTATTATATACTAAGTCCCCACTAAAAATGCACTTAAGTTGGTTTTTGCAAGATAGCTCTATGTGGTTTGTTGAGTTTATGCAACAAGCTCTTTACCACCCTGTTGAAGGTTATTATTCAAAGCTATCCTCCCCTTTTGGGAAAGCAGGAGACTTTGTTACCGCGCCTTTACTTACCCCATTATTTGGGCAAACGTTAGCAAAGGTGTGTGCGGCAACGCTTACATTACTTGATAATCCTATCATCTTTGAGTTTGGTGCAGGTAATGGCCAATTATGTGTGGATATTTTAACCGCTCTAGAAAAAAAAGGCATTTTGCCTAATGCATATTTGATCCTTGAGCTTAGTCATTCTTTAAAAACCCAACAAGAAGCCTTACTTAAAGAAAAGCTGCCGCATTTACTTCCACGGGTTAGCTGGCTAAAAACTTGGCCTAAAAATGCTTTTCAAGGGGTAGTTATTGCCAATGAAGTTTTAGATGCAATGCCCGTGCATAGATTCAAACTGACCCATGACGGCGTTTTAGAAAGCAAAATTATGCGCTCTAATACTTTTAATTTGCAAGAAACCTGGCACCCTTGTATCTCAAAGCGCATAGAAGAGCATATTAAAGCTTGTACAACTCATCTTAAACCACCTTATATCTCAGAGTGTAATGGTTTACTAGATGATTGGCTCGCAAACTCTAGTAAAATGCTAGCGAAGGGGCTTATGTTATTAATTGATTATGGTTTTCCTCTTTACGAGTATTACCATGAAGATAGAGATAATGGCACTATAATGTGCCATTATAGACAACATGCACACAGTGATTTTTTGCATAATGTTGGCGGGCAAGATATTACTGCACATGTTGATTTTACTCACGTTGCAAAAGCATCTCTTAAGGCAGGTTTTAACGTTGCTTGGTTTTCGAGTCAGGCAGCTTTTTTGCTGGAGAACGGAATACTCGATATGCTATCTTCCATAACAGGCGCAAAAGAGCGTTTTGCCGCTAATCAACAAGTAATGCAGCTCCTTTCTCCTACTGAAATGGGCGAGCTCTTTAAGGTAATGGTGTTAACTAAGCAATTTAATTTGCCTTTTGCTTGGCAAAAACGTTATGACAAACGAGGGCACTTATGACCAAGCGCTATGTATCTACTATTGAGCTCCAAAAAGAATCAATGAAATTTGCCGCAGGCCACACTACTATTTTTTCAGCCACAGAAAGAGAGCCCTTACATGGTCATCATTATACGGTGTACTTTGCTTTAACCACTTGGGTTTTCGAAAATGGTATGACTTTTGATTATCGTTACTATAAAGCCAAACTAAAAGAACTATGTTCTAAGTTACATCAAACATTTTTAATGCCTATGAACTCCCCTTATTTAACTTTTAGCGAAGATGAAGAGTATTATTACTTTGTATTTAATAATAAAAAAATCCCCTTTTTAAAAGAAGACGTTACCCTAATGCCGCTAACCAATATTACCGTAGAAGAGCTCGCAAAATGGTTTATTGATAATTTACTTAAAGACAAAAGAGAGTTAGATAAACATAGGGTTGAAAAAATGGTGATAAAAGTATTCTCGGCTCCCGGACAATCAGGCAGTCATACTTGGGAGAAAGAGGCTAAGTGAATTTAGTTGCCGAAGTTTGTATTCCTAAAACCAAACATGATTATTACGATTATTTAGTCTTAGACAAGACGCCTAAAATAGGCAGTAGAGTAAAAGTGTCGTTTCATAAATCTGTGCGTTTTGGCATAGTTATAGGCCTTAAAGATAAATCATTATTTACCGCTAAACTAAAACCTATATTAGAGGTGTTAGAAGATCATTTAATAACCCCTGATTTACTCAAGTTTTATCAGTGGATTGCTCAATACTACCATGCATCTTTATCCGCCGTTATGACTCTTGCTTTACCAAAAAAGTATAAGCAAGGAGAGCTTCTTAACGTAACTGCGAACGCAAGCGCGCGCGCTAAGCTTGTAAGCTTAACTCTTAATAATGAACAACAAATGGCAGTCTATGCAGTTTTAAATAAGCAGGATAGCTATCATGCATTTTTATTGCAAGGCGTTACTGGAAGCGGAAAAACCGAGGTTTACTTAGAGCTTATAGAGCATTATTTATCTCTTAAAAAACAAATATTAGTATTAGTTCCTGAGATAGGATTAACTCCGCAGCTAGTGCAACGCTTTTTAGCAAGGCTTAAAGAGCCTTTGGTGGTTATTCACTCTCACTTAAATGATAAAGAAAGATATAGCGCCTGGGTAAAAGCCGCCCTTGGCCAAGCGGCGTTAGTATTAGGAACCCGTACTGCGCTTTTTACACCTATGCCAAACCTTGGGCTTATTGTAATTGATGAAGAGCATGACGCCTCTTTCAAACAACAAGAAGGGGTAAAATATTCAGCGCGCGATTGCGCGATTATTCGCGCTAAGCTCTGTAATTTGCCGATTATTTTAGGCTCAGCAACTCCAAGCCTTGAGTCTTATCATAATGCCGAGACTAAGAAATTTACCCGTTTGGTTTTATCTAATAAGGCCTTAGACAGCGCTTTACTTAACTATGAAGTAGTTGATTTACGCGCAAAAACATTGGTAGATGGTTTAGCAAACATAACTTATCAACGGATTGAAAAGCATCTTAAGCAAGGCAATCAAGTTTTAGTATTTATAAATAGACGAGGTTTTGCCCCTGTTTGTCTTTGTCATGTTTGTGGGTGGATGGCGGATTGCGCTTTTTGTGATAGACATTACACGGTGCATAAAAAAACCCAGCGCTTAATTTGCCATCATTGTGGATCTCTAGAGAGCCTTCCTAGTAAGTGTAAGCTTTGTGCAAGCACAGATCTTATATGGCTAGGCGAGGGGACCCAAAGATTGTATAAAGCTTTAGTTGAAAGATTTCCAAATGTTGTCACAAGGCAAATAGATAGAGATGAACTGCGAAAAAAAAATGCGCTGAATGATGCTCTAGAAGATATTGCTAAAGGTAAAACTAAGCTTATGGTAGGCACCCAATTATTAGCCAAAGGTCATCATTTCCCTTTATTAACCTTAGTTGTGGTGGTTGACGCGGATGCAGGTTTTTACAATCAAGACTTTCGTTCTTTAGAGCGCTTAGGACAGCTTTTATTACAAGTTGCAGGTAGAGCTGGGAGAGCCGATCTGCAAGGAGAAGTGCTAATTCAAACTCATCTTCCGCAGCATCCTTTATTAAATATTTTAATTAAGCAAGGCTACGATGCTTTTGCCCGTACCTTGCTAACCCAACGCTATGCCGCCTTACTACCTCCTTATATTTATATGGGAATAATTTTTGCCAAAGGCCGTGACCTTGATAAAGTTAGTGGATTTTTGCACCTGTTAAAACAACATTTGCGTATAGATGACTTAAAAATATATGGCCCAGCCCCTGCTATGATGCCGAAAAAAGCTGGATTATATAGAATGCAGCTTTGTCTTATGAGCGCAAAACGCCAAATTCTCCATACAGCCTTAAGCAGCATTGGCCAAAAAAATGTTAAAGCAACAGGAGTTAAGTGGCATATAGATGTTGATCCTATGGAGGTTGGTTAATAGTTCTAGGGCGGTTGCGTAAGATTGCGTACACAACGAACTCTATATAATGTATCCACCGATTGGTTATCTTGGTATCCAGGGTCGTCGTCGCCTAACTCAATAAACTGGGCCCACGCGTTGCCATACTTCAAGACACTTGCAGTAGAGCTCCAGTAGCCACCACGTATAAAATTAAAATGTTCTCCTGGGTGTGAGTAGAGCACGGCAATCGGGCCAAAATATAAACATTAGTCAGTTTTAACCACGAAACAATTAAAATATCCGTG
>MHBC01000046.1 GCA_001804735.1 Legionellales bacterium RIFCSPHIGHO2_12_FULL_37_14 | reverse complement strand
AAGCGGGAGAAGGGAGCTTTTATGATTTATTAAGACGGGACAGCCCTGAATAAGGAGGGCGAGCCATATTTACTAATTAACAAAAATGTTATCTAATCTAGCTATCAAACTTTTGCATTATCATTGTGAAAAAACTACTACTTTTACATATTTTATGTTTCATTATTATTAATAATATCAATGCTTTTGCTGATTTGCCTAAATTTGGATTTAATTCATCTAGGCCTTGGACAAACCGATTGCAAACTAATGGCATTAGCTCTCTTAAGAACACCCAACTTGATGGCTCCTTAGATAATATGCTGCCAGTTTTGGGTAGTGACACAACTAACCTATTTTTAGATGGCGGCTATGATGCTGCAACAGGCTTCAATTCAATAACCAGTATTGGCGCTGGCGGAAGGTTTTTACGCAATTGGACTAGCAGCAAACAAGTTATTTTTGGAACCTATGCTTTTGCCTTATATCAAGATACTCCTACTTCTAACGTTTGGTATATAAACCCTGGTGTTGAATTATTTACCAATTACCAGCTACTGCGCTTCCAGTTATATTTTCCTATAACTGCAAAGCTTATCTCTTATGGATATTTCGAAGAGATGGAAACTAAACATAGGCGTGAATATATTGTTCCTGGAGAGCACTTAGATGAATATGGTAATGGAATTGAATTTTTATTTGATCAGACTTTTAATTATTTGTATGGTGGAGACTTTGTAATTGATCTTTATCATTTTTCATTTCCAATATCTCCTGATATTAATGGCGCTGCTTTTATTTTCGAATTAGACTTTCCAGATAATAAATTCACGACAGATGGTTCATTCTTTTTGCAACAAAATTATGATAATCAACAAAATTATTCCATAATGATAGGGCTTAGCTTTACTTTTGGTGGACCTGATGATCGCCCAGAAGTGTTAAGTAGCAGAATGGAAGAACCAATAGACAGATTTCTTGCCAGAAGACAGTACGCATTAGTTGGTCCCAATTATACCAATTTAATAACAACTGGCAGCCCTGTTCTAATACCACCTACTCCTGGTTAGACATCTTCATGAGGTTTGTCGAGCTCCTGGTTGATCATTATTTATATGATCAAAATATTTACTGGTAAATAAATCTTGGGTTATTCTTGCAGGTAAAAATTTAGTTAAAAGAGGTTTTATTGCGGCTTTTTCTTCAGGAGTAACTTGTTGGATAATTAATTTTTCCATAAATTCCAAGCAAGAATCTATCTCTTTAATTTCATCAAGCGCCTCTTGATTAACATCATCTTCAGAAGCTTCGGTAGTTTCTGCGGTTGCTGATTGCGCTTGCAGAGCCCATCTTGGGAAAAAAGTTATTCTTATAATCTCACCGGCCTCATTGGTTTCTACTTTAGGTCGGCTAGTTGAACTGTTTACCTCATTTTGTAAGTCTATGCGCTTTTTATTCAAGCGGCATATTATTAATAGTCTCCACTTTGCTTCCGTCTCTTTATCGATAATACCTTCAAACATAATTATACCTTCTAACCTATTAAGCATAAAATGAATATTGTGCTCTATTTATAATAAAATGGCAATCATTTTAATCAATAATGCTTCTGAACCTTAGAAAACTAGCATTCCTAAGGAGTTTGGGTATATGATACTTGAATGAAGTGTTTAAGCTTATATCGCATGCGCATTATACTTTCAACTATTCTTTTTTTAGCAGTTGAATGCAGTTTATTTGCTGTCGATGCAGATATAAAAACCGTAATGTTGCATGGTAGTCCTAGTTATTTTTTATATATCGCCAATTTAAATTCTGAGAGGCAAGCAGAAGACATTAAAAAAAAACTAACTAAACAACAAAAATCTTTTCCTCTCCAAATTCAAGTTAATGATAAACATTATACAGTCAAAATTGGCCCTATCGCTCATTATGATGATGCTAAAACCCTAAAAAACCAATTTGCTGACCAATTACCTTCACCACCTACTTTTTTTGCATCATCTATTCCATCGAATGAAGAAGCGGTAGAAAAAATCAAGAAAGCTAAAGCTGTGGCCCCATTACACCAAGATGAAAAAAAGTTATGGAATCTTGCTAATGCTGATATAAGGGCGGTAATTGCCGAAGTATCGCGCATAACTGGGAAAAATTTTATTATTGATCCAAGGGTGCAGGGTAAAATTTCTATTGTCTCAACCACCCCATTATCAAATTCTGCTTTATATCAAGTATTTTTGTCTATTCTCCAAGTATCAGGTTATTCAGCGGTCCAAAATAGCGGCACAATTAGAATTATTCCTAATATGGACGCTAAATCAAGCGCACCTGATATTTTAGCCCAAATGCGTAGGCCTCCCAGAGGGGGCGAAATAATGACTTCTGTTGTACCAGTACACTATGTTCCAGCTGATCAGCTAGTACCTGTTTTAAGACCTCTTATGCCACAATGGAGCTTTGTGAGCGCATATGCACCAGCTAATATGTTAATTTTATCGGGCACCGCTGATAACATTAAGCAATTAACTAATATAATTAAACAGGTAGATAGTTCATCTGCCAATGATATTGATGTTATTCAAATTCATAATGCTTTAGCTATGGATATTGCCGCTACCTTAAAAGACCTTCTAAAACCTGGAACTGGAGGCGCTCCAATTAATACAGGTCAAGCTGTCCCCACTTTAGCCATTGACGATAGAAATAATACTATTTTAGTAAGTGGAACTCGCACAGATAGGCTAAAGCTTAGAGTAATTATTTCCAAACTTGACCACCCTCCTTCAAGCTCAACTAGTAATCATACACAAGTTATTTATCTTCACTACTTACGCGCGGAAGATCTTGTGCCTATCTTAGCAGGAGTTGCTCAAGCTAATTTCAGTGGTAACGTTGGTACAACAATTGGAACTATTACAAGACCTGCTCTTGATAGTACAAATCCTGTTTCTAGTATTGTCGGAGATAATCCATACTCAAGCATCCAAAATCCCCAAAACTCTCCCCAGCAACAGCAACCTCCAGCGCCAACAACATCTCCCTCTAAGGATGCTGCCCCAAATACGAGCTCAACCTCTACCCAAGAGGGTAACACTAAACCAACAATTCAAATAATTGCCGAGCCTAACACTAATTCTATTATTATTAATGGCCCTGCTACTATTATTCGCATTATTCAAACAGTTATTCATAAGCTTGATATACGCCCAGCTCAGCTTTTAGTGGAAGCTATAATTGCTTCAATTAATGAAAGTTCTTTAACTAATTTAGGTATTGAATGGGGAACTTTAGGACAAACTGGCGAAAATAGCAGTTTTCAACCTGGGTTTGCGATTTTAAGCAGTAAGACTTCTATCTCTGATTTTCAAGCACGTCTTTATGCGCTGCAACTCGATAATAAGCTTAATGTAATTTCTACTCCTTCTGTGGTTGTTTTAGACAACCGGCAAGCAAAAATATTAGTAGGTAAACAAGTATCTGTAGCCTCAACGAGCTACCCAAACAATGCTAACGGCACAACCGTATCAAGTAGCCCTTATACAACGTTTAATCGTATGAATGTCGCCTTGCATCTATACGTAAGACCACAAATTACTAAAGGGCAAGACATTCAATTACAAATTGATGAAGGGTTAGACACCATAGACCCTACGTCAGCTTTTTCAACAACCCCAGATACCCCAACATTTGACATAAGTAGCATCGTTACAGCTGTCCACGTTCATAGTGGAGATATTGTAATTTTAGGTGGACTTGCAGAAGATACTTTAGCTAATAACAATGACAGCATACCAATATTAAAAGATATTCCAGGTTTTGGCAGATTATTTCAAAAGAATGTTCGGGATCGCGAAAAACGCATTATCATGGTTTTTATTCGCCCAATTATTCTAAAATCAAGGCTGGATAACCTTTATATTACTGGCGAAAAATATGCTCCAACCCGTAATGAAGAGCGTAGGATAGTTCGCTCCCAAGAGTTGTTTGCCCAAGAAGATATTAAAACTATTCTTAAACCATTACATAGTGCAAAGCTCCCAACTCCTTTTGTCAATCCTAAACTTGATGAAAAATGATAAAAAAACTGCCTTATACGTTTGCTAATACTTATAATCTACTTGTTAATGTAGACGATCTTGGCACCCATATTTATCATCTCCCGGCACCAAATTTAAACGCCCTCGCTGAAGTAAGGCGCGTTACCTTACCTCCTTGGCATTTACATCCAATTCATGACACTGAGTTTCAAAAAATGTTATCTGATTCATATGAATCAGCGCTTGATGTCGCAGGCCAAGTTGGGGAAGATTTAGATTTATCTAAACTTGCAAATCAGTTACCTACTACGGAAGACTTGTTAGAAAGCGCGGATGATGCACCTATAATTAGGCTTATTAATGCAATGTTTACCCAAGCTATTAAACGTCAAGCTTCAGATATTCATATCGAAACCTATGAAACTCGAGTTTTAGTACGCTTTAGAATAGATGGCATTTTACACGAGGCTTTAGAGCTTAAACGCTTAATTGCTCCTCTTGTTATTTCAAGAATCAAAGTAATGGCAAAACTAGATATTGCGGAAAAACGTATCCCCCAAGATGGCCGCATATCCCTTAAAATTTCGCAGCATATTATTGACGTGCGGGTATCAACTCTACCATCTAACCATGGAGAGCGCATAGTTTTACGTATCTTAGATAAACAAGCAGCTAATCTTGATCTAAATCTTTTAGGAATGCCCGCAGACACTTTAAAGATAACTAAGAGCATGATTCAAGAGCCACACGGCATTATTCTTATTACTGGTCCAACAGGATCTGGGAAAACAACTTCCTTATATGCAATGCTCACCACAATAAACCAAGTTACCCAAAACATTTTAACTATTGAAGATCCAATAGAATATGACCTCCCAGGCATTGGGCAAACTCAAGTTAATCCAAAGGTTGAGATGACATTTGCTAAAGGTTTAAGAGCTATTTTGCGTCAAGATCCAGATGTAGTAATGATTGGGGAAATTCGCGATCTTGAAACCGCCGATATTGCCATTCAGGCAAGCTTAACTGGCCACCTTGTGCTCTCAACTTTACATACAAACTCAGCACTAGCCTCCCTCACAAGACTTCGTGACATGGGAGTCGAGTCTTTTTTATTATCAACAAGCTTAACTGGATTAATTGCTCAGCGCTTAGTAAGAAAACTCTGTCCTCACTGCAAGATAAGGCGGTTAATTAGACAAGACGAAGCTGATGTAATGAAAATTGTTGCTAAGAATGTCAGTTCTACATATATCTACGAGCCAGCAGGTTGTGAACAATGTAGCAACACTGGCTATCATGGCAGAACCGGGATTTATGAAGTTATTCCATTTGATGAAAAATTACGTAGCTTTACGCATAGAAACGCCGAGCTTGCGCAAATTGAAGCATATTTAAGACCAAGAGTACCCAGCATTCAAGATGATGGCTTTAGAAGAGTACTAACTGGAGACACCTCGCTTCCAGAAATACTAAGAGTAACTACGCAGATCTAATTAGCACGCGCTGATTGAGTTAATGACTTACTAGGTGATGGATTTTGCACAGCTGGCGCTGGATAGCTATTTCCATGCACAAAAAATCCAATTCTGCGGTGTACGTCTTCAGAAAGAACTTTGTTTCTCGCAGCTAGAGTGACATCGTGATAATTATTTTGATGATAAAATAACATGCCAGATTTATTTTGCTCATCATACCCCATAAGCGTATCCATAACAGTAAGGAAGAAAACTGCAGGAAGATTAAGCTCTTCTGCTAGCTTTTTGTATTCGATCTGTATTGGTTTTTCTGACAAGGGTAAAATTGAGCACACGCTATCTCTTCCAAGATCAAGAGCTGCATGCGCAATAACAAAAGCATTCGCAATATCAAATAAGTTTTCAATGGTATTGATGTTGCTAGCAACACCTTCTTGCGTAAGAAATTTTTGCCACAATTGCGCATGCGGATGACTTCCATCCACTAATTTGGTAAGCATTGTTTTAACGAAAGGTTGGGTTACTTTATCATCATTACCTACAGTAAATCCAAGCTGTTCTAATATTATTTTGGCAACGTTAATGTCTTCTTTTTCCCGCAAGACTTTACACTTAGGTCTTTCATTAATAGAAACTATTTCTTCAGCAAATAAACTACTTAAAGGAGATAATATTTCAAATGAAATGTCTTGATTTTCACAGGCCTTTTTAATTGCATGATGATATTCGCGGCCTTTTTTTAAAACAAGTTTAAAAAATTGACCTAAGGCTTCTAAGGTAATTTTACTTTTTAAATACATATCTACGCCGATTAACATATAGTCGGCCCAAGGCACATGGCAGATCAAAGTTTTTCGTGAATTGTCTTTGGTGTAGCTATTAATCATTTGCAAATATAGCTCAAAGTCTCTAAAAATCAAGGCCTCATATGGATTATCGTCTTGCAATTCAAATACACTCTCAACTTTTTCCCCTTCGTGATAGATGTTGTCATGTTTAATTAAGGGGCGTTGGACATTTGCATTAGTACGTCCTACAAGATGAGTGCCAAACATACAAAGTGCAGTTACAAACCTTTCAAACCCAGTAAATGGGCGCGCAAACTTTTTACCCTTATTAATAGGATGCCAGGGCAACTTAGTAGGATCTGAAGACCACATATAGGTAAATACCCCAAGAGGACCTGATTTATCATAAGCAAATAGCGTTGGAAAAAATCTTTCATCGTGGTTATTTTCGCGTTGAATGATGGTAACTATTTTTTTAGCATTACTGTTTTCATCGTCATTAGAATCTTGATTAGCGTTTTTAATTTTACTATTGAGGAATTCATAAAAAACATTTTGCAAAGCTCCAAGCTTTACTTGCTCCTTAGGAGCTCTTACTAATAGTTCTTTTATGTTCTTATCTTTGTCATATTTCTTGGGTTTTTTATTTTCCCGTAGGTCTTTTGGCTTTTTGGCTTCTTGGGCAGGCTCTTGTTCTTGAAAAGATTCAGCGAGGTTTGCTACCAAAGCTTCTTCTTCTTGCAGAGCAAAATATTTTGCTTGCTTCTCAATGTTAACAAGTTCTTTTTCTAAAAACTCTGGTAAAGTTTTTTGATTAACTACGAATATTCGCTTACCAAAAACAAATCTGGGTAAATGTTTAGTATTGTTTCTAGGTTGGGAAGAAGCGCTTGCTGGAATTGGAGATGGAGATGGAGTTGGAGTTGGAATAGATGAATTTTCTGCATTTTCTTGTTTGGTTTCTACCTGTTTATTAGCTACAGGGCTTGAGCCTCTACTAACTATACTATTAAGAAAAAGTTGCGTAGAATTTGATGGTGCAAAAACTGGCAACCCTAGCGACAATAAGAGCGTAGAAAACGCTACCTTATCTCTATCTTGAAGTGTAGCCCAGGTATTTTCTTCGTCAATTGCGTCGTTAGAAGGAGATGCCATAGGAGTCGGGACCTCATCTACACGACGCATAAAAAGTTGCAATTTTTGAGGCTGAGATTCTTCTACTTGGTTTAATTGTTGAGGTTTTCCTAAATCCTCTCCTAGAGACTGCGGCGGCGGAGTTGGTGGGGTTTGTGGAGTAGTTGAAGAAGTCTTTAGTGGGCTGTTGCTTGCACTATCTGGCTTAGGAGGCACTACATCATTTGGATTGCTAGCATCAGTATTTGCAGGAGGTGTATGTTGTTCAACAACATCTAGTGTTTGAGCTTCAGGTTCATCATTATTGCGCAACGTGTTTACAGGGTTTGCTGGCTTCCTTGTAATTCTGAGTATTATTGTAGCAATACTTACAACAATAAATACCACAAACCCCAAAACTAGGTATACATTACCCTTGATCCCGTTATCCTTGAACTCGTTATTCTTGAACCCATTTTCTGCTGAAGTATTTCTCATAAACCAACTCTCTTGCTAAAATGTACAGCGCTACCTTGTGAATTGACTTATCCCTTATCATTAACACTTAAATTCCAAATTGGTAAGTTGTTATAAATGTATCCGTACGCTACAAAAGCTCACATGTTGCCTGATAATTCATTAATTAGACTTAAAATTACTAATTAAGAAAAATAATAAAACACAAAAACCCTAAAAATTCGTTAACGAGCAATATACAATAAATAATTTTCAATTTCACTCTATTTTCACACTTTTTTCCTTCCTTAAGGGCACAATAGGTATTATATTGGCATTTTGCTTTATAGAGATAATTTGTTGAACCAAGTCAAACCGACTAGACTGTACTATACAATAAACTTTTGGCAAAATGTATGAATTATTGATCAGCAATAGCTCATATGAACGCCAATCATATCAAATCACTACCTAAAACCCTGCTCACCGAAGTTGCGCATGTATTTGGGCAGAAAAATATATCAAATATTTCGCTTAATCAAGTATTAAATACAGTTATTCATTATTATGAAAACATTTTAAATTGCATGCCAGGTAATGTGTATTGGCTAGATCAAAATTGCCTTGCGCTTGGCTGTAACCAAAATGTCCTAGATATGTTTGGCTTAAAATCAGTTGCTGAATTTAAAGGTTTGTCTTTTGAGGAAATGGGGCGTATTGGAAAGTGGTCTAAGGAAGCAACTTTATCTTTTAAGCAAGACTCTTTAGCTGTTATTCAAACAGGCATTCCAAGAATAAATATTGAAGAACCCCCTATTCCTAATCACAATGGCGAGTTTATCTACTTCTTAACGACTAGAGTGCCGCTTTTTAATGATCAACATCAAGTTATCGGACTTGTGGGTATATCTATTGATATTACCCAAAGGAAAAAGCTTGAAAAAGAATTGCTCGAAGAAAAACAAAAAGCTGAAGCTGCAAATTTGGCTAAAAGTTCGTTTATTGCCAATATGAGCCACGATATCCGCACTCCTTTGAATGGAGTTATTGGCATGTCGCAACTTTTAGAAGAGCGCGCTGCAGCCGTTGACGATAAACAATACGCGCGCTGGATTAATGAAAGTGGTAATCAGCTTATGTATTTACTCAATAATATTTTAGAGGTTGTGTCTCTTGATCAAGTAGATGAGCAAACGATTCATCATGATACTTTTTCGCTTGCCTCACTAATTAATGATATTACTGAGTTAGAGCAGCCATCTATTCTCATGAAAAAATTAGCTTTCGTCGTAAATGTTGATCCTAAACTACCTAAATTAATTATCTCAGATCGTATGAAGCTCCACCGTATTTTGCTTAACCTTATAGGTAATGCGATAAAGTTCACCCAAAAAGGCTCTATTACTCTTGAGGTTAAGCAAGATTGTGCAACAGAAAAACATGTAACAATTACTTTTATTGTAGCCGACACCGGGATTGGCATTCCGCAAAGCTTACAGAATAAAATTTTTGATCGTTTTTTTCGCTTAAGCCCATCTGATAAAGGCCAATATCAAGGACATGGCGTAGGGCTCCACATAGTGCAGAGCTTTGTAAACTTATTAGGCGGCAAAATTAATGTGTATAGTGAAGAAGGCCATGGATCCTCTTTTTCCTTTCAACTAACCTTTGAAAAATCTAGATCTACTAATTTGCAAGAAGAAAAAGCTAAACAAAAACCCCGCAAAAATGGCGCATCGCTAAATAAAAACACCTTATCCCAACCTTTTTTACTTATAGAAGATAATCCAATTGCCTTAAAATTACTCGAGCATTTAATGAAAAAGTTGGGCTTTTCTTTTAGATCTGCCAAATCAGCAGAGGAGGCTTTACATTACTTAAAAGAAAATACAGCTACTCTTATTATTACTGACATCGGTTTGCCAGGCATATCTGGCATAGAGTTAACAAAGTTAATCCGCAAAAATAGAGATGCTACGGCAAATTGCTTTATTATAGGTCTTACAGCCCACGCTCCTTCTGAAACCTTTGAAGCTTGCTTAAAAGCTGGAATGAATACTGTCTTAACGAAGCCTGTTGATTTTAATAAATTGGAACAATTAATAGACACGTTTTTGCATGCGCATAATAAAACAACACCTACCATCGCTCTAGGACGTGATCTACCGCATACTGAAGAAGAACTTTTTGCGATTGATCACTTAAGTATCCTAGATACGCAAAAGGCCGCTACGCTTTTAGGGGGAAAAGAAGTTTTAAAAGAAATGTTACAGCTAATGATTAGTGAGCAAATTCCTCATGATTTACCTTTACTAGAAAAAGCCTATAAAAAACATGACTGGAGTCAAATAGAAGCCTTAGCTCACAAAATGAAGGCCGGCGCCCTTTATTGCGGCACCATGCAGCTCCAAATTGCCTGCCAGTATTTAGAAAGATATCGCAAAGCTGGGCATAAAAAGTCTTTGGACGCTTTGTATAAGCAGTTAATCAAAGTTATTAAGCTTACCTGTTGCGCTATTGAAAAATATTTAGAAGCAAAGGGGTAACTCAAAAAGGTAAGTCATCCCTAACCCCGTTGGGGCAAACATCGGAAAAGAAGAACTCCGTAGGTTGGGCCTTGGCCCAACATGCGATATTTTGTTGGGCCAAGGCCCAACCTACGGGGTACGAGCGTTAAAGCTCTTTTCTCCAAGTAGTAGAGTCTTGGTTATCTTCTAAAATTATTCCTTTAGCTTGCAGAGTTTGTCTTATTTCATCTGATAAAGACCAGTTTTTTGCCTTTCTTGCAGCTTCGCGTTGTTTAATTAATTCTTCTATTTCTTCTTTGGAAAGTTCTGCGTGTTCCATTTGTAATAGATCTGTTGCCGAAGATTGTAAAATACCTAGAAGACCTGCTAGATATTTTAAGGTGGCGGCAATAGAAGGCGATTTTGCGCGGTTTAGCTCGTGGCTGAGCTCGAATAAAACACTTAAAGCGCCAGGAGTGTTGAAGTCATCGTTCATAAAGCTAAAAAACTTAGCTACCCAACTTTTGTCGATTTTTGCATCTGTATTAACATCTTTTAAGGCTTGATAAAGCCTAACTAAGGATTTGTGCGCTTGTTTTATCGCATCTAGAGAGTAATGCAACACGCTTCTATAATGGCAGCTTAATAAAAAATACCGCACAACTTCAGGAGGGTTGCGGTGTAAAACTTCGTCAATGGTTAAGAAGTTGCCTGTTGACTTGGCCATTTTCTCTTCATTAATATGTAACAATCCAACGTGCATCCAGTATTTGGCAAATTCCTCACCTGAAGCTCCCTCACTTTGGGCAATTTCATTTTCGTGGTGGGGAAATTGCAAATCCACACCGCCTCCATGAATATCTAGCCTAGGTCCTAAAAGCGCTGTGCTCATTGCAGAACATTCAATATGCCAGCCTGGCCTACCATCACCCCAAGGAGAAGACCAGGAAGGTTCCCCCTCCTTAGATTTTTTCCATAAGACAAAATCAAGGGGGGATCTTTTATGTTCACCTACTTCAACTCTCGCTCCTGCTAATAATCCATCTAGGTCTTGGTGGGATAATTTGCCATAAGGCTTAAAACGCTCAACTTCAAAGCAAACGTCACCAGACTCACTAACGTAGGCTAAGTTTTTGGTAACTAACTGTTTTATAAGCGCAATCATTTCATCTACATATAGAGTTGCTTTAGGCTCACTATTAGGCTTCAATAGGCCAAGGAGCTTGGTATCTTCGTGCATATCCTTAATATTTTGCTCTGTTAAAGCATCGATTGAAATATTTAGTTCTTTAGCACGGCGAATAATTTTGTCATCAATGTCGGTAATATTTCTTACAAAATTAACCTTATAACCTGAGGCTTTTAAAAATCTTACTATTACATCAAAACATACCATAGAGCGTGCATGCCCCAAATGACATCTATCGTATACGGTAATGCCACAAACATATAAATTCACCTTTGGCGGATTAAGTGGGGTAAAAATTTCTTTTTTCTTCGTCAAACTGTTGTGAATTTTAAGCATTTTTCTGCTTTTGCCCCCATGTATCTTTTAATGAAACAATGCGTTGATATGAATTTACTATTTTGTTGTTTATTTGCTGAATACAATAATATCCTAGCCGCTCAAACTGCAAAACATCTATATTTGCCCCATCTTTTAAAGCAGGCTCACAAAACCCCTGATAAATACGTTTAGAGTCTTTATTAATTGCTGTTAAAAAATTATCTAAGGCTTGAGGATTCTCCTCTAAAAATAATCTATCGTAATCAATAAATTCTATAGGATGGGCAAACGTCGCTGCTACCCAGTGAATAACTCCTTTTACATTTCTCCCTGCAGGCTTTTTCCCTAAAGTGTCAGGATCATAGCTACATTTAAGCTGAGATATTTGCCCATTTTTGGCATATACCACTTCATCACACTTAATTATATAAGCATGGCGTAAGCGTACTTCTTTACCCACGGCAAGGCGAAAAAAGTCAGGGCTTGGGTTTTCCATAAAATCACTGCGCTCTATATAAATAGTGTGCGTAAAAGGGATGGTGCGTGTTGGTGCGCCTTCTTTATTATGCCAAGGAACTATTAAGTCTTCGGTTTTATCACTAGGGTAATTGGTAATTTCAACTTTTAATGGCTCTAATACTGCCAAAGCGCGTGGCGCGCTTTTATTTAGTACCTCACGCACACATTCTTCAAGTAAGCTCATAGAAATTACTGACTCAGCCTTAGATAATCCAACTTGATCACAAAATAAACGTAAGGCCTCAGCAGGATAACCGCGCTTGCGCATACCACATAAGGTTGGCATTCGCGGATCATCCCAACCTTCTACTAAGTTATTTTCTACTAACTCGCGTAATTTACGTTTACTAGTTACGGTATGCGAAACGTTTAAGCGGGAAAATTCAATTTGGCGTGGCTTTGCTTTGAGGGGTAAATGCTCAATAAACCAATCATAAAGTGGACGATGATCTTGAAATTCTAAAGTGCAAAGTGAGTGCGTGATATGCTCTAAAGCATCAGAAATAGGGTGTGCATAGTCATACATTGGATAAATACACCATTTATCTTTTGTTCTTGGGTGAGTTGCATGCCTAATGCGATAAATAACAGGATCGCGTAAATTCATATTCCCCGCTTGCATGTCAATTTTAGCCCGTAAGACATGTTCACCTTCTTTAAACTCGCCTTTACGCATACGCGCAAATAAATCAGCATTTTCGGCAATGCTCCTATTGCGATAGGGGCTTTCCCGACCTTTTTCCGCTAATGTGCCTCTATATGCCTTAATTTCTTCCATTGATAAGCTATCAACGTAGGCCAGGCCTTGGTTAATTAAAATAACAGCAAAATCATAAAGTTGCTGATAATAATCAGACGCATGAGTCATTGCGCACCACTTAAACCCAAGCCACTCTACGTCTTTTTGAATGGCTTTAGCATAAATCTCTTCTTCTTTCATGGGATTAGTATCATCGAAACGTAAGTAACATTTACCCGCGAAGACCTCTGCTAAGCCAAAGTTAAGGCAAATGGCTTTTGCATGTCCTATATGTAAATAGCCATTAGGCTCTGGCGGGAACCTGGTTACGATTGCTTGATGTTTATTCGTCGCAAGATCGTCTGTTATCAGTTGTTTAATAAAATGCTGCCGCATTGCAGATTTTTGGGACATTTTTGTTAGCTTCCTACATTATGAAATAATTATTGTTGGGCCAAGGCCCAACTTACATGTGGCATTTCCACAGATTGGGCGTGTATACTTCATATTCTTTGCTGTAATCTACGCGTACTAGATATAAGCCGTAAGCTGGGGCGGTTTCGGCGCCTTTTCTGCGATCTTTTGCGTCTAATACCTCTTTAACCCATGAAACTGGGTATTTACCAGAACCTACTGTCATTAAAACCCCTACTATATTACGCACCATATGGTGTAAAAAAGCATTAGCTGTTATATCAATGATAACTTTTTCACCTTCTCTACTTACTTCTAAACTATGTATATTGCGCATAGGAGTTTTTGATTGACATTCAACTGATCTAAATGAAGTAAAATCATGCTCCCCAATTAAGAGTTGCGCAGCTTCTTGCATTAAATCATGATTTAACTGTCGATACTGCCAGGTTACATTGCCCCTAAATAATGCTGGGCGCACCACGGAGTTGAATATAATATAGCGATAGCTTCTTGCTAATGCTGAATGCCTCGCATTAAACTCTTCTGGCATTTCCTTACTCCACTTAACGCATACTTCTTTCGGAAGATAAGCATTAGTGCCATGAATCCAGGCGCGCATACTGCGTTCACAGCTTGTATCAAAATGAATTATTTGCCCAAGCGCATGCACGCCAGTGTCTGTTCGGCCCGCAGCATAAACAGTAACATCCTCGTTTGCCACCCGACTTATCGCTCTTTCCACTACTTGCTGAATGGTCTTTAACCCGGTTTGCTCCTGCCACCCATGATAGCCACTGCCATCATACTCTAATGCTAATGCAATACGCATACTGTCCACTATTTTTAAAACTTTACATGAATAACCATAGAATATCACGCTACTCTACTTTGGACAAAACCCCTATTCGAGGTTTGTAGCAAACAATAGTGTTAAGGACAAATAGAATTGTCCGGATCTGTAGCACATAGATTGTCCGCTTTATTATAACAAACTATTTACA
>MHBC01000045.1:15080-18862 GCA_001804735.1 Legionellales bacterium RIFCSPHIGHO2_12_FULL_37_14 | reverse complement strand
AAATTTGCATAATCAAAAGCTGGCAATGTTCCTCAACGCCATTAGAGTGAGCCTCATCCCCAATATGCTGCATACCAACTTGAATTAGCTTATTTACCACATTAGAAAGCGAGTCATTTTGCTCTATAGCTAAAGACGCTAAGCGTTGATGTGTGGTTTTTGGTAGTGTGATTGTTAATCTTGGCATCTTTTTCTAATACTCCATTTGTTTTTCATGTGCTATTTTTTTGGCAATTAGGCTTGCAGTATCAAGTTTTGTGGTTTTGTTAAATCTTTCTTGATGGGTTTTTATTTGCTTGGTAGACAAGCGCTCTATCGCGGTTTCTTTTTCTCCTTTATTGTTTTGTATGGTTTTAATTACTGATTCTTTATTATCTGTTATTAAAGTCATTTTCTCTTGGGCTCTTGATATTTGAACATAGAAGTTTTTTAGGGTGGTGCAGAATTTGTGGTAAGACTCCATTAGGCCTAGAGCATATTTTGCGTCTTTGCCTTGTGCCTTGTAGTTTGTTAGGACGTAGCTGTAGTCTATGTGTTGCATGGCTTTGTTGTTTTTTTCTAGAGTAATAATCTCGCCTTTATTAGTTTCTAGTTCAATAGTATCTTTAGCTATTTTTTTTATAATTGCAGATTGGCCATTTCTGATATTTTCTTTTTTAAAGTTTCTGGTCCACATTATTTTGTCACCTTCTACTAGCTCTAGATCTTTTGTTTTATAAACTTCTATGGGGCGTTCGAAGGATGCGGTTTTTGTATTGTAGGTTGATAGTTTTTTTAGCGGGAAATTAATTCTTTTGTTATTTTCATCTTGTAATGGGAGCGTGTTGTTTTTGCGGTGTTTTTCGGTGATTTGGCCTACTATGTAGTAGTTGTTTGCTTTAGCATTATATATATTTTTATTAAAGCGGACCTTATCTTTTGTTTGGTAATTTGCGATAAAGCGGATTTGGATTGACTCTAGGTTTTTGGGGATTAGGGTTTGGTGTTGATGAGATTTTTTATTTAAGTCACCTGTTTCTTTTAAGCCTGCGCGAATAAATTTTGTTATGTCTTCTCTATTTCTATGGGTTGGGGCGAATAATAGAGTTTGAGTGCGCTCTTCATTCGTAAGTGATAGCCATTTATTCGCTATATATTTTACTCTTTCCTCGTGGGTATTAAGCTCTGTCACTTCTATTTTATCTAGTGCTTCTTTTACTTTACCTTGGGTTGCTAGCATTACTGCAGCTTTAGCTTCATTATTTTTTTGTCTTACTATGTCAGTCATATGGGCTGTTGTTATACCAAAATCTTGCGCTAAACCAAAAATTCTTCCGGTGTTTACGCTTGGCAATTGGGCTTTATCGCCCACTAATATTAATCTTGCATCTGTGCGTTCAATTTGTTTTAAGAGTTCATGGCCTTGTTGGGAGGAGAGCATTGAGGCTTCATCTAGGATATAAACCATTTTTGTTAGTGCGCCAGTTTTTGCGTTTTTAAGCTCTTGATGAACTATGGGGAATACGTCAGATTTAATTTGGGATTTTATTTCTAATTCATTAGCAGCAGAGCTTGCTATGGCTATACCGCGTAACTTATAGCCTTTTTCTTCTATTAGAATTTTGGCCTCTTTTAGCATGGAAGTTTTAGCAACTCCAGCGTAGCCTTGAATGGCTAAATAGCGGTCACGATTAGTTAATAAAGTATTCATTGCAGTTTTTTGGGAATTTGTGAGTGGATGGGTGAGGTGCTCTTTGCGCGCTTTTTGAAAAGCTTTAACTTCTGTTTGGGTACTTATAGCAGGAACTACGCCTTTTTGCTGCTCTATTCTTGCAAGAGTTTCGGTTTCAAGGGTTAGTAGCCAAGGGGTTGTGAATAGTCTTTGGTTTGTGTTTTTGCATATTGCTTCGTATAAATTATTTTCTTTAGCTGCAAGATTTATTTCTTTAGCTATAGCTTCCATGGTAATAGGTTTTGGGTAAATTAAACTATGCTTTAAGGCTTCTGTCATTAAGGCGTGTTCGCTAAATACTGCTTCTTTTTGGCTTAAGGTTTCTATTGCGACATTAAGACAGGCGTTAGCTGCATTTGTTTCTCTTCCTATTAAAGTTTGCAGTTTTTCTTTTAAAGCTTCTACCCATGAGAATGTATTTGAGCTAAGATTTTTTTGCTCAATAAAAGTTTTAGCATCAAACCCAAGTTTAGCTGCGCGATCAATCCAGTCTTCTTTTAATGCTTCGAGATTAGTTTCCTCTTTACCTTTTCTTGTTAACAAAGTTGCAATAGATGCGCTTTTTGCTCCTTGCCAGCCTTTTTCTTCAAGTAGTTTTTCAATGTCTTCGCGTCTTTTGGAAAACTCCCGTAAAACTGGATCACTTATGCCTTCAATTTCAAATAATCCTTCGCCCATCATCTTTAGTTTATAGCCAGCTTCTTTTAGTTGATTAGCAAGGTTTGAGCGATAAAGTAGGCCGCAATAATGGGCGTTATTTTGAATTTGCTCTATTACTCCTTGGTTTCTGGATGGATCGCTGGCAAGCGATTTTGCCTTACCAGCTAAAAAGGTCATATTCATAGTAACGCAATGAGTATGCAAAGCTGGATCGTTAGCTCTTGATGAAGGTTGTCTAAAGGCTGCTATTAACAAGTTGCCAGTTTTTTCAAAAATCAATTTATCACTTTTGATTACTCTTGTTTGGGAAAATTCTTTTTCAATGTGGTTTATAGCATATTCAACTGCTTTGTCATGATATTTTTCTAGCTCTTTTGCTATGCCTAAACCAACTAAAATAGAAACGCTTTTAGGCGCAGAAAAAGTCATATCAAAACCTGGTCTATGCTCGCCTTTTGCGTTTTGCAGTTTTTGACCGTTGGGTAATTTGCCTTCAAGTAAGGCTAACATTTGGGTTTTTGTTATTGCATTTCCTAAATTTAAGATATTGCATGCCTTGCCCATAAAGCGCATAGAGGTTGCATCATTGGCGTAATAGTTAAACGTTTGCGTGTAATATTCGGCTGCGGCTTTTGCGGATTTAAGAGGTTTTATGCTAATCATATTTTTCTTAATCCAAAAAGTCAGTGAGCGCAAGTTCTTTTGCGTTTATCTTGGGGATAAACTGTGGCTTTGCAAAAGGACGGGCCATAAAGCCTTGAGTTATGCTTTTTCTTTTCTCAAGCTTTAAAATTAATTTAGTAATTGGAAAATTACCTGGTAAACGTACGAAGCAATTTAAGTCTTTAAGCTCAAGTATTTCTGGATAACTTACTATAGCTCTTGTTGTTCTATGTGTACTTAAAGATATACCATCACGAATGCTGTTAGCGCCGTATGAATAATTTTCTTGGGATTCTTCAATGTCTTCTTCACCTAGTTCACTGGCAACTAGTTTTGCCATATCGCTACTTGGACTGCGAAAGAAAAAACGCGTGTTAAGTAAATCAAAAAGCTCTTTGGCGCCGTTTTGTCCGTAAACTTTTGCTAGCTGAGCAAAACTTTGCATGCCTAGTAAAAAACATCCGCCAAATTTTCTAACCTCTGCAATGGTTTCTCCTAATAAAGGCAGCTTATGTAAACTTGGTAATTCATCACAAATAAACCAGATTCTTCTTTTGCGATTTTCCTCTAAGCTCAATAAGGTAAGGGATGCCATGGCAAGCCACATGGAGATTAGAGGTTTTAATGATTTATGTTGCTCGCCGTTAGATGAGATAAATAGCCAGCCTTGGTGTTGGGATAAAAGGTAATTGCGGACTGAGAATGGTTTTTTAGTTTCTGCCTCGCTTTTCTCATCCTCACTGTCTAC
>MHBC01000045.1:0-15032 GCA_001804735.1 Legionellales bacterium RIFCSPHIGHO2_12_FULL_37_14 | reverse complement strand
ACGTAGGCGGGGTGGGAATAAGGGGTAAGGTAGATTCTAGGCCATTTAATGTTAATAAAGACTGTAAGTAAGTATTCATTACCGAGCGAATAGACATAGCCATTTTTTCAGTTTTAGTATTTATAAGCGATGCTGCTGGCATGCCTTGTAAGTAACTTTCTAGCTTATCTAACGGCTCTTTTAATAAAAGAGTTAAAAGTTTATTGAGCGAGCAGTCTTTTTCATTGCGCATACGGCTCGCTGCATTAGTAAATACTGTTCTTGCAGCATTTATCCAGAATGGATCGCTTTGGCCTTCTGCTGGAATTAAACTTTCAGCGATATTTTCAAAATCAGCGTCTTGCGGCGCTTCGCTCCATAAGTCCCAATTTGGACATCTAATGTCAAAAGGATTTAAGAGTACATCTTTATTTTCTTCATAATAATATGGTGTAAAAGAGCAGCCCTTATCATAAAGAATAACTCTATCGCCTCTTCCCTTAAGGCAATCTAACAATTTCATTATAAGCTGGCTTTTGCCTGTACCTACTGTTCCATGCACCAATAAATGCTGCACTTCACTGTTTTTTATAAGTGGAAACCCATCGATATTTAAGTCAGAGTGCATATTTTGTTTTTTTATAAGCTGTTTAACTTTTTTGCTCGCGGCAAAAACTGAGCCCCTTACAAATTGTGGGGCGCTTTGTTTTTTGCCGCGCTTAATAAAATAAATAGCTAGTAAAAATCCTAACCATAAAGCAAGCATAAATGCTGTTAATATTAGCTGGCCTACTTGTTTTACTTCTCCTAGGTAATAAGGGTATTGGAGTAAATCTATCGTTGATTGTTTATAAATAACTCCATTAAAACTAAGGCTAAAGGTTTTTTGTAAGCCAATTGATTTACATATAAAAGCGCTAAAATAATAAAAGATATGTTGCAGGCTTTCTTTAGTGGTGTTTAGCCAAATTAACAGCGTGCTTATGATTGTCCAAAGGCAAAGGCATATGATGCTTAGAGTTTTAGTTATTTGATCCCACATGCGTAAGTTATGAAAACTTATTTGTCCTCCGCGCGTGTAGTGTTTAATCGCTGCATCATTTTGCATAAAGCTAGGCCTTTGGAAGTTTGTCAATAATTTCACCCAAAGCATTTAGTAAAGTCCCTATGCCAAGCCTATTTACTTCCATTGCAAATAACCCTTGAGTTGCAAAAACACTAACAATAAATGCACATATAATCATTCCGCTTCCTAGGTCTTTAAAGAAAAAATATGTCAATGGCAACGTTGCAAGCGTATAGATGGCTAAGAAAAAATACCCAAGAAAACGCATTTTTTCGATAATTATGGAGGCAATCTTTAACTTACCTTCTAAGTGGTATTGAATAAGATAATATCTAATTAATGGACCCATCATAAATACTGAAAACCCAAAAGAAAGAATAAAGGCAAGTGGCAAATCATAGTACTTTTCATCTTGATATCCTCTATTAAATTTTACGGCAATAAATATTCCTACTAATGCAATGGCAACTAACTTAAACCAAGTGCCTCCAAAAAGGATTAAGAGCTTTTTATAGTATTGCTTTGCTGGGATTACTTCGAAATTAAGAGTTTTTAAAGTAATTAAATCTTCTTCTATAGTTTTTTTAAATGAGTTATGCGCCATGATTTTCTCCTTTTTTAGGCTGAACTTTTTTATTTGCAAGATCTGACGTTGCTGATTGTACAATTTCTTCTTTTTTAAGACTAATAGCACTTGAAGATAGAGGATTATGGAGCTCTTTATTTACTTCTGCTTTTAAGGCATCAGCTTTTTTGTTTGGCACTCCTAAATCTAAGGTGCTAGATGAAAGCGCCCTATTATTTTGTTGATAATGCTTAACCAACATTTCTTCTTTTGCAACTAAGCCATCCTTTTCTTGTTGATAATTAGCCTTTAATTCGTGATTTGTTTTACCAATACTGGATAGCAAAATATCTTTTTGCTCTGTAATAAAAGAGTCTCCAAGAGATTGCAGCTGATTAAGGGCATTTATGTCGCCTGGATTATTAAATAGCTCATCCCGCTTGGATTCTCCAACTTTTTGCGCCACATATGTAGGAAACGCTTGATTTAAATCTGCATTAACTTGCGCTGCGTGCGATTCAACGTAACTTTTTGCCTCAAGTATCCTTTCTGCTTTACTAAACTGTGCATCAAAATGCTGATTTAATGTTTCTGCTTCACGTAAATCAGCGCCCATTTGTTTAGCAAGTTGGGATGTTGTTGATTGATTATCTTCAAAATGATGGTTTTGGGTAAATTGTTTAACCTTACTTAAAGCATTATTAAAATCATGCGCTTCTCTTGCTGATAATACATGGTCGGCTCCTTCACTAAAACGACTGTTATCACTTGATGTGCGTTCAAAGCTTGTATGGGCATTAACGTTTGCACTAGCACCAGTTGCGAATTTCCAAACTTTACCTGCCAAAGCACTATCAGAGCGACCATTTAAACTAGCACCTGCGCCTAAACCGAATAAATGCGCTAATGCGTTTTCCTTAGAAACCCCAGTCCGATTAGCATACTCTTCTGCCGTATGCGTAAGAGTTGATAAAGCACTTGAAAGTTGGCTTGATTCATTCTCAGAAAGTCCTGTGCCCAGCCTTAAATCATGCCCTTTAAGGTTAGATAATTGAATAGTGCTATGCGCAAAACTGGATAGTGAGTTTTGAAATTGGGCAGCTTCTGACTTTAAAGCTTGTTGGGATGATTCATAGGCTTGATTTAAAGATACAGTTAAACTTTCAGCGCTATGGATTGAAACAGCGTTTTTAGATATAGCCTGACTTGCATCGAAAATAACAGCGTTATTTTCTGTTAATGTTTTTAATACTCCTGATTTTGCTTGCTCTGTATGCATGCCATGTAAATGTGCCCAGTTAGAGTCATGTTTATTCGCACTAAATTGGTTAGCTGAAGTATTGTAAAAACTAGTTTGCCCTAGGCTAAAACTTGCTCCAGCAGCTTCAGATGCTACTGCCATAGCAGAGCCTTGTAAGTGGCTACTCATGCTGGTTGCTAAATTGTTAAATGCATCGCTTAAACTTGATACTAGGCCTTTAGCTAAAAAAGGAATAAAAAGCATTAAGTAACCAGATACCCCGGATAAATCAGCATGCAGCTCATCTAGTTTTTCCAAGTTAAGCATGTTAATACCGCCATATTTTTGCGATAGCTCAGCTCCGTACATAGTCATGGCAGCATTTAATATGGCAAATAACAATGGCCAAAATTGTAAAGAGATCAAAAACTGCAAATAGCCCCTGAATACAAAATGGCCATTGGGTAAAGTAGTCATTAAGAGGACTATTGGAAATAACCCAAATAATAAAATCATTAAAAGTGAATGCAGCATTGGTAAAAACCAAGTTGCCTTTTGTCCTGCTATAGCCCAGCTATAACGATGCTGAGCTTGGGAGCGGCTTACTTGTTGGTTAATGACTGAGGCGGTATCGTTTGTTAATGCTTGATAGTCTTTTATGCCATCTTGAATTGCGTTAATCATCATTGCTTGCAGAAAAATATTAGATGCTGTATCGGTTAAATTTTGATAATAAAGAAAGCTTGAGGTTAAGTGTTTTTCAAAGAGCTTTTCATATGTGGTTTGGCGCGCTTTGCCAAATATGTTTATTCCATAGAAGTTATAAGCAGTTTTAACTTCTTGCTCAAGCTTTGGCTTTAAAAGCTTTGCAGCATTTGCGCAGGTAATAACTTTATTATCAATAGGTGTCATACGTAATGGTGAAGGTTTACTACTAATTAAATTCCAAATATGCAAATTTGTAGTTAAATCACTTACGCTATATTTATGATTAAGCGCTATATCCCCAACTACACAATTTCTAAAGTAGGCGTTAATTTCGTTTTTTAATTGTGGGTTTAATAGTTTAAATTCATGCGATGCTTGAATAAGCTTGGCGCCAAATAAGCTGCCTGTTTTGGTATAAGTTAAATCATCTGGCATAGATAAAAGCGCGTCATAACTTTCGGCAAGCAGAACCCCTACGGTTGTCATAACGCTTGTTAATAAGGCAAATACGACAGGAACATTAGCAACAACTTTATTATCTTGCGCTGATATATCTCTTATCATGATAGAGGTTTTTGGTAAAATAACCAGGTTACACACCAGTAAATACCCTAAAAGCCATTTGGCATAACAAAATGGGTTACGCTCTTTTATATACCCAATTGATGCCATAATTATCCCAATAAGCGCAGTGAGCTTTAATAAACTTAAAAAATTATCTTGTTTCATTAAGGTCGCAACAGCATTTAATAAATGCTGGTAAAGTTCGCCAAAACTTAAAACATGGATGGTAAGCATTTCGCTCATGACATGCCCTCGCCTACTTGATGAGCTACTTGTTTTTCAATGGTTTGCATGTGCTCAATTAAAGCAATTTTTTGCATAAGATTTTTTGATACTTTAGGCTCAATTGCGGCAACACTTTGATAGGCATATTCAATCTTTTTACTGAGCTTTTTCACTAAGTCTTCATTAAATTGGCTACCAAAAGCTGAAGTTGCGGCAGTTTGGATAAGTTCTTTTAAGTATTGAGTTATTAAGTTATGGGCAATAAGGCTTGCATAAGCTTCTAAATCAACTGCTGCATCATTGCCTCTTAAGCTATTTAGCACTATTAAAAACTTCAGCACCGGAATTGAAGTCATGGCTATAAAGCCTTGTTCTTCAGTAGTTAGTTTGGTGTCTGTTTTTAGTTTTTCATTAATGCTAAAAATTAAGTTTTTTACTTTTGCTTTAAGGCCATGAGATGCTGCAAAATTAAGCGTTGCTTTACTAACATGAAGACACTTTGAGTATTCATCACAATGCCAAACTTGTGCTTTAGCGCCTCCTTCACCTAAAAGCATTTCAATAATATCTTGGTTTGCGTTAACTCCTGCAATTTCTGTGATGTGGCCATCTTTATCGATAATAATAGTCCCAGTTAAGCTCATAATAAGCTCTGCTAGCTCATTATTTTCTTGCAGAAAGGATTTTTCCTGCAGCCATGACCACATTAAGTTTTTATTCATTACCACTGCTTTTTTATGGGTTTTGTCTTTAGAAGCTTCTTCTATCGCCTCATTAAAGTTATCTGCTGAGCACTGCATCCTTGCAGATACATAATCATGCGCACTGCCGCTTCTTCCCATCCGCATTTGGTCGTTACAAATCTTTTGTTGCGAAGCAACTGTTTTAGGCCAAACTCCGCCAACTAAATTTTGCGCCATTTCACAAGAATTTATGGTTGATTGATTAACCTTTTGTAAGGTTTGTTGAAGAAAATCGCGTACCTGTTTTAGCTCAGGAACTGTGGTAGCAAGCATTACATCTACTGCGTAAGCTGCGGTATTTGTCATTATTTGTTTACCTAGGTTAGTTAACTTATCTCCACTTATATAGCTCATACTTCCTGTATATAAATCAATTCCGCCGCAACCTGCGCGATAGTTGGGTAAATCAAGAGTTACTAATTCTTCGTAACGTACAGGAGTTCTTGCATATAAATTACCGCCGCCATAAAAACCGCTTGCTTGGTTTTCTACTGCTTGAAGATTGGTGGTGTTTGAAGCAAAGCCTATGCCATTAAAAAAATCATCCATGTCTTGGGCTATGTTTGCGTGGGATGTAGAGGCTATGGTGAGCATTAGGAGAGTTATTTTTTTCATAGCATTTTTTCCCTTATCTTAAATAGCCTTTCTGCTAATACATCTTGAGTATTTACCCCAAAAGCCACTGGTAATACTTTTTTAGTTTTAGGCTCTATAAGAAGAACTGCAGGAAAATGTTTAATACCAAGTTTATTTGCTTCTCCTTTATCAAAGCGGGTATTTGGTAAAGCTTTTACTCTATCAATACTTACAGGCAGAAGAGTAAAATGATGTTGGTTTGCAAATGCTTGCATGATTAAAGCTTGTTCTTGGTCGAATGCATGTTTCCCGCGGTAAAAAAATAACAGTCCATGGGTTTTGGCAAGTTTTTTTAAATATTTACGTATTTCTAAGCGCTTTTTAGCATCTTCTAGCTTTGTGCCAATATTTGAAGTTGGGTGAGTTATCGTAAAATCATATTGCGGGTAATAACGTAGGGCTTGTTGGTTAATTTCTCCATGTATACTTGCCTCTTTTAACCAAAAAGCTTGCAGGGCGAGAAAGGTTTTTTCATCTTCAAGTTTATGGGTGAAGCGTACTTTGTGGAGCGATTCTAAGGTATAAAATTTTAGTACAGCATCTTTGTCGGTATAGCTTAATTGATTAAATGGTATGCCTTTTTGTTTTTTGGGTTTAGGTTCTTTAGGTTGGTTATACCAAAGAAAACCTACTGGTTGGTTTGCGTATAAAGAGGTGGATATTAGGAGTAGGCCGAGATATTTATACATGCTCGCTCCCAATTTCTTCTTCCTGCCGACGTCCCGCGGCTTGTCCGCGGGATCTATTTATACTGGAAGCCTCCTGGATCCCGCGGACAAGCCGCGGGACGTCGGCAGAATCAGGAAAACCCTTGCGCAGAGAAAACTCACCACCAATAGAGCTTAAATCTAAACGTCCAAAATCAAGTCGTGAAAGTTCTTCAGGGGTAATCCCGCGACAATAATGATACTTTACAACCCCAAAGCCAATTCCCAGTTGCCCAAACCGCCCTTGAATTTGAATTATGCCAGCAAGCCTTGAAGGAAAAACACAATGTCCGTGTCTTGTTGCACTATAAAAATGCGGTTTATAGTGGCCAAGATAAAATACCCTATTTTCTACTTTAGCTCTTTGTAAGTTTTGTAAATCACTTGGGCAGTTTATTAATCCTTCTAAAAAACCACTATCAGTGCAGCAATCTCTAATACCTAAAGGATATTTCTCACACTCTTGATAATAGCCTGCAAAAAGCCTTGGATCGTTTGTGCCTATTTGACCACGAGTAACTTCTTCAGCATTAGCCGCAAGAACTCCAAGGTTTACAATGCCTTCATTAAAATCTTGGCTTTCTTCTGCCTTAGCTTGATTGCAATCAATCGTGTTACATAAAGAGTCTTCATTTGTGGGTTTTGTAAGGATGCTTTCAGCTTGATTAACTTCATCTCTATGTCCATTAAGACTGTCTTTAACTCTTATCTTTTCTTGCTCTTTAATAAATTCAGCAGTTGGCTGTTTTATTGCGTTGGTCTTCTCACTAAGCTTTTGCCCGTCATGTTCATATAGGGTTTTTTCAACAGGGTTTTCAGTAAACCCTGGGATTTGGGTTTGGGGTTTAAAATCTTTAAGGTTATTTAGTGATTGTTGTGTTAGCTCTAAAGCAAAGTTTACGTCGGTGGCATACGCCACTGATCCCAAGAAGAGGCATAAATATATTATGGTTTTCATTTAACACACTCCCCCTTCTCCTTAATCTTCGCCAAACTCTCTTTAATAGTTAAATTCCCATAAACAACATCAAAGCAATTTTTCCTAGCAACAACCACGGCAGGAACTGCCTTAATATTAAATTTTTCAAAAGCATTAGGATTAATTTGCATCTCAAGGTTTGGAGCTTCTTTAATTAACTCAATAATCTTTTGCGCAGTTTTTTGCAGATCGTTTTGATAAAGCCCATTTAATAAAACAGGAAGCTTAAGTGAGCTGCTTTCTTTTAAAGTTTCAATAAAAAGATTTTCCGGCAGAGAAAAACTAACAAAAACGTAAGTTTTAGCCTGCGCTGTAATTGCAAAAAACAGCATAATAATTATTCTATAAAAAGACACAATTACGCTTCCTCCATACTAAAAACCCATATTGATGCGGGGTATTAGGCTTAATTTTAAAAGCCTCCCAAGCAAGCGTTGTATGACCTGATGCGTAGCAATGCTTGCCATCAGAAACTTGATTAACCATTTCATAGCGATAACGTGATTTTGGGGTAATTGAGTAATAGTGTTCATGACAGGGAGAGTCTTTATTAGAGTCACTTATTAAGCCTTCTCTATGCATTTTAAAATTAAGTCTCTCTGCTAATAAAAGCGCGGTTTGCACAGGTGATAAAGGTGCGTTTACATGTCCTGTTAATGGATAAATACTCCCTTGAGCGCCAGCACACCAAAATAAGGCATCCTCTGGCTTATTATTTAAACTTGAAAGCGCATCTACAGCGCAACTACTCGCTGCAATTGGATTACCAAAAAGAGCTGCCTCTGGGTTTAAAACAAAATTCATTTCAGAATCAGCCCAAGTTGGATCTAATTCTGTAAGGTAGGCAATATCAAAATCCCCATGTTGATGACAGCCGGCACTTGTGATTAGATTAAGCCAAGAGAGCAGCGGATATTTATACCAATGCACATGAAAAAATGCATGCTGAGTGCCATCCCCTACAAGCTGCTTGCCACCCCTTTTACTTTTTAACCCTAAAGGTAAATGCTGGCCTCCTAAGTTAACTAAGCAATAAGGAGTGTCCGTTACTTCAACTAAAGCAAATGGCTCCCAAAAGCCTATATTTAGGCCTATGCGATTTTCACAAACTCCTATAGGACTATTGGCATTTACTGTATCAGGCAATGCGCCTCTTACTACATGAGAGCTACCAATAGATATGGGAAAAAGGCATCTCCAACAAACGTCTTTAATTGGGTTAACAAAATGGCCTGTGCAAAGAGATGCATGGGATGAGAAACTTATGCTCAGGAGAAGAATGATTTTATAATTCATCACCATTCTCCTTTAATGCTACTTCCTTTATTAAAAGATAATTGTTTTTCCTAGTTACAATCGCAGGAACATAAGAAATACCCAGCTGCTTACTTATTCTTCCTTCTTGATCAAAAAAGCTAGGCTCTTTAATTTTATGCAGACTTCCACCAGTTAGAATAATCTTGGGCTCTAAACAGGTTTTCTTTATTCTATTAACCCATTTTCGCTGCGCTGTTTGTGAAAAATCAGCAAAAATCCAACAAGGCTTATAGTCTGGCAGAGCATCTAAAGCATTAACTTTAATTCCTTGTTTTAAAATAACTTGCCCTGTGGCATTTTTAATATCCTCTTGCAGGATAAATTCAGGTTTATAAAAATGAACTCTGGTTTTAATAGCAGCCGGCAGATTTAAGCTAGACGGATAATTATTAATATTAGGTTTTTTATCGAACACCGTATTACTTATCAAATTAATAGGGTTTATCTCAGCAACAGGAAAAACCTCTCCTACAGTTCCTAAAGATTTAGCTTCAACAATTAAAGGTAAGGAAAGAAATAATAAGCAACGCTTAAGCATAAGAACCTTCCCTTAAAAGCTTGTCTACTGCACATTCAAGCGTAAGCCCTTCTCCACAAAGCCTTTCAATTGCCGCAAAATCCTCCCCGCTTGAAGAGAATAAAATCCTGGTAAATGGATCGGCAAAATAACGATGAAAGCTATAAGTTTGCCCCGCCTCAATCATTAAACTAGAAAACTTTGCCCATTGTGCATCTTGAAATGACTCAATCATTAGTTTTTGTAATGGCGTAAAACGTGAAGGGTGCTTTTCACAAAAGGCCTTAAAGTTACCCTGGCGCATAATAATTTTAAGATCGCATGATGCAGCAATTGCTTGCCCTTGAATTGATAAATCGGTATCAGCAAGATACTGCGTAATAACTCCAAAGCCGCCTCTATGTTTTCTAGCAGTTCTAAAGCCTTGTTCAATAAAGTGGGCTGCAATAGGATTACTACCCTCGCAAAGAAAACGCCAGGCTTCATCTATAATGCAACGTTTTTTAATATTTCGCGGAGTTTGATAAAACTGACCTTGAATAATGACAATCATTACAAACATAACAATAGTCAGTAAATCAGGGTTATTTTGAAAGCCTCCCATCTCAAAAACTACTAACCCATTATTTTTTATTAGAGGGGTTGTCCCATTAAATAAATTTCCATAAATCCCTTTAGTGCCATATTGATTTAGTAAGGTGATTAAATCAGTTAGTCTTACATCATCCGTTATAGCACTTCTGTTTTTTAACGCCTCTATAACATCATCCATGTTGGCGCTTTTGCCTTCTTGTTGCCAAGCCTTAAGGGAAGCGTCTAATAAATATGATTTTTGTACTTCATCAACTGCTTTTTCTGGTGACACCATAAGACAAAGTAAATCGCGAATTTGGATGTAATCAGCTACTTCCTCCATTTTGCCTTCTTGGGTTTTAAGCGAAGTTTTGCCTTCAAAATCAAACAAGGTAAAAGGATTTAAAGTTATATTAGTAACATCAATATAAGTGCCGCCAACCAGCTCACATAAATGTTTATATGAATGGCCTAAATCAATAACATAAGTAAGCTCGCCTAAGGATAAACCACTTAAGATTTGCGCTTGCTGAAACATGGATTTTCCCGCGCCACTTGAGCCTACGGTTAGAAAGTTATAATTCGTAATAGGAAGAGTGTTGTTATCAAATAAATCTAAAAAGTAAGCTTGACCTCTTTGGGTTGGCAACAGCATACCATGACTTGAGCCTTTAGCGTCTCCTACTATGGGGAGCATATTAGCAATATTGTAATGCGCCATATGCTTTATAAGACCTAAGGTTTTAAGGTCCTCAAATAACCCTTCAGTTAACATAAAAGGTAAGCTTGCTAAAAACTGAATCCACTGCGTTGCTCTTGATTGTTTAAGCTCAAATCCAAGTTGTCTAAATGAGCTAATAGCTTTTGCCACCATATCGCGTTCGTCTTCTTTAGAAGTAAAAAGGACAACGTTATAAAAGCTTGGGAGTAAAGCTAAATTATCTTTGGTTGCTTCTTCATAAACATAATTCCACACTTCCCTCTCTTCTTTCATGCCAGGATTTAAAAACTGCTGAATGGCGTTATAGTTACTATTTAAAGATTTAGCTCTTGCCTTTGCTTGATTAAGAACTTTTGCTTGATTAATTCCGCGGATACTAAAACTAATTAAAAAAGGACAAGCTATGCTATGCTCTTGCCGTAATAGGTTTGCGAATAAATCAGGAGTTTGCCAAAGGGCAATTTGCTGGGGATATTTTTCTATATGGCAGTTAATTATACTTGACTCGTAGTTTATACCTTTGTCACTACTACTTTGACTTTCAAGATGCGTATCATGAATTGCGATAAGGCCATTACCTTGAGGAATTTGATAGCTTAAGGGTAACTCTTTATCTTTTGTGATTTTAGGCCAATCAAGTTCTTTTAAGTTGGGCGAAAGGAATGCTTGCATAAGTTGAATAAAAGCATCTTCTTCTATTGGAGCATGGATAAGTCCTGCAACACTAAGCTCTGACTTAATACTTTCTCTTAGTAAAGAAAGCTCTTCAATTGAAGAGTTAAGCTTTGCCGTTGAGAAAAATAAATAGACGCTATAGTCTGCTAGTTGAGCAGTTATTTGTCTTTGATTAAGGTAGCCTTGAAGCGCTGCTTTTTGATGATATTTAAGGTTTAAGCTTGCAAGTTTTGTGTAAATACCTCCTTGTGAAAGTGGCTTTTTAAACCCTTGCTCAAGTCTTGCCGCTAAATAATGATGTTTAAATAACAGAAAACTTAAATCTGCATTTATTGGCAATTTATTTTTAATGATTTCTGCCATAGATTTTACTAATGTTTCATCTGCCCCCATAGATGGCGCTATATGTAAGCCAAAGCCAATGGAGTTTTTATTAATAAATATTTTCTCTTCAGTAATTGCTTCATAAGGCAAAAGGCAGGCTATTGAGGGTAAATCTAGCTCTAAAGAAAGTGCCGCATTTTTTCTGCTCACATAAGTTTGGTTTAGCTTTTTACCTTCACCTAAACTTTTGCTTAGCTTATAGAAAAAATTCTCTGCTTTATCTTTTAGCTGAGATTTCATCATTATTCTTCTTCAGTCATAGCGTGAACTTTTTCAATGCTTAGGCATTGGTCGTGCGCAGTTTCTTCACAGCTAAAGTGGGTGTTAATGGGAGCGCAGGCTGCGAGTATGCAGGCGCTTATAATAATAAAAATGGTTTTCATGTTGTTTTACCCCTCAATTTTTTTTAAAACCTCAGGCGGCACTTCAAAATTAGAGCCGTCATTTTGTTTTTCCATGCTTATTTTTTCCTTAGAATCAGGCTCTAAATAAAAACCATCTTTAAAGACAACCGTGACAAAATTCCCTGCCCCTACTTGAATAACAGGGTGATATTGCTCAGCGCGTTTTACGTAATAACTTGATAAAACTTCAGCAGCTTTTGAAGCTCCGCCATATGCTGCAAAAGGAGCTGTTCTTGCTGCTGGAATAATGCTAGAAGCTCCTAAAGGAGTTAGGTTTTGGACTTGTTGGGCTTGTTGCGCGGCTGATGCTATACCAGATAACGCTCCGCTTATTCCTGCCCATTGCATTACTTTGTTATCTCGCATTAAAGGCATACCTTTAATACCAACCTTGCCGCCAAAAAATGCCCAACCAGTTACTGATTTATCAATAATAGGTTCATTCTTATTAGCACATGCAAGCTTCTCTAAAATTACATATGCTCTTTCGCTAGATATATCGCCATACGAGCTTGCAGTTACAAAGCATCCCTTTAAGCGAGAGTGCTTACCATTAGGCAGCGTTCCTTGGCTTAAAAGCTTAAATAACATCACTCCGTTATTTTTACTTTGCCCATTAACAGAAGCATCAGCATCAGCTCCACCTAAAATAACAGCTCTTACAAAAGTGCCGCTTGGTACATAATGCATAGGGTTTAATTTGGTAAACTTGGATTTTTTATGATAATTAAAAGCCAGAGCATTAATTTTAGGTAAAGGTGTTTGTGGTTTTGGAGTAGTTAACTCTTTAGGCTTTTCTTCTAGCTCAGTAATTTGCTTTTTTAAGATAAAGATTTCATGTTGGTTATCTTTGGAGAGTTTATCTATATTGGTTGTTAATAAAGTGATTTGATTTTTTAATTGTTCAACTTCGGTTTGCTGCTCTAAAAGCGCGCTTTCAGTGTCGGCTTTACTAAAGCTTTCATCGATTACACTTTGAATTGCCTCTTCTTTTACTTCTTTTTGTTTAACTGGCTTTTTATTGCTTAAGCTTAGAGTAATTATTAATGCGCTTACTAATATAAGCACAATAAAAAGCTTAATCAGAGTGCGAGTTTGGAGTTTTTGTGTCATGCTATTTAAGTTAAATTTAAGCATGATTAATCTCCATTATCCGATATACCCTAGCTTCTCTTTTAGGCGCTAGGGTTTCTTCGGATATGGTTATTGCCTTAATACTTTTATCTAAAAACCAAGTTTCTTTAAGCTCTATGGGTTTATTATTTGGGTTATAGACTCTATAAATTTCTCCTCTTAAATTACTTCCTTGGTATATGACTTCGGGCGTTATTGTTAGGTTATTTCTAAGGCGAGAACTTGGAGATTTAACAGCCTCAATATGAAATGAAAGTAGAGGCTCAGCATTTACCATGTGCTTCATTAATGAATCTATAAGGTTTTTAACTTGAACATTGGTTTTTATTAAAGCTTCTTTAGTTTGAACTGGCGTAAACTCTATAGTTTTTCCTAAAGCTTCTTCACTATTAACAGTTGTTGAAAAATGATGGCCTCCTTCGGTTGTTATAAAAAGAGTAAAAGGCTCTTGTTTTACTGCTAGAGCGTAAAGACTGCCGTCTTCTTCTCCTCTTATTGCTAAAGCTCCATCGGGGAAATGCGCTTTGATTATTTTGTCGTTTTTAACCACTAAGCGGTTATAGTTGGTATTACTTAAGTTGATACTAACGTCCATGTTTTCTTTAAAAGCTTGCTCAGTTACTGCATATGCATTTAGCGAAAATATTAAAGCTGCTACTACTAATTTACGCATTATTGTTAACTCCTGATTTATGGGTGAAGGTTTTTATTGCTAGGTGTCCTAAGTGGTAAGTAAATTTCAAGGTATAGGTAATAGCTTCGTCAGGGAGCTCTCTTAAGCCAACACTGCGTTTTAAAATACCTTTGATTTCAACTGTTAGGGTTTTAGGGTTTGCTTCTATTGCGAGAATATTAATGTGGCTTGCTATATGTTGTTTTTGAATTAGGCTTGCTTCATTTTTTAGTTGCTCGGCAAAGTCTTTATATGTGCTACTTGAGACAAAAGTTAATAAGTGTTTGTGATTAGCTATAACATTTTCGGGTGTTACGTTAACCCTTGTATATAAAAAATTTTCACTCATTAATCTTAAATACTGGCTATCAACAGCAGTATCACTTTTTTGATAAGAGCTACCGCCCATAAAAGGCGTAATCTCAATTTTTTGGTGGCGAATGGTATGCCAGATAAGGCTTGCCAGAAGAATATTTGCCAAAAGGAGGCTTACAACTATTACCACCATTAAGTTTAAGCGTCCTTTTAATACATCAATTTGGTGCTTTTGAAGTTTAAAATACATCTCCCCCTCCTTATACCCGCCACACACGTAAATGCGAGGCAGGTATGTTATGGACCAACCAACGTGTCATGTAAGAAGGAAGGTGCCAGTATGCAAGCACCCATAAATATCTTGGACCTTTGCCTTGTTTAAGCGTCCTTAGTGCTGTAAATAGCAACCCTAAAATCAAAATAACGCTAAGCTTATGCTCTGAGCCAATCATCAACATCACTAAAAGCCCTGCTATAAAAGCTTCATCAATGGTTAAGGTGAAATACCTTCTGGGAGTGTCGAGCTTATCTAGGATTTGATACATGGCGTTCTCAGAAAACAAAGGCGTTAATTAAAAGCGCGGGGATAAATGCAATGGCGAATACTCCTGCAAATACCATAGGATTTTTGGTTTTTACTGCCATGGCAGATGCTAAAATTACGTCAACTAAAATAAATACTTTCCAAAAAGTCCCAGAGCCTCCTAGCATGTCTTGCACGTCTCCTGTCATGGCGTTGGCTAATTTATCTTGGGCAAATGCTATGCTGGTTGCTAGAAAACATATGCTGGTTATGGGTAATTTCTTAAATCTTCTTTTTATTCTCATTGTTTTTCTCCTCTTAACATGCTGCGTATCTTGGCAATATGTGCTTTGCCAACTTCTTTGTTTGCAATAATTTGTAAAT
>MHBC01000044.1:49806-53872 GCA_001804735.1 Legionellales bacterium RIFCSPHIGHO2_12_FULL_37_14 | reverse complement strand
TCTTCTGTCCAGCCATATTTCATTACCCATTTTACAAATAGCACCTAATTTAAGCATAGCATCTAACTTAATTTTTTCCTGTTAATTAGGTCGCAAAAGTTAGCCAATGGCTGGCACGCAAAACAATGGATTTACCTTTATTTATGTTGGGCCAAGGTCCAACCTACCAGAAAGGTGCGTATATTTATGTTGGGTCAAGGCCAATCATACCAGAAAGGTGCGTAGGTTGGGCCTTGGCCCAACATGTGCTTGGCTGACTCTACTAGATTAGCTGTGTAAAAAGGTGCAGTTAAGCTTGCCAAAAAAATCCCGTAGCCTAAAATAATGTCTTTTGATTTGAGATTAAGGGAAAGTATGCAATTATTAAATTGGCCTAAGGCTAGTCAAAAGCAATATCAAGCTCTTTTTGGATTAGAAGAAAAGGTTTTTTCCAAGCCAATTTTAGAATATCGTTGCGGCCCTACTTTGTTAAATGCAAGGCATCCTTTAGTTACGAGTATGGATGAAATATTTGCTTATCCTCCAGATACCATAAATGCTCATTTAAAAGATGAAAATATTCCCTTAGATTTTTATCAAGATTATGTAAAAGGCTATAAAGAAGGGCGCTATTTACCCTTAAAAAATGCTAAAAAACTTCCTTTTGCCGATTTTCGCTTTGATACGGCTTTATGCACTTACCCTTTGTTTGAAAGTGATAAAAGTAGTGAGGATGTTATTAAAGAGCTTGATGAGTTACTTCGAGTTGCCAAAGTTGTCTATCTTGCTCCGCATCAATTTGACAGTGAAAAAATTGCTAATATTTTAGGCCCTGTGATGCTTTTTCTGCAGCATGAAGATATAGGGGTTGCCATGACTCCTGTAGCAGCAGAAAATGGGTTAAATAAAGCGGTAATGTTAAAGCTCTGGGCGCAAACTTGCCAGCGCCCAAGTAGTTAAGAGAATTTAATGTACTCCTTAATTAGGCCCTTATTATTTAAACTTCCTCCTGAGTTTGCCCATCAGTTAACTTTAACCACTTTAGCCTTAATTCCCGCAGCTTTTTTTCAGCAGAATATTCAAGGAAAAAGTGTTACCGCCATGGGGTTAAGCTTTCCACATTGCGTTGGCCTTGCAGCAGGATTTGATAAAAATGGAGAGTACGTTGATGCACTTACAAAATTACCTTTTGCTTTTATTGAGGTAGGCACAGTTACGCCAAAGGCGCAAACTGGCAATCCTAAGCCGCGAATATTTAGGTTAATAAAAGATAGCGCCTTAATAAATCGCATGGGCTTTAGCAATAAAGGTGCAGAAGCCATGATGCAGGCTTTAAGTTGCAAAAAATCTAGAGGAATATTAGGAATTAATATTGGGAAGAATAAAGATACTCCCTTAAATAAAGCAGTTGAAGATTATAAATTTTGTTTAGCAAAGCTTTATCATTTAGCGGACTATTTTGCGCTTAATTTATCTTCCCCTAATACAGCTAATCTACGAGAGCTTCAGCAAGTAGAATATCTCAATGATTTACTCAGAGAATTAACTAAAACTCAACAAGATTTAGCAAGTAAGCATGCAAAACATGTGCCGCTCGTAATAAAGTGTTCCCCTGATGAAACTTCTGAGACAATAAAGCATTTAGTGGCCTCTGCTTTAAAATTAGGTATTCAAGGAATTATCGCAACTAATACCACAATAAAGCGCACTTTTCTTGAAGATTCACCCCTAATCCATGAGCAAGGAGGTTTAAGCGGCAAACCTTTATTTACTGTCTCAACAGAGGTTTTAAAATTAATAAAACAAGAAGCAGGAAATTCCCTTACCTTAATAGCATCAGGTGGGGTTCTAGATAGTGCTACCTTTAAGGCTAAAATCGCCGCAGGAGCTAATTTAGTGCAAGTATATACAGGGCTAGTCTATAAAGGGCCAGCGCTTATTAAAGAGCTTGTGCAGTTTTAGTTATTTATGGCCCTCGTGTTGAGTTTTTTGTGGGATCGACAACAAAGTAGTCTTTTTTTGGTCTAGGCTCTCTAGGCTTTTTACCCTTAAGCCTCGCGATCATCTCTGATATATCGCGTTTGTTAATTTCTGAGAGTTCTACGTGAGTTTTTGCATCATTCTTTTTAGGCATAATCACTCCAAATTAAATATTTATATTAGGGGCTGTTGACATTTCATCTCCACAATCGACGTCCCGCGGCTTGTCCGCGGGATCCAGGAATCGTTCTACATTGTTGGATCCAGCGGACAAGCCGCGGGACGTCGGCGTAGAGGGTAATAAAATGAAATGTCAACAGGCCCTATTTAAGGCATTTTGCGCGCAGGGCAACCGCATGGACTCAAAATAGGCTAAAGAATGCGCAGGGTGGGCAAAGGAGCGCCAGCGACGTGCCCACCAATGGGGTTCATGGTGGGCACGCTGCGCTTTGCCCACCCTACATTTCCATATTTTGTTCATAAGACGCGGTTGCCCTGATTTTGCGCGTCATCCCCTAAAAGCTCTTGGTTATTCAGCATCAAAGCTACTTGATACAGCATGATAGCCGGCGTCTACATGTAATATTTCGCCAGTAATTCCAGAAGCTAAGGGAGAACATAGAAAAGCTGCAGCATTGCCTACTTCTTTGGCAGTAATGTTGCGTTTTAATGGTGCTGTGCTTGCATAGACATTTTGAATTTTCCTAAAATCTTTAATGCCGGCTGCTGCAAGGGTTTTAATTGGTCCTGCGGAAATTGCATTTACACGTAAGCCTTGGCTTCCTAGGCTTACGGCAAGGTAGCGCACAGTAGCTTCTAAGCTTGCTTTAGCAATCCCCATTACATTGTAATTAGGTACAGCTTTTTCTGCGCCATAATAGCTAAGAGTTAAAACAGATCCTTGGCTGTTTTGCATCAGGGGCATAGCTTGTTGCGTAAGGGCTACAAGGCTATAAGCGCTAATATCATGGGCAATTTGAAAGCCAGCCCTATTTGCATTAGTTAAAAAGTCCCCGCCAATTTGATCAGCGGGCGCATAAGCTACTGAGTGAATTAAAATATCTAATTGATCCCAAGTTTTTTTAAGGTAATTAAAGGCTGCGCTAATTTCAGTATCATGGGCAACATCACAAGGAAAAGTAAGCTTAGAATTAAACTCCTGAGCCATATCTTCAACCCGCGATTTTAAACGATCATTTTGGTAGGTAAATGCAAGCGAGGCCCCTTGTTCTTTTAAAGCTTCAGCAATTCCATAAGCAATGGACCTTTGGCTTGCAAGACCTACTATAAGTGCTTTTTTTCCTTGTAAAAATCCCATTACGTTACTCCTTCTTCTTGGTTTAGCAAGAGTTCGCGCATTTTTGCTTTTATCATGTCGATTGCAATGCGATTCTCGCCGCCACGTGGGACGATTAAGTCAGCGTAGCGGCTAGAGGGTTCAATAAATTGTAAATACATTGGCCGTACGGTTGTTTCGTATTGGTAAACAACAGATTCAAAGGTACGATGGCGCTCAACAACGTCGCGTTTAAGGCGTCTTAGAAGGCAAACATCTAATGGGGTAGACATAAAGATTCGAATGTCCATTAGCTCACGCAAAGGAGTTTCGGCAAAGATTAAAATGCCCTCGAGAACAATAATATGAAAATTCTCTACATGCCGAGTTTCTGCAAGGCGTAAGTGCTGTTGGTGAGAATAGATAGGAATATTAACCGCCTCGCCATTTTGCAAGCTCCTTAAATGTTGAATTAATAGCGCATGATCAAAAGCATTAGGGTGGTCGTAGTTAATTTTTTCGCGTTCTAGAAAGGGAAGTTGGCTGTTGTCCTTGTAATAGGAATCTTCGGAGATAATTGCAACTTGATTAGAGCCTAATTCGTTAACAATAGTATTGGCTAGAAGGCTTTTACCGGAGGCTGAAGGGCCTGAAATGCCAATGATTATGGCTTGTTTTTTCATGGATAGAAGGCGCCATGTTTTTAAGTGCGCCAATACTAATACTTAATGCTCTAAAATTCAACCTCTTCGGTGTGTGATTGAAAGTGTCAGTTTTTAGATGCAAATTTTGAGTTGCGACAAGAAAAACCGCACGCCACTTCGTTGGGCT
>MHBC01000044.1:0-49675 GCA_001804735.1 Legionellales bacterium RIFCSPHIGHO2_12_FULL_37_14 | reverse complement strand
TGAGTTTGAAGATAAAGATTTTAAAAAATCATCCTTTTCATTTGCGTTTCGTCCAAACTGTGTTGCTGTTGCTAGGAATGTCAAAGGGTATATAGCTGTCAGAGACACTAACGATCCTACCAAGACAACTTTGGTTTTCAAGAAAGAAGAATGGAGTGCGTTTATAAAAGGAGTTAAAAATAACGAATTCGATGTTTAATGTTTGTATGGATGTGCGCTAGGCAAAGGTATTACGTTTTAACAAAACGTAAATGGCGCCAGCGCCACCATCTTTTGGCTCTGCACTAACAAAAGCCAATACTTCGGTAAATTGTGGTAGCCAATGGTTTACTAGGTTTTTTAATTTAGCTTCGCCATGGCGTCTACCTTTGCCATGGATAATTAATAAACTCCTTTTTTGCCGATTAAAGCTAGCATGAATAAATCGTAAAAGAGCGCTTTTTGCTTCATCAATAGTTAAGCCATGCAGATCTAAAGAGTTTTCTATGGGGAGTTGGCCTTTGATAAAGGCGGTGTTTTGTCTTTTGGTTAATGGATTGCGGTAAAATTTAAGTTTTTCTTCTGCGCTTATTTTATAGGAAAAAATATCAGTTAAATTTAAGGGTAAATTTAGATCAGGCTTTTCTTTAGCGTATTCTCTTGATTTAACATGGCGTATTTCGCCCACCATCTTTCTAAAAAGCGCCTTATCTTCTTCTGAAATTTCATTGTCATTATCATTATTGGACATATATAATTTGCAAATTTAGACAGGTTTATTTATGCAGAATGAATATAGTACTGCTGTTAAAGAATTAAAAACAGTAGCTGATTTTTTACGTTTTGGGCTTAGTAAAGCGCTTGCGGGCAATTTGTGGTGTGGACATGGAACTGACAATGTGCAAGATGATATTTGGGCATTGGTGCTAAGAAGCTTAAAACTTCCTTTTGATATTGATAAATCTTTATTGCATACAAGACTTCTTCTGCAAGAAAAAAGATTTTTGGCAGAGCAATTAAAAAGCAGAATTATTAATAAGGTTCCGGTGCCTTATTTAATTAATGAGGCTTATTTTGCTGGCCTAGATTTTTACGTTGATGAAAGAGTTATCATTCCACGCTCGCCTATTGCCGAGGCTATCTCCCAACATTTTAATCCTTGGGTAGATGAGAATAACGTTAAAGAAATCCTTGATTTATGTACAGGTAGTGCTTGCATTGCCATAGCTTGTGCTTATGCTTTTCAAGATGCCAATGTTGATGCTATTGATATTTCTAAAGAGGCTTTAGAGGTTGCTACAATAAACGTTGAGCGCCATAAACTTAAAGACAGGGTAAAGTTAATATTATCTAATCTTTGGGATAAAGTGCCGCCTAAAAAGTACGATCTTATTATTTCAAACCCGCCATATGTAAGCAAAGAAGAGCTGCGAACTCTGCCTAAAGAGTATGCCCATGAACCCAAGCTTGCTCTAGAAGCAAAAAATAATGGCCTTGAGTTTGCTGCTAAAATATTAAAACAGGCAGCAGATTTTTTGCGCCCTAATGGGGTATTAGTTTTAGAAGTAGGCAATTCAGCAGAGTTTTTGGCGCAAAGATATAGAGATCTGCCGTTTGTCTGGCTTGATTTTGCCAATGGAGGTGAGGGAGTATGTTTGCTTACTAAAAAAGAATTAGCAAGGATAAAGAAATGAGTAATAAGTTAAATGTTGCTGTTGTAGGAGCAACAGGCGCTGTTGGTGAGGCTATGCTTAAAGTTTTAGCTCTGCGCAAGTTTCCAGTTGCTAAGCTTTATCCTCTGGCAAGCGAGCGATCGCTTGGCAAAACGGTATTTTTTAATTCTGAAGAGCTAGATGTTTTAAATTTGGCAGAATTTGATTTTAATAATGTTGATATAGCGTTATTTTCTGCAGGCAGCGCGGTGTCAGAAAAGTATGCGCCTCTTGCATCTAGTATGGGATGCTTAGTTATTGATAATACTTCATTTTTTAGATATGAAGACGATATTCCGCTAATAATCCCTGAAGTAAACCCTTTACGTATTCAAGGTTTTAGAGCACGTGGCATTATCGCAAACCCTAACTGCTCCACCATTCAAATGTTAGTGGCGCTAAAACCTTTATATGACGCTGTCGGGATAAAAAAAATCTGTGTTTCTACTTATCAGGCGGTGTCAGGAACAGGGACTAAGGCAATACGCGAATTAATAAAGCAAGCAGGCGAGCTTTTAAATGGGCGCAGCATCGAATGTGAAGTATACCCTAAGCAGATTGCCTTTAATGTTTTGCCCCATATAGACGTTTTTATGGAAAATGGTTACACCAAAGAAGAGATGAAAATGGTATGGGAGAGTAAAAAGATTCTCGAAGATGACAGCATCCATGTTAATGCAACTACAGTTAGAGTGCCGGTTTTTTATGGACATTCAGAAGCAATTCATATTGAGACTAAAGCACCCATTACCCCTAAAGAGGCACGGAGTTTGCTAAAAAATGCACCAGGGGTTTCTTTAGTTGATGATACTAAGCGCAGTATATATCCAACAGCTGTTACCCATGCTGCTGGCAGCGATACTGTATATGTGGGGCGCATTAGGCAGGATCTAGACAATCCTTGTGGTTTAAACCTCTGGGTGGTCGCAGACAACATTCGGAAAGGCGCTGCCAGTAATGCAGTCCAGATAGCAGAGATTTGGATTCGTGACCATTTAGGTATATAATTGTAAATATGAACATTATTAAGTCACAATGATATGGCAGAAACAGCTGATACAGGTAGATTGCGAGGAATTTGGCCACCAAGGACTGGCGATGATACTTCCATTTTAAAGGAAGAAACTAGTAAAATGGAGCGTGCAAGAAGGCTGCTCGAACAAGATGGCTTGCGTAGGGCTACCGAAAAAAGGGTTGAATCTAAAAACGAAGATGAGCTTGAAGTGCATCAAGAGCTTGCTGCTGATGAGGAATATCAAGATGAAATGCTGGCCCATCCTTTACTAGATGGCCAGCCGCTTGATAGCGTCGAAATTAATTCAATAACCTCACCAAGAGCCAAAGAAAAGTTTAATCAAGCGCAAAAAAAACAACAAGAACAACGCGATCTAGTATTAAGCTTGCAACCAGAAAATCGCCTAACCAATACGCCTAAATTTTCTCCTAAATTTAACCCTAAACCAGGGGGGCCATAACTTTTGGGTGTAGAGGAAAATCATGAGCATTGCAACTGATATTATTTATGGAAAAGAGCCAAATATTAAGGCAGTAAAGGCAAATGGCGAGACGCTAGATGATATCGATGAATTTGGTTTTACTCCCTTAATCGAAAGCATAATTGCTAATAGGCAAGAAGTGACTGCACAATTGCTTGATGCAGGGGCGCAAATTAACGTCCCCGACGTTACAGGACGTACTCCTCTTCATTGGGCAGTTTATAACTCTAACCTTGAAATAACAAAATATTTACTGGGGCGTGGCGCTAATCCTAATGCATACACGAGCGATGGCTTATCTATTTTAGTTTATCCTGTTCTCAGACGAAATAATCCTTTAAAACATGTTTTATTCCAACATGGTGCTAAATTAGAATTTGCGCTAGATTTTATTCACACTAAATTATTAGGGCACCGTTTCTCTTTAAAAGGCAGTGTAGATATATTAAATGCCAAAGGGGATTTTATTGAGATTGATTATGAAGGGTTTATTTTAGAGTTTACAGTTGCTTTAGTAAAAGATGCGCTATATCGCTTTATAAGCAGCTTTTCTACTAGGCATTTAAGGCCAAGTTTTAAATATATTTACCCAATTATTGATGCTTTTGAAGAAGCCAGCCATTTGTTAGCTTTACAACATGTACGTAACTTCAATGCCAAACAAGAAGATTTTTTACAAAGCGTTTTAGCCTCTCCATTGCTGATTTTACCCGCAGCAAGTAGAGGGCATGCAATGGGATTTTTGCGTTTTGGCTCCTGGTGGGCAAAAATAGATAGAGGCGAAAATAGCAAATATGAAGATAGTGTTAATATTTACAAGATTACTAACCCTGAAGCGTTAAATACTGATTTTTTGCAGGCATTTTTATTTAAACGCCAACCAAGATCTTTTTTCCACAAAACAATTAATAAAATTTTAGGCCTGATGCCGATTGCCAAGCTGCCAATAGAAGCTCAGACTGTCGGCAATTGCTCTTGGGCTAATATTCAGGCCATTATTCCTGCAGCTTATTATATTCAGCAATTAGCTAATGAAGCAAAAAAAGATCCTGCTCCTGCCATGAATTTTTTTAATCTCTTTATAAGCTGGGATCAGGATAGGGCTTTAGAGGAGTGTATCCAAAGGTTTTATCACGCATCTTTTGCGCGCAAAGCAAGTCTTGCTGCCGCACTTGCAGGAGTATTATTTCAAGCTTGTGATGCAATAAAGCAGCATGATCTTGAACGGGCTGAGAAGATATTAACTATCGTAGGCTTACCTGAATATGAATATATTCTGCGCAGTTACTATGAAGAGTATTGTATTAAAAGGTTAACAAGGAAAGGCAATAATTTGTTAAAGCTATTAGATGACTGCGGAATAAACCCTAATATTGGGGTAACTCCTATTGCGACAGGGTTAAAAAACTCCAAATGATCCTTCTGCTATCACGCGGTCTATTTCAGCCAATAATCTTTTTGTTAAGACTTTTAACTCATCTTTATGCTTGGTTTTTGCTTGTTGCTCAAGTTCGTGGGCGAGGAGTTTTAGCTGGGGAATGGCTAAAAATCCTGCTGCACCTTTTAATTTGTGCGCCGCATCGCTTAAACCTTGTGAGTCAGCGTTTTGTAAACATAAGTTAAAAGTTGCAATGTCTTTAGGTAATTCTTCAATAAATTGGCTAAGACAAGCTTTGGCTAGTTCTTTATTGCCCGAAAGGTTTTTAATGCAGCCTTCAAAGTCTATAGCAACAGGAGGTCTTAAGGCATGTAAAATTTCTTGAATTAAGGTTTCCTCATCTACGGGCTTTTGTAAACATTTTCTAATTTTTAGTTGAGTTAGAGTTTGTTCTTGGATGTCGGATGCATTTGCGCTAATAAATAGCATAGGAGTATTTTTATATTCTGGCAGTTTGCCTCTTAAATAAAAAGCCAGGTTTTGTCCAGAGCGCTTAGGCATTTGCAGATCTAGCAAAAGTATATCGTATTGTTTCTTTTTACATGCTTTTAAAGCCAATTCGCCATCTTGAACAATATCAAGATCACAGTATAAAGATAAAAGGGTGTCTAAGAGTAACCGATTAACAGGGTTATCTTCAGCAATTAATATTTTCGGAAATTGTTTTTTTAATTCTTGGCGTAATTGGGCAAGGTTGGTAGAAGGACTATGGATAGCTTTTGTGGGATGAAAAATGCTATAAAGCTTATCCTCAAGTTTTTGCATTTGGAGAGGTTGTAACATTGTATAGTTAGGATCAATGGCTGCTTGCGTCAACGGATATTTACTAATAAATAGAGTTGGTAAAGGATGCTGGCGCATGAAAAGATCTAAATCAAATTCTTCTTCATTATGTATATTTAATATGGTCAGTTGAATATCAGGATTTTCGGCAATTACTAAAGAAAGGCGTGCTTTATCTGTTAGTATCACTGGTTGATAATTCATTGCAAGTAAAGCATGTTCCAAAGCCTGTAAAGATAATACTTTAGTATCTATACAAAGAATTTTTTTAGGCAAACTACTTTGGGGCTTGATTTTTTCTAACTCATAGGCAGCAAGCTTTTTAAAATGGATTTTAGCGGTAAAAGTTGTGCCGGCTAAAGGAGTGCTTTCAACGCTAATTTGTCCATCCATAGCTTCACAAAGCTTTTTGCAAATCAGTAGGCCAAGACCAGAGCCACCAAATCGTCTTGAGATAGTTGCATCAGCTTGATAAAACGCATTGAATAAGCGTGATTTTTCTTCTTGTGACATCCCAATACCGGTATCAGTAACTTGTAGACTAAGTAAATAGTGATCATTTTGTTCTTGCAGTACATCAATTTTTATCAGTACATGACCTTGTTCAGTAAATTTTATCGCGTTTGCTACTAGATTATGCAGAATTTGCTTAACCCTGAGAGAGTCGCCTAAAACAATTTTTGGTACTTCTTTTTCCGTATACCCAATTATTTCTAGAGTTTTTTTATTGATGCTAGGAGCTGCGAGCGCAAGTACTTCGTCTAAAATAGAGCGTAGATTAAGGGGAATTTGTTCAAGCAGGAGTTTGCCTGAATCAATTTTTGAATAATCAAGAATATCGTTGATAATGGATAATAGATCCTTAGCAGATGAGCTAATAGTTGTAACATAATCTTTTTGGAGTTCATTAAGGTGGGTATCTAAAAGGACATGGGTGAATCCTATAATGCCATTCATAGGGGTGCGAATTTCATGACTCATATTTGCAATAAACTCCGATTGTTGCAGGAGTTTTTCTTCAATTTTTTTCTTATCTAAGGACAGCTCAATATTTTTTTCTTCCAAAAGTTCAAGACTTTGTTGTAAATCATCAGTAGCTACTTCAATTTGATGATTTAGATCATAGACGCTGTTGAGATATTGTTGTTGTAAATACTGACAGCCAGTTTCAATGTCTCCAAGGCTGCCTTTAGAAGTTAATTTAATCTCCGTTTCAAATTCATTCCGCAAAATTTGTTTCATACTTCTTCTTAATCTTGCTATAGGGAGTAAGATTTTATTAGCTAATACAGTTTGCATTATCATTGCTAAGATAAGCCCTATAAGGCCAATAAATACTCCAGTTAATAGGTGTTTATAATAAGCAATTTGCACAGGGTGTTGATCGAGCTTAATTATAATCCAACCATGGATTGGCTTGGTTGTACCGGGGAAAAAAATAGGCGCAATCAAGGCATTATTGTGGTTAAAGACTGCAGGATAGTGAAATAAATTAGGTAAATTTTTCGGCAGTTGGAGCGGTTTGCCATGATACGCTAATAGCTCTTTTTTTGCATTGTAGATACTTAGTATTTGCAAATCAGGGTGAGTTGCGGCTGATTGAATAAGTTCTTGCAAAATAGGTAGGCTATTGTGGGCTAAGGCAAACTCCGCGCTTGGGAGAAGCTGGTTTAAATAATTTTTGCTTTCAAGGAGACGCTCTTCTTGGGTTCTATTGAAAGCTTCGCTCGTATAAAAATAAGTAAATAGTAAAGTAATAATCAAGATGGGCAATAAAGTAGCCATGCGCAGCTGGGTTGCAAAATGCAAAGAAGAGAAGGAAGGAATTTTCATAAAGCTTAAGCTTGCCATGTACAAAATCTTAGCATATTATACCTATTTTTATCCAGGAAAGACAGCTAAATATGACAACAATAACACGTTTTGCTCCAAGCCCAACTGGGACACTCCATGTTGGCAGTGCTAGGACAGCATTATATTCATACTTATTTGCTAAACAAAATGCGGGCAAATTTATCTTACGTATTGAAGACACAGATAAAGAACGCTCCACTGCTGAAAACACTAATACTATCTTGGAAGCTATGGATTGGCTTAATCTTAAGATGGATATAGGGCCAATTTATCAAACTGAACGGCTTAATAGATATCAAGAGGTTGGTGACAAGCTTTTAGCAGAAGGAAAGGCTTATCGGTGTACTTGTTCGTCCGAACGCTTAGATGATTTAAGAAAAAGCCAATTAGCCGCAAAAGAAAAACCAAGATATGACGGGCACTGTCGCGATTTAAACTTAAAAGCGGGAGATTCTCCATTTGTAGTACGCCTTAAAACTCCAAAGATTGGTGAAGTAAACTTTCACGATCTTGTTTACGGCAAAATAGTCGTTGCTAATTCTGAGTTAGACGATTTGGTGTTAATTAGACAAGACAAAATGCCAACCTATAATTTTGCGGTGGTTATTGATGACATAGATATGCAAATTTCTCATGTGATTCGTGGCGAAGACCACATTAACAACACCCCAAGGCAAATTCATATTTACACAGCTCTAGAAGCTAATTTACCTAAGTTTGCCCATTTGCCCATGTTATTAGGTGAAGATGGAAAAAAACTTTCTAAGCGCCATGGGGCTGTCAGCGTGCTCGAATTTCGCCAAGAAGGTTATTTACATGAAGCATTATTAAACTATTTAGTTCGCTTAGGTTGGTCGCATCAAAACCAAGAGATTTTTAGTCTTGAGGAGATGATAAAATATTTTGATTGGGAGCATGTAAGCCGTAGCCCCGCGATTTTTAACTATTCTAAGCTAACCTGGCTTAATCAGCATTATATTAAGACATTACCTAGGGAGAAAATCATTGCGGAACTTAAACTGCAATATGCTTTACTAGACATTAAGCCAGATGCAGAAATTTCTTTAGCAAGTCTCGTTGGCGCTATGGCAGAAAGATGTAAAACCATGCGTGAGATGGCTGAGAAAACTATTTGTTTTGTAAATGATAAAGTTATTTATGATGAAGAAGCAGTACAACAGCATCTTTCTATGGAAGCAAAACCAATTTTCCAATTGCTAGTAGCTAAGCTTAAATTGGTCGAAACTTGGGATGAAGCTACTTTACATCATGTAATTGATGGGGTAGCGACAAGTTTAGGCCAAGGCATGGGGAAAGTAGCCCAACCATTGAGAGTTGCCTTAACAGGCAGCACAAACTCTCCATCAATTGATAAAACCCTAGTTTTAGTTGGCAAAGAACGCAGCTTAAAAAGGATTAATGTGTTTTTAAATCAGTGGTTATAAAGTAATTAATAGTTTAGCAAAACTATGCAAGTCGCTAAGCCTATTTTCAATAATATGTTTTAATTTATCTATGTCTATGGAGGTATATTCATGGATAGCTAAATTTCTAAATCCAACCATACTTTTTAAGTGTGTTGCTAAGGTCTCTGGAATAATGTTTTTGGCATGCAAAATTGTAAAAATATCCCGATACTCTTTTGCTAATCCCAGCTTTTTCTGGCGAATTACTCTTTGGCCCATGTCAAAACATTGCTCACAAGCTCTCTCAATATTCAAAATAATAGAATCTTGGCGCAAAATGTCAGTTTGAATATTGCCTTTACAAGCAGAGTATTCATCTTTAATGCGGGTTAAGCATCTTTCAAGGCTGGCAAATTTTTCGATTAATACATCATCCATATACACTACCTCTTGCAATAATTTCCATGATATGGGGTTTGCGAAACTCACGAAAATCCATAGCACTACAATAAACATAATCTTCGAATAATTCACACATTTTCTTATCAAACGTTGCAATACGTTTTGCAGTCAGAAGGATTTCTTCTTGTAGAATAGTGTTGGCAAAGCGTAATTCAATTAAATCTATATTCATATGCAGTGAATCTTCTAATTTCATAATTAATTTATTTTTTAGCTTTGGCGTTAAACGTTTTCTACATAAGATAGCAATATCAACATCGCTTTTTGGTGTTGCATAGTCATTAGCATATGATCCAAACAAATAAACGCCCTGTAAGTCTTTAATATCTTGCTTACAGATTGATGCTATTGTTTCAGTATGCATGATTAGCTGCCTTCGTAGCTTTGAACTGCTTTTTTTAGAATTATATACTATAACCACCCATTACAAATAGGGAAACGCCAATCGCGACCGAAGGCTACTTTACTTACTTTAGGGCCAACTGGGGCTTGGTTACGCTTAAATTCGTTGCGTTGGATGGTTTTTTGGATGTTTATTATTTCTTGCTCTTGAAAACCTTGCTTGATTAAATCTTTTAAAGTAGCGCGGTTTTCTATTAATTCTTTGAGGATTAAATCAAGTCTATCGTAGGGTGGTAGGGTGTCTTGATCTTTTTGGTTAAAAGCAAGTTCTGCAGAAGGGGCGCGGGTTAAGATGCGCTCAGGAATTACAAAAGATTGTTGATTTCTATAGTTTGCAAGCTGATAGACCTCGGTTTTATATATATCTTTTAGCACATTAAATGCACCTGCCATATCACCGTAAATTGTTCCGTAACCCATAGCAAGCTCGCTTTTATTGCTAGTAGTTAGAATAAGTTGATTAGTCTTGTTAGAAATACCTAATAAAATCAAAGCTCTGATTCTTGCTTGCAGATTTTCTTCGGCAATATTGGGGGAGTGTTGGCGGAAAATTTCATGCAAGGTAGCAAGTGAAGCGTTAAACATACTCTCAATAGGGAGAGTATAACTTTTAACTTTTAGAGTATGGATTAAGAGATCAGCATCAATGAGGCTTATACTATCAGTATACCGTGAAGGCATACGAACGGCGGTTACATTTTCACAACCTAAAGCGTCAACTGCAATTGCTAAAGTAAGCGCAGAATCAATGCCACCTGATAAGCCTACAAGCACTGCGCTGTGTTTAGTTTTATGCACATAATCTTTAACCGCAACTACTAAAGCTTTATAAAGAAGTTCAGTTTTTGCTAAAAGAGGGTTTAACTCTCCTTTAATGGTGTTTTTGGTGATAGTTATGCTATGCAAGTCTTCGGTTAAAGTTTTAGCTCTAGTTTTAAGCTTTCCAGTTTTATCAAAACTCATTGATAAGCCATCAAAAAGCAGCTCATCTTGGCCGCCTATAAGGTTTGCATACACTATCATTAGCTTATTTTTACTTAATTTATTTAATAGCTTTACCCTTTTAGCATATTTTTCTTGGTCAAACGGCGAAGCATTTAAAGCTAATAAAACTTGAATATCTGCTTGTAGAAGCTCTGCAAATGGGCCTTCTTGCCAGAGATCTTCACAAATACAAATCCCAAAACGCATATCATTTAAAGTAAAAATTCCTGGCCTTGCTTCACCTTCGGTAAAATAGCGTTTTTCATCAAAAATACCATTGTTAGGAAGTTTTTGTTTATGGTAGCTAACGTAACGTTTACCTTGGAAAAAAAGACTGGCAGTATTATAAATATTTGCCGCCTTTTTTTCTGGGTGACCAAGGATTACATGGCAAGAAGGTGCGGCACGCTGAATTTTTTTAAGTTCATAACTAATTTTTGTATGTAATTCATCGCGTAACAGCAAGTCTTCTGGCGGATAGCCACTTAAGGCAAGTTCAGGAAAAAGGATAATATCATGTTGCTTGGAGTGCGCTTTAATTATGTCTAAAATTAGTTTGGCATTGTAATCGATAGCGCCAACAGTTGGGTTAATTTGGGCAACTAAAAGCTTTATCATTTCTTTCAAATAGCTCTAACAAATAAAAAATTATACCGCTAATCTTAGGAAATGCTAGCGAGCTTAATAAATCACCTTAGTTATAAATATTGTTCATATTGAGTATAGGCATTAAATTAGCTAGCGCTTGGTGATTTTCAATGATTAATTGCGGATCTTGTAGATCGTTAAAGCTTAGCGTTCGTCGATAATACGTCTTGACCCAAGATTCTAGTTTATCTAAAAGCTTAAGGGTTACTATTACCCCTTGATGCATAGCATTAAAAGCCTCAAGGCTTAAAGGAACACGTAATCTAAGACAGGCGGGCCCACCGCCATTTTGCATGCTTTGTCTAAGAAAGACAAACTCGACTTTTTCTATAGGATTATGCTTATCATTTAAGATTTTATTTATTAACTTATAAGCCTTTTCTTCTTGTTTACATTCTTCTGGAGCTATAAGGCACATAGTTTTATTTGGTAGACTAATTAGTTGGGAATTAAAAAAATAACTTTTAACTGCTTCTTCTAGACTTAATTCAGTTGCGGCAATTTGCATGATTTTAAGGTCAAAATTAGCCTTACTTTTGAGGGTTTCGGTAAGCTTTTTTTGATCTAAGAAAGCTTCTGCATGCACTAAAAATACGTTTTCATTGGCTAGCGAAATTACATCATTATGAAAAACTCCTTTATCTATTGCTTTAGGGTTTTGTTGCGCGAATAAAGTTAATTTTTCATCAAGTAAGTGATTTCTTGCAAGTGCACAACTTGCTTCCTTAGTCTGTCTTGCTGGATAGAGTTTAGGTTTTTTACTGGCTTTCTCTAAGGCTATTTGCCCATACACGAATAAATTTAAGCCTCGGTCTTTATATGTTGCGCATAACCTATTTGTATTAGCAGCGCCTTCATCTCCTAAGCTTAAAGAAGCGGGCAGAGGTTCATGATGCACAAAATACTCTGGGGATGAAAAAATTAAACGCAACATCTTAGATGTAAAAGCGCTTTCTTGGGCACGATGGAGGCTAGAGACTAAATTAGCCGGAGTAAAATGAATTTTATTATCTAAAGTATCGGGGGCTGCTGCTACAGTAGCGGCATTGGCAAGCCACATGCTGGAGGCTGAATAACAAGCGCTTAATATGCGCGGCGCTTCTTTAAAGGCCTTTTTTAGAATGGAGGCATTATCTCCTGTAAAACCTAATTTTTGTAAAAGATCTAGGTTGGGCCTTAAAGGAGGCGGCATTACAGCTTGCTTAATTCCTAAAGAATGCAAAAGCCGCATTTTTTTTAATCCTTGTAGGGCAGCTTCTTGAGGATAACTTATTTGGCTTTCATGCTGCATAGAAGCCTTATTGCCAAAGGCAAGGCCTGCATAATGATGACTTGGACCAACTAAACCATCGATATTAAGCTCAAAGTAGCTCATAAGACTACTCCCGGCATAAGGTTTTCTGGGATTTCGAGCTTATCTTGTTCAAGACTTGCAATTGGGTATACGCAATAATCCGCGGCAAAGTATGCAGAAGGGCGGTGATTACCACTTTTTCCTATTCCCCCAAAAGGCAGAGCTGAGCTTGCGCCAGTTGTTGGTCTATTAAAGGCTAGCACCCCTGCTTTAATCGAGCTTGCAAACTCTACATAATCATCTTGTGAGTCGCTGAATAAACCTGCAGTAAGGCCATATTCGGTTTGATTAGCAAGTTTAATTGCCTGAGAAAAATCCTCATAGCGGTATATTTGAACAAGAGGAGCAAATATTTCTTCATCAATAAGTTTAGCGGTATAGATCTCAATAATTCCTGGGCTTAAAAATGCGCCTTGTTGTTTGCAAAGTTGCATTTCTAGTAAAGATTTAGCATTAGTTTTTAAGAGCTGAGCTTGGCTTTTAAGGTGGTTTTGAGCATGCTGCTCGCTAATTACAGGACCCATAAATGGCTCAGGGAGATCGGTATAAGGGCCAATTTTTAAGCTTTTACATGCCTTAAGTAAAAGTTGTAAAAATTTATCGGCAAAAGAGGTATTTGGCAGAATTATTCTTCTTGCTGAGCTACAACGTTGGCCTGCTGTTATAAAAGAAGACAGTATGGTGTTATATACCGCTGCTTGGATGTCTTTTACGGCCGTAATAATTAAAGGGTTATTGCCGCCCATCTCTAAAGCTAATAAAACCTCTGGTTTGTCTTTAAAAGTATTATGAATGGCAAGCCCTGTCTTATAGCTCCCGGTAAAGTATATGCCATTGAAGGTTTCTTTAAGTAAGCTTTTAGCAACGTTAGCATCGCCCTCAACAAGGTTTAAAACGCCTTTAGGTAAGCCACTGTTATCCCAACACTTAATAATACATTCAGCAATTAATGGGGTAAGTTCCGAAGGCTTAAAAACAACAGTATTACCAGCTAAAAGCAGCGGAATAATATGTCCATGACTTAAATGAATAGGAAAGTTAAAAGCCCCTAAAACGAGGGCAACTCCCAAAGGTCTAAAGCTAAGACGTTCAACTTTTCCTTGGGTTTCTTGTACATTACCTGTGCTTCTTGTGCGAAAGGCTGCGCTAGAAAGCTTAAGCTTGTTCTCAAGCGCATTAAGCTCGGTTTTTGCTTCCCATAATGGTTTACCGGTATCTTGAGAGAGTGTCTCGGTTAACAATGGGAGTTTACGCTTAACCTCTTGAATAAATTTTTCAATATACTCGACTCTTGTTGCAAAAGTGCATTGCTGCCAAGAAAATGCAGCCTTATGCGCGCTTTGCACGGCTTCTTTAACGTCATTACTAGAAGCTTCCCTGCCTTGCCAAATAATTTGCAAAGTAGCAGGGTTAATAGATAGAAACTCTTTACCATGGCCTTTACGCCATTCACCGTTTATGTATAAGCCTTGGCTTTTGGTGATTTGCATTTTATTCTAGATCCCTTACAACCACATTAACTTTAGCTTTTTCTTTAACTCTAAGCAAAGAAGCACATTCTTGCGGCAAAATTACCTTATCATTAGTTTGATTAAGCATAATCTTACATTTTATAACGCTAAAATTTGCAAAATTAGTATTAGAAACCCAGGCATCTTGGGGATTTACTAAATCATCTTTAAGTAAAACGGTTAAGCTTTTCATTGCTTTAATCGTTTTAATTTTATGCACTTTAGTCTTTAAAATAGGTCCTGCATCAAAAATATCTATAAACTCACTTAATCTAAAGCCTTCTTTTAAGAGAATATTCATTGCCGGAATAGAGTTAACATGTGGTTTATCAATAACTTGTTGGGCTTTTTTAGGTAGCATGCATACATAAAATGGGTTTTTGGGCATTAATTTTGCAATGAATTTTTTGTCTGTAACATTAGAAAGCCGATCTGCCTCAAGAAATTCCATATGAAAAAAATGCTTGCCCAGCGCATTCCAAAAAGGCGTAGATCTATGCTCATCAGTTACTCCTCTTAGCTCTGCTATTATAGTTGGGGCAAAATACTCGGTGAAAGCGCCTAAAAACAAAAAGCGCGCGCAAGATAAAAACGAACCATGACCTAATTTTCTTTTATCAGGATGCATAAATAAACTACAAAGCTCAGTTGCAGTCTTAAGCTTTAGGGTAAGTTTGAGCATTTCGCCACTATGTTTTATGCCAAGAGTTTTGCAGTTATTTGTATAGGGTATTCTTTCAAAAGCATAAAAATTATGTTTTTTCCCTATTTGGGTTGCTATAGCTGAAACTCCTAGTACCTCTTGGGTATAAGTGTCTTCTAAAATAAACCAGTAATAACAATGCTTATTTGGATCAGGGTTTTGAAAGCTATGTAAGGCTTTATCGAGGCGAGTTTTAAGGCTTTTTTCGTCGAGCGCAAGCGTTGTAATTCCAGTTAAATCTGAATTTAGAATTAATTTTTTTAAGCTAGGATAATCACTTGCCCTTACACTGCGTAAAAGGATCATAAACTGTATCCGTCAGTTCCATTTAAAGCTAAATCATATAGCAATAGTGCGGTTATCTTACTGCGCTCAACTATACTATCTAAACATATATACTCATCATGCGTATGAATTTTCCCGCCTCTTACACCTAAAGTATCAAGTACAGCTACATGTTGTGCTAGTTGATTGCCATCACAACATCCTCCCGTATTTTGCCAGTTAAGATCAAGATTAAGCAATTTTGCAAGCTCTTGCGTTTTGGCAAATAAAAGCTCTGTAGCTTTGGAGATAATTTTAATTGGTCTATGAAAGTGTCCTTTAATTTCAAGTTTTAATCCATCTTTAGATAACTTTTTTGCGATAGATTGTAAAGCTTGTTGGATATAAACAACATCATTTTGCTCGCTTAAGCGAATTTCTATTGCAGAAGAAGCAAGGTCAGGAACTTGATTAAGAGCGGTCCCGCCTTTAATTAAACCTGGATTGATAGTTAAACCTGGATGATTATTTTGCAGCAAGTTAATCTCTAAAAGCGCGCGCGCGAGCAGTAAAATAGCATTTCGCCCTTTATGAAAATCGCGTCCTGCATGGGCGCTCACTCCATGCGCTAGAAGGGTAAAATGGCCACTTCCGGGGCGACTTCTCGCTAAATCGCCTTTTTCATTTAACGCAGGCTCAAATACAAGAGCAACTTGGGCTTTTTTGCTCAGCTTTGTAAGGTAAGGCGATGATGCTAAGGATCCTATTTCTTCATCAGTATTGATAAATACATCCCAACCTAAATTTTTGCTAATTTGCCATTTTTCAAAGGCTTCAAGCGCTGTGAGCATTACTAAAATTCCACCTTTCATATCAGCAACTCCAGGGCCGTTTAAGGTGTTCTTGTCAATAAGCCTTAGTTGCTGAAAGTCTGAATCAAATGGGTAAACAGTATCCATGTGCCCTACAAGTAACACTCTTTGTTGGCAATTTTTTCTTTTAGAAATTAATAAGCCAGGAGCAATTTGTTGGGTATTAATTGGGGGAAAATTTACCGTTTCGATAGTGTCGCTAAGGTGCGCAAAAGCTTTGCTAATTAAGGTGCGCATTTTATCTAACCCGGCTAGGTTATTTGATCCTGAGTTAATCTTACACCAGGTTTTTAAGGTGGCGATTTTGGCGGCTTTTGGTAGTTCAAGATCTTGAAAAGAAGGGAGCATATCTTAAGCTAATCTCCCCGCCATCACATAATTAACCTCAACATCATCTCTTAAATACGCTTCTTCAGTAAAAGGATTGTAGCCTATGCCTTTTAGATAACAGGGCTCAATTTTATTGGCGCGCAGTAATTCAGCAAGGAAAGATGGGCGAATGCATTTTTTATAGTCATGGGTTTGTTTGGGTAAAAGATTTAAAACATATTCGGCGATAAAAATGGCTTCAAAGTAAGCTCTAGGGTTTCTATTTATAGTGGAAAGAAAAATATAACCATTTTTCTTAAGGTTTTTTTGCGCAAGTTTAATTATAGTTTCTGGGCAATCCACATGTTCTATAAGCTCAAAACAAGTAATTATATCAAAGGGCTTTGCCGTAAATTTTTCGATAGAAGTTGCTTGGTAGTCAATGGTTATTCCTTGCTCTCTAGCATGATTTTTCGCGGTCTTTATGGCAGCTTCGTCTGCATCTATCGCAGTAACTTTTGCCCCTTTTTTTGCTAAAGCTTCAGCTAATACTCCCCCTCCACAGCCTAAATCTAAGATTCTTTGGTTTTTTATTTTGCATAAAGACTCGATAATATTTACTCTGACTGGGTTTAAGTGGTGTAAGGTTTTAAATGGTCCATTTAGATCCCACCAGCTTTGGGCATGTTGGTGAAATTTGGCGATTTCAGCTGCATTTACAGTGCTCTTAGTGCCTTGCATAGCAAATTCCTATACTGAAAAAAAAAGCCAGGGTTTTGCCCTGGCCTGCTGGAGCAAGTATCCATTTGCGACTTCCTAAGTCGAGCATCATCCTTGATACTTATTTCCCTATCTGAACGTCCTGTTCAAGCCTCATTCCCTTGAAGCTATAGGATGAACTTTACGCTGCAATTATGAATCTTACAAGCCCTAAAAATAAGCATAGATAAATATATTTGTGCATTCTGAAAATAACATACATTTTAAAAACCTATATTTTTCAATAAGATATGTTTGATGCAAAAAATAAAAGCAAATAGTTTTTCTATTATTCTTAGCAAAAAACAAGAAATCTCTTGCTATAAATATAGATAATATCTTTTGAGCACATATGTTTTATTATCGTCTGAATGCTCTAAAAAGCATCGTAGGATGGGCCTTGTCTAATGAGTGCCAGGAGTTACGCCTTACTTTTATTTTGTGCTTTGTAAACTAAATGAAGAAGTTTTGTCTTCGTATTTAGGCTGCATGGTTTGGGTTACTAATTGAGGGGTGCGCAGAGTATTTGGCCATAGATTGTGTACGCGGGGCTTTGGGGTTAGATCATTAGGCAAAGATCTATCTATTGGTAAAGGGGCTGTTGGATTTGTGTATTTAGCATATTTGGCTATGGTTACAGTTAGGTTTTGGCGTGTTAGTGCCTCTTGCAGGTTAACTTCGGTACGGATTTGATCGATGATTTCTTGCGTAATTTTAAAGTCGTGATTTTTATAGTAAGACAATACAGCTGCATAGAATTTAGGTGTCTCTTTAAGCCTTTCTTTGCTGTAGTGAACCCTGATGATACTTGTGTCAAGCAAAATACGTAGACACTCGGGTAAAAGTGCAAATGAACTTTTAGAGAGTATAGATCTAGATCTAATAGTATCGTCAGAAATGTTATATAAATAATTTGGATGCGCTATGGTTCTAAGAAGAGAGATGCGGTCGTGAAATTTGTTAGTTAGCTTGAGGGGTTGTTCTTTAAGGCCTTGGCTTGCATTTTCAGAAGAAGAGTTTAAATGTTTCTTATCTATAGGGGCATAAAGCAAAGTTCCCTCAAAAGGGTCAATGCAAGATCCATCTAAATCACTAGAAGCACAACCAAAATCAATTAGATGCAATTTATCATTTTCATCTACCAAAATATTATCAGGTTTAATATCTTTAATTGCATAGCCAGTCTTTGAGTGGGTGGCTTTACCTGAATGGGCATCGTCAACCAGAGTACATAGCTCAATGGCTCTCGTTACTTCTTCAAGTAGGGTTTTTTGTTTTTCTTCTAAAGAGGATGGCTCTTTACGGATATTTATTATATCGCTTAGCTTGACCCCAAGATCATGCATAACTTGATATACTTTATATTTTTTTATCAGAGGGCAAGTTATATCAACCCATGGTTTAATAATTAAATTACTTTTAGCAACGCCAAAATCCAAATTAATTTTGGCTTCATAACTTGCATTTTCTAGCTGTTTTTGGTTGTGGATTTTTTGAATTTTTATTACATATTTTGATGAGTTAGCATCATTTTCAATACCTTTAACTCTGCCAAATGCCCCTTCACCTATTTGGTGTCTAAGAGAAGATTTGTTAGTAATGCGGTATATACTTTGGTTTTCATCAGCAATATAGGAGTTTGCAAGCTTGCTGTCTTTACGGCTATATTTTTTCTTGTGGGCATGTTGCATAAAAAATAATTTTACCTTTTCCTGGGTAGATAAATTTTTAGGTGATAAAAGCTGTCTAACAAGATCTACTTGAGCGCGGATATTTAGTCTTAAATTATCTATATCATCTTCTGTTATGGCATCGCCCTTTTGTTTGTATAGAATAAGAGCTGCTGCAATAAAAATAGCGCCTTCTGGCCTTCTTTTGGTAGCAATGTGGGGGAAAATTTCATTAGTATCGAGTAATTCTTGGATAACTTTAGGTAGTTTAGCAAAAGATGCTTTGCTTAAAATTGAGGTTGCAGCAGGTATGGCATCACAAAAAGGGTGATAAATACATCTTTGCATGGCAATTTTGTCTTGTTTGGCAAAGTTAACTTTATATTCATCTTTGCTAGCTGAAAGTTTATTTTGCAGATCCAGTAAGCCTTCTAAAAGACCATACTCGATGCGGCCTTTTTTGGCATCCAGCACATATTTACAATCAACAGGAGCATTTAAGGGGTTTCCCATAAAGTCAGCTAAGTCACCATCATATAGTTTATCTGTAGCGGAGCCAAAGCCAACTAAAGATAAATTATTATTTACATCAACTACTATATTTTTAAGGCATATATTTCTATGCGCATACTTGGTTCTAGATTTAGATATAAAACCATGGTGAAGTCTTGTGACTAAAATGGCTAGTTGAATAGCGCGGTCTAATTCGGTATTAAATAAATCTTCGGGTTTTTGGGAGGCTCTTTCTTCATCAATAACATCTAAAATATTTTTGCCTAAATAGGTCATGCGTTGGTAAACCTTAGCCTTTGTTTCGGAAACATGTCTTACAACCAGCGGTCCTTCAGCAAGGTTAAGGTCAAGGGTAACTTTTGCTTCGTTGTGTGCTTTTTCGAGTTTGTCTAAGGAAAGATGTTGAATTTTAACTACTTCATTTTCGGCGGAAAATTTAACTTTGCCAAATCGCCCTTTAGCGATAAAGCTTTGAGGATCAGCTTTATTGGTTAATTTGTATATTTTAAAATGGCCATTATCTGTTGGTTCTTTAATATATGAGTGGGATATTTCAAATTTTTTGCGCCTAATTTTAACTATGCCGCGAGTTAATTTAATCTTAGTGGGGTATTGTTTAAAGTAATCTTCTACTAAGCTTTCTTCTTCACTAAATGGCATAGTCTTTATTACCCTTAAGTTAGCCTGGTTATAGGTACATAAGTTAAGTCCCTAACTTAGTTCGGATAACGTATTCTTTACCTGGAATAGTTTATCTTATTTCCTAATAGGTAGATTGTATCACAATCCATAGCTTTCCTGTCAACATTAAAGGCTAAGAATTAATAAATTTTGCGAACTGCTTAGAAAAATAACTAATAATAAAATCAGCTCCTGCACGCTTTATTGCAAGCAGGCTTTCAAGCATTAACTGTTCAGCGTTAAAAAAGCCCAAGTTTGCACTTTGTTTAATTAAAGCATACTCTCCGCCTACTTGATAAGCACAGAGAGGGACTGTCTTATAAGCTTGTTTTACGCGTTGAATTATATCAAGATAAAACATCGCAGGCTTTACCATAAGCATGTCGGCGCCTTCTTCAAGGTCAATTAGAGCTTCTCTAAGTGCTTCTTCAGCATTAGCAGGGTTCATCTGATAGCTTGCTCTATCACCAAATTTGGGCGCTCCTTGAGCTGCTTCTCTAAAAGGACCATATAAATGTGATTGGTATTTTACTGCATAACTTAAAATGGCAGTATTATGGTAACCATTTGCATCTAAAGAAGAGCGGATAGCAGCAACCATGCCGTCTATCATGCCACTTGGGGCAACCCAATTAACTCCTGCTCTTGCAAAACTTACCGCTTGCTTTGCAAGTAGCGGTAAAGTTTTAGCATGATCAAGCTCGCCTTCAGTTAAAATTCCGCAGTGGCCATGAGTTGTGTATTGGCAAAAACATGCGTCAGCTATTATTAAAAGCTCAGGAAATCTTGCTCTTAGAAGTCTTATTGCTTGTTGTACTATGCCATCGTCACTAAAACTTGCACTTCCTTGCTCGTCTTTTGTCAGAGGTAGGCCAAATAAAATAACGGCTTTTATGCCTAAAGCTAATAATTCATTTACCTCTTCTTCTAGCATATTTAATGGAAGCTGAAAAATTCCTGGCATAGAAGAGATTTCTTGTTTTACGTTAATAGAGGCATGCACAAATAAAGGAGCAATAAATTGACTTATATTAAGGTTTGTTTCGCTGAGCATAGCGCGCATAGCAGCTGTTTGACGTAAGCGAGAAAGTTTTTGCATGCTAATTTTCCTCATTTAAGGCAGCTTCTTTTAACTCGTAGAGCAGATTAAGCGCATTTATAGCAGATAATTGGTCTAGGTTAAGGTCAAGAAGACGTTGGTTAATTAATGACTTAGTTGGCTTATTATATTCAATTAAAACTTTAGGTAAAGTGCTATTAAGACGCTCTTGGGCGAGCTGAATTACTTTTTGCGGGATACCAGCAAGGGAGGCAACTTCAATACCATAGCTTCTTGCACTAGCCCCAGGCTTTACTTGATATAAGAAAATTAATTTATTATCCGTAACTTTAACCTCTAAGTGGATATTTTTTATCTCAGAGTATTTATTTGCAAGCTCTGTAAGCTCAAAGTAATGCGTAGAAAAAAGGGTATAGGCTTTACAGTGTAGAGTTAGATAAATTAACGCAGCTTCCGCTAAAGCCATGCCATCATGGGTGCTTGTGCCGCGGCCAATTTCATCAACCAAGACTAAGCTTTTTGGGGTTGCATGGTGTAAAATATGGGCGGTTTCAAGCATTTCTACCATAAAAGTTGAGTGACCTTGGGTTATTGAGTCGTTAGCTCCAATGCGGGTGAAAATTCTATCGATAGGACCAATTAAGGCAGATTTAGCCGGTACAAAGCTTCCTATATGGGCCAGCAATACTATCAACGCACATTGGCGCATATAGGTTGATTTACCTCCCATATTAGGGCCAGTTATTAATAAAGTTGATTTTTCTTGGCTAAGCTCTAAATCATTGGCAACAAAAGGATTAGTTTGCATAGCCTCAATAACAGGGTGCCTACCTTCTTCAATATAAATCCCACTTTCTTGCCTAAACGTAGGGCAAGACCAGTTGTGCTTTTCCGCAATGTAGGCAAAAGCTGCTAACACATCTATTTCTGCTAAAGCTTGGGCAAGATTGCTTAAGGTAGTAAGCATAGGTTCTATAAAGGCAAGCAACTCTTCATATAAAGCTTTTTCCCGCATTAAGGCTTTAGCATCTGCTGCAAGGATTTGTTGTTCAAATTCTTTTAAAAGAGGAGTGGTAAAGCGCTCTTTATTTTTTAAGGTTTGCTTACGCTCAAAATAGTTGGGGAGAGTTTGAGATTGATTTTTTGACAGTTCAAAATAATAACCATGCACGTTATTATAGGCAACTTTAAGGGTAGAGAGTCCTGATTTTTGCTTTTCTTGCGCCTCAAGATCTAGTAATAAACTAGCAGCGTTGTTTTTTAAGGTGCGCAAGGTATCAAGCTCTGCATCATATCCATTAGCAATAACCTGGCCATCGCGTAAATATAAGGGCGGGGTTTCGACTAAAGCAAGGTTAAGCTTCGTAAGGAGCTCTTGCGGAAAATTTAGCTTGGCAAAATTTTCTTGCAATAAAGGAGCGAGCTCTTGTTTAGTTGCAAATTGCGCAAAGACTTTTTGGATAGCAGGAATGTTTGTTAAGCTTTGTCTTAATTGACCTAAACAGCGCGGCCTTGCGGTCTTAAGCGCAATCCTGGTAACAATTCTTTCTATATCAGCAATTGTTGGCAGGATATTTTTTAGGTCTTTAAAAAGCTCATTATCAAGTAACATTTGGACCGCTTGGTGTCTATTTTTTAAAATATTGTGCAAGGTAAGAGGTGTAAGAAGGTAGCGTTTTAAAAGGCGTGCCCCCATAGAGGTATTGGTATTATCTAGTAAAGCAAAAAGACTAAATTTTTGATCGTGCGCAACATTTAGCTCTAAGTGTTTTTGGGTTGCAGCATCAAGCTGTAATAGGGTTGAGTTATTTTGCAACGAAAAATGGGTCAAATGGGTAATTGCTTGTTTTTGGGTTAAATCAAGGTAAGCCATAATGGCTCCTGCTGGCGCAATAAGAGGCATTAAATCACTTTTTTCTAGCAGGCTAAGATCGCGAAACTGTTCTCCTAGGCGTTTTTTATTGTGATGAATATCAAATTCAAAGGCAGGCCTTGGTTGTATGGCTTTGTAGTCTTTAAGGCAAGGGATAGGTTTATTTTCTTCTATCAGGATCTCGTTTGGTTCAATGCGCAGAAGCTCATTAAGTAAAGTGTTATTATCTTGAGCCAACAGTAATTGTAATGCTCCACTATTTAGGTTGACATATGCAAGTGCAAAACCATTTTTATACTGATGAATAGCAAGCAAAATAGCTTCTTGCTTAGGTTCCATAAGTAAATCATCAGTTAAAGTGCCTGGAGTAAGGATGCGGGTAACTTGTCTTTCCATAAGCCCTTTGGTTACGCTTTCCCCAATTTGTTCGCAAATTGCTACGGCGTAACCTAATTTAAGCAGTCTTTTAAGGTAGTTATCTGCTGCATGATAAGGTACCCCAGCCATCGGGATTGGCTTACCTGCTGATTGTCCTCTATGAGTTAAGGTTAAATCAAGTAAGGAAGCTGCAAGTTTGGCATCATCATAGAATAACTCATAAAAATCTCCCATCCTAAAGAATAACAACCTGTCTTTATGTTCGGTTTTAATTGTTAAATACTGCTGCATTAAGGGAGTATGAGTTGGCATAGTGCTAAGCAAATTCAAAAAAATACAGTACTTTACCATATCCTTAGATTCTAAGGCCAAAATTTATTTTTCATTTTGCACGATTAAATCTTTCTTTAATGCAAAAATTTGTTAGACTAACCGGGGTTTGAATATAAACAAGGGAGAAATAATAATGAAGCGTTTGAGCCTATTCTTAGTAAGTTTATTGATGGTCTGTTTTTTTACTGCGTGTAGCGGTGGCGAAGGCGGCGATAAAAAAGCAGAACCTACAGCAAATACAGAAAATGCTGCAGCACCTTCTGCTGATGCTAATTCGCAGCCTGCTGCAGATCCTAATCAGCAGCCTGCTGCAGATCCTACCCAAACAGCTCCAGCACCAACACAAGCTGAACCTGTTCCTGCACAATAAATTTTTCTAAAACCCGCATTAAATTGCTCAGCAACCTTCATGCGGGTTTCATTTTATGCAAACTGATCTAGCATTAACGCAACAGCTAATTAAGCTGCTAAAAAAGCACAAATTTAAAGTTGCAACTGCAGAATCTTGCACAGGTGGCATGCTGGCGGCTCTTCTTACCACTTATAGCGGTAGTTCAACTTGGTTTGAGAGAGGATGGGTTACTTATTCAAATGCGGCAAAAATCGCTGAACTTAACGTTGCAGAAGCTTTAATTAATAAACATGGCGCAGTAAGTGCTGAAGTCGCCTCTAAAATGGCAGAAGGAGCTTTAACAGCTAGTTATGCTGATTTATCAATCGCTATTACAGGCATAGCCGGCCCTAGCGGCGGCACGCAAGAAAAACCCGTCGGCCTAGTTTATTTTGCCTTCAGCATGCCTGACAAACCAACATCAACTATCTGTAAAAACCTTACAGGCTCCCGCAGCCAAATTCGTTTTATGGCGTGTTGTGAGGCTTTGCAAGGAGCCATAGATAAGTTTAAGGTTTAAACAACAATTTCTCTTTAATTCATGCAATGTATAAGGTTTTGCCTTCACCATAGTCATTCTTTGTGGGATAATGCTATTTTATGGCTTAAGGAGTGGTTATGGATGAGAATAAGCAAAAGGCGTTACAGGCGGCGTTGCAACAAATTGAGCGTCAATTTGGTAAAGGTTCGGTTATGCGCATGGGGGATAGCCAAGTTTCGCGTGATATTGAGGCTATTTCAACAGGATCTCTTGGGCTTGATATTATTTTAGGGATTGGCGGCTTACCTAAAGGGCGCATTGTTGAGATTTATGGGCCTGAATCTTCCGGTAAAACCACTCTTTCTCTGCAAGTTATTGCAGCTGCGCAAAAATTAGGTGGTAGAGCTGCGTTTATTGATGCAGAGCATGCGCTTGATCCTCAATATGCTGGCCGCTTGGGAGTTGATGTGGATGAGCTTTTAGTTTCGCAACCAGATACAGGCGAGCAAGCTTTAGAAATTACCGATATGTTAGTGCGATCTGCAGCTGTTGATGTGATTGTTATTGACTCGGTTGCGGCTTTAACTCCTAAAGCTGAAATTGAAGGCGATATGGGCGACTCCCATGTAGGCTTACAAGCGCGCTTAATGTCGCAGGCTTTACGTAAATTAACTGCTAATATTAAACGTTCTAATACTTTAGTTATTTTTATTAACCAAATTAGAATGAAAATTGGGGTAATGTTTGGCAGCCCAGAAACCACAACCGGCGGGAATGCACTAAAGTTTTATGCATCAGTACGCTTAGATATTCGCCGTATAGGTTCAATTAAAAAGGGCGAAGAGGTTATTGGCAGTGAAACTAGAGTTAAAGTGGTGAAAAATAAAGTTGCTCCTCCATTTAAAGTAACAGAGTTTGACATTTATTATAACGAAGGCATTTCCCGCGAAAGCGAAATTATTAACCTCGGGGTTACCCTTGGTTTACTGGAAAAATCAGGCGCTTGGTATAGCTATAAACAAGAGAAAATTGGTCAAGGCAAAGACAATGCACGCCAATACTTAAAAGATAACCCTGAAATTGCTAAAACCCTCGAAGCGCAAATTCGCGAAGCTATGTTGACACGCACAGCTTCAGCTAGAGAGACTGCTGTAGCTGAAGATGACGAATTCGTTGAGTAAAGTTAAATTAAGAGTCGCGTCTATTTATATAGACGCCATTCTTTAATCTAGGAAAAATCATTCTGAGTACATATGAGACCACAAATTCTCAAGAAACTCTCTAAATGGGAGGATGTCAATTATTATGCCATTATCTAAATCAAGCCTACGTCTTCTAGGAGCTTGACAAACAACTAACGCATGTTTAGGTTTGTAATCGGCACAAAAAGCACAGAGTCCTTTAAAATCTGAAGCAGTAGGGGCTGAAGATAGTTTTACTTCAATGGCTATCTTGCCATTATTCAAAATAAAATCCACTTCTAAGCCATTTTTGCTGCGCCAATATTGAATTGGTCTATCAATTTCGTTTAATCCGTGAAAAGCCGATAGCTCCATAAGAATAAATTGCTCGAAAGCTTCACCTGCTTGTTCGCCCTTAAGTGATTTGATCTCTCTTTGTTTAAGGTAGTTTGTAACTCCAACATCAAAGATATAGAATTTAGGCGTAGATTGAATAAGTTCACGTTTAATTTTTTTATGAAAAGGATAAATAAGATAACCTATAAGAGTATCACTGATTATTTGGTAGTACTCTTTAACTGTTTTTGCATCAACTCCACAATCTCTAGCAACATTAGCATAATTCAACATTTGGCCATTTGTAAGGCCTACCAAATCCATAAACCGAGCGAATGCTGGTAAATTCCGTACTAGTCCTTCTGCTTGTATTTCTTCTGTCAAATAATCATTAACATAAGCGCGCAACATTCTTGTGTATTGATTAGAAAGGTAGTGAGATGGCAATAACCCCCTATTCAAGGCTTGTAATAAATTAAAATCAGGAATTTCCTTATAAATTAGTGGATAAAAATTATAACGAAAGGCACGCCCTCCTAGTAAATTGGCAGCGCCTCTTTTTAATTTTCGCGCACTTGAGCCACATAATATAAAACCAATGCGTTTATGCTCTATAAGCCAATGAACCTCATTTAAGAGTTGAGGTATTTTTTGAACTTCATCAATAATGACAGGGTGTTTAATATGAGTAAAATCGATAGCATTCAATTCTTCACGTAATAAATGGGGTGCAGCAAGCAGCCTTGTATATTCATCAGTTTTAAGCAAATCATAATAGATAGCCTCTTTATATTGCTCGGATAAATAAGTTGATTTACCAGTTTTTCTAGCTCCCCAAAGGAAAGCTGACTGACCTTTGGGTAACTCCATGTGTAAGAATCTCTTAAAGTTCATTGAAAAAGCCGTGCATATATTAACTAAAATGGAGTATAGTCCATAAAAAGATAACTTTCAAGGAGTATATTCCTTAAATTTCACACACTTCACCCTAGCGATGCTTTGTGGGATAATAACTAAGTAATGGCATGCAAAGGAGCGGTCTTGGTTCGAGATACTGCATTTAACCTCCTCGCGCGCCGTGAGCATAGTGCATTTGAGTTAAAGAGAAAGTTAATGCAACGAGGATATGACCCTCAAGCTATTGACGAAGTTGTAATAGAGCTAAAAAAAGAGGGCTACCAAAGTGATGAACGTTTTTTAGAAAGTTTTTGTCGTATGAAGATTTCTCAAGGATATGGAATATTTTATATTGTTAACGCATTAAAACAACACCAAATTTCCCAGTCTAAAGTTAAAGAATTTTTATTAAATCAAGAAATTGATTGGGTTTATCTTGCTAAAGCTGCTTTAAAAAAACATGCTTGGCGTTTTAATGCCGCTAATAAAGTGGCACTGCAAGCTAAAAAAATGCGTTTTTTAACAGCTAGAGGTTTTGCAAAAGAAGTTATAAAAGAGAGTTTATTATATGAAAACAGCTGATATAAGGGCGCAATTTATTAATTATTTTTATGAATTAGGCCATGAAATTGTCCCTTCAAGTTCATTGGTTCCAGCACAAGATCAAACCTTATTATTTACTAACGCAGGAATGGTACAGTTTAAGGATGTTTTTTTAGGAATTGAAAACCGCTCTTATACTAAAGCTGCTACTGTTCAGCGTTGTGTACGTGCAGGTGGTAAGCACAATGATCTTGAAAATGTTGGTTATACCGCAAGGCATCATACTTTTTTTGAGATGTTAGGTTTTTTTAGTTTTGGGGAATATTTTAAGCGTGAAGCTATAAAGTATGCCTGGGATTTTTTAACTAAAGTTTTGCACCTCTCGCCTGAAAAGCTCTGGATAACCGTCTTTAAAGATGATACTGAAGCTGAAAGCATTTGGCTTAATGAAATCGGCATTGATAAATCTAGGTTTTCCAAGTGTGATGAAAAGGATAATTTTTGGGCCATGGGTGATACTGGGCCTTGTGGGCCTTGTACCGAAATATTTTATGATCATGGTAATGAAGTAGCAGGAGGTCCTCCTGGCAGTAAAGATCAAGAAGGTGACAGATATATTGAAATCTGGAATTTGGTTTTTATGCAGTATAACCGTGATAAAGATGGCAAGCTTAATCCTTTGCCTAAACCTGCTGTTGATACTGGAATGGGTTTAGAGCGCCTTGCTGCTGTAGTGCAAGGAGTACATAGTAATTACGATATTGACGATTTTCAGTTTTTAATTAAAGCCATTTTAAAGCAAGGGGCAAAAGTCGACAAACAACACGCTTCAGTTAAAGTAGTAGCTGATCATTTAAGATCATGCGCCTTTTTGATTGCCGATGGTGTACATCCTACCAATGAAGGTAGGGGTTACGTATTAAGAAGAATTATACGCCGCGCGGTAAGACATGGTCATTTTATTGGGCTTAAAAGTCCATTTTTACGCGATTTAGTTCCTTATCTTGTTGAAATCATGCAAGAGGCTTACCCTATATTATCTCTTAAAGAAGAAGAGATTAAACAGGTTTTAACCGCAGAAGAAGAACAATTTGCCCGCACCTTAGAAACAGGGCTTAGTCTCTTGGAAGACGCGATTGCCAAAGCTAAAGATAACATTTTAGATGGCGCAACCGCGTTTAAACTTTATGACACCTATGGGTTTCCTTTTGATCTTACGCAAGATATTTTGCGGGAAAAGGGCTTAAAAGTTTCGCAAAAGGATTTTGATAAATGCATGCAAATGCAGCGCAAACAATCTAAAGCAAGCGCGCAGTTTAGCAGGCAAGAAACCCTAGCAATTGATGAGACGCCAACTTCTTTTAAGGGCTACGAAACAGTTAGCCATAAAGGACAAATTAAAGCTATTTATATTGGGCATACCAAAGCTAACTCTATATCGCAAGGAGAGGAGGGAGTTATCATTCTTGATACAACGCCTTTTTATGCAGAAAGCGGCGGGCAAGTTGGTGATACTGGGAGTTTAGTTGCAAAAGAGAGTGAATTTGAAGTTCACGACACCAAGCGTCAAGGCGATATAATTATGCATTATGGCGTGTTAGCAAAGGGCTCGTTAACAGAAGGGCAAACAATTACCGCAAATGTTTGTAATGCAAGAAGGCAAGCAATTCGCGCCAACCATACGGCAACCCATCTTTTACATGCTGCATTAAAGAAAATATTGGGCGATAAAGTAGAACAAAAAGGCTCATTAGTCGAAGATCTGCGTGCGCGGTTCGATTTTTCTTATCCTAAAGCGTTAACATCCATGCAACTTGAAGAGGTAGAAAATTTAGTAAACAGCGAAATTCGTGCCAACACTTACGTTTGCACTCAAGTAATGCCATTTGAAAAAGCAAAATTAGCAGGAGCAATAGCCTTATTTGGAGAAAAATATAGTAATGAAGTTAGAGTACTTAGCATAAGAGATTTTTCTAAAGAACTCTGTGGGGGAACGCACGTTACACAGACAGGAGATATTGGCTATTTTAAAATTACCGCAGAGTATGGCATTGCAAGCGGAGTTAGGCGGATTGAATTCGTTACAGCAAATACTGCAGTTAATTGGGTTTTAGCGTCTTTATCTCAATTTAGTGAGCTTGCAGATCTTTTAAAAACCACACGATCTGAAGTAAAAAGTAAAGTTTTAGCGCTTTTGCACGATATGAAAAATAAGGATAAAGAGCTTTTAAGCTTGCAACAAAAACAAGCATCTTTTGCCGCCACAAGTCTTTTGCAAAAAGCTCAAAACATTAACGGAATAAGTTTTTTATTGGCAGAAATTACTGGGGTAGATATGCAAGGTTTAAGAGTAACATTAGATTCATTAAAAAATAATATAGACAATGCAGTTATTGTTTTATACACCAAAGATGCCGTGAGAATGAATTTAGTAGTTTTTGTCAGCAAAAATCTTTCTTCTAATATAAATGCAGCAACTCTTGCAAAAAGTATTTGTGAAAAATCAGGTGGGCGGCCTGATATGGCTCAAGGTGGCGGCGATATTCCTGCTGATTTAGATTTAAGGCTTAAAAAATTGGCACAAATTGTTAATGAACATACAAGGGGTTAGGCATGGCCTTATTGGTGCAAAAATTTGGCGGTACTTCACTTGCTGATGGTGAAAAGATAAGGCATGCAGCCTCAATAGTTGCCAAAGCTAAAAAAGCAGGCCATGACATAGTGGTAATCGTTTCTGCGATGGCAGGAGAAACAGACAGGTTAATAAATCTTGCAAAAGCGCAAGCCAAATCACCATCTCCAAGAGAATATGCAGCTCTAGTTGCAACAGGCGAGCAAGTAACTATGGCGTTAATGTCTATGGCGTTACAAGAGCTTAATATAAGCGCTATTTCTTTTACCGGGGCGCAAGCAGGGATTCATACTTGTGATAAATATAAAAAAGCCCGCATAAATTTTATTGAAAAAGAACCAATTTTGCGGGAGCTAAAAGGAGGTAAAGTAGTAGTTGTTGCAGGCTTTCAGGGCGTTGATGACAAAGGCAATATTACTACTTTAGGGCGCGGCGGCTCAGATACGAGCGCAGTTGCAGTTGCAGCCGCACTTGATGCTAGCGAATGTCAGATTTTTACTGATGTTGAAGGGGTGTTTACTACTGATCCTAATTTAGTAGATGAAGCCTGTCTTTTAGACAACATAAGTTTTGAAGAAATGTTAGAGCTTGCAAGCTTAGGCTCTAAAGTCTTACAAATTCGCTCAGTTGAGTTTGCTGGTAAATACAATGTTCCTTTAAGAGTTTTATCTTCTCAAGTGCCAGGTAAGGGTACACTTATTAATTATAATCAAAGGCAAAGCATGGAATCGCCTTTAGTTTCAGGGATTGCATTTAGTCGCAAAGAAACCAAAATCTGTCTTGTGGGCATTAAAGATCCATTAACCACAATGGCTAATCTATTAACAGAGTTAAAAATATTAAACGTAAATATTGATATGTTGGTGGAAGTAAGCTCCCAAGATGGCATTAAGGAGATTACTTTTACCCTGCAGCAAGATGAGCACGAAGCTACCCTAGAGCATTTAACTGCTAAGAAAAAAGAGTTAAAGGTTGAAAAAATAATTAGCGCAACAGATTTAGCGAAATTATCATTAGTAGGTGCAGGCTTAAAAAGTCATCCAGCAGTTGTTACTACCTTATTTGAAACTTTAGCGGCGAAAAAAATCCCCGTTGAGCTTATGTCAATGTCAGAAATTAAAATTTCCGTAATTATTGCGGCGCATAAGTTAGATGAGGCTGTGCGAGTTTTACATAGTAGTTTTCAATTAGATAAAGGGGTAAATAAAGGGGGAAAAGAATCCTATGAAGATGAGACTTTCGTGGTGTATAGTGAGAATTAAATACTCCTGGAGCTAAAGATAATGGAAGTGCTTGAACCCTCAAAGGAAGGTTTAACCAAAGAACAAGAAAAGCTAGTTAAAAAGCATCTCCCGCTAGTAAAAAGGCTAGCTTATTACATGCTTGCGCATTTGCCAAAAACTGTACAACTCGATGATTTAATTCAAGCTGGGACCATAGGGTTACTTGAAGCAGCGAAAAACTTTGATTCTTCTAAGGGCGCACAATTTGAAACCTATGCCAACATTCGTATTCGCGGGTTTATTTTAGATGAAGTAAGAAAAAACGACTGGGTCCCACGCTCTGTGCATAAACATTCAAGAATGATCTCAAAAGCTGCCACTTTGGTAGAAAACCGCTTAAGTAGACCAGCTAAGCATCAAGAAATTGCCGATGAATTACATGTAACATTGCAAGAATATTATGAACTACAAAAAGACTCATTAAGCACTCACTTATATAGTTTAGAAGATCTAGGGCTAACAGAAGACGTAATCACAGCAGAATTAGGCCTTGAAACTTCCGAACCTGATGATAATGCTGAGCACAACGATCTTATTTTACAAATATCTAAAATGATTAAAGCGTTACCGCATAATGAAAAACTAGTTTTATCTTTATATTACGAACATGATTTAAATTTAAAAGAAATAGGAGAGGTATTAGGGGTAAGCGAATCAAGAGTGTCGCAAATTCACTCCCAAGCAACGAGTCATTTAAAATCTAATCTGGAAGATGGTTAAGCGTGTAGTAGTACGGAGCTTTTACCTTACATAGAACTTATGCTATATTTAGACATATGATATCATCATGAGATGACAAACTATGCGTACTATTATTGATATTGATCCAAAACAACTAACACTTTTAGATGATTTTTCAAAAAAACAGCATACTTCAAGGGCTTCTATTATTCGTAAAGCTATTAGTGTTTTTATTAAAGAACATATTCAAGTTGGCGAAAAAGAAGCTTTTGGACTATGGAGAAAAGATAAAGTAGATGCTTTAGCTTTGCAAAGAAAAATGCGCGACGAGTGGAATGATGAATGAAAGCAGTTTTTGATACTAATATTCTAATTGATTATTTAAATGGATTGCGCAAAAAATCCAGAGCCTAATACTCATCTTGATCAGCCTACCTTCGAAGAGCTAGATAAAACCAGGGTTGCAAATAATAAAAAGCTTATTATTCAACAATTACAAAAATACATAGCCAGAATTGATGGGTACACCAACAATGGTAGTGATAAAACAGGTTATGCCCACGGGTTTTACTTTTTTGCAAAATCGCGCGCTCTTAATCGGGAAATTAATTATTTGCAAGCCAAGCAGCTTATAACCTTGGTTGAAAGAGCAGAGAAGCTCTCAGATGTTCACTCTTTTTTTGCTAAAAATATTCTTGCCGCAGCACGCAATGGGATAGTTAAGCATGGCGAGTTTGATGTCAATAAAGATTACAAAGAACGCGGGAACAATAGCAGCGAACTTAATCAAGTTATTAAATTTGCTTGTAAATTGACATCATAGCCGAGCGGGAGCGAGGGGCATAGGCGTCAAGTTAAGAGAAAATACCCGTCTTTGCGAGCGCAGCGAAGCAATCCAGATCGGCACTTTGACTGAAAATCGTACTGGATTGCTTCGCTAACGCTCGCAAAGACGGATGTTTTTTAATCAATTTTCCTTAACTTGACGCCTATGGCTCGAGGGGTCTCTCGGCGAGGTAGCTCAATTAGAATAGTCTATAATTAAATTAGACCATTTGTTTTTGAGTGAGATGTTATGTCTAAAGAAGAAATAGACAATATAGAAAAACAAGCAGACAGCATAGTAGAAGAAGCGCGTAAATTGGTGCAAAAGCTTTATGATGAAGCCAGAGATTCTACATTAGGGCCTAAAGAACAGCAGGATAAATACGCTGCATACTATAATGCTAATAATTGCTACAACGAGATGGTAGAATGTAAAAATATGATAAAACGCGCTGCTATCCGGGTAGACAATTTGCCTCACATTAAGGATTTTAGAAAAAGCCTGGTACAAGGATTAAATAACATAAAGAATATCGTATCGCAAACTAAGCAGGGTAAATTATCCGATGAGCCCCCAGATTTTACAAGTACTGCTGCGAAAGTAAAAGGTATTGTCAATTTAACTGTTACAGCATGCAGGTTAATCAAAAAAGGAGTAGATAAAGTATTAGATAATAAGCCTCTGAACAAACATGAAAAGCCAGGTGATGAGAGTCCTTCTGGCCTTTCCGACGATGAAAATGATCATGAACAAGGTCAGCGGCCTAAATAAAAAGTTTCTTAGAGGGCGTTTATCTCTAGAAAACTTTACCTAATAGCCAAAGCCAATGTAAAATCTATAGCTTTAGTTTGTTGGCCATTTTATGTTAGAAATCAATCAAATTCAGCACGATTTAACCTCCCTTAAAGAGAGAATACTTGCCCTTTGGGGGTATCTTTGACGTTGACGTTAAAAAAGAGCGCTTAGATGAAGTAGTGCGCGAACTTGAAGATGAGCGGATCTGGGATCATAAAGAAAAAGCGCAAACTTTAGGCCAAGAAAGAGTTAATCTTGAGAAAATCGTTAATGTTTTAGCAACTTTAAAAACATCACTTAATAGCTTAGATGAGCTTTTTGAACTTGCCAAAGAAGAGCAAGACACTGCCACAATGCATGCAATTACTAATGATCTTACAGAAATAACTAAAGAAGTAGCAAATCTTGAATTTAGACGGATGTTTAGCGGTGAAATGGATGAAGTTAATGCATTTTTAGATATTCAAGCAGGATCAGGTGGTACTGAGGCGCAAGATTGGGCTGAAATGTTATTGCGCATGTATTTAAGATGGGCTGAAAGCCATGATTTTCAAGTTGACCTTATCGAATGTTCAGCAGGAGAAGTAGCTGGTATTAAGAGCGCAACTATGCATGTTAAAGGCGAATATGCTTATGGGTGGCTTAGAACAGAAGTAGGGGTGCATCGTTTAGTACGTAAGTCGCCATTTGATTCAGGCAATAGACGCCACACATCTTTTGCCGCAGTTTTTGTTTCTCCTGAAATTGATGACAATATCGCAATAGACATTAACCCGCAGGATTTAAAAATTGATACTTATCGCGCATCTGGCGCAGGTGGACAGCATGTTAATAGAACTGATTCTGCGGTAAGAATTACCCATATTCCCACAGGAGTTGTCGTCCAATGTCAAAGCGATAGGAGTCAGCATCGCAATAAAGACTCTGCTATGCAACAATTACGCGCTAAACTATACGAGCTTGAAATGCAAAAAAAGTTAAGCTCACAAGAAAAAATAGAGGCTAGTAAATCAGATATAGGTTGGGGGTCGCAAATTCGCTCTTATGTGCTTGATCAATCACGGATTAAAGATTTACGGACCGGAGTTGAAACAACCAATACAACGGCAGTCTTAGATGGAAATTTAGATTTATTTATTGAGGCGAGTTTAAAATACCTCCAAGAGGATAAAAAATGATTGAAGATGAGAAAAAAGAAAAAGACGTAGAAGAAGTTAGGCGCGAAAAGCTAACTAAATTACGTTCGCAAGGCTTTAATTTTCCTAATAGTTTTAGACGCAGCCATCTTTCGCGTGAATTAATTAATGAACATGGAGAAAAGAGAGCTGAAGAGTTAGTTAGAGAGGCAATTAAAGTAGGTGTTGCAGGTAGGATAGTTTTAAAGCGCATGATGGGTAAAGCAAGTTTTATTCATATTCAAGATAATTTAGGGCGGATTCAAGTTTATGTAAGAGAAAATGATATTCAAGATTATGCGGCTTTTAAAGATTGGGATTTAGGCGATATTGTGGGGATTGAAGGCGAGCTTTTTAAAACTAAAACCGGCGAGTTGACCATTCATGCAAGAGTAAATTGCTTGCTAACAAAATCTTTAAAACCTTTGCCAGATAAGTTTCATGGCTTAATAGAAAAAGAAATGTGTTATCGCAAACGTTACGTTGATCTAATTGCCAATGAAGAGACGCGCAACATTTTTTTAACCAGAATAAAAGTTATCAAAGAAATTCGCATTTTTATGGAAGAACATGATTTTCTTGAGGTTGAAACTCCCATGATGCACCCAATTCCAGGGGGCGCTGTCGCTAAACCTTTTGTTACCCATCATCATGCTTTAGATAAACCTATGTTTTTAAGAATAGCCCCTGAATTATATCTTAAGCGTCTTGTAGTAGGCGGCTTTGAAAAAGTGTTTGAAATTAATCGTAATTTTCGCAACGAAGGGTTATCCACAAGGCATAATCCTGAATTTACTATGATTGAATTTTATCAAGCATATGCTGACTACAAAGACCTAATCCCTTTCACGGAAAAACTAATTAGAACTTTATGTGACAAGGTTATAGGCTCAAGAGTTATCGAATACCAAGGCCAACAGCTTGATTTTAATCACCCTTTTGCCAAACTAACTATTCAAGAGGCAATTTTAAAAGTTCATCCTGAGTTAGATGTTAATACAACAAAAGCTTGCGTAGATGTGCTTAAAAAGCATAAAGTTGATATTCCTCTTAAAGCCAGCTTAGAAAAATTGCAAATGCTAATTTTTGAAGAAACAGTCGAAAAAGAGCTAATACAACCAACCTTTATTCTCGGATATCCAACTGAAGTATCTCCTTTGGCAAGACGCAATGTAGATAGGCCTGAAATAGTAGATCGCTTTGAGCTTTTTATCGCAGGGAGAGAAATAGCTAATGGGTTTTCGGAGTTAAATGATGCCGAAGATCAAGCTGCCCGTTTTAAAGAACAAGTAAAAGCTAAAGACAGTGGAGACGCTGAAGCTATGCATTATGATAGTGATTATATTGAGGCTTTAGAATATGGCCTGCCGCCTACAGCAGGAGAGGGGATAGGTATAGATAGGCTAGTTATGTTATTAACAAATTCACCCGCAATTAGGGATGTGATATTGTTTCCGCAGATGCGTTAGGAGAGTTAAGCATGGATGATTTACTGAAATTTGATCATTTACTTACGGAAGATGAGCGTTTTATTAAAGATAACGTTGCACGCTTCGTCGAAGAAAAAGCTTTAGCATTATTAAATGATGCCTTTGAAAAGGGTAAATTTCCGCTTGAACTTGTCCAAGGTTTTCAAGAACTTGGTCTTTTTGGCCTTACTTTGCCTTTAGAGGAAGGCGGTGCAGGTGCTTCATACCTTGCTTATGGTTTAATCTGCCAGGAGCTTGAAAAAGGAGATAGCGGTCTTAGGAGCTTTGTTTCTGTGCAAAATTCATTATGCATTGAAGCTCTTTATCGCTTAGGCTCACAAGAGCAAAAAAAGACATACCTTAAAGATATGATAAATGGCAAGCTTATTGCCTGTTTTGGCCTGACAGAGCCTGATTCAGGTTCAGATCCTAAAGGCATGAAAACTTTTGCGAAAAAAGTTAGTAAAGGTTATGAAATAAGTGGCAATAAAATGTGGATTACTAATGCAACAATTGCAGGTTTAGCAGTTGTATGGGCGAACACCCAAGAAGGGATCCGCGGTTTTCTAATGCCTACTAAAACTAAAGGTTTTACGGTAAGCGAAATTCACCACAAAATGTCTTTAAGAGCATCAATTACCGGAGAGCTTGCTTTTGATCAGGTGTTTGTGCCTGATGATCATTTATTGCCAGGATCTGAGGCTGGTTTAAAAACTGCCCTAAACTGTCTTAATCAAGCACGCTTTGGTATTGCTTGGGGGGCTTTGGGCGCTGCTATGGCGTGCTTTGATATAACTCTTGAATATCTGCTTACGCGTAAACAGGGTAAAAAAGAGCTTGCAGGCAAACAGCTAATTCAACAAAAGCTTGCCGATCTTTATAGCTCTATTTTACAAGCCCAAGCATTTAATTACCGTATGACACAGCTAAAAGAACAGCAGCAAGAAACTCCGGCAATGATTTCAATTGCCAAACGCGAAGCATGTCGCACAGCATTAAACGTTGCGCGCACCTGTCGCAACTTATTAGGCGCCAATGGCATTAGCCTTGAATACCATGTTATCCGCCATATGCTAAACCTTGAATCAGTTTTTACGTATGAAGGCACAGATGAGGTGCATACGCTAGTAATAGGAAGACATCTTACTGGCATAAATGCATTTTAGGAAAGCTTGTCCTCTACGCTTCCTGGTGTGATTGAAGGTGTAAGTTTTTATATGCAAATTTTGATTTGCGACTAAAAAAACCGCACGCCACTGCGTTGGGCTCGGGCTCGCACGCGTTTACGGGAAGGAGTCGCTATCGCGACAAAATAATGATCTGTTCTTTATATCCTTATGCTTTTGTGATGCATAAGTAGCAATTAAAATAAACACCAGCGATAGCTGGACATTCACGTAAACGCGTGCGAGCCCGAGCCCAACGCAGTGGCGTGCGGTTTTTAATTATAGTAGAGCGTGGCTCAATTATTTTGGCTAAATCGTAAATTTTACTTATCATATGAAGCCACGTCTCTTAAGCCAATTATTACCGCATCCTGATCTCCATGGGTTAGAACAGGCGCAAGGCAAACTGGTAAAACTACGTTAGTTAAGCATTTATGGCCTTTAGTTAATATCTAATACACTCGCCAGTAATTGCTGGGTATAGCTATGTTTAGGGCGGAATAATATTGCATCTACTGCGCCTTTTTCGACAATTTTGCCATCCTGCATAACTAATACATCATCTGCAAGATAAGCAACAACACTCATATTGTGGGTAATAAATAGATACGCAAGGCCTCTTGCTTGTTGAAGCTCTTTAAATAAATTTAAAATTTGCGCTTGGACAGACACGTCTAGGGCACTCGTAGGTTCATCGCAAATTAATATTTTAGGATCGGTTGATAGGGCTCTTGCGATGCTAATGCGTTGCCTTTGTCCGCCTGAGAATTCATGCGGGTATTTGTCTAAACTTTTAAGTGGCAAAGACACTTGCTCTAACAACTGGTGAAGTTTTATATCTTGGTCTTTTTTTGCTAATCCATGCGCTTCTATGCCTTCTGTTAAAATGTCTCTTACTGTCATTCTAGGATCAAGCGAGGTAAAAGGATCTTGAAAAACTATTTGCACGGACTTGCGATAATATAACCATTCTTTGCGCGAAAATTTAGTTAAATTTTTATCTTGAAATATAACTTCGCCTTTTGTTAAAGGATATAAACCCAATAAGGTACGGCCTAAAGTTGTTTTGCCAGAACCAGATTCACCTACAACGGCTAGTGTTTTACCTTGGATTAAGCTAAAAGAAATTTCATCTAATACCTTAAAAGTTGCTTTATTATGCCAAAAACCTTTTTTTTGTATTTCAAATTCAACTTGGAGATTAGCTGCTGATAATATTTGATCATGATGTATATTTTCTATGGACTTGGGAGCTTGAGCGTTTGGTTTTAGTTCTGGCAGAGCTAGTTTTTTATCATATAGGTGGCATCTAATAAAGCCATTATTATTCCACTTTTGCAAGTAGGGCTTTTCAGTTGTACAGCGCAAAAAGGCATGGGCGCAACGGGGATGAAAACGGCATCCACTAGGCATCTCACCTAAGCTTGGCACATGGCCATTTATCATGGCAAGGGGCTTATTTCTTTTTGCATATGTAGGTACAGAAGCTAATAGCTGTTGGATATAAGGATGAGAAATATTAGCAAAAAAATCATCTATATTAGCTAACTGCACGACTTCTCCAGCGTACATAACACATACTCTATTAGCAATAGAACGTACCACACCTAAATCATGGGTAATAAAAAGCACGCTCATTTTGCGCTGTTTTTGCAAACGTTTTAAAAGATCTAAGATTTGCGCTTGAATGGTTACATCAAGTGCTGTTGTTGGCTCATCGGCAATTAATAATTCTGGGTGGTTGGCTAGTGCCATAGCAATTACAATACGCTGCTTTTGGCCACCTGAAAGCTGATGCGGATATTGGTTTAATTTAACTTCTGGATGATCAAGATCAACTTCGTTAAGAGCATCTAGTAAACATACGTCTAACTCAGCATGGGTTAAGCTATTGTGTTGCAAAAAAACTTCAGCAAGTTGTTCGCGAATTGTTAATACAGGGTTTAAAGCGGTCATTGGTTCTTGAAAAACCAAACTTACCCTTTTACCTCTTAATGCCCGCATTAAAGACTCAGGCATAGAAAAAATATCCGTGCCATTTAATAAAAGACTACTAGAGCTACCATAACGCGCATATGGTGGTAAAAGCCGTATCATGGCCATAGCCATAACAGATTTACCACATCCTGATTCGCCAAGTAGAGCCATAATTTCTCCTGGCTCAATAGTAAAATTAACGTCCTCAACAACGTTTAAAAGGCGTTGATGCTCAATAAATGCAATGTTTAACTGGTTTATGTCGACCTTTGCAACCATAAATATCCTTATATCAAAGTCATAGTAGCGTAAAGCCTTCTAGGGAACAATGATTAGAGCGGTAACGCAGATGGTAAACTCAAGCATTCACGTAAAAGTCAGATGACTGTTGTATAATTTCTGTTATAATGCCGCCTTCAAGCTCAGTGTGCTTAACTATTAAAAGGTATACAACTATGAAAGCGCTACTTACGGTTATGTTAATTATGTTGCTATTTTTTTCTAATATTGTTAAAGCCGATGGTTTCACCATTGTGAATGATACTAACGAACGTATTGAAGTTGGTTTTTACCCAGATACAGCAATTCATCAGGTAAAGTCAGGCTGCATGTTTGTCGATTATATTGGTTGCGCAGTAGCGGCTAACCCTGGCGAAAGACGTATGGTTACTATGGGCTACCTTGAAGATGAGCCATGGTTTCAAGCAAGTTTTCTTACCAAGGAAAATTATTTATGTATAGCGATTTTCAATCGGGTTGCTATTCGCGGGGATTCGAAAAATTATCGAATAAAATACCATGGTTTTCCAATTACCGCCTGCGATAATATTAAGATTAGCCAAGATCCTGTATACCCTGATGCAGATGCATCATTTTTTAACACAAGAAATGGGGGATTATATAATGGTTATCCTTATGTAGTGATCAGTCAAAAAACGGCCCTGTTGCAGTGATATAAAAAATATTGCATAGTTCAAACTTAAATAATACTTGTTGCCAGCATGATCTTACTTAACGCTCCAATGGTTTTTTGGCTTGTTAGTGTAAGCTTCATGTTGTTTCAATTTTTTCTGCAATTATCTTCAGGTCTTGTTATTAATTGCTTAACTAAAGATATCACTTTATCGGCTTATGAAGCCGGGTTTCTTGCTAGTGCTTATTATTATGTTTACGCCACTTTACAAGTACCTGTTGGAATGTTGTTTGACAAAAAAAGTGTCAGAATGTTGCTTACCCTAAATGCATTAATTTGCAGCATTGGATGTATTAGCTTTGCTTATAGTAATTCTTTAGTTGGGCTTACTGTATCAAGGCTTATTATGGGCACAGGATCGGCATTTGCTTTTGTAGGCGTTGCCCATATTTTACGCGTCCACTTTGAGGTTAAAGAGTTTGGCTTCATGATAGGCCTTTCTGAGACCTTAGCTTTTTTGGCGACGGTTATTTTTATGTTTATTATGGCCATAATAAAAGGGCAAGTGTTGTGGCGTAGTTTAATGTTTTATTCAGGGATTTGCGGCCTTATTATTACTTTATTTTGTTTTTTCCTGCTTCCAAAAGAGCCGCCAGCTTCACATAGTGAATATTCTGTTTTAGCAGCGCTCGGCAAACTATGCTTAGATAAAGTTGCTTGGTTTAATGGTTTATATATTGGCGCAGGGTTTGGCGTTATCACAGTTTTTGGTGCTATGTGGGCTATTCCTTTTATTCAGCTTAAAACAGGGTGTAATATTAAAATTGCCAGTGTGGTTGATGCGGCTCTTTTCTTAGGGGCAGGGTTTGGTTGTCCTTTATATGGCAAGCTAGAATTATATACAAAATCCCGTAAATGGATGATGTTTTTGGCTTATTTTATAACCGCTATACTTTTCTTGCTAACTTTGTTTGCCGCAACAACCTCAATTATAACTATGAGCATTTTAATGTTTGCTATAGGGATTATTTCTGCCTCTTATATTGTAACTTTCAATATTGCAAATGAAATCGCCCCGCCAAAAGCTGCTTCAACTAGCGCAGGTTTTACAAATATGTTTGGAGTTTTAACAGCGCCACTTCTGCAACCATTTATAGGTTATTTATTGGATTCTTATAAACATGGAAGTAAATATACTTTAATTGATTATCAAATATCTTTGCTAGTTATCCCTATTAGTTTACTTATTGCGGCGGTTCTTGGATTTTATTTACCTGAAAAAGAATAATTTTAAACTTTCTTTTTTCCCGCAGTACAAAAACCAGGACGTTCGCCCGTAACAACCCCTGCTGCAATATCACCTATTAGTCTATGTTTTTCTAGTAGATCGGCAAAGTGAACATGTTTTGCTGGTAAGGAAATGGCTAAGTCCCATTCATGTGGCAGCTTGGTTATTTTTACAAATTGCGACATTTTTATATTTTGCCCTTTAGAATCTTTCCCGCCAGCTATAAAACCACTTAAGGCGTCTTGTTCTGGTAGATGAATGGCGTAGAAACTACTACCATCATCAAACTGACATAAGACATTAGTTAGATCATGCGACTTATTTTTACGTGCTAATTTATTAGCATCTATTTGTCTAAGCCAGGTTTGTTGCGCAGTAACGAACTCTTCCTTGCCTTCCCCTAAATACACATGGCCTGCAATGCGGCCCAATGCGGAAACATTTAATGCAAGACCACTGCGCAAAGGCTGTGGTTTGGCGCGGTTAGCTGGTTCGCTTAAGGTGTCAATTCTAAAGCCAAAACCCTTGCCTTGAGAACTATTAGCGCCTAAGGCGAGACGCTGGGTTTGGGGGTTTAGGCCAATATAGCTGTTGCCAATTTGCCAGTTTAAGTCAGTTTGATTGGGCATATTGGCATCATTTTCTTCTACGAAAATTAAGGTCTTATTTTCTATATCAAAAAGAGCACTTAAGATCTGCACTTTGCCGGCAAGTCTTTCTATTTCAAAATAATAACCATAATGATTATTATGCTCGCCAGTTAGCATCCCTGAAAATACCCAATTTAATTTTTCTTTAGAAAGCAATTTTTCTTCTAAAGGAGTTGCAAATGATAAATTAGCTAGTCCGATTAGTATGGATGCTATAAGGACCTTGAGCATGTTTTTATTCCTTTATACTTTTGTTGGGCCAAGGCCCAACCTACAAATATATTTGCTGTGTTAAATGAGCCCAAAACTCATCGCTTATAGTAAGCTCAATGCCTAAACTATACCAATCGTCTTTAGCAAAAGACATACATTTAATTGCATCCTTTTCTGTCATTACTAAAGGGCCTTCTATTTTAGCGAGTTGAGCTTCCTTATAAGCATAATGATCAGGAAAAATTGTAGCTGTAAAGTTTTGCAAACCCAATAGTTTTAGACTCGCAAAAAAACGTTGGGGATGTCCAATACCTGCAATTGCAGTAAATAAATTATCTTTTAAGCTTGCAAGCATCACTTCTTGTCCAGTTTTAATGGACTTTAAACTGCATGGCTTAATTTGCATAAGATAACTCGGAAAATGCAACTCTCTAGTTAAAGTGGTATTGCCATTAAACACAATAAAATCGACGGTTTTTAAGCGGGTTATAGGTTCGCGTAAAGGTCCAGCAGGCAAAAGATAACCATTGCCAAAAAGCCTTTCACTATCAATAACAACAATCTCAATTTTTCGAGCTAAAAATGCGTGCTGCAAGCCATCATCACTAATAATTAAATCAATAGAAAAGCGCTTTAGGAGCTCTTTAACGGCTAAAACACGCAGAGGAGCTATCATTACCTTACAATTTGTTGATCTTGCAATTAATAAAGGCTCATCGCCCACTAGTTTGGCCGAATCTTCTTTAGTTACTAAATGGGGAAACTTACAACCACGTGCGCCATACCCTCTACTTACAATGCCTACTTTCAAGCCTTGTTGCGTATAATAGTTTGCAATAGCAATAACTAAAGGGGTTTTTCCCACGCCGCCTACAGTTAAATTTCCTACCACTATAATAGGCACCTTAGCCTGCCAACAAAAAAAGCGTTTAATGATAAAAGTGCGCAGCTTAAAAATAAGCTTATAAACATAGCTAAAAGGCAATAAAAGCTTGCTTAGCTTAGTGTTGCCATACCAAAGGTGTTGGCTTAACTTATGTAAATAATTCTTGATCAAGAAACTTCCCTTGCTTTAGTTTGATTTGTTTGTTGTTGGGTCCTTATAAGGTGTGCATAATGACCGTTTTTAGCCAGCAGAGTCTCGTGCTCGCCTACTTCAATAACCGCTCCTTGGTTAAGTACAACAATCGCGTCTGCTTTGGTAATTGTAGATAATCTATGGGCTATAACGAGAGTGGTCCTGTTTTGCATTACACTTTCGAGTGCAAGCTGAATAAAATGCTCAGATTCTGAGTCAAGGGCTGAAGTTGCTTCATCTAGGATTAAGATAGGAGCGTTTTTTAATATAGCACGCGCAATTGCGACTCTTTGTCTTTGGCCGCCTGAAAGTAGCAAACCCCTCTCGCCCACCATGGTGTCGTATTTTAACGGAAGTTTTTCAATAAATTCATCGGCAAATGCAAGTCTTGCAGCCATTTTAACTTGGGCTAAATCTTTTATATCCTGGCCATAAGCAATATTGTTAAAAATAGTATCATTAAATAAAATTACATCTTGGCTTACTAAAGCAATCTGTTTACGTAAACTAGCCAAAGACCAGCTAGTAATATCCTGTCCATCGATTAAAATTTTTCCGCTCGTTGGGGTGTAAAACCTAGTTAATAAGCTAGCAATAGTTGACTTGCCACTACCAGAGTGACCAACTAAAGCTAAGGTTTCGCCTTTATTAATTTTAAAGCTAACTTCTTCTAAGACATTTTTACCCCCACGGTAAGAGTAGGTAACCTGATTAAATTCAATGCTGCCTGCAACTAAGCTATTAATTTCCTTGCCAAAAGTAGGCTCTGTTGGCTCTTTTAAGACATTAAATACACTTTCAGCTCCCGCTACACCACGTTGAATAGTAGTATTTAAGGTGGTTAAGGTTTTCATAGGTTTAACTAGTTGTAACATAGCTGCCATAATAGCTAAAAAGGCGCCAGCAGATACCGTCATAATGTTCATTAGCTGAATGGAAATTAGGATTATCATCGCAATTCCAATTGCAATAACAAATTGGACCCCAGCAACATTACACGCCTTACTAACCGCAACTTTCATATCGTTTTGGCGCGCTAAATTAGTAGCTTTAGCAAATTTAGCTTCTTCTATTTTCTGCCCACCAAAAATACGCACAATGCGATAACCTGAAATAGCATCTTGCGCAAGCTCAGTTACTCGACCCATGTTTTGCTGCAGTTGATGACTTATTCTTCTAACTCTTTTATTAGTTTTACTCACAATAAAACCCATAAAAGGTACTGTTACTAAAAAAACCAATGAAAGCTGCCAGCACATAATCAGCATGACAGTTAAAAGCCCAATCACTAAACAGACATTCTGTACAAAGTCAGTTAGCGCATCGGCGCCAACTTGGGCAACCTGCTCGACGTCATATAACATTTTTGAGACGAGTTCTGATGAGGTGCGTTCATCGTAATAATCAGCCGGCAGGGCGAGCACATGCGCAAACACCCGTTGCCGTAAAACAGTAACGACAGATCGTGCAACGCTAGTCATGCAGTAATTGGCAAGAGCACTAAAAAGGCCTCTCAATGTAATGCCTACTAAAACTATTAACGGGATTTTATGCACAAACTGCATATCAATATGCATAAAACCCTTATCCAGAAAAATCTTAATTAGATAAGTAAAACCAGCGTCAATAAGTGAATAAACAATATTAGCTAAAATCCCTAATACCAAAATTAAGGAGAAAGGCTTAACATAAGTGAGTAATTGCTTATAAATAAACTTAATTCCGCTCTTATTATCCGCATTAGTCACAAACGCCCCTTTACCCAACCAAGTGCGCCGGATTTTAGCTTAAATAGCCAGCAACCACAAATGCGTGGCAGTTCACGTATTAATTATTTTGGTTTAGGATGAACCATTTCGGCAAAGGGTAAAGCATCAGCGCTGCGTGAAAGCCTTTCTGCCATAGCTTTTTCTGCATTGGTCGTCTGTCCCCGATTTAAACGGTCGTTATTTCCCTTAAGCAAATCAATTATTCGAAAAACATCGTTCGTGGCCGAGATCCTATCTGTTTCACTACCTAATGACAAACCTCCTATAGTACTATCGGCCATATTTTCGACCTCTGCTAAATGTGCCAATCGTCCAGCCAGTAAATACTGCTCCTTTGCGGTATCATCCAAATTCGCAATAGCTGCTTGCAAGTCTTGAGCATTAGTAATGTGGTCAAACTGCCTTCTACAACGTTCTAAATCACCTTGGGTAACTAATTTATGCTCTTTAAGCTTATTCAAGACTTCTCCTCGTTCATTAGAGGCGGCCATTCTGATTTCCTCTAAAACTGTTTGGGCAGTATCTTCATACTTTTTATCAAACATTTTGGGTCCTGGCATTTTAATCTCCTAGTTTTAGTTATCACGTTTTAAAGTATAGTACATGGGTTTAAATTTGGCTAAAATTGCAAAATACCGAACAAAAGGTCAAGGAATATATGCAAAAAGCTGTAGTATTATTTTCTGGGGGTTTAGACTCAACTACCTGTTTGGCTATTGCTAAAGAAGCAGGTTATATTGTCCACGCTTTAAGTTTTAGCTATGGACAACGGCATGCTGTAGAGCTAAAACATGCTAAAGTTCTTGCTAAGAAACTAGGAGTTGATTGTCATAAAGTTATTAAATTAGATATAGCAGTATTTGCTAATTCTTTGCTTACTCAAAAAGCTAGTAAATTACCGCAATTTAACCCGAGAGACCAAATTGCGCCAACTTATGTCCCTGCGCGTAATACAGTATTTTTAGCCTATGCATTAGCTTATGCAGAGCTGATTGATGCTGCGGCTATTTATATTGGGGTAAGTCAAGTTGATTATTCAGGTTACCCTGATTGCCGTGCTGAGTTTATTGCAGCTTTCCAAGAGCTAGCTAATCTTGCGACTAAAAAAACGGTTTGTAATGGGAAAATAGCGATTAAAGCTCCTTTAATTAACCTTAGTAAAGCAGAAACTATCAAGCTTGGTATTAAACTTAAAATTAATTATCAAGCTACAGTTTCCTGTTATCAAGCAAATGCCAAAGGTGAAGCATGCGGAGTGTGTGATAGTTGTGGCTTACGCAAAGCAGGGTTTAAGGCGGCTAAGGTTTTGGATCCCACTAGATATTATTCCTTTAGTGGTTGAAAAAATTTAGCTATATCTTCTTCTGTCATTTTGATCTGAGTAAATTTATCATCAGACAAGATCCCTTCGAATAAAGAGCGTTTTTTTGTTTGCATTTGGAGCATTGCTTCTTCAACTGTGCTTTTTGCTACTAATCTATAGACAAAAACTGGGTTAATCTGGCCTAAACGATGGGTTCTATCGGTTGCTTGATCTTCAACTGCTGGATTCCACCATGGATCATAGTGGATTACGGTGTCTGCTTTAGTTAAGTTTAATCCAACTCCGCCCGCTTTTAGGCTCATTAAAAATATAGGCGCTTTTCCATTTTGAAAATCTTCGACAACTTCATGGCGATTACGCGTTTCTCCAGTAAGCATGCGATATTTATAGCCTTTGGTTTTAATTTTTTTTTCAATTATGGCAAGCATAGAAGTAAACTGGGAAAAGATTAATATAGAGCGGCCTTCTTCCAGTAAACTTGCTACTAATTCTAATAAAGCATCTAGTTTAGCTGATGATCCTTGGGCTTTGGCGGCAATATTTAGTTTTAATAAGTTAGGGTCACAACAAACTTGGCGTAATTTTAATAATGCATCTAAAAAAACCATTCTACTCCGTACTATACCATGCTGCATAATTGACTCGCGCACCCTTTTTTCCATGCTTAATCTAATCCATTCATATAAATCACGCTGGGCGTCTACTAATTGGATTTGTCTAACTATGGTAGTTTTAGAGGGCAGTTCTTGCAAAACGTCTTTTTTGCTGCGCCTTAATAAAAATGGCTTAACCCGCGCCATTAGATTGTTGCTTACTTCTTTATTCATTGATTTTTCAATTGGATCTTGAAAATAAGTTTTGAAAGTTTTTTTATCGAATAATAAGCCTGGCATAATAAAATTCATTAAGGACCAGAGTTCGCCTAAGTGGTTTTCAAACGGGGTTCCTGATAAGCATAAGCGGTAGCTTGCTTTTATTTGCTGGACCATTAAAGTAATTTGGGCGCGCGAGTTTTTAATCCATTGAGCTTCATCAAGAATTAAATAATAAAAATGCTGTTTGATAAAATTAGCTTTATCTTTTTGGACCAAAGAATAGGTGGTAATTACAATATCATATTGATTGAATACCGCATTTTGCCTATCTTTCCCATGATAAATAAACACTTTAAGGCTAGGGGCAAAACGTTTAGCTTCGGCTTCCCAATTTCGCAGTAAACTTAAAGGAGCCACAATAAGCACAGGTTCTTGTATGCGCTTAGCGGCTTTTTCCACACATAAATGGGCAAGAGTTTGTACAGTTTTGCCAAGGCCCATATCATCAGCAAGTACGCCTCCGAACTTAGAAGCGCGCAATAATTGTAGCCAAGCTAAACCATGGAGCTGATAATCACGGAGATCTGCTTTAAAAAAGTCTGGGAGCGTAACTTTAGCAAGGGTGTCTATATGCATAAAGTCTGGTAAACCTTTTGCCAGCGAACTATTAGACCATTGCCTTTGTAAAGAAGCATTAAGTGCCTGCAAAGCTTCTTGCATTACTACCATCTGATATTTTTTTAGCTTTAAACGCTTATCTACGTTAAAAATACCTTTTTCTAAAAATAAAAAATCAATGAATGGCTTTAATCTTTGCCAAGCAAGCGTAAGCACTTTATTTTTACCAATCTCTATATCAAATGTATGATCAAGCGGTAAATCTTGCCATTCTTCTCTAGTATATTTTGCTAATAATTTAACGATAATAGGGAGCAAATTAACTTCTTCGTTATCTATTATTATCCCAAGTTCATAGGCAAAAAAATCTGCTTGGTCCTCGATGTGGCTATACCATTTAACTTCTTCAGCATTGATATTTTCTTTGTAAATAGTATTTAAAAGAATAAGTTCGCCATTAATTTTACTAAGCCAAGGAGTAAACTCATTTTTAATTTGCTGAAGATTCTCATGTTTAAGCTGAAATTCCCCAGAACCATCTTCTTGCCAGGTAACAAACGCCAGTTTTTTTCTTAAAAGCGCGAAAAACTGCTTTTCAAAGGTAGAGGCGCGCAAAATTTTCGCGATAACTTTATTATGCTGTTTATATATATATTCTTGTGGACTATTAAAGTTAAGGCTGTTGCCTTGGTATTCAAAGGATAAACGCGCTGTGCCACTCAATTCACCAGCTTTTTCCCTACACCCTAGAGTGATGTTTGGAGTTGGCGTTAGCTCTATTGCACTTAGTTTATCAAGAGAAAATGGTTTAGGGGGTTTTTGCGTTACTAACTCTAAAACCCCAATTGTTGGCACGTTTTTGTCTATATACCAGTATTTATCTAACCTAACTACCTCAAGGACTTTGCCTTTATGTTCAAAAGCTAAGGTTTGCTGACCTTCATTGGTAACTTGCCAAGCTAATTTAGCTTTTATTTTTTTGGCGCGATGCCAGGGTAAATCGCTAAATTTATCTATTGCTCTGCCTGAGGATAATAATAGCTCAAGAGTAGAGGAGCTTGTTAGGTTAAGTAAATTTCCTCTCGGGGTAAGTTTTTTTAATATTTCGGCATCTTCATTGTTTTGTGCAAGGTTTTCTATTTGGTTAACCTCTTCTTTTTTTCCTAAAATGCCATTTTTTAAAATTCGTGCGCGCAAAAGCTCGACAGTAAAGGAGTTATTTAGGATAGTAAGCGCGTAATAATACTCATGAGTTTTTCGGGCTTTATTATCTATTAGGGCTTTCTCGGTATATTTTTTAATAGAAGCATCTAAAACTTCTATTTTAAAGGAGGGGTTGGTTGCGCGCTCACGGAAATAAAGATGCAGTAAGCTTGCGGCAGCATGTTCACAGTTAAATTGGACTTGACAGCTACAACGAGCATTTGTCTTAGGCCAAGTTTTTATATCAAGATAAACATCGAACAAACTACCTAAGTTCCCCTTAATGCGCGCATGCATAAGGCCATCGCTTAACCTTATGTTTAAAATACCTTCTTGCAGAACATGCAGAACTCCTGCACGTAGATTGGTTGCTGAGAAGGCTTCAGGTAGATGTTTTAGGATACGATGTAACATGGACAGTAGCCACAAAATTTACGGCAAACTACCAGTATATCATAAATAGAAGTATTTTTTGTTGGGCCAAGGCCCAACAAACAGGGCTGTCCCGTCTTAATAAATCATAAAAG
>MHBC01000043.1 GCA_001804735.1 Legionellales bacterium RIFCSPHIGHO2_12_FULL_37_14 | reverse complement strand
CGAAGGCAAAACGGATCTCTATGCGAAATCAACCATGGAAAAGTTAGGGACTAAATTAGGTCTGGGGCATGCTATGAACAAAAGCACAGCAAATAATGCATTAACACGTCTAACAAATAAAAATATAATCACCAAAATGAATTATGGTATTTACCAATTTGAAGATGAAGCATTCCTGGACTGGGTTAGATGCCAATAACGAATAGCTGCATTTCGAAAGGATTGTGTTAACCAGAATGCACCCGCTGCGTCAGCTTCATCTCAACATATGTAGACACATAGGTCCGACGACGGTATAGACCGGCTGTCCTTGAATCTCCTTCACTTCAATGTGAGCCCCCAATGTCCATAAGGCTTGACTTAATAGAGGCTCTTCCGGAATGCCCGTGGTTTTAACCTAGGGTGTCAAAATATCCTCAATTATATTTTTTTGAATAACAGCGTCATCGCTATTTTTATTTTTGATTTGACAAAGCTCAAAGGTAGCTTTCCACAAAGCCCATGCTTTTGCTCTGAGCCATGTATCATTATCAAGCTTTATCGCGTTCATAAATATTTCTCTTGATTTCCCTTTTAAAAAAGTCCAAGCAATGACTAAATCACAGGCAGGATCACCGACAGCCATGCCACCAAAATCAATGACACCCGAGAGATGCCCATCTTTGAGGTTCATCGGTGGGCATTCGAATCAATAAATCATTGCCCAGTTTGAACGTACGATTATCATAACCTTGTTTTTTCACGGAGGTGATTGACAAATGTGCGTATTCTGGAAATTGTTGATCAATGAGTTTTTTTTGCCAAATCTATTGTAATGTCTGGCGGCTGCTTAGCGACTGTTTTTTCTTTGTCGGAGTCATTTTTTTTATTTGTTAGAAGAGAATACAGCATAGTCGCTAGTTTGAGCGCCTCTTCAGGGTTGCTATTATCTTCGATGAACCATTGTGTTGAAATAATCGCGCGCACAAAAAACCAAAAAAGTAGACGGGATTTGTCAATGCCTAAGGTTTGAGCTAAATAATGTATGCGAGTGGTAATTTTGTCCGGCACAGTTTTTAGGTTGAACCATTCTTCTTGACTGATCAAATCAAACGCGGCGGCTTCAAAGGACATTTCACCGATAATACCCTTTGGGTCAATGCTAAGCCATTTGTCTTTATGAAAAAGAATATTGTCTAAATGCAGATCGCCGTGACAAAGGTATTCTTTATCAGCTGTTTTTAGTAGGAACTCACTCAACGTTAGGGCTTTATTGATTAAATGTTTAGGTACTCTCTTATCATTGATACGATCAATCGCCTCACACCATTTTTTTACATGCGTATAATGATGAGCGGGTTTAGATTGAGAACCCAGTGCGTTAACAACTTTTACGTAAGATTCTATGGTGTTTTGAATATCGCTTGAATAATGATTTTTTAATAAATTCCCGGGGATTGCTTGCTCTAACAATAGAGCGTTCAAATCTTTATGAATATCGATTGCATTAATAGACCCATGCCCATCAAAATGTTTGAGTGCACGATATTCCTCTTCAATAAGTTTTTTATCGCAACTGACTTTAATGACAACTGGATTTTTATTTTGCTTAGCTTTGGCAACAAAATTAAAACTCAGGTTGTCGACAGGAGTGATATCACTCAATGACCATAGATCAGATAGTTGATTAATAACCCAAGGTATTTTTTTCAACCATGCTTGACCATTCTTGCCCCAAACATTAACGACTGTTTTTTCAAATACATTCATTGGCATATTATTTTTCATTTTCATGTAAGATTCTCTGAAGCACTTCTTTGCATTCTCAACTAACTTCATTTTTTAGCTCTTCACAGTTGGCAAATAAATGCTGGTGTCGGAGCCACCGATTTTAAAAAAGGCGTAGGTGTGATCTCTAATAAAATCACCCATCTACCAATAGCCCATCTATCTCATCCTCTGTCAGCTCACCGGGGTTATCGATTAGTTTTATCTGACTAGGACTGAGATCTTCTGTTGTTAGCTCACCGCGTGCAATCTTTTGAGATAATTCTTTAGACTTAGCCTCAAGCGCTTGTGCTTCTCTAATTGTTTGACTTGCAGGGTATTTATTTTTTAAATCACTGAACTGACGCATATTCGATCTAATTATTGCTTTTCTTGCAGACAATGTAACACCAGGCATATCTAATTTTTCTGCTAAGGCCGTTATATCTGCATCAGATAAAGTATCGGTATCAAAATTTCGATATCCACGAATCCTCTGATTGAAAGCAATTTTTTTGCTTGCACCAATTCCAAGCCCCAAAACAAGAATCCCGCCAGCAATGCTAACAGGAACAATACATTTTTGTTGTTTTGCACAATCATCAAAAGCTTGTTTAAGAGTCTTAGCCGCTTTGCCGAGTACATGACCTGCAGAATCAGCTTGCACGGTTACGGTTGTCGCACTGATTAAAAAGAGTGAGGTTATCGTTATGGTTGCTATTTTTTTTGGGTTCATGTTTATAGCCGCCTTCTTTGTTTATTTGCATATTGATGTATTGATATATAGCTGAATTATCCTAGAATCAGCAGTTGAAGGCGTAGCGAGAAGGCTTAAGGTGCTGAAGATAGGAATTTTTCTTGGACTTTTTAATTGAAGGCGTACTCACCCGTACGGTGAAATTAAAAAGTCCAAGAAAAATTCCTAGATTTAGTGCATTAAGCTTTCGCAGTAGCCTTCAACTGCTGATTCTAGGATTATAGTATTAATATTCAGAATTGCTTTTTTGAAGGCCCTAAAATCAACAGATTATATACCTGAAATTATTCTCTTGTTTGAAATAGCAAACTATCATACCCGATTCTGCGGAAAAAGCCTGTGTTGATCTTCTAGATCCATAGCGTTTAAACTGGACCCAATGATTTTGTACATGGCTTTGCCAGCATTATTCCAATCATTAATAAATCCAATAATAGCCTCTATTTTTTGAGGGATACTCAGCTTTGTGCTTGATAATTTTTCAAACAAGTCCTGGCTGGATTGACTTGAAAAAGTAGATTTTCTTTTAAAGTATTCGCTACAAATTTCCTCGATACACGCTTGTTTTACTGTATCATCTACTCCTTTATTTAAAGCATATAATTTTTGGTACAGCTTAATCATTCCACGAATATCAAAAGTATCCCTATTACGTATTTTAAAAAAATTATTCGCTCGTCCCACCAAACAACCAATTGCTGGCGCAGCCAAAACGGACACACCAAGCGTTAAAGGTCCTAGACCCTCTCCCCAACGACCACCTACATCTAACCCAGCGTCAATCGATCTCGTTCTTGTGTGTTTGTAAATTTTCTCGCTCATTGTTGCATTATATTGATCAACAGATGAATCCAACGCGGTCATATCTAATATCAGATCAAAAATATATAGCAAATTCTCAATTTTAGTATGATTCCTTGCAAAGGATTGCCGGAGTGCCATAGAAAGGTTATGCAAAAATTGCTTATCGTCAATTCCTCCAATTTCTTTTAATTGAGATAAGCATTCTTGCTCGATAGTTTTATTTTCTGCAGCATCTTTAATTTTTTCTGCAATTAATTTTTGCAAATTTAATGGATTTAATGATGTTTCTCTCATGTCGTCTCTCTCTTATAAGTTAATAACACAGCACTATTTTTCTATTAAAAAAATAAATCATAATGACTCTAAAGATAATAATTTATCCACTATTGGTTAATAATCAATTTATCCACCAATATCCAGTTTTCGCCATAAAACACACATAATCAACATAGCGACAACAAACAGCATGGGCAATTTTAAGGTGGCAGAGCCAGGTAAAAAAGCCAAAATAAACGTCCCACATACAGCCATCCCAACGTTCATAAAATTCATCACTGCAGAGGCGCTGGCTTTGTCTTCTATAGCAGATGTGGCAATACTGGCAGCGTTACTAACAATCAAACATCCACCAAACATAAAAATAAAACCACAGCCAATGATCGTTACAAGATTGATGAAATTAAAACAAAATAATCCTGTTAATAATGCAGTGGCGATAGCTTCAAAAATCCAACCCATTTTTATTAAATTTTTAGCGGCCCAGCTTTTAGCAAGTTGTGCAGAGACAATCGCACCAACCGCGGTACCAATATAAGGTATCAATCCTATCAACCCATAGCGTGCCGGTGGAACATGTAAATTGTGAATCGCAATAAAAGGTGCAGTCGAAGCATAAATATAAACACTCATGCTAGTGAGACCTAAAAATAAGGTTGTATTACGCAAACGTGCATTTTTGAACGCTAACAAATAATTGTATTTTATTTTTGGCATCTGAAAAGCGGTTTTATCTAAAGTAGTAGCAGTTTCATGAAGCCGGCTGACGGGAATGCCAATAAGAAGACCATAGACCAATAGAAAGTAGAAGCAGCTTATCCAGTGAAAACTCGATACTAAAATGCCACCCACCATCGTGGCGATACCCGGCACCACTGCAAATGCTAACATCATATAAGCAATAATTTTTCGGGCCTGCGTAGGATAATAATGGTCGTTTACAATTGTAAATGAAATCACTAAACCAGCACTGGAGCCCAACGCTTCCAACATTCTGCCGGTAATTAAAAATCCAAAAGAATTGAGTGGCTCAGAAACGATACTAATAATTGTTCCAATAGTGGCAATAACAATGCCAATATAAAAAGCTTTTTTCCTACCATAATAATTGGCCAATGGACCATAGATTAATTGCCCTAACGCATAACCCAATAAAAATAGAGTAATCGTTAATTGGCTCATCCCTTGAGAAATACCAAAATAATTGGCAATTTCTGGCAAAGCAGGTGTGAAAATAACGGCACCCATCGAAGCAAACGAACTCATGATAATCAGCGTTAAAATATGAGGTGCTTTTTGATCTAAGCGATGGGTGTTTTGGTTCATCTTTTACTCCACTTTTCTTTTGATATTTTTCGAAAAAAATAAAGAACAGTCATCAAGAATAATTTATTCATTACTTCGCAGGCATAAAAACATCCGATGAAAATCCGCCATCGACATTAATAATGCTGCCATTCATATAATTAGAGGCATCCGAGGCCAGCAACAATAGTGGGCCATCTAAATCTGCAAAATCTCCTGCTCTTTTTGCAGGAATACGATTTAAATAGTCTTTAGCGCTAGGATCCTCCTGCAAATATTTTTCAACTGCTTCTGATGGAAACAATCCCAAAGAAATAGCATTTACCTTTATTTTGTCGTCAATGAGTTCATATGCCATCATCTTTGTAAGGTGAATCACTCCAGCTTTTGATGCACCAAGCGGTATACAATTTTTCCTCACTTTTTGACCATTCACAGCTGCAATATTAATAATACTTTTATAGCCTTCCTGAGATCTCATTTGGTCTGCAACCGCTTGTGACAAAAAAAACAGTCCTTTCAGATTGGTATCGAAATGCAAATTCCAATTGGCTTCATCAACTTCAAAAAATGATTGATCAAGTGTTACAGCCGCATTGTTAATGAGAATATCAATATGTTTAAATTGATCTACAATCTCTGCCACTTTGTCTTTAAAAGTAGAAATTTCTCTAATATCTAAAATTAACGCAGAGGCTTTGTTTCCATCTGCCATTAATTCCTCGACAAGATTATTTAGCCCGTTTTTTGAGTTTTTTCTTCCAGTGACAATAACATGAGCACCATTATTCGCTAAAAGTTTTGCATAATAAGCACCCAACCCTTTTGCCGCACCTGTGATTAATGCAACTTTGTTTGTCAGATCTGTTTGCATTCGATATTTATTACGCATATCACTCTCCAACTTTATTAATCAGTTTCTGAAAACTAAATATAGCCTTCAAAAAATGTACGATGATTCTACCTCAATAGAAGTTGCTGCCTATCTCATATATGAGACTGACTATTCTGACGGCTAGACAATTAATCCTGCACTAGAAGCCACATACACCGCTTGCGTTATATTTGAAACTTCCATTTTTTCAATAAGGCGCCTTCGGTATGTATCCACCGTATTTTTGGTCAAACCCAGAATAGCAGCAATTTCTTCAGCCGATTTTCCTTGCGCACTCCAATACAACACTTCTAATTCTGATTCTGTGAGATCAATATCTTTTTTGGATACGGTGCGAGTCAAAAGCAATCGACGACGAAATTCAGCCTCTGTGGCAAAACGAGAATTAGCCAGTACCGGTAATTCATCGATAAAAATATCCATGGTCCTGTCAAAAAAATGGTTGGCAAAAAATTCCAGCTGATCAATGCTGCTCTGATAAAATCCCAACTTATGTGTAATGGGTCGAGAAGCATTTAC
>MHBC01000042.1:43723-93873 GCA_001804735.1 Legionellales bacterium RIFCSPHIGHO2_12_FULL_37_14 | reverse complement strand
TTCTAAGTCAGGAGCTTTTTGCTTGGTTGCTTTACGATTTACTTCATTGCTTAGTATAGCCAGAAATGCGCGCGAAAATAGTGAAGAGGAAGAACCTACACCAAGCAATGAAGTAAATCGTAAAGCAACCAAGCAAAAAGCTCCTGACTTAGAAGCTTTGCTATTTGATATCGCAAATATTGCCCCTATTAGAATAGAATTTCCTCCAAAAATGAATATTGAACCCCCAGCTGATTTAGGAGACCGATATCGTAGGTTTGCGAAAGCTCTCCAAGAACTTCAAAGTGGTTTAAAGAGATGTCAAATCACATTAAGCGATAATAAAAGCTACAATAAAGCAATAATGACAGCTGATTTGCAGCAGCTTATTGATAATTTTCAAACAGCGCTTGCAAGGTTAGATTTTAAGCTTGAGGAAACTTATACTTCAGTAGGTATTTATCAAAAATGGGGTCAACAAGTCCAAGACTACATACATAGTTTAGTTGAGTCTACTCAAGCTGAAAATCCAAACTCCCAAGTTTCAACCAACCAAGCGAGAAGTTTTTTTGCTTCTCCTGCAAATACCTTTACTGCCAAAAAACCATACAATATGGTAATACAGCAGCTTTACACTACGCTAGAGTTACTTAGAAATATTGATGGTGAAAAAACATTAACCGAAAAGCTCGCTAATTTGCTTGCTATTCAATTAAGGCAATTAGAATCTTATCAAAGCCTATCAAACGACAGTATGGCAAGCATAAGGAGTGTCTTGGATGAAATAATGCAGCTGCCGTTACCGAATAATGGTACTGCCCAAGAAAAAATAAAAACTATTAATAAAGAAGTAAGCACGTGTCTTTTAGATATGTGCTCCTACGCTTCACCCAAAGATTCTCCACAACCTTCTGGTGTTTCAAGTAAATAACATACTTAAGCGAACGTTTGCGTTACCAAAATACATCTGATTTATTTCTTGATAGTAAAGTTAAATTTATATACAATGCTTAAATTCAAGTTTAGATTTTGCATACTAAGGGTTTATTTTATGAGGAAGTTTGGTTTTAAGTTATCTCAAGAATTGATGAAAAAATTAACTAAAAAAGCTGGCAAAAATCCTGAACTGTCAAAGCCAGTATTGGCATGGCTTGAAAGAATTGATAATAGTACAAGTGATAAAATACCAAAAAAAATATCTGAAGAGATAAGCTTGCGATCAAGTCGTGGCGGCTAATTTTTCTTTGTGCATGATGATGCTAGGTTTATTTATCTTTGTCTATTTTTTTAATAGAAGGCTTATCTTGAGTTGAATATTCAATATTCTCTATCCACTTTTTTTCTGCTTCAGTGAGCTCATGCACTTTTTTGCGATTTATTGATAATTTATTATCCAAATCAATGTTAATTATATTTTGCTTTTTGCTACTGTGTTTGTCGTCCACTTTTTCCCCCTTGGTTAAATGTGAGATTGTTTTGTTGCTTCTGCAGATTGTTTTTCGCATACTTTATCAATGAACAATGCGCTCAATGGAGAATTACCGGCCACTTTTTTATAAATTTCATCATCATCAATAACAAAAGATTTTGTTACTGGGTCGAAGTGTGCGTATATATGTTCATTAACATTGCTATCTTTCGTTGGATCAAAATCAGGATCTACCAACACCATTGAATCAAGGACGTTCGCATATGAAGTTAAAAACTCATTTACAAGTTGTTCATTTGTTGCCGACTCTTGTTCAGCCTCATTTTCTGTGAGCGTAAGATCTTTTCTTGCATTAAATTTAATTAACTTGTCAAGTTGAAATATTATAAACTTTTTTGAGGTAGAGTCAGCTGTAGCTACTGGATTTTTAGATTCTTTTGTGGCTTTATCATGCACGAAAGTTGTTTCATAAAATACTATATTTGCTTGTTTAGAGTCATTACTTTTTACAAGTTCTTCCACTGCTTCAGGCATCATTATACTAACACCCCTTTGTCCATTACAAATGTAATGAGGTGAAACATACCTACCTGTACTATTAAATCTTTGCATAGCCCCTTCAACTATCAAGTCTGGACTGTCATGTACAGCTACAAAGCAGTATAAATTTTTTCCAGATTTCATAGCATCATTAATTCTTGCTTGGGTAATAACAATAACTTCTTTTATTATATCAGGAGCTTGATTTTGTGTACTACGCATATGTTCTAAATCATGTTCAACATTTTTCATGGTAGCAGCTAAGAGTTCATGTGAATAATCACCTCTTTGGGTTGGCGAGCGGTAAATTATTTTGCCGCCTAAATCTAATAATGGGTGATAATCATCAGGTGTTAAACGGCATAGATGCATCATGTTAATAGATCCATTTTCAATTAATTTTCTTGTTATAAGTCCTTTACCACTAGCGGCAGGGCCAGCAATCATAAAGTAGCTATTTGTTTCTTTACTTGGTAAACGCCTAATTTTTCCTGTTTGCATTTGGTTTTCAAGTTCATCCGCGACAAATTCATGCAATCGCCTTGAGTAATTACTATGCACTACAACTTCACGTACAACATCTACAGATTTATCTGAAGTTGGTACTTGTTTAACTCTTAATAAAGCAGGATCATGCGACATTTGTTCTAACATTTCTTGAGAATCGTTCAAAAGGCTATCTATAAACTGCTCTGCTTGTTCTTGGCCTTCTTTGTATAGATCATGATAAATCTTTTCTAATAATTCAATTTTGCCTGAGGAAATAAAATAGTTATAAAACTCTTCGGCTATACGGTTAAATTCATCTGGATCTTTAGTAGAAACCTTTGACATCATTTGACGAATAATTTCAAATGTAAGCGCTTTTTCTACTTTGTAATTAGTAAATGAAAATGCGAGCAGCTGATCCTTGTCATTGCTAGGATCTAAATTTAATGCAAGGGCCATTTCTCTTAATTCAACTTGGGGAAGACGCGCGCATTGTACAACAGGGTGTTTTGGATCTTGGGGAGAGTTAGCCGAGAAAAACCCTAAAGATGGCACCCGTGTTCCAGTTGCAAACAAACTAGATAAATAACTTGCTGCAGGATTAGTTTTAACAGATATATTTGATGTCCGTAACACCACTTTTCTATACATTATGAATTAAAACAATATTTATTGTATATAAAGTATAGGTTAATTGTATAAAAAATCAAAATTGATATAATTTATGTCAAAGCCCTTTTATATCAACAAAAAGCATTAATTTAGCAAGGGCTCCGTGTTTTGCCTAGTTGAAACAGTGGCTGGCTGCGATGTTTGGGTGCTAGTAGAGCGTTTGTTGGCGAAGAAAGACATTGCTGGCACCGCTTCAACTTTAAGAGGTGGAATGTGGTGTGGGGGTTTATGGCCAGAGTTTGGTGGGGTTGAATCAACAGGAGACTCATTGCCACCACTGGGAAAAGAAGTTTCATAAGACCTTAACTCTAACGTTGCAGCCTGGCGTATGGCTTCTTCTACTAAATCTGAATCATCAAATGCTTCATCATACTTAGCATCAGCAAGCACGTGCTCTATAGCCTTAGTGAACAAGATTGAATCAGTAGGTTGCATATCGCTTACCTCAATCCCAACTTCTGCGGCAAATAATAATACATCAGCAATGGTCAAAGTCTTTTTAGGTTTTGTGCTGAGAAAAATTTTTAATTCGTTAAGAAAGTTTTCGGTTCTTGATAAAGCTTCTTTATGCTTAGCTTCAGGAGGCATAGTTGGCATAGTACAAGTAGCAGAAGAGAGTAAATCAGGTGAACTTGGGGAGTTAAGAGGCACTATACTAACACTGCGGGCAAACTTACAGGTTCTTTTTCTGGTAATTCTCCGGTTTCTTATGATTTTCATGTTTTCGAGAAACTTATCATCATGCGCTTTGAGCGCTTTATCATCTAATTCATTATCCTTAGGGCTTCTAGCACTATATGAAGATTCGTTAATCTTACTTTGAGCTTTAAGAATTGATCGCAACGCACTTGCTCTTAAAATTGGCTCTAGGGGTACATTTCCTGAGGGTGCGCAGTTTTCCATAGGATTAGGTTTTTTTGCATCTTTTGGTGGCATTTTGCTTATTAATTTGTAAAAAACTGATATTATAATGCCTAGACACTTTTTAGGCAAATTATTTTTATTTAGGTTAAATAATGACTAATCTTGACATTTTTTACCGCTTTTAAACATCATGCTTATAAAAGAGGAGGTAAAATAGGAAAAAATTGTATTTTTACTCTTGAATGCTAATTAGTATGACTTATAATGGACAGCGCCAATAGGAAATAAATTGGCATTTCACTAATAAAAAATATGGAGTTAATTATGGAAAATAACAACCAACCACGTGTTTTAGCTTATCAACTAGCTCAAGCTGTTCCAGACGATTTGCTACAAGACATCTCAGGTGGCGGTAATATGCCAGCTTTCGTCATAACCTTCAAAATCACAGGCAATTTACACCATATTGATTTTCAGCCTGATTATCGATCCGATTAATTATTTTTTCGTTTGACAATTTATCCCTACCGCCTATGTGCCGAGATTTGTTCGCGGCATCTAGGCGGAGTTAAAGTAATTTAAAGGATCATTATGAAATATTTAATTTATACGCAGCCTGATGATGCGCATGCAGTAATTGTTAAATTAGTTCTCGAAGAGCTGGGTCATGAAGTACAGTTGTGGTTTGCCGCGGATCAGCCTAGCTTATTAACTCACTCAGTATCGGTAAACCTCCATCGAACCTTTTGGGCGAGCTCAGATCACATGCCCGAGTATGGTCTTAGCGAGTTTGATGTTATTTGGCATAGAAGAGTCGATCAACCAAAAGTGCCAAAGCACCTTACCCACCCTGGGGATTATACTTTTGTAATCCGAGAGAATAGGCTATTTCTCGATTCTATTACTTCCTTACTCTCAACCCAAGCATGGTGGGTTAACGATCCTTTAGCCGCTAGGCGTGCCAATTCTAAATTATTACAATTACACTTAGCAAAAAAGTGCGGCCTCCAAATTCCCGCCACACTTTGCTCTAATTCCCCCCAAGACATTAAATCTTTTATCAAGGCATATCAAAAAGAAGGGGTAATTTATAAGGCCCTTTGCCCTAATATTTGGGCGGAAAAAGCAAACCTTAAAGCCCTATATACAGCTATCATTGATGCAAAACAGTTGCCATCTGATGAGGTTTTAAAACTTACTCCAGGAATATATCAACCCTATGTTAAGAAAAAATATGAGTTAAGAGTAAATTGTTTTGGCAAAGATTGTGTCGCTACTAAAGTTAATTCCCAAGAGCAAGAAAACAGCAAAATTGATTGGCGGGCTTCTTCTGAGGACACTCTTTCTATAGAGCCATATCACTTACCCCAATCTATAGAATTTAAATTGCAATCCTTAATGCGGCAGCTCGGCTTAGCATTTGGTTGCATTGATATGATTGTTAGCCCCGAAAATGAATATATATTCCTCGAAATTAACGAACAAGGACAATTTCTCTGGATTGAAGAAATGGAACCTAATATTTTGCTCTTAGATAGATTTGTTAACTTTATGCAACATCGCTCATTTTATTTTAACTGGAATCCCAGAGAGGCAAATATAAGGCTAAAAGATTATCAAAGAGACACTATTCAACAAGTAAAGGAAAATATGGCGCAACATGTATATGAGAATTTACCAAGAGCATAACAATGTAACAGGAGATTAATATGCAACCAATTTTTAAATTTATGCAAATTGCCTTTTTAATGAGTTTTTTCTACAGCTATTGCTTTGCTGAAGCAAACGTCGATTTATTTGGTGATGATTCGGCAAAAGGGGAGGAGGTATTGCGCGAATATGCGACTCATTTGGCTAAATTGGTAGATAAAAAGTGGAAAATGGAAGAAAAATATCAATTCAACTTACCAGAAAAGGTGCAAGCCAAGCTGCAAAAAGAGCGTGCAAAAATGTGTTCATTAATAAAAAATAAAGGCAACTACCTCTATGTAGACTTCGAAACTGTATATTACCCCGATGAAAACACCCATTACACTACAATAGAAGTCATAAAAAAAGAAGAAAAACACCGCTTAAAATGGTTAAAAGACCAAGAAGCTGAGCCAAAGCCTCAACTCGAAAAAAACGACTTAATAACTGCTATGCAAAACTACATTAAAAAAGGTATGGAGCTTATGCTAAACCATGAGCTTGATGTGAATAGCATTCAGTGCACAGGTTATCACTGTTTGTTTGGTTTTGAAAATCCACAACTTAAGCCTTACAAAGAACAATTTTCCCAAGGAGTAATTACCGATAAATTTCTTATAATCCAAACTCTAGCTCAAGATAAAGATAAAGCCCGTAGAGCAGCTAGTGTCTTTCTCGTTGGCGAGTTTACTAATCCTCATGAAATTCTTGCCACTTTACTCCCATATGTAAAAGATAAAGATGAGGAAGTACGCAATAATGCCATGCGCGTTATAGCTAATACCATGCACAAATCAGGATACAAAAAAGTTGATATCATGCCATTTATAGAACTTTTAGACTCGCCTTATGAATCTGATAGAAATAAAGCGCTGTTTGTTTTACTTGAAGCCGCTTCCCTTACTAAACAAAACCTAGCAATTAGGTTATTAGCAGAAGATAAATTAAAACAACTAGCAAAATTAACTCAACCAAACAATAAACTATTCGCCCAACAAATCCTAGCCAAACTAACCAAACAGTAGGTTGGGCCTTGGCCCAACAAAAAAATGCAAAAAAGAGAAACCCATGTCCAACCACTTAACCCCACTACAAAATACTAATCAAAAAAGGGTAGAAAACCTATTGCGCCAAGAAGTAAAGCAAAAATCAGCAAAAGAGGCTATTGGATCAATCTTCTTAGAGGTTCAGTTTGCGTATGAGCTTTGTATCTGGTTGGGAGTGATTTTAGCTACAGCTTTAGGTATTTGGTTTTATGTTGGTAGTTATCAGGAAAAAGCCATAGTAAAAGGCTACCTTGATCTAAAACCTGCATTACTCGAAGTATTTCCTCGATCTCCTGGCTTGTTAGTAAAACAATGGACTTATGTTGGGCAAAAAGTTAAAAAAGGTGAGGTTTTATTTAAAGTTAGCTCAAGCATAGATGGGACTAAACAAGAATTTACCGCCCATTTAAATAAATTAGAGCAGCTTATTGCTAAAATGGAACAAGATATAACAATAAAACGCCAGCGGCTAAAACAATTTAAGCAACTCTTGGTTAAACATTACCTATCATTTTCCCAATATGAAGCCGAAAAACGCCAGCTCCGCGCAAAAGAACAAGACATTGAGCAACTCAAAGTACAGCAAATTAAGTCTAAAATTTCGCAGTCTTACGTCATTATGGCGCCTATTACAGGGGTTGTAAGTGAGATTGCTTTTCAGGTTGGCAGTTACGTTGATGGCAGAAAATCAGTCCTTAAAATAAAGCCAATTAGCGCAAAATGGTTGGCTAAACTTTTAATTCCAGTAAAGCAGTTACGTTTTGTCACCCCGCTAACCGAAACATTCTTAAGGTATGATCCATATGCCTACAAACGTTATGGCACCGTAAAAGGTTTTATTACCGCTGAAACCTTACATATTGCTAAACCAAGTTCAGTTAGCCGTGCTTTTAATATTGAAGAACCTTTTTATGAAGTTAATGTAAAGCTTGATAAGCCTTACTTATACTGGCGCACCTTTAAACTCCCAATTTATCATGGGATGACACTTGAAGCCGTGTTATTAGGTGAAAGGCGGGCTTTATGGGAGTGGGTATGGAGTAAGGTGGGATGAATTTCCTTAAACAGCTACCTATGTATATGCAATATGAAGAAGCTGAGTGTGGTTTAGCTTGCATTGCCATGATAGCTAATTATTATGGTCACGAGCTTGATTTAACTTCACTTAGAAATACCATGGCAACCTCAGGCATGGGGATGAATTTACTCGAGATGAAACAGATTTTTTTGCAACTCCAATTAAAAGCCCAAGCCTTTAAAGTTGAACCAGATCTCTTACCAGCTATGCCTAAACCAGCGGTCCTGCACTGGGAGCAAGATCATTTCGTTGTCTTAAAAAAAATGAATAAAAAATGGATATGGATCCACGATCCTGCTATTGGGGTTAGAAAATGTAACTTCCACGAATTATCAGATGCATTTACGGGTATTATTCTCGTAATAGAACCTATGCAACAGTTTGCAAGCCTTAAGGGCAAAACAAGGTTGCGCGTCAAGGATCTTATTGCGCAAATAACCGGCTTTAAAAAAGTGCTGAGTTTACTGATTATTGTTAGCCTTATAATAGAAGTAGGGCAATTAATTCCAACTATCTTGATTCAATATATTACAGATGCAGCAGTACAAACTCAGGATTTTAAAAATTTAGTTATTCTCTTAATCGGCATAAGCTTAGCTTTAAGTTTTTTTGTTTTAATGACATATGTAAAAGAAAGATTTTTAATCAGTGTAGTACTGCGCTTTAAAGAGCAGTTTTTTTCCAATGCGATGTATCACTTAATGTTCTTGCCTATAGCATTTTTTCACAAAAGATTGCACGGTCAAATACAGTTTTCCTTTCAAGCATTAGAAGAAGTGCAAAAAAAGATAACCACTGAAGCTTTTCAACTATTATTTGAGGTAATTGTTTTAGTGTTCACCGCAATTGTAATGTTAATCTATAGCATTCCCTTAAGCTTATTAGTCTTTGGCTTTGTTGCGGTTTCTTTAATTATTCGTTTATTAAGCTATAAACATTTAAAAACCTATAAACAACATACATTTCATTTGCATGGCCAAGTTGCCACTACATTTTTAGAAACCATACAATTAATGCTGCCTATTAAAGTATCTGCTAAAGAGATACAGCGCCTAGAGAGTTGGCGATCTCAGTATACTAAATCTTTGAATGCTGATTTTATAACTTCTAAGTTACAGCTTAGCTATCAAATTAGTAATCAATTTTTAACTAATCTTGAGTATGTTGGGGTTATAGGATTAGGAGTTTATTTTATTAAACTAAATAAATTATCCATAGGAATGTTATTAGCATTTATTGCGTATCGAACTGCTTTTACCGCTAAAGCGCAAGATGTACTTAGCCATATATTTAATTACCGCTTGCTCGACATTGAGCTTAACAGGGTTAACGATATCTTAAGCACAGAGGCTGAAGATTTAAATTTGGGATTTTCTCTTAAACGCGAAGTAAAAGGGGCATTAAGCTTAAAAAACATAAGTTTTTGTTATCAAAAAGAAAAACCTTTAATAAAAAATTTAAGCTTAGCCGTTGAGCCTATGGAGAAGCTGGCTATAATAGGCCCTTCAGGTTGCGGCAAAACAACTCTTTTAAAGTTAATGATAGGCTTAATTGAGCCTATTGCAGGGGAAATTACCCTTGATGGAATAAAACTTAAAGATTGGGGTTTACATTACTACCGCAAGCTTTTAGGCGTTGTTATGCAAGACGATCGTTTATTAAGCGCCAGCATTGTGGAAAATATAGTTTTTTTTGCGGAAAAAGTTGATACAACTTGGTTATATGAGCTAGGAAAAATGTGTGCAATAGATGAATTTGTCCATACTTTTCCTATGGGGTATAGAACCCGTATTGGGGAACAGGGTACTTTATTATCCGGCGGACAAAAAGCTAGGGTCTTATTAGCTAGAGCCTTATATAAAAAACCGCGTATACTCTTTTTAGATGAAGCAACCAGCCATCTTGATATTGCTTGTGAAGCAAATATTTACTCTGCCTTACAACCCTTAAATATTACCCAAATTATGGTGGCACATAGGCCAGAAAGTATTAAAGTAGCTGACAGAGTGTACGACTTAAGTGGACAAAATAATGGTGAATCTTGCAACTGAAAAAGCCAAATTTAAATGGTTATGTAGGCGTGGCATGCTCGAGCTTGATATCTTATTAGCTAGATTTTGCGATCAAAAACTAAATACTTTATCGCAGCAAGACCTACAAAAGTTAACCAAATTATTACAAGCCTCAGATCCAGAATTATTAAATTGGCTAACAGGCAGCTCAAAGCCTAATGATGAGGAGTCTCTTAATGTGGTCAATTGGATCAGATCTTACCTTGAACTTAAATAAATCCCCCCAATTTCAAAAGACAGTTATAATTTTAACCTTATTATTAACTTGGGATATTGCAATTTCACCCGTATTTTGGCTATTAAAGTCAATTATTTTACTAATATTATACATTTATGCCTATAAGCTTTTTAGCAGAGGCAAGCCCCATAAAAACATATTAGCCTTAGCGTATCATGGAGAAAACTGGCTTTGTGAAGATCTAAATAACCAAATAACAACTTTTACCCACAGTAAAGTGCTATTAAACACTGGATTGTTCATTATATTGCAGCTAACTAAAGATAACAAAAAGTTTAATTATGTAATCTTCCATGATCAATTAACCAAACAAATTTTACGTAAACTAATGTGGGTGCAAAAGGCTAAACTATCAGTATAATAGTTAACTTTAACCAGGGTGTTTTATGCCAATTTATGAATATGTTTGTAAAAAATGTTCGCATCATTTTGAGGTTTTGCAGAAGTTAGCTAGTAAAGAGAAGCCTTTTTGTCCTGCGTGTAAAGCGCGTAAGGTTGAGCGGATTGTTTCTGCTGCGGGGTTTCAGTTGAAGGGGACTGGTTGGTATGCTACTGATTTTAAATCTACTCCTAGGAAAGAGAAAGAGGTTAAACCAGATGCTGCTCCTAAAAAAGATGAAAAAAAAGCCCCACAACCTGCAAATGATAGTTCTACATCTAAGGCTGAATAAATGCGCACACATTACTGTACCGAAGTAAGCTTACAAGACACTGGCAAAAAAGTAACCATGTGTGGTTGGGTGCACAGTAGGCGTTACCATGGACATATTACTTTTTTAAATTTACGTGATGTATCAGGCATTGTGCAAGTTGTTTTTGATGCCAAGAATTTTCCTCTTGCTGCTAATTTAAGGCTTGAAGCAGTTGTTAAAATTACAGGAGTAGTTAGGGAAAGGCCAAAGGAGATGTACAACAAAGACATGCAAACCGGGGAGCTTGAAATAGCTCTTGAAGAGCTTGTGATTTTAAATAATTGCGAGCCTTTGCCATTTTTACCTGACGATCTGCAAACTGTTAGTGATGATGTGCGTTATCGTTATCGTTATCTAGATTTAAGGCGCGTAGAGATGCAGCATAATTTACGCTTGCGCCATCAAATGACCAAACTTATTCATAACTACCTTGACAACTTAGGCTTCATTGAAATCGAAACTCCCATGCTTACTAAAGCAACTCCAGAAGGAGCGCGAGATTATTTAGTGCCCTCAAGAGTTCACCCTGGAGAGTTTTATGCTCTGCCGCAGTCGCCGCAGCTTTTTAAACAATTATTAATGGCTTCAGGCTTTGATAAGTACTATCAAATTGCTCGCTGTTTTCGCGATGAAGATTTACGTGCCGATAGGCAACCTGATTTTACCCAAATAGATCTTGAAATGTCTTTTGTAGATGAAGCAGCCATTCAAAATGTCGCTGAAGGTATGATTATAGAGATCTTCAAAAATTTACTTAATATAGCCATTCCATCGCCTATTCCAAGAATGCAATATAGTGAAGCTATGCAAAAATATGGCAGTGATAAGCCAGACTTAAGGATTAATCTTGAGCTTAAAGATGTAGCAGAGGTATTTAAAGAAAGTAATTTTTCCTTGTTTAAAACAATTGCTAATAGTGCTAATTCACGCATAGTTGCATTACGCATTCCGCATGGCGCTTCTTTAAGCCGGAAACAAATTGACGATTATAGCGCTTTTGTAGCTAAGTTTGGGGCTAAAGGCTTAGCTTATATTAAAGTTAATTCGCTAGATGGAATAGAAGGTTTGCAGTCGCCTATTTTAAAATTTTTAGCTCTTCATGAAGTTAATGAAGTATTAAAATTAACTCAAGCACAGCCTAATGATATTTTGTTTTTTGGCGCTGGGGATGCTTTTGTTGTTAATGAATCAATGGGCGCGCTCCGAGTTAAGTTAGGTCATGACTTTAATTTAGTAGCTGCTGGGATTGCTTGTGTTTGGATAGTTAATTGGCCGATGTTTGAAAAAGATCCTAATAATGGTAATTGGTTAGCCATGCATCATCCTTTTACCGCACCGCTTGAGCTTGATGCCGAAAAGCTTTTAAAAGATCCACTGTCGCTAATTGCGCGTGCTTATGATTTGGTAATTAATGGTTATGAAATAGGAGGAGGTTCAATTCGTATTCATAGTAGAGATTATCAAGAAGCAGTCTTTAAATTACTCCAAATTAGTAGAGAAGAGGCGGCTAATAAGTTTGGATTTTTATTAGAGGCCTTGCAACATGGCTGTCCACCGCATGGCGGTTTAGCATTTGGGTTGGATCGCCTAGCAATGATTCTTGCAGGTTCAACATCTATTCGGGACGTGATAGCATTTCCTAAAACCCAATCAGCTACTTGTTTGTTGACTAGTGCACCTTCTAAAGTGGCAAAGCAAGCATTACAAGAGTTACATATAAATATTACTAACTAAAGAATAATACGGAGAAAAAAGATGGAGCATTTGCAGATACATTTTTCTCGATGCTATCGCATTTTATTGGCTCTCGTATTTTGTATAGTTAGCTCAAGTTTATTAGCCGATCAGCTAGAAAAGCAGAGATTTTTGTATTTATCGCAACAAAAAAACGATTTTAGCTTTCTAATTAAGCAAGCCTTAATTCCTTTACCCTTAAATTTACAAGGTGAAGCTATACGGAAAAAAGCTAAAGCGAATGAAGATAGTTTACTCTTGTTACGCGAAAAAATAGTCAGCATTAAAGAGCAGCTCCATCAGGAAAATCAACATATTGCAGTTTTACAAAAAACCATTAAGGACTTACAAAAATCAACTGCTCGCGTCCTAACCCATCCAGAAGTTGAAGCTTCGTTGCAACAGCTTAAAGATTCGGTAAATTTATGTAATAGCAATCGCGTCATTCTTGAAGATACTTTAATGCTTGCTTTTCAGTACGAGTCTATTTTAATCACCAAACATCGCAAGCTAAGGCTTATGCAGGCCAAGGAACAATATAATCAAGCAATAAAGCGCATTCAAACAGATCAGGATTTTTTAGCTAAAAACCTTACTGATTTATACGCAGATGGCATGCAGCTTCAGCAATTGCTCCATACAGAAAAAGAACCTGACAAAATATTAGCCAATGAAAAAAAGATTTTATTAAATAATAAGTCCATAGACTTTATTCAATCGCAATTAAGTTTATTAGAGCTAAACCAACATTGGATGGATGCTGAATTTGCTTTACAAAAAAATCCTACTATGAGCAGCCTTGAGGCTACAACACAGATTTATCGTGATGGAATAGATGCATTAATTAAGCAAGAAGCAAATTTAAAGGAGCAATTAAATTTGCTAAATATTTTAGGGAAGCGTTTTGCCACTCCAGATCTAAAGCCAATATGGAGCTCGCTTGTTGACAGCATTAAAACTAAAATTCGCGAAATTGGGGTACAAGAGCAAACCTTAGAAGAAGATTTGGCCGCCCAACAAGATGCCTTATCAAAGCAGCTATCTATGCGCACCCATTTGCCTGATTTAAGCTCAGAAAGCTGGATAAGCATTAGTAAACAACTAACTATTATTCCACTTAAATTTGTTAATTATCTAAAACAATTATTTTTGCGCGTTTGGGATAATTATGGGTGGCAAGATTGGATTTTTAAATTTTTCTTTTGGCTTGAAATATCATTTCCTATCCTTGTTGTACTTGGGTTAAGACCTTTTATCAAACAAGCTATTGTAGCTCCTGTGCCTCAGAGGTTAATTAAAAAAGTATACCGCGGGATTCTTATTTTATTTTGGCGCAACATCTTTCCTTTAACTCTGCTCGCAGTTTGGTGGGTCGCGTTTTATGTTAATGATGTACCTTTTACAAGTTATGCTTTACTTTTTTCCTTAGTTTTAGTTTATGTATTCTTTCATCTCCTAGGCTTGATTTCACACTTGGTGTTAATAGATAAAGACAGCGATATTTCCGAACACGATTTGCACTTACACCATAATATAAAGTATTTACTAAATGTTGGCATGCTAACAACAATTTTATTAGTTTTTAGTCATCAGTACCCATTAAATTTTTTTGTGCAAGAATTATTTAATCGCTTATTTATGTTGTATCTAGTAGTAATCGCGTTTGTAGCCTTTAAAAGTCGCCAGCTTATTACCCAATTAATTGCGCCGGTTTTAAATACTAAAAAACGCTATATTAAAAATTTTATTTTGTTACTCATGATGATAGTTCCCGCCACTTTATTAACTACAGCAGTTATTGGATTATTGGGTTACCAAAATTTAGCTTGGAGTTTAAGTAAGTTTCAGGCGCAGTTTTTATCGCTCCTTGCTGCATATATGTTAATAAGGGGCTTAATGATCGATGTACTTGAGCTTATTTCTGAATGGATGATTGCTTCACTATATAATGGCTGGTTGTGGATAGAAGCGCTACTTAAGCCTTTGGATAATTTATTACGGTTTTTCCTCTTTATGGCATTTTTGTTTGCCGTTATTAAATTAATTGATAGTTATTTAAGCTACTCTATAGCTACGATGATATTTTCATTTTCTGATTATACTTTAATAAAATCACCAGGAATTGAAATTACCGTAATTAGTGTTGTTTACTTTATTGCTTTGCTCTTTTTGTTCATCTGGTTAGCTAAATGGACCCGTGAATTTTGTTATAGATGGCTATATAAACAAATAAACGACGTTGGGATCCGCAATAGTTTCTCAGTGTTTACCCAATACACAGTCATTACTATCGGTTTTTTTGTAACCGTCAGGGTTTTAGGTTTTGACTTTGCCGGCTTATCTTTAATTTTAGGTGGTCTTGCAGTTGGAATGGGCTTTGGGCTAAGAGATTTTGCTAGCAATATTGTCGGCGGGCTTACTTTATTAATAGAAAGGCCTGTACGGGAGGGCGATTTAATTACCATAGGAGACTTTGAGGGTAGGGTCGAACATATAGGTATTAGATCAATGCGGGTTTGTTCTTGGGATAATAAAGAAGTCTTAATTCCAAATGCCGAAACTTTTAATAAACCATTCACTAACTGGACTCATCAAAATAGCATCGTTAGAACGGTTGTCCCTATTAAGGCTTCACGCTTTGATGATCCTGAGAAAGTGCATAAAATTTTGCTTGAATCTTTAGAACATATTCCTGAAATACTATCTACGCCTGCCCCTGAAGTTTTTTTAACCCAAATTGACGAAGTGTTATTATCTTTTGAGATTAGATATTTTGTGAATATTAATTTGCATACGCGTTTTGCTATACGATCTAAGTTGTTATTTTATATTACCACTTTATTTAAAGAAGCAGGCTTAAATCCTCCAACTCCATCGCTCCATGTTGAATTAGCTAATCTTAAAAATAAGCAACTTGATGAATGAGAAAAGTTTACTGACAAACTGTATTGCAATTGAAGGGCTTACATTTGCCCAAGTAGCCATGCAGCTTAAAACTCAACCTGCAGCAGCAACAATAATGCGTAAAGGTTGGGTAGGTCAGGCAATTGAGCGTTTACTTGGTCTTGAAAATAACTCGCAAGCAGGTCCTGACTTTATACAGTTAGGCATTGAACTTAAAACTTTACCCCTAAATGCTGCAATGAAGCCTACGGAGTCAACATTTGTTACCGGAATATCATTATTAAATTTGCATAAAGAAACTTGGGTTACTTCAAGGTGCTTTGCTAAATTAAAACGAGTTTTATGGGTTCCTGTAGAGGGCGACAAATCAATCCCATTTTTAGCGCGCAGAATAGGTAAAGCTTTTCTTTGGTCCCCAAACATAGATGAGGAGCAGGTTTTGCAAAGTGATTGGACCTTTTTGACAACTTTAATATCACTAGGAAGAACCTCTCTAATCGACGCAAAGCTTGGAGAGTATTTGCAAGTTAGACCAAAGGCGGCAACGGGGAAATCATTAACTTTTGGCTATAATGAAAAAGGTCAAAAAGAGTTAACCTTACCCAGGGGTTTTTACCTACGAACTAGTTTTACCGCTAAAATTTTTAAAAACCAATACATAGGATGAAATATGAATCTATAGAATGTTAGTTGTAACTGCATTAAAATCTGTTAGTCTAGTTACTTTAGCCGTTAGGATTATATAAAAAAGGAGCATATTGTGTACAAAAACGTTTTATTTGCTACTGATTTTGATGAAGTAGGGGTCCACGCTGCACATAAAGCAAAAAAAATTGCTGATGAAAATAAAGCCCAATTAAGTTTAGTTCACGTGGTAGAACCAATTCCAGCATACGCATACCCTGGGTTTGCTGGTTTTGCTGAAGTTGAAGTTGCCATTAAAGAGCAGGCAGAGAAAGAACTAGCCTCTTTAGCGGCGTCCCTTAAAGTATCTAAGTCGCATTGTTATCTGGAATTTGGATCGGTTAAAAATGAAGTTTTAAAGCTGGCGCAAGAAAAAAACATCGATTTAATCGTTACAGGAAGCCACGGTAAACACGGGCTCGCGTTATTACTAGGTTCAACTGCCACCGCTATTTTGCATGGAGCAAAATGTGATGTTTTAATAGTACATGCCTAGTCAACATAAGATGAAGTAGGATCGAGTGGAATCGGGTGACTTTTGGGGTGGTAATTTCCATAGGTTCCAACTGATTGCAAAGTCATCTGATCAAGCGTACCACCACGAGGCCAGGTCTGAGTATAACTATCTGTATACGACAAAGGAGAGTGGCCTCCTGTTTGCGGATAGGAAGGTGGTGGTGGCTTAAGTGCTTTTGGATCTATTGGTATATCTTTTGATTCAAACGCTATTGCAAGCTCAGCAAAACTTAGTTGGACAATTAAGCTAAATGCAATAATGGATATAGTTTTTGCTAAAGTGTTCATAAAAGCTCTTAGGTTAATTTTCCTTATACTATAAGTATAGATCAATTTCTTTGTCTATAATTTATTTATGCATAAATAAATTATATAGATATGGGAAAAGAAATTTCAGAGCAGGAAAATAATATATTAACCGAAAATATAGCGACATTGCGGCGGCATATGAGTCCTGTTGTGCTATTTGACCTTGGTTTAATTGATCAAAACACCAAAGCAAAAAACTTAACATTTCCCTTAATTATCAGCCAGGATGATGCTCCATTTATTGTATCAATCAAGGCTTATCTAAATTGTTTATACCATTTTACTGAAGAAGGGCGTGCATTAGATGAGTTGAATGAGGCCAAAAATGCCGAGTGGCTTAAGAATATTAAAATGTTACTGCCTATATTGAGTTTACTCGGTAATGTGAACCGGCAATACCATTCAGGAGAAGATTTTATTCATCATATTTCCTCTTTAGTAAAGTCAAATAAGCAAAATTTAAATGCTGAATTTATAAGCAGCAATAGTTTTCATGAAGAAGCAATGCAAAAAGTACAATATTTTGCATCCTTAGTTTCAGGTGCTGAGACTATGGTAGATAAAGCTGAAATAATTAAAAAATATAAAATTTTTTTACATAATGATTGTATTAAATATTTAAATTATCTTTCTCTTCTAGAAGCACGACATGGACTAAATAGAGATACAATCACTAAGCAATATTTGCAGGAATTAGAGAAAGTCCACGCAGTAATGAGCTCTAAATTTAAAGATGATATAGGCTCAAACTTGCAAGACGAAATAGCAACAGATGTAGCTTGCGCACGTGCAAAATCAATATCGAGTATTAAAGCTCAGTATATAGAGAAAAAAGTTAAAGAAAATGAATTAGAAGACTTAATAAAATGGCTAAGCCTCCATGAGAGCTCTACATTAACAAGTTTATCCGCCAATGAATTACAAACCTTAAGATCTATATATTTACCTCTAAGATCTTATTTTGCCGCTTACGCAAGTGAGTATGATCAAATAATACTTAAGGCTATAGCAATACCGCCCCAAAAAGACCTTACTACCAGAAAGTCCTGTCAATACTTTATAGAACCCTTAAGAATGCTACAGCAAAATTGCAAAGAAGCCGCCCAAGAAAATTTATTTATCTACAAAAGTCTAAATCATACAATAACAATTGATACTTTTAAGTTGCAGGAGGAAATTAAGCAGCAAAAAATGCAACAATTATTAAAACCCGATCTTATGCTCGCGTCTGATGTAGGCACCTTTGAAGATGATTTATCCAGGTTAAATAGAAATAGATTAGCAATTAAAGAAGCAGAAAAAATAGCCACATTACGCTATAAAATAGAGCAGAGCCTGCCGCATGCTATAGGTAATGATGTATTGCTGCAACTTGGTTTTTCACCAGAAAATCCTAACATAAAGTTGCCGATAAAGGTTTCCAAACATGATTACCCACATACAAAATGCATTAAAACATTGTTAAATAGTATGCATCACGCCGAGTTAGGCATTAGATTTTATGTAAAGTCGCACACAACAAATGGATTTTTTGGTTGGTTGCTTAAGTTTTACTATTTAATTAGATCTAAGGCGCAAATAAAAAAGACAATAAAATACATTAATGAATTTAAAGATAAATCATCTCTAGTATTACATGGACAGCTTGCTGATAGATCCTTATTTGGGAATGTTATGGATATAAATCAATATCAGTGTTTTGCCGAAAGTTCACTCGCTAATATTCATACTTTTATGCAAGGATTTTTTGTCGATACTTTTAGTATGTATTCAATGTATGACAAAGAAAATTTAGTTAATGAGGTTCTCACAAAGTTTAGTGTAAATCTTGCCAAATTAGATCGAATTGATACTAAATCTAGGGAATTTCAGCAAACTGTGCTGAAAGAGTTTAGTGAAACCATTGCCAATATTGATACCATAACGCGCAATTTAGCAACTGGTAGAGAACAAAATGCAGCTCTTAGCGCTATCAAGAAATTTCATACTATTTTAACAAAAATGCTTTTAAATAATGGGGTGTTTAATGCTGCCCTCGCAAATGATATGCAAATATGGATAAATACTCATTTAATCGAAATTATAAATTGTACAGATAGGATGGAAGAACAATATGGGTTGAAACACGGAGTTATTAGTAGCAATATCGAGCAATCAGTAAATAAACTAATTGCTCAGGCTGAAAATAACGGGCAAAAATTAGTCATTTCGGAAGATTTTTATAATACGCGCATCAATAAAACTAAAGATGCAATTTATTATTATGTAAAGCAGTATGAAAATTATGCATCATTAAAGTATAAGGCACATAAGTTTTTTAGTCTGTTGAATAAATATAAGAACGTAGATTTAAGCTTAATAACCGATGATGAACGCGCATTATTATTAAATTCCTATCAAGATGTAGCGTTAATCGTAGAGCGCGTTTTTCCAAAACTCCATGCAAGATTTATAAATGATGTTACTGCATCTTTAAAACCTGCTGATGATTTTAATTGCCTCGCTGACCTCTTGGCTATTAAAACTACAGTGTTTGAAAACATTAATGATTGTAAGTTAGCCTGTAAAATGAAATTAGACATTGCCATGAATGCATTAAGACAATTAATGGCTACAAGTAACAAACATTCATTTTTTCAAAATAAGACACCTGAAAAACCCCAATTGGTGCATAAAAAAAGGCTCGAGTAACTAGCAATTAAAATCTAGCATTTCTAGCTTCACCGGGTATAATTTAGCCTTTGTTTTCTTAGACTATCGTGCATGCAATTTACCTATGGTGAGTGGGATAATATATCTTATTCTAAAAAATGCGCATTAACCTTTGGCAACTTTGATGGCGTGCATCTTGGGCATCAATCAGTGCTAAATGCTTTAAGGCAGAACGCGTTAAGGCTTTCATTACCTACGGTTGTAGTGTTATTTGAGCCGCAGCCACGCGAATATTTTGCCGTAGATAAAGATTTAACGCGGATTTCGAGCTTACGCGATAAACTAGCTTGCTTAAAAGATTTGGGAGTTGATGCGGTTTTTTGTTTAAAGTTTAATGACTCTTTAGCACAGTGTTCGGCCTCTGACTTTATCCAGGAGGTATTATTTGACCGTCTCAAGGCTCAATATATATTAATAGGCGAAGATGCGCGTTTCGGCCTTGAACGGCAAGGAGATGTAGAGCTATTGTTTACTAAGGCGCATGAATTAGGCAAAAAAGTTACAATACTTGCTAACTTAAAAACCAATGATCAAAGAATAAGCTCTACCATAGTGCGTGCAGCCTTAAAAAGAGGGCAATTTCAAGTTGCTCAACAGTGCTTAGGTAGACCTTATAGCGTTATAGGACGTGTGGCCTATGGAAAAAATCATGGGAGTAAATTTGGCTTGCCAACCTTGAACTTACATATTAGAAATAAATACCCCCCTTTTAACGGCGTATTTTCTGTGCATATTGTTGAAGATAATGGTAGTATAACCGAAGGTATTGCTAACTGGGGTTTAAGACCTACAGTTTGCGGCAAAAAAATGGTTTTAGAGGTCCATGGGTTTCAGTTGGCTAAAAACCTATATGGTAAATTGGTTAAAATTATTTTTCTGCAAAAAATACGTGCGGAAAAACAATTTGCTTCATTTGCTAGCTTAGTTGAGCAAATTAAACGCGATATTGTTATTGCAAAAAAATTTTTTACCTCATTAAAAGAACAGCAAGGAAATTCATGACAGATTACAAAGATACATTAAATTTACCCCAAACAGCTTTTGCAATGAAGGCAAATTTGGCGCAACAAGAACCAAACCGGCTAGCTTGGTGGGATGAAAATGCAATTTATGCAAAGATACGCCATAAAATGCAAGGTAAAAAGAAGTTTATTTTGCATGATGGCCCACCTTATGCCAATGGCAATCTACATTGTGGCCATGCCTTAAATAAAATTCTTAAAGATATAGTAATTAAAGCTAAGACCTTAAGTGATTATGATGCAGCTTTTGTACCAGGCTGGGATTGTCATGGACTGCCTATTGAAATAAACGTTGAAAAGAAGATAGGCAAAGTTGGCGCCGATCTTTCTCCTGCTAAATTTCGTCAAGCTTGCCGTGAATATGCTGCATCTTTTATTAAAATCCAAAAAGCTGAATTTAAACGTTTAGGGGTATTTGGCGCTTGGGATGCTCCTTATGTCACTATGAATTATAGTTATGAAGCTTCAGTTGTTAGAACTCTTGGGCAGTTAATTAAAAAAGGTTTAGTTTATCAGGGTTTAAAACCAGTTCATTGGTGCATTGATTGCCGCTCTGCGCTAGCCGAAGCTGAAGTTGAGTACGAAAGCAAAAAATCTTTAGCTATAGATGTCGCCTTTCACGCTGCAGATAAAGCTAAATTTTATAAATTATTTAATTTTACCGCGAAAAATGCAAACCCTCTCATTGTACCAATCTGGACAACTACCCCTTGGACTTTACCTGCAAATGAGGCGGTTTGTTTACACCCTCAATTAACCTACGGTTTATATGAAACTGAGAGTGCTTATTTTATTTTGGCGCAAGAATTAGGTGAAGAATCCTTAGCGCGTTTTGGGTTAACTCCTGCTACATTAGTTGGTGAAGTTAAGGGTGAGAAGTTAGAAAATCTTCTTGTAAAACATCCTTTTTTAGAAAAATCAGTACCAATTATTTTAGGAACTCATGTAACTATTGAGGCTGGTACTGGTTGTGTGCATACGGCGCCGGCGCACGGAGCTGAAGACTATGAAGTTTGCCTTAAATACTCCATAGAATGTAAAACTTTTGTCCTAGACAATGGCTGCTTTGCTAAAGATGCGCCTTTTTTTGCCGGAATACATATTTTAAAAGCTAACCCTTTAATTATTGATAAACTTAAAGAAAACACTGCTCTCTTGGCCCTTGAGGAGATTGAACATAGCTATCCTCATTGTTGGCGCCATAAATCTCCCATGATGTTTTTAACTACTCTGCAGTGGTTTATTAGTATGGATAAGACAAACTTACGCGCCCAGATTTTAAAAGCCATAGACGAGGTAAGTTTTATTCCAGAATGGGGTAAAACTAGACTTGCCAACATGATAGCAACAAGGCCTGATTGGTGCATATCAAGACAAAGAAATTGGGGTACCCCAATCCCAATTTTTGTGCATAAAACCACAAGGCAAATGCATAAAGATACTCCTAAATTAATAGATGATGTAGTAAAGCTTATCGAAAAAGACGGAATTGAAGCTTGGTTTGCCCTCGATAAGGTAAGCTTATTGGGCGCTGAAGCGGATAACTATGATAAGGTTTTAGATACTTTAGATGTGTGGTTTGATGCTGGAAGCTCTTATGCTGCTGTCCTAGATTTAAATCCAAGTTTAAGTTTTCCTGCTGATTTATACCTTGAAGGATCTGATCAATATCGCGGTTGGTTTAACTCTTCATTAACGAGCTCGGTTGCAAGTAGAGATGTAGCCCCATATCGTAAGGTTTTAACGCATGGTTATACAGTTGATAAAGATGGGAAAAAACTTTCTAAGTCGCAGGGTAATTACGTTGCTTTGGATAAAATTATTGCAAAATACGGCGCTGATGTTATAAGGTTGTGGGTTGCGGCAACAGATTATCGGCAAGAAGTTAGTATATCAGATGAAATCCTCGCAAGACTTAGTGATTCTTATCGCCGAATTCGTAATACTGCTAGATTTTTGCTTGCAAATTTATTTGATTTTGATCCTAAAGAGCACGCTATAGCGCAAGGTAAGCTAGTTGCTTTAGATAATTATGTTTTAGCTTATGCACAAAAATTGCAAGCTGAAATCATTAATGCTTATGAAACCTATCAGTTTCATGTGGTTTATCAAAAAGTCCATCACTTTTGCGCTATAGTGATGGGGAGCTTTTACCTTGATATTATTAAAGATAGACAATATACAACTGGGAAAAATTCGCTTGCCAGAAGATCATGCCAAACAGTAATGTATTATATTTTACAAGCTCTCATGCGTTGGATTGCGCCATTTTTATCTTTTACGGCCGAAGAAATCTATCAGGAAGTTACAAAGCAAAGTAGCGATTCAATTTTTCTTACCTCTTGGTATGCTGATTGGCCTTTAGTAGAAGAAGTTAACTTTGCCAATTGGGATAAACTTAAAGCGGTAAGAGATGAAGTTAATAAAGCATTAGAAAATGCAAGAGAATCTAAGGTTATTGGATCTGGTTTGGCGGCAGACGTTACTGTGTATGCAGATAAAGCCTTATTCCAATTGTTAAACGATCTAAAAGACGAGCTAAAATTTTTCTTTATTACTTCAGGCGCCAAGGTCATGCCACTAAAAGATGCTCCCAAAGAAGCTTTGCAAGTTGATACCATAGGTGTAGCTGTTAAAGTTAGCGCAGTCTTAGGGGAAAAATGCATACGTTGTTGGCATAGACAAGAAGACATAGGAATAAACAAAGATCATCCTCTATTGTGTAAACGCTGTGCTGATACGGTAACAGGGCAGGATGAAATAAGGGAGTTTGTGTAATCATGAGCCAATCACCATTACTTGCCGTCTCTCCTTTAGATGGGCGCTATCATACAAAAACCATGTCATTGAGCCCATTTTTTAGTGAATCGGCGTTAATTTACTATAGGTTAATGGTAGAGGTTAAATGGCTTGAGTCGTTAGCTCATCATCCTGATATTAAAGAACTCCCGCCTTTTAATACCTCGCAAAAGGTTTTTCTCGAAGATATTCTCGAAAAATTTGATGAAGCAGAAGCCTTAAAAGTAAAAGAGTATGAAAACCAAACTAATCATGATGTAAAAGCTGTTGAATATTATTTACGCGATCAATTATTAGAATATCCGCCACTTAGGCCTTATGTTGGTTTTATTCATTTTGCTTGTACTTCTGAAGATATTAATAATTTAGCTTATGCTTTTATGCTAAAAGAATCTTTAACCCAAATTATCCAGCCTACGGTAGCTTTGGTTATTGCAAGTATTACTATGTTGGCTAAGCAATGCGCAGATTACCCTATGCTTTCTCATACGCATGGACAACCTGCAACCCCTACTACTTTAGGTAAAGAGCTTGTTAATTTTGCTTATCGCTTAAAAAGACCCCAACAACAGTTAGCTGAGGTTCAGATTACTGCTAAATTTAATGGTGCAGTTGGGAACTATAATGCGCACGTAGTTGCTTATCCTGAAATTGATTGGCGCAAACATACGCAACAATTTGTTACATCCTTAGGTCTTGCTTTTACTCCATATTCAACTCAAATTGAACCACACGATTGCATTGCTGAGGTCGCGCATTTACTCATTCGCTTAAATACCATTTTAATAGACTTTGCGCGCGATATTTGGAGCTATATTTCCTTCCAATATTTTAAGCAAAAAGCAGTAAAAGATGAGGTCGGATCTTCTACTATGCCGCATAAAATTAATCCTATTGATTATGAAAATGCCGAAGGAAATTTAGGTTTAGCTAATACTTTATTAAACCATTTTGCTTTAAAGCTGCCTATTTCGCGTTTACAAAGAGATCTATCTGACTCTACAGTTATGCGTAACCTAGGATCGGCAATTGCTTATGCGCTTGTTGCTTATCAATCATTAGTTAAGGGTAATGATAAGCTTACAGTAAATGAAGCTAAGTTAAATCAAGATTTGGAAAATAATTGGAGCGTACTTGCCGAAGCTGTGCAATCTGTAATGCGCAGGCATAAAATACCTGATGCTTATGAGCAGTTAAAAAAATTAACTAGAGGTCAAGAAGTGACTAAAAAAAGTTTACATGAATTTATTAATTCTCTTGATTTACCAAAAGAAGCTAAAGCTGATTTATTAAACCTTACGCCAAAAAAATATACTGGTTTAGCTTCTGTCTTAGTGAAAGCATTTTCATGAGTAATAAAGATAAGCGCCATGAGTTTGATGTCCTAGTCCTCGGTAGTGGCTTAGGAGGTTTATTTTTTGTTCTCGAAATTTTGCGTCTACAACCAAAATTAAAAATAGCTTTATTAAGTAAAGAAGTTTTGGGGGAAAGTAATAGTAGATATGCTCAAGGGGGCATTGCCGCTGCTATATCTTCTAACGATTCAGTTGAAAATCACATTAAAGATACTCTAGCAGCCGGCGATGGTTTATGTTACCTCCCAGTTGTTACCACCATTTTAAGCCAAGCTCCTGCCATGATTAAGGCGCTTGATGATTTAGGTATAGAATTTAACCGCAATGTAACTAATGAATATGATCTTGCCCAAGAAGGAGGACATACAACAAGGCGCATTTTGCATCATAACGATAAAACAGGCCAAAATATTATCGAAGCTTTAGTAAAGTTAGTAAAAAATAATCCTCAAGTTAAATGCTTTGAACATCATATTGCCGTTAACCTTATTAATGTTTATAACCCTCATAGGACAGATCTGCAAGGCGAAATCATAGGCGCGTATGTTCTTGATACCAACTCTCTTGCTATTAATACCTTTTTAGCTAAAGCAGTTATTTTAGCAACAGGCGGCGCTGGAAAAACCTATCAATATACTTCTAACCCCATGATAGCCACAGGTGATGGGGTAGCTATGGCCTATAGAGCAGGGGCAAGAGTTGGCAATATGGAGTTTTACCAGTTTCATCCTACTTTGCTCTACCATAATTCTTTGCATAATTTTCTTATTTCAGAAGCAGTGCGCGGCGAAGGCGCAAGGTTAATCAATCCTGAAACTAAAAAACGCTTTATGCTAGAAGTTGCGCCCGAAAGAAAAGAGCTTGCAACGCGGGATGTGGTTGCGAGAGCTATTTTTAATGAAATTGAAAAAACCCATCAAGGATTTGTATATTTAGATATAACCCAAAAGTCTAAAGCATTTTTGCAAAAACGTTTTCCTAATATTTTTACAACTCTTTTAGGTTTAGGAATTGATATTAGTCAAGAACCTATCCCGGTAGTTCCTGCGGCGCACTATCAGTGTGGGGGGGTACTAACTGATAGCGATGGCCGCACTGATCTTAAGCGCTTATATGCAATTGGGGAAGTTGCCTTTTCAGGCTTGCATGGTGCTAATAGATTAGCCAGTAATTCTTTGGTAGAAGCGCTTACTATGGCGTATAATGCTGCGCGTGCTTGTTTAATAGAGTTAGATACTAAACTTGTGAAAGCGTTTGATAATGTTGAAGATTGGACTTCAGGAGTAAACGTTAACCCAAGGCGTGCTAGTCAAATCAATGCTCATTGGCGCGGCCTAAGAGGAGAAATGACCTCTTATGCAGGGATTATCCGCACTGAAGCAGGCTTAAAAGACGTTTTACAACTAATAGCTACCCGTAAAGCGAGTATTGAAGAATATTATTGGTCACATTGTGTAACTAGGGACTTGATTGAATTACGTAATATAGTGTTAAATGCCGAATTAATTGTAAGCTCAGCCCTTGCAAGGCGTGAGTCGCGTGGCGGGCATTATAGGGAAGATTTTCCTAAGAAAAATAAACTAGCTAAAGAGAGTATTACCCGTTTTATCATTCCATCATTGAGTTAAATTATGTTTCAGGTAAAAGAATCATACACTCCAGAAAAATCACTTATTCATGTCACTAAAGATATGGCAATTTGTCAGGCTGACTACCCTTTAGATTGGTATCAAAAAGAGTTTGTCCCCTATGCAGAAGAATATTTAGCTCTTAAAGATAGAAACTTAGCTACGGTAATAAAGTGGATGCAGCCTTATATTAGTAAAGCTAAAAAGCATTTTGGGGAAAGTTTATTATTATTAGCCCATTATTATATGGGGGGTGAAATAGTCAGGTTAGTCGAGCAGTTTGGCGGCTTAATTGGCGACTCTTATCAGTTAGCCTTAATGGCAAAAAATAATCCCGAGAAAAAAGTCATAGTTGAGTCAGCAGTCCACTTTATGGCCGAATCAATAGCTTTATTGGCTGATGATGATCAAAGTGTTTATATTACAAATCCTAAAGCAGGCTGCACCATGGAGATGTTAGCTAAAGACTATATGGTTGAGCCTGCATTAACCGAACTTAACGCGCGCTACGGAAAAGATAATATATTACCAATTTGCTATATGAATACTTCAGGTAGAGTAAAAGCTTTAACAGGAGCGCAAGGTGGCGCTGTTTGCACGAGCTCAAATGTTAAGAAAATAGCTTCCTGGGCCCTTGCTAAAAAGAAAAAAATTTTATTTATCCCTGATAAATATATGGGGGAAAACGTCGCCTATTGGCTTAACATTAAAAAACTAAGCTATTGGCCAGCAGGGAGTGAGGGCGCGCGCTTTAGTTTAGATAATCTAGCTAAAAAAGAGCTAAAAGCTTTTGATGACGCAGAAATGGTGTTATTTGCCAGCTTTTGCGCAGTCCATGAGTATTATAAAAAAGCGATGTGTGAGTACTGGAAAAATAAAGGCTATACAGTAATCTCGCATCCTGAATGTCCCAATGAAGTTATTCGCGCTTCAGACGCTGTTGGTTCTACGGCGCTTATTTGGGATACGGTCATAAACGATAAATTTAAATCCAAGCATTATGCTATCGCGACCGAAAATCACCTAGTAACTAACCTTAAAGAGCAAGCAAAACTTCTCGGTATTGAAGTTGTTAACGTGGGTGATGCTTTAATTGGCTTAGATGGCCAAGGTATGGGGTGTGGGTGCGCTACTATGTCGCGTAATGATCCACCACATTTAGTAGCCCTCCTTGATTTATTAAGACAAGGCAAAGAAGTTAATTACAATGAAGTGCGCCCAGGAGATGTGGTAAATGAATTTACCGGGGTGCGTAAACGTTTAACTATAAAAGAACAAAATTTTATCGTGGAAAATGCAAGAAAAGCACTTCTTAATATGATTAAAATTACTGAAGGTGTTTAAGGTATGCAGTTGAAGTTGCCGAATGGAGGCATTGAATCACACCAAGTATGGCAAGGTTTACAAGGAGCTGCATCTTATCTTGCATTTCACGAGTTTGTTCGCCTTAATCCTAATACCGAAATTCTGATCTGTAAGGATCAAACAACTGCAATGCGCTATTTTGACGCGTTAAGTTTTTTGTTACAAAACAGCGTAGAAATTATTTTATTCCCAGATTGGGAAACTTTACCCTACGATAGATTTTCTCCGCATCAAGATTTAGTTTCCGAAAGGTTATACGCTTTAAATAGGCTTATTCAAGCAGAAAGGCTAGTTTTTATTACAACCATAAATACCATGATGCGTTACGTATGCCCACCGCAATTTCTGGTTGATAGGGTATGGATATTAGAACAAGGCCAAAGCTTTAAATTTGACGAATTAAGATTAGAGCTAGAAAAAGCCGGTTATCATTGTACTCCAAGGGTTGTAGAAAGAGGGGAGTTTGCAGTGCGCGGTAGCATCTTGGATGTGTTTCCTATGGGGAGTAAGCTTCCTTATCGCATCGAAGTATTCGATGAGCAAATCGAAAGTTTGCGCACTTTTGATCCGGAAACTCAAATTACCCAAGAAAAACTAACTAATATTAAAGTTTTACCTGCAAGAGAAATTCCCACAGATGAAAAATCGCGCGATCTATTTCGGAAGCAATATAGAGATCAATTTCCTGATAAGTTTGCCCAGTCAGTTATTTATGATTCGGTAACTAAAGGTCAATATCTTAGTGGGATTGAATACTACTCGCCTTTATTTTTTGCTGAAATGGTTAATTTGCTGCATTACGTACCGAAGAATGCAACCATATTTTTGCTGGATAATATAGCGGTAGAGGGCTTAAGATTTGAGCAAGAAATAAATACTCGGTATGAGTTATATCGCCATGATATAACTCATCCCATATTACCGCCTAATAAATTATTTTTTACCTTTAATGATTTAAAAACTAACTTATCGCAGTGGAAAACCATTAGCATTGCCGAAAACTCACCTTTTGCAAAACCTAAAAAAATTTATTTTAACGCCCAATTATGCCCAAATTTACCCATTGAACGTAAAAGTAGTGATGCATTAGTTAACATTAGAAACTATTTGGCGAGTAAAAAAGATTGGCATTTTGTGTTTGTTGTTGAAAGCCTTGGACGTAAGGAAGTATTACTTAATTTATTAAAACCCTTAAATATTGAAATTGTAACTTCTCATGTCATCCCGAGCACCATATGTTGGGCCTTGGCCCAACAAAAGATCGCAGGTTGGGCCAAGGCCCAACCTACAGGGAGCGCTAGCGATGGGCCTTTATATTCAATTTTAATCGCCCCTTTCGATAAAGGAGTCGAATGGGATGAATATAAAATAAGCATAATAACTGAAGTAGAAATTTTCGGATCGCAAGCGGCGCCCCAAAAAACTCGTAAAACCAAAAGCATTAGCCCTGATTTATTAATTAAAGATTTAGTAGAGCTTAAAGTTAATATGCCTATTGTGCATATAGATTATGGCATTGGGCGCTATTTAGGCTTAAAAACTATAGGCTTAGATGGAGTAGATCAAGAATACATAGAATTATTATATGCAAATGAAGATAAAATTTTTGTTCCAGTAACAGCTTTAAACTGTATAACTAGATATACAGGAGTTGATCCTGAACATGTTAGCTTACATAGACTAGGTACAGATACTTGGCAAAAAGAAAAGAAAAAGGCGCAAGATAAGATATATGATGTAGCAGTAGAACTGTTAGAAACTTATGCAAAAAGAAAAAGTAAACCTGCTCTTGCTATTAAAAAACATGAGCCTGATTATACCCAATTTGTGAGCGAGTTTCCTTTTGAAGAAACTCAAGATCAAATAACCGCAACTGACGCTATATTACAAGACTTACATGCAACAACCCCAATGGATAGGCTAATTTGTGGAGATGTAGGATTTGGCAAAACTGAAGTTGCTATGCGCGCGGCTTTTGTGGCAGCGCAAAATGGTAAACAAGTTTGCATTCTTGTGCCCACAACCTTATTAGCTGGCCAACATTATACAAACTTTAGCGATAGATTCTCTCAGTTTCCGGTACAAATAGGCCTTATTTCCCGCTTCCGCAGTAAAAAAGAGGCTCAAACAGTATTGCAAGGTCTTGCAAATGGTAGCATAGATATAGTAATAGGTACGCATAAACTACTTATGCAAGAGTTAAAATTTAAAGATCTAGGTCTTATTATTGTTGATGAAGAGCATAGATTTGGCGTACGCCAAAAAGAGAAATTAAAGACCCTAAAGCATGAAGTTCATTTTTTAACCATGACAGCAACTCCAATTCCCCGCACTTTAAATATGGCCATGTTAGGGATGCGCGACATCTCCTTAATGACAACTCCTCCTTTAAAACGCTTAGCAATTAAAACTTTTTGGCGTGAAGCTAATAAACCAATGATTAGAGAAGCAGTTTTACGGGAGATTTTACGTGGCGGACAAGTATTTTATTTACACAATGAAGTTAGCACTATAAAAAATCTCGCGCGAACTTTGCAAGAACTTGTTCCTGAAGCATCTGTGCGCTCTGGACATGGACAAATGCCTGAGCGTGAGCTTGAGCATTTAATGCTTGATTTTTATCATCAGCGTTTTAATGTTCTAGTTTGTACAACTATAATTGAAACTGGTATTGATATCCCAACTGCTAATACCATAATTATTGATAGAGCTGATTTATTTGGCTTAGCAGAGCTTCACCAGCTACGTGGCCGTGTAGGCAGATCGCATCATCAAGCATATGCTTACCTTCTTACCCCTCCTAAACAAAATATCACTAAAGATGCTGTTAAAAGGCTAGATGCAATAGTTGCATTTGAAGATTTAGGATCAGGATTTTTACTGGCAAGCCAAGACTTAGAAATAAGGGGTGCCGGCGAGCTATTAGGGGAAGAGCAAAGCGGCAATATGCATACAATTGGTTTTGATCTTTATATGGAGATGTTAGATAAAGCGGTAAAATCATTAAAAGAACATAAAAAACTCGATTTATCTACCCTAGGTAAGGAAGGATGTGAAATCGAAGTAAATTTCAGCGCCCTTATCCCTGAGCAGTATGTCCAAGACATTAACGAGCGCCTTATTTTATATAAAAGAATTTCTAACGCCAAAGATGAACGCGCTCTTGAATTACTCGAAGTTGAACTAATAGACAGATTTGGACTTTTGCCCCAAGAAGTAAAAAATCTCTTGCAAATAACCCAATTAAAATTAAAAGCGGGCGATCTAGGTATTAAAAAAATTCGCCTGAGTAAAGGCGATGGCCTATTAAACTTTACCCAAGAACCCAAAATAGATCCTACAAAACTAATAAACCTTATCCAAAAAGAAGCAGAAACTTACCGTCTCCAAGGCCCTAGTTGTTTAAGGTTTGTTGTAGGAGAAAACACTCCTTTTAAGCAAATATCTTTTGCAAAAGAGCTATTAGATAAATTAGCCGACGTCCCGCGGCTTGACCGCTGGACGTCGGCGTAGAGATGATTCATGAACCCATACTACCAAATAACTACTATACTTAATTTATAATATTTATTAGTGGAGATCTATATGGATGACATGAAAAAAAAAGCAGAAAGTATTGAGCGCATGCATGTTAAAAAAGCCCTTAAAGTTAAGCTCTTAAAGGAATTACTTCTTGATTGTTTAAATGAAATGGAAGCCCAGGATCAAAATATGCACCCTGAGGTGCAGCATAATGTAGAAGAAGGCTATAGAATAGCAAGTAATTTCTTAAGATTATTAACAGCTAAGAGTATTCATTAATACCTAGTAATTATACCGAGGGTGGGAATCGAACCCACATGGTGTCACCACCACCGGATTTTGAGTCCGGCGCGTCTACCAATTCCGCCACCTCGGCAAAGGTTTGTGATTATAATAAACCGCTTCTAATCCAGCAAGCTAATATTTAGTCTATAATTAATACATGATGTAATTAATTTAAATCCGTGATGTGGTTATGAAAACTCTTGAAATGTTTACCGATATGAAGTGGCGAGAAGTTCAATCTCGTTTTAATAAATTAAAAGATGAGACTTTAGCTCAGGAGCAAGACATAGAGTACTCGGAATTTAGAGGTTTACTCAGGATGGCAATGTTTCACTTGGAGGATTTATTTAATACCGAAGAAAATCATAAAGACTTAGAAGATTTAACCAAAGATGAAATAGCTTTACTTAGCCATATTACTTCAATGAAGAAAAAATGCTGTGAAATGATCCTTATTGTTATTGAAGGCATAGATGCCAAATCTATAAAAGTTATGCCAGGTGCCAAAGAGGCTTTGTACGCAGTCCATGCTTTTTGTGAAGCGATTAATCATGTAAAACACCATCATAGCAAACAAGCTTTAACTAGTTATAACGCCATTAGTAAATATAAAGATGCCGCAAGGAAAAAAATTGAATCTAATAGCCAAATTAATCATGACAAGCATATATATGATTTAATTGGCTATATCAGCATTGGATGTGGCACTTTGTTATTTATTGCAGGTATTATCAGTTGCATTTTTGGCGGTGATTATATAGTTAGAGGAATTGTGCTGATCTCTTTAGGCCTTGCCTCTGGCGATTTAGGATTACACTTTTTCCATCTTGCGCGCAATATAATTACTTTAAAGCAAGGCATAATATTAGACCAAACTTTAAAAAATGATTTGAAGCGTTTGAGTCATCATAGTAGTTAGAGTATAGTGCAAACGGTTTTTATATATTGACCTCGCACTTATGGAAATTTTATGCTTTTTTGCAGGGATAGCTCTATTCTATTCACGTGCATTTGAAATATTGGCTTTTATTGTTGTTGCCTATTGGTATCAAAATAAAGCTTCAATTGTTATTTGTTTTCTCTTAGGCTCTGTTTTTGCCTATGCCCATCAGTTATGGACAGCTCCTAACTTTGTTACTAAAAAAATGGTTCTTAACCATGTGGTACTAGAAGGAGTAGTTGCTAATATTCCCAAAGTAACCCAGCAAAAAACGCAATTTAAGTTTCAAGTTGCAACAATCAATGAAAAAAAAGCCGATTTTTTGGTTTGGATGAGCTGCTATCAAAGCTGTCCTATTATGCATGTAGGCGAAAGCTGGCTAGTTTTAGCCACTTTAAAAAAACCTAAGCCAAATACTTTACCTTATCAGATTAATCCCAAATTCTGGATGTTGAGTAACCATATTTCCTGGTTTGCTGTTATGCATAAAGCCCTTAAAAAAATAGCGCAACCTTCTTTGGCTTGGGGTTTTCAAAGCTTTAGGTTTAAGCTTGCAGAAGATCTTGCAAATCATATACCTAAAGGCTCCATTCTTGGACTTATCCAAGGTTTAACCTTGGGAATGGGATCTCTTATTGAGACAGATTTATGGGAGCTATTTAGGCGCACAGGGACAACTCATCTTGTCGTTATTAGTGGCGAACATTTAGGTTTAATAGCTGGTTTTAGCTTTTTATTATTTCGCTTTTTGTGGTCTTTAATACCGATATTTATGCTTTATATACCAGCGCAGCGCGCAGCTGCATGTATAGCCTTAGGCTGTGCTATTTTTTATGCTTTTTTAACTGGTTTAGGGGCGCCTGTTGAGCGCGCCTTAATTGGTTTTGGGGTTTTAGTGCTGCGCTATTTTGTGGCTAATAAATTCACAATTTGGCAGGCTTGGCGCTATGCTCTATTATGCATTGTTTGTCTTGAGCCCCATATAGTTGTAAATGCAGGGTTTTACTTATCTTTTAGCGCAGTTGCTGTTTTGATAATAACGAGTAAACGTTTTTCTCTACCCAAAATACAGCAAATGCTAACTCTCCAATTTGCCTGTTTAATAGGGCTTATACCAATAACCCTGTATGCATTTTCCTATGCATCCTTAAGCGGCTTTTTGGTAAATATATTGGCAATCCCTTTGGTTGGTTTAGTTATGGTTCCTACATCACTAATAGGCCTTTTATTGATAGAGATCTTCCCTTGGTCAGGGTTTTTATGGTTTGCCAAGGTAAGCGCGCAAATTTTTGTTTTTACCTTGCAAAAACTAGACAATCTTTCCAGCATAAATTTTAATTTTACTATTGATGGCATGTTTCATTTGTTTTGTATCATGTTAGGTATAGGTTTATTTATTGTAATGCCAGTGAAATCGTTAGTGCCTTTATATTTTGCCTTAATTTTGTTTGCCATTTTTCCACCTAAAGAAAAGCTCGCGCTCCAAGAAATAAAAGCCATAGTCTTTGACGTTGGTCAAGGGTTAGCAATTTTAGTAGAAACCAAAAACCATATGCTTTTATACGATACAGGAGGGGCCTTTTATCAAGGTGGTGATTGGGCAAGTATTACGATTATTCCTTACTTAATTGCAAGAAGGGTAAAGCATTTAGACGCTATGGTTATAAGCCATCAAGACCTTGATCATAGGGGCGGCATGAGTAGTATAGAAAAAAACTTTAAGATTAAAGACTTATGGGTTAATGATCCAAATTATTATCATAAAGGAGAATCTTGTCATAATGGCGCATCTTGGGAGTGGGATAAAGTATATTTTAGGTTTTTTGCCTTACCTAAAATAGGCTTATCGCGGAATAATACCTGCTGCGTCCTGCAAATCAAATCACCATATGGTGCAATTCTAATTCCAGGGGACATAGAAAAAAGTGCGGAAGATTACTTAGTGCAGCATTATGGAAAAGATCTAGAGGCAAATTATTTAATAGTGCCCCATCATGGCAGCAAAACCTCATCTTCAATAGCTTTTTTACAAACTGTTAACCCAACTGAGGCATTTATTTCGAGCGGTCTTAATAATAAATTCCACTTTCCACATAGTAAAACCCTAGCAACCTATAAACATTTACACATAAATTTACACAATACAGGAACTCATGGTCCTATTGAGATGAAAATAATGGCTAAATAAAGTATAATGTGATCATGTAGAACTAAATCGTGATTAAATGCGAAAAAATAAAATTTTAGCAGTTATTGGTTTTGTAATATCAATTTTTTTTATTCAGCCAATTTTCTCTGCTGATTTAGACTGCGCATTACATAATTGTACTATTGTTATTGATTCTGGGAGTACAAAGTCTCAATTACATTTTTTTCAATATGATAAAAATGCTGCTGATGAAGCAATTAATATTGAAGAAATATCTTCTTTAGATAATAAAGTTAGTCCTGGTCTTAATTCTCTATATACGGAAGATGTAAATAAGTATTTACATACTTTGTTTAGTAAATTGCAACTTAATAACAGCATTCCCGTATATATGTATGCAACAGCAGGCATGCGTTTATTACCAAAAGAAAAACAAGATAAGTTATATAAAGAAGTACGAAAGTGGTTTGCTACGCAAAATCATTTTCAGTTAGTTCAACTTAAAACCATTAGCGGGAGCGATGAAGCTCTGTATGCATGGCTTTCGGTTAATTATCTGCAGGATAGGCTTAAAGATAATGCTGCAAGAAATACTATTGGGGTATTGGACACAGGCGGAAGCTCTGTCCAAATTGCTTTTGCAGTCCCAAATGAAGATAAAATATCCCCTGATGATTTAAAACACTTTAAGTTATATGGAAAAACTATAAATTTATTTGTGCATAGTTTTTTAGGTTTAGGTCGCACAGATTTAGGCCATCAACTTATTGATGAATCTGACTGTTATACAAAGGGATATCAACTTATTTCAGGCAAAATTGGTACCGGTAATTATTTAATAAATTGCACTGAAAAAATTGATTTATTACTGAAAGTGCATAATGTCGCCTCAACAGTTAAACCAGTTTTAGAAAAATCAGATGTAAAAGAGTGGTATGTAATGGGCGGAGCTTCTTATTTAGCCGCGACTTCTCCTTTTCATTTTTCTAATAATGTACTTCAACCTTTAACATTAATGACAGTAGGCGCACCATATTATTGCAAAACCCCATGGGATGTACTCACCAATCAATTTATTAACGATCCATACCTAGAAGACTACTGCCTTAGCAGTGTTTATTTTGCAAAGTTATTTATAGATGGCTATGGCCTATATGAAAACCAAGATATTCAGTTTAATAAAGATGCCGCAACCGAAGGTTGGACATTAGGCGTTATTTTAATGCATTAGGAAAAGTTTTTACCGCGGCAAACCAAATTTTTTACCCACCTCGATATTATGCTCTTCAACTAAGGCTTCTAACTCAGGGGTAAAAGTTCTAGCATCTCTTTCTGGATAAACTTTTACTGCATATTTATCACTAATAGCTGGTTTTCTAACTAATTCTTCACTGCCTGTATCACCTTGGTCAATGTTTAAAAATATCGCATCACACAATAATGGTTCTTCAACTAACTTACTTTCTGCTATTTTTATCATCCCAAGTGAAGTAATGCATTGCTCAACTTGATAAGGCACTAATTCAGTAAAATCGTTTTCTAAACGCCGTTTAAATAAGGCTTTGCTATGTCCTAATGCATGATCTGAGCAAATATCAAGCGCCTGAATATAGCTTGCACCTCCTAATAAGCTTACTTCAAACACACTTTCATGGGAAATAGAACCTCCTGCAAGCCCCGCAACAAAATCACTGTGTCCCATAGGATTATTATCCACTCTTTGTTGAGAAAACAATTCAAATCTATGCTCTTTTATCCCATCCTCAGCATCTTCGTTAGCATAATTAACATCATTAGGATCAGCCATATTTTTAGTGTAGATATGCAAAATTGGACTTTTACCACCTTCAACATAAATGGCAGTGTCTAAAAGTTTGCCATTTGCATCAACAACTGCAAGTGTGCTAAGCAATAAATGGGCATTGGGTTTTAATGTTTTAGCCATTTTTTCAATATTTTTAACTAAGTCATGGAATTCATCTAGCGTTAAAGGATCTTTAGTATATAAAGTAAATTCAGGCATCAATAACCTAGTAACGTAATTTTCCCTATTCTCTTTAATTACATATTCACCCATACTGTCTTTTTGATAATTATTGGCTAAGTGCTGTTCACTTAGCATTAAGAACAACTCATTTATAAAATGCGGAAGAGATTTACGCGTGAGCGTATTAGGTACGTTAAGAAAATCCTCATTCGCGCTCTCATAAAGAATCATATCCTGAATTTTTATTAATTGATTACTCTCTGCGGTTTTCTTGCGTAGTTTGTTAAATATACCATTTGTCATAGCATTATCCTTTGTATAAAAACATGATATTAAGCATATTTATTGAAATAAAAGTATATATTTTATCAAAAATGCAGGTAAGGAGTCAAGATCAATAAGACACTTTGAAGCGTCCTAATCGAATTCTTAATAAGGATTTGGGCTATGCAAGGCTGATTCAGAGTTTGACATTGATTCTCTAGAATATTGCTTAAGTAACTCATGGGTTTTGGCAGATAGCTTTAAGTTGCTCATTAGGGTATCTAGTAATATTTCCTTGATGGTACTTCGCGAAAGACTTGAGTATATGGTTTTAAGTTCATCTAACGTAGATCGAAATTGCCTTTTTAAAGCGCCTAACTCCGTGAAGTTTAAAAAAAGCTGAGTATATTGTTTGCTAATTTTACGAATTAGCGCGACTTTCATTGAGGTCATATTACATTGTGCTTGTACTTTAGCGATTTCACGAGTTTCCTCAGTTAAGCGTGATGACTCAAATAAATGGCGGCCAAAGTTTTCGCCGCCAGTTGGATAAATATGGTATCTATGGGGAACAATGCGGGTTTTCTTAGGTCTTATCAAATAAGGATTGTTTTTCAAATGATCAAAATAGTCATACTGCAGTTGCAAGAAGTCTAGAGTAGGGTGACACTCACAACTAGTAGGGCATGAAGGTTTAGGTAGTGAATTGAAGTCTAAGGGAAATATATAATCATTACGCAAGGATGAAGTTTGGCCTGGCGCCTTAATCATAAGGGCGCCTGAGTGGTTTTCCATGCTCCACTGTCCTAAATTCCACATGGTCGCGTATTGCGTTGCTTCTATACGCAGTTGGTTGAATTGCTGAAAATACTTAGCCATGAAAGCTTGCAAAAGTTGCGGATGTTTATCTGGGTGGAGCTTTAATAGCCAATGTTTGGTGGCATTCAACAAGGGATGAATCTGTTGAGCTGCCCAGTCGGTAATAGTGTAGAAAGTGTGAATCGCATATTGCATCGCAGCTCTATTAGGGTTTGTGAATAATCTTAGCGTCATTTCTTCTGCGATACAGCTTTCTTGATTGCGAGGATCCATGGCAAACCAACAGCTTTGATGTAGCCAATTTGTTAAAGCGCGTAATTTTATGAAGCGCGTTGTATTGAAGATACGTAAACAAGCATTAATCCTTTTGATAAGCTCGTTCTGAGAGGTTGCTTCAGCTTGCTCAAACCAGGTTGCTTGGGTTATTTGTATATTTGTAGCTAATTTTGTTATTGTTTCGTCTAGATTATTTATTTTTTTACGACATTCATTTTCATTGGTTAGGGAATGAGGAAAAAGAGCTTGCATGAGAGAATGACGGATACTATCATTATTTAAAGTGGTTTGCAGGTATTTTTTTACACGGCGCTTACGCCAATCCATGAAAGCCATTTGCCATATGTTGAACTGGTTTTGTTGATTTTCATAAGCAGCAATGTACTTGGCTAAAGGCTCTCGTAAAGTAAGATCTACTAAAATAGCTTTTAGTTCACACAAAGAAGAATATTGTATTTGGCTAAAACAAGCTTGAAAGTGTTTCAGGTAGTCTTCTACCTTGGATTCTGAAGTCGCTTTATAATTGAATTTGAGAGCTTTATTTACTTCAGCAGTTGTGAGAGGTTGAATACCTATTTGGTAGTATTCTACTGCCTGCATTTGCAGATCAACCGCAGTTTGTCCCATAGATTGTTTGGCTAGGGAGTTCGCAACAGAGACTAATCTTGTTGCAACCATGTAACAAGTATGTGGAGGTTGAATAGACGGTTTTGTTAAGAGATGCTTAGGTTGGGACATTAAACTTGCGATTCTCCATTTTAAAATAGTCACAACCTTAGAGGTTTCATGTTCTTGTTGGGAAATTACCGCTGGGAGAATCCTTTGTAAGCATTGAAACTTATCCATTTCAGTCAACCAATGATGTATCGAGTGGCAGGGAACTAATTCACGCCCAAGTGGGAAAAGAGCCTCTAAGATAGCTGTAAGTAAACTCTGTTGATAAAGACCTAGTGTGCTAATATTTGGTAAAGCAGTATCTTTTGGTTCAGACATGATTTTGGTCATGTAGCGCACTATTTCGAAGTCTTGAGTAAAGTAAGGTTCGGCAAAATCTTCAATATTCATTTTAATTTTTAATTGCCGCTCAACGGCTGACCAGGTTTCAGAACCGATCTGTTTCTTACTCGAAACATATTTTATGCAAGTGCAACAAATCTTGGGAAAAATTCGCAAACAAGATGAAGTTCTAATATCTTCAGTTGTGCTATAATAAGGCGGCTCTTTTGGATCAAACAAGGCGTTAATTAACTGAGTAAGATCGACTTCTTTATCATCTAAAGAACCCAAACTTGGGAATTTTTCCACTGGCGAAAACATTAATCATTCCCCAATAAATTAAGCATGATAAGAGCTTGTTATACTGATCTGCGAGATTGATCGAGTAGATTGTGGCTGCTGTTCTTCTAGATTATCTTTATCTAAGAAAGAGTTTTTAGTAAGTGCAATTAGGTCCTCTTGAGAAAAAGCAATCGCATCAAAAGTATCTTGCAGATCTGGAACGACTGTATCAGTGATATAAGTTAGCAAGGCAGTTTTGTTTTCTTGGGAATTTAATTCGGCTAATTTCTTGTGATGCATCTTTTTTATATATTTTTTTAACATATCCTCTTGCTTCTTTTTCTCTATTTCATTAGTTAACCGTGGTGCTGGATTTCTATTGCGCATAATTTCTGCAACATTGAGCTGCTGGAGCAAATTTAATCTAATTTTCATTAAAGATTGAAGTAGATGGCTAGCCTTCTTTGTCCACCTATCGGAATCTTTATTGTGATCACAAGCCGCTAATGCCGCCTCAACTTTTTGCGAGCATGTTTGCATCTGCGTAGTTGGTTTCATCTCCTTTATAACAGTTGCATCATGGAGAAAGTGATAAATCCAGATGACAACTTCCCAGAATAATTTAGTACGATTTTGTCTATCACCTTTTGGGGCAGTAAATTTCTCGGTAAATCGGCGTAATAGACTGGTTTCACAATCATATAAGAGAGCGGCAAATGCTTCTAAATCATTCATCATTTCATCAAGTTGCGTTTGCATGTGCAACAGTGTTTCTCCTAAGTAAGGAGCGCGATATAAAAGATGGGAAAAAAGAATAGAAGCAAGGTTGAGCATAAACATAGGTACAGAAGCCAGATCATTGAGTTTGGAAAGCTGAGGTAAAGGGTCGGCGCCTAAGACCAATAGTCCTTGAATTATAGTTTCCCAATATATCGCCAAGCTTTCCTGTTCTTCAGCTGGCACGGCCATATATTGTGTTAAGGCTACTGTCATGGTTTGATCAAGACAAGCAAAACCAGACTTCCCCGATTTTTGTGTAATGTAAGCCGTTATGGTTTGTAAAAAGATTTCAGAAAACACGGCATCTTCTTGCAAAAATTTAATAAGAGTTGTTTTGAGCGTAGCTATCTCTTTTAATGGCCATATTAAGGTGTCAGTTGGGTGGTGACTTATGTGCAAGTTGCGAAACTCATTTAAGTTTGCAGTTGTTGTTGTTAGGGTCATACGCAGATTTCTCTGGTTTGCCGCAAGAGAAGGTGCATTGCTAACGTTGCTTTCTGGTATTACTAGCTGGGCCTTACTACTCCAATCTTGCTGTGCTGGATTATCCTTATTAGCGGCGGCTGCGGTTATCTCTTGCAGCATATTAAGTCTTGATGTTTGTTTCGTTTGTAAGAGTAAATGTGCGGTGTGAAATGTCTTGAGCCTATTGATGGGCCTCATTCTTTCAAAAAATGGTTTTTTGATTAGACATAGACTTTTAAAAAAGTCTAAAAAAGCCTGTTGTGCAGCTTTATCTTTTGTTGCAGCGAATTGTTTTATCCATAGATCTAATTTTATGAAATAAGGTGTATCTGTGCTCAAAACTTCTTCTGGCTCAGGGAAAGGCATATTTATAGGTGTTGCTGTACGTGCTAGGTTTTCGTTAGGGCTCATAAATGCGTTACTGGAAGTACTTGTTGCAGTGCTGTTAGTATCGATACCGAAATCATCGTCATTTGGTGTAGGTACATCAAGCATAACTTCAGGAAGTTCGACAATTTCAATTAATATTGTATCAATTTCTCCTTGCATATTGCTTATAAGAGTTTCAAAACTTTTCTCCGCTATTCCGGGAGCTACGTTTCTTGAGGCAAAGTATTTTTTTTGTTTCGTCAGGGCAACTACAATTTCATTTTGGAGTAATTTTAATATCTGAACTTGGGATAAATTACTATTGATATGCACAAAACACTTATAGATCCACTGCGCCCTAATGAGATGAGCGCTTTTGCCTTGGTACTTCCCTTCAACACGTACAGTTTCCGCTGGAGAGTTGGCATCTTGAAGCCTTATATCATTATCTATTTTGCAGAGGTTAAATTTATAGCCATGTTTACGCGCATATTCAGTAAAGCTTAGTTGAATAGATCTAAGCAGATTTAGCATTTGACTGTCTTCCGCCTCTTGAGGCGCAGCTACTGCCGCCGCCGATGGAGCTCTACTAGCAAAAGCTTCTATTGCGGCAAATTTAAAGCCATAGACATGTCCTGTGCATTTTATAAAGTGTTCTGCATTCAGAACAAATCGACGTTTAGCAGCGGCAAATGTTTTTTCCAATGCCAAATATTGATCTTTAATGTCTTGTAATTCACTAAGTTTTTCTGCCAATAGGCGGCTTCTTTTCTTGGTATCTTGAATAATTCCCAAAACACCATGAATTGACCCTGCATCGGTACGCAGTCTTAGATGTAAAAAATTATCTAAGGTTTCTATATAATCTTGGAATTTGCTAAACAATCTGTAGTTTTGTTTAAAAAAGTCTTGGATAAGCTTTGATTCATTCCCTTTAGCAAACCAACGTTGACCTTCATCTCGAATGGTCACTTGAATATCAGTTACCATATGAGTTACGTACAACAAATAGCGTAACCAATTTGCTAATTGATGCATAATAACAGCAGAACTGTTAATGTCTTTTTGGTCAGAAAGTTTAAGCCAACGGACTTCATTTTGTCCTGGTTCACGAGGTTTTTGCTCAAGTAAAGGCAGCAAAGGGCTATCATGTTGATAGCGTGTGTTACCAAGCTCAATTCCACTAGTGAGGTGCTTTTCTATGAAAGTGGTAGTTTGATTTAGGTTTCCCAATTTAAGTGGGAGCATCTCGATTTCATCATTCATACTCTTTATCTCAGGGATCATTTTGGCAACATATAGGATAATGACACTATATGGATTAAGGAGATCAAATTTAATGTCTGGATTTTTTGCTGTTAATTGCCCTGTCCTAATAACTGAATAATCCAAGGATAAATCTTTTCTGCCACCTTCTGTCAAGATTAAGAGGAGCCTAAAGCAATTTACCAATAGTTCGTGGTAATGCTCACCTACATCATCAACAAGCGCTGGCAAACGCGCTGTATCTCGTATAGGGTGAGGTTTATTAATAAAGGCGTTTAATTTTGCTTTTATTGATAAAAAGGATTCTAGGGTAAGCGTACTAGTAAAATGTGTTAGGAATTTCTCACGCGGAGCAACAAGCTCAATGACTTCTAGCAAATGTCCAGCAACTATGTCGATATCTTCAATTTTCCGCAATGTTGCTAAAAAAAGTGATACTAAGCCAATATAACCAAAAAATATTTTGGCTACACTTTGGGTGGCATCTGATTGGATGCTTTTAGGGGCAATAAGATCGGTCAATATGGCATTGGTTAAGGGAAAGTCAAGGTAATCGCGCGCATTCCTAAGAGTTCTGCTTTGGTACTCACGGGTTAATTTAGTTAAATCAACATAACTATTAAAAACATGAATATTACCACCTTTTACCTCAAAGTCTGAAAAACAAGACCAGCAATCTTGAATACAAGTCGGCAACTTTTGCGCAGCTGATGATTTAGGATTACAAGAGCCATTCAGTAAGTCATACAATTCTTTAAATAATTTAATTTCTTCTTGATTGGTTAAAGAGGTTTGTTTTTTAGTAATAAAATAACGAAGTTGAAAGAAGGCATCTGGGAGAATTGATCCTGCTGCGCCTACCACTGCTGCTGTTGCAGAAGCAGCAAAAGCCTTTGCTCCAGCCTCAAGTGTATTATTATTTTGCATTTGATTTCCCTATCTATTGAAAAAGCTTGAAAAAAGTCACTCTGATTTTAATTGGCCAATATAATGGATGTCAAGAATAGAATTTTCCTTATGGCTTGCGTAATGCCATATTTTTCAAATAATTTATTTATGGTACATTATGTAAGCCAAAAAAGCAGAGGATTAAATTATGCCAACAGAAATTCAAAAAGCTTCTTTAAGCGGCGACATTGGGGAAATTATACGCCTCGAAAGCCATCTAAGTGATGTGGAGAAAAAAGCAGCGGTTAAGGCAGACGATTACGCAGCTATTCGCTATGCCGCTAAAAACGGCCATACGCCCTAATAGAAATTTATTTTTTCAAGCTGAGGCAGCAAACAGTAACCCAGAAAACAAAGAAAGTAATCAAGCCAATCTAATGATAAAATAAAGATAACTCCAGAGGTCCGTAATCCCGAGCTACGCTAAATTAATAGTACTTCGTAGGTTGGGATCTCATTAAATTAATAGCCGAGGTTAAGGCATGATTGCATTAAATCAATTAGGTATGGCCTATGGTCAAAGGTTGCTTTTTTATAACGTTAGCTTAAATTTAAACTCAGGTAATAGTTATGCTTTAGTGGGCGCTAATGGATGTGGAAAGTCGACTTTTTTTAGACTGATTACCCAAGAAGAAGAGGTTACTTCTGGCGAAATTATAATGCCCAAGGATGCGACGATTGGTTGGTTAAAACAAGATCAATTTCGCTATGAAGATACGCTTATTAAAGATATTGTCCTCCAAGGTAAAATTAATTTATGGCAAGCGCTTTGTGAACGTGAGACATTACTTGCGAGTGATGTCTTTGATGATGATAAGGGTTTTCGTTTTGCTGCTTTAGAAGAAACTATTGCGCATTACAATGGTTATACGGCCGATAGTGAAATTGAAACCATTTTATTAGGATTAGGCATTGCTAAGGATTACTTGCAAAAACCGCTTAAATCTTTATCTGGTGGATATAAATTACGCGTTTTGCTAGCCCAAACGTTATTTCAACAGCCTTCTATATTATTACTCGACGAACCAACAAACCACTTAGATATTTTATCCATTCGGTGGTTAGAGAAGTACTTAAAAAATGAATATAAAGGTTTAGTCATTTTTATTTCCCATGACATGGAATTTATTGATAACTTAGCTGATTATATTTTAGACCTTGATTATGGGGAAATTAGACAATATAGGGGTAATTATGCACGATTTTTAGCTGAAAAAACCTTGCTAGAAGAACAAAGAAATCTCGAAAAAAAGAGCGCTGAGGCCAAGATTGCCGAAATGCAAAAATTTGTTGATAGGTTTAAAGCTAAGGCATCTAAAGCAGCACAAGCTCGCTCACGCATGAAGATGATTGAAAAAATTGAAATTCCTGATGTAAAACATTCTTCGCGCATTGCACCGCACTTTCATTTTATGCCTAAAAGACCATCTGGAAAGCATATCATTGACGCTAAAAGTTTGAGTAAGTCTTTTAATAATAAAGTTTTATTTAAAAACCTTAACCTTAAAGTAGACAGAGGGGAAAAGGTAGCAATAATGGGTGTTAATGGAATTGGTAAGTCGACATTAATTAAAATAGTTACTGGCATGCTAGAAAGTGATGAGGGACAAGTCATTTTAGGGCATGAAGTTATGCTGAGTTATTTTTCCCAAGATCATTATGAGCTCCTGAATCGCCATGTAAGCGTACTAAATTGGTTATCTTTCGAAGTAAGCGGGGTTACTGAGCAACAAATTCGGCGAGTTCTTGGGCAAATGCTATTTGTGAAAGAAGATGTTGCTAAAGATATTTTATCCCTTAGTGGAGGCGAGGCAGCCAGACTATTGTTAGGAAAAATAATTTTAGAATCACCTAATTTGTTAATTCTTGATGAGCCTACCAACCATATGGATTTAGAAACCATTGAAGCTTTAGCAGAAGCCTTATCTCAGTATCATGGAACCGTGGTATTCGTAAGTCATAATCGCCATTTTGTCGATAAAATTGCCACAAGAATTTTGTATTTTGACCCGCAAGTACGGGTGCGTGATTACAAAGGCAGGTATGCAGATTTTGCCCAGAACTATCTATACTAAACGCGAAAGACGGGTATTTTCGCTTATTTATTAAGTTCTTTATCAATCTTACGCTGGAAACATACATGTCCAGTGCCGTGATTCCACTCGGGGTTATTAAAAGAGGTGTAATTAGTATTGAATACAGCACAAAGAGTAAAAGCTAATGTAGCAGGATTGGTTATCTGATATTCGTAGCTTTGTAAGGTACTAGGATCTACAGGAACATTATACCCTAGTATGGAGTTATTAAGCTCATCAAGGTGTTCTGGCAGATGAGATTTTTTCTTCCAGTAGTTAACTAGCTGAAATTGTATTGATTGTAAGTTTACAATGCGTTGTTCATCAAGTTTCACTAGGCGAATGTGGTTTGGACTTCCTATAAGGCAAAATGCAAAGCCAATCAAGATGAGTAAACTAAAACTTAATAAAAAAGCATAATATTTTAGGTTTTTAGAAAGTAGTTTACCTTTTAAAGTTCCTAGATAGTAAGAAAAAACCATACTTGATATTGCTAAAATGGTTAGTGCCTTTAATACAAAGCCTAATGTAATGTCACCTTGCAAAAATACATCTATAGCAGTAATTAAATCAATGATAATAACTAGGGAAACGCTAAAAATAGTAAGGTAAGTTAACCATTTTCTAATATTGGCAGAGCTAGCTTCTTTATCAACTTGATAAATTTGATTTAAATGCCAAATAACCCAAATATAAACGGGATATACAATAAGCAAAGATGAAATTGCAAAGCGCAGAGATCCTAGATTAACTTCTTGGTGAAAATAATGATCAATGTAAGCCCAACATAAAGTAATGGTAGCAATCACGGACCAAAAAAGCGTAATAATTTCTAAAAGATGTAAAAAAACATCTCTTGGATTAGTTGGCTTTTTGGTAGCGTGATTTAGCATTATTTACTTTGTACTATTGCAACTTGGAGTTTTGCAACAACATCGCTATGCAAAGTAATGTCTACTTGATACTCACCTATCGCATGAAAAGCACCATTAGGTAAAGCTATTTCTTTTTTCATAACTTCAAGCCCTTTAGCTTTTAAAGCATCTTTTATTTCGCCAGTACCAATTGAGCCATAAAGCTTGCCTTCGTCACTAGCCATTGCTGCAATTTCTAGAACAATGTCGTTAAGCTTGGCAGCTCGTTGTTCAGCTTGACTTAACAACTGTTGGGCTTTTTTCTCAAGTTCAGCACGGCGTGCTTCAAAAGCTTGAAGATTTGCGGATGTTGCTCGCATAGCTTTATTTTGCGGGATGAGATAATTACGGGCATAACCGCCTTTAACCTCAACCTTGTCACCCAAATTACCAAGGTGTCTAATTTTTTCGTTAAGAATAACCTGCATCATATACTCCTTAAGAACTTTTATTTGTAAAATTGCCCTTGTTAGCTAGCTCTCTAAAATTAATGAGGCAGTCTAGCGCGCCAATGCTTGCAAGTAAAGCTAACATAAATATGGGCAGAAATGATAACAAAATTAGTAGCAATAAAAAAACCACCAATGCTCTGTCTGTTGCAAAAATGTAAATTAAAATACTAATGCCAGAGCCGCAAAAATATGCAAGCCAAATAGGCAGCAAACTAATAAAAATAGCATTTTTAAAGTAAAAACCTATAAACATACAACTAACCAAGGCTAAAGCCAGAGGATTTGCTCTAATATTTAGCATTTCGTGTTTAAAGCCTTGGGGATAAAATAGCTTAGCTTGAATTGCTCGAGCAAGCATTAGTACTGAAAAATTAGATAATACAAAAACCAGGGCTTGAATCCCCAGAATATAAGCCATAGTTTCATTTTTATTTGTAAGCCAAGCTTTATACTGCAGGGCAGTATCTTTATTTTCCTTTAATACAACTAAAAGAAGATCATAAATTTTAAAAATAATGCCGGGAGGAAAGTAAAATAAATAAATAATTACTAAGCTAGCTAAACATAGCATAGCAATAATAACATCCCTCCATTTTGCAGTTGCACGTAAGATAACAGCGCTCAAATAAATAGGTATAAAGGTGAACAAAACCTTGCTAAAGGCAAAAGTATGGTTTGCAGAAACAATGTAATAGGTTATTAGTGCAGTAAATACTCCAATACCTAAGGTTTTTAAACCTTCTTCATAACCTTTACGCAAAGTAACCAAAGCAATAATAGTTAGTGCTATCCAGGACAAAAAAGGCAGGCCAGAAAACAATATTACCAAAATATAGGCATAATTTTCCTTATTTAGCAGTAACTGCCCTTGTTTAGCTAAGGTTTTGTCGAACAAATTCATAACATATTATCTATGGCTATCGCAGTATGGCAGTAAAGCAAGAAAACGTGCAATTTTAATAGATTTTGAAAGTTGTCTTTGGAAGCGGGCAGCAGTGCCTGTAATCCTGCTTGGAACAATTTTACCGGTTTCTGTTATGTAGTTTTTTAACAGGTAAATATCTTTATAATCTATCTCCATTTCAACATCGTTGGAAAATCGGCAAGCTTTCTTTTTTCTCATGTTAGACATTTTATACTCCTTATTCAGATTCACGTTGAGTTTCTTTTTTCATCATCGGGGATGATGCCTTGATAGCGGATTTTTTATTTAAAATTAAAGTTCTAATAATCGCGTCATTAAATTTAAATAAATTTTTCACTTCATCCAAGGCTTCTTGGGAACACTCAACGTTGAGAAGCAGATAATGTGCTTTATGTAAATCTAGAATTGGATAAGCTAAAGGACGCCGCCCCCAGTCTTCTTTACGGTGAATCTTTCCATCTTGCTTAGTAATTATGCCTTCATAACGCTCAAGCATTTGAGGAACCTGTTCGCTTTGATCAGGGTGAATCATTACGACTATTTCATAGTGTCTCATTGCAACTCCTTATGGTTAAAAGCCTGCCAGCTATAATGCCAGTCAGGCAAGGATTGTTTAAAAAAATAACTCTTGGTTTAATAAAGTACAAATAAAAAACCGCAATTCTAGAGTAAATGAGTAAGTTTTACAATACCCACCAAAGTTATCCTAAATCATACATTATTTTTTTCTTTAAGTATTTTTTCCAAATAATGAATGTTAGTTCCACCTTTAATAAATGCTTTATCACGCATAAGTTCTTGGTGGAGAGGGATGTTTGTCTTAATGCCGTCGATAATAATTTCATCTAGAGCGTTGCGCATTTTAGCTATGGCTTCTGCCCTGGTACGGCCATGGGTTATTAATTTACCAATCATAGAATCGTAGTAGGGGGGGACTATATAGCTATTATAGATATGAGAATCAAATCTGATACCAGGGCCGCCTGGTTGGTGCAGTAAGCGAATAATTCCAGGGGATGGCATAAAGGTTCTTGGATCCTCGGCGTTTATTCTACATTCAATAGCGTGCCCTTCGAGTTTAATGTCAGATTGTCTTAGTTTAAAAGGCTCTTCGCTGGCAATTTTTATTTGCTCTTTAATAATATCAATCCCAGTAATAGCTTCAGATACCGGGTGTTCAACCTGGATCCTAGTATTCATTTCGATAAAATAAAAACAGCCATTTTGATATAAAAATTCAAAGGTGCCGGCGCCCCGATATTGCATTTGCTGACATGCCTTTACTACGCGGTTACCAATTTCGGTTCTTAATTGCTCACTTATTAAAGGAGCAGGGGCTTCTTCTATTATTTTTTGATGCCTTCTTTGCATAGAGCAATCGCGCTCTCCTAGATGAATAGCATGGCCTTTACCATCACCTAATACTTGAAATTCAATATGTCTTGGATTTTCTAAGAATTTTTCCATGTAAACCATATCATTATTAAATGCCGACTTTGCTTCGCTTTTGGTAAGCGCGATAGCATTAATAAGATTGGACTCATCCCGAACAACACGCATGCCGCGGCCGCCTCCACCGCCTGAAGCTTTGATGATAACAGGGTAACCAATTGATTTTGCTAATGCTAAATTTTTATTAACGTCATCACCTAGAGGTCCATCAGAGCCTGGTACGCAGGGCACATTTGCTGCTTGCATAGCTTTAATGGCCTTTACTTTATCGCCCATTAAATGAATGCTTTCAGGACGTGGGCCAATAAAACAAAAACCACTTTTTTCGCAAATTTCCGCAAAGCCGGCATTTTCCGATAAAAATCCATACCCAGGATGAATTGCAACAGCATCAGAAATTTCAGCAGCAGAAATAATGGCAGGAATATTAAGGTAGCTTTTTTGCGACGCAGCAGGGCCTATACATACAGTTTCATCTGCAAGTTTTACATGTAATAAGTCTTTATCAACGTCAGAATGTACAGCAACAGTTTTAATACCTAATTCTTTACAGGCACGTAAAATTCGTAACGCAATTTCCCCACGATTAGCAATTAAAATTTTATTTAACATAAATCTAAACTACTCAAGGACAAACAAAGGTTGATCGTATTCAACAGGATCGCCATTTTTAACCAGGACTTCAATAACTTTCCCTTCACGGTCTGACTCAATTTCATTAAACATTTTCATAGCTTCGACAATGCATAACACATCGCCTAGCTTTACTCTTTGCCCAATAGAAGTAAAAGGCTGGCTTTCAGGAGATGCAGCGGCATAAAATGTGCCTACCATAGGAGAGCGCACTAGATGGCCATGGTGTTGTTTTTCAGCTGGTTCTTTAATGTGTTCAGTAACTGGAGTTCCGTGAGGTAAAATTGTGGGTTGTAGGTAGTGTTGCATAGGTACTTCAACCGAGCTTTTATTACGTGCAAGACGCACCATGTCCTCGCCTTCTTTAAGCTCAATTTCACACAAATTACTTTTTTCAAGTAAATCAATCAGCTTTTTTATTTTTCGCATTTCCATAGTTATAAAACTCTCTTAGGTGTTAACGCATTAAGGGATGTTGACATTTTATGAAGTTTATTCCTAAATTTCAGGAATCTTGCCCGATAAAAAGAAAAAA
>MHBC01000042.1:10094-43713 GCA_001804735.1 Legionellales bacterium RIFCSPHIGHO2_12_FULL_37_14 | reverse complement strand
TAATCTTTCTACATTGATGGATCCCGCTGACAAGCCGCAGGACGTAGGTGAGGAGACGAAATGTCAACAGACCCTAGAATTTGATGGACGTTAGTGGATCAAGAGGGTAAAATTTTTTTCAAAAACTGTCCTGTGTAAGAATGTTTTACTTTTGCTACTTCTTTTGGGGTGCCTTGAGCGATGATTTGACCACCTAAATGCCCACCTTCTGGGCCTAAATCTATAATCCAGTCTGCTGTTTTGATAACGTCTAGATGATGTTCAATTACTATTATGGTATTTCCTTGATCGCGTAAGCGGTGGAGAACTATTAATAATTGATTAACGTCATGAAAATGTAAACCAGTTGTTGGTTCATCTAAAATATATAGCGTGCGGCCAGTGGAGCGTTTAGAGAGTTCTTTGGATAATTTTATCCTTTGGGCCTCACCACCTGATAAAGTTGTAGCGCTTTGTCCTAGACGAATATAGCTTAAACCTACGTCTATCATGGTCTGACATTTTTTCGCGATCTGTGGTATAGCGGAAAAAAAACTTCTTGCTTCTTCAACAGTTAAATTTAACACTTCATCAATATTCTTTCCCTTATAAAGAATATCAAGGGTTTCCCGATTATATCTTTTACCTTGACAAAGGTCACAAGGAACAAATACATCGGGTAAAAAATGCATGCTAACTCTAATAACTCCTTCACCTTCGCAGGCCTCACATCTACCACCTTTAACGTTAAAGCTAAACCTGCCAATCTGATAACCGCGCGATCTTGCTTCATGTGTTTGGGCAAACAGATCGCGAATATGGGTAAATACTCCTGTATAGGTTGCAGGGTTTGAGCGGGGAGTGCGCCCAATTGGACTTTGATCAATATCAATTACATTATCTAGCCAATTAAACCCATGCACTGCTTTTATTTCAGCATTGATATAATGTTCACTATGATTTAAATTATTTGCTGCTAGAGGATAAAGAGTATCATTAATTAAGCTAGATTTTCCTGATCCTGAGACGCCCGTTATACAAGTGAATAGTCCAATAGGTATATCAACGTCAATATTTTTAAGGTTATGGCAACTAACACCTCTTAATTGTAAAACCTTATCTTTATTAAAAAAGGTAAGCTTTTTAGGAATTGCAATTATTAACTTGCGGGCTAAATATTGGCCAGTTAAAGATTGCGGACATTTTTTTAATGCAGCAGCAGGCCCAGTTGCAACAACTTCCCCACCATGAACTCCGGCAAAAGGACCGATATCTATTACGTTATCAGCGCTCAATATAGCATCTTCATCATGTTCAACCACAATTACTGTGTTCCCAAGGTCGCGCAGTTTTTTTAAGGTATTTAGGAGTCTTGCGTTATCTCTTTGATGAAGACCAATAGAGGGCTCATCAAGTACGTACATAACTCCAACCAAACCAGATCCTATTTGGCTTGCAAGCCTAATTCTTTGCGCTTCACCTCCAGATAAAGTTTCAGCAGATCGATTTAAAGTTAAGTATGCTAAGCCAACTTCATTTAAAAAACTTAAGCGAGAGGTTATTTCTTGATTGATTTTGCTAGCAATGGTGCCGCGTGCGCCTTCTAATTTTAAGGAAGTAAAAAAATTAAGTAACTCATCAATAGGCATATTAACTAATTGCGGCATTGATTTATGCGCCACAAAAACCGAACGTGCCGCAATGCTTAACCTTGAACCATTACATCCTGGACAAATTTTATAAAATAAATATTTGGTTTTTTCCTCACGTCCATATAAAGGCTTTGTGTCTTTATCAATAATATAATTAACCCCAAGCCCATCACAATCAGGACAGGCTCCTTTAGGGCTATTAAAAGAAAATAATCTAACCTCAAGTTCACTAATATTAAAGCCACACTTAGGGCAAGCATATTTTGCTGAGAGGATAAGATCAGGAAATTCATTCTCCATAGCAACAACGAAAACTAAGCCATCTGCTAGTTTTAAGGCAGTTTCAAATGATTCACTTAAGCGTTGGGCAAGTTCTTCTTTGATGCGAAAACGATCAACAACAACTTCTATATTGTGTTTTTCATGCAAAGCCAGCGTAGGGGGAGAATCTATTTCATAAATTTCGCCATTTATTCTAACTTTCACAAAACCTTGGGCTTGAAGTTGTTTTAATTTTTGCACATGTTCGCCTTTTCTTTCTTGGACAATAGGTGCAAGAATCATAGCTTTTGCCTCTTTAGGGAGCGTTAAAACTTCATCAACCATTTGGCTTACCGTTTTAGCATTTAGAGATAAGTTATGGGTAGGGCAACGTGCTTCTCCTGCACGGGCAAATAGTAAACGTAAATAATCATAAATTTCAGTTATAGTGCCTACTGTTGAGCGGGGATTATGCGAGGTTGCTTTTTGCTCAATTGCAATAGCAGGGGATAAGCCTTCAATAAGATCAACATCGGGCTTTTCCATCATTGATAAAAATTGCCTTGCGTATGCTGAAAGTGACTCCACATATCTTCTTTGACCTTCGGCGTACAGGGTGTCAAAGGCGAGGGAAGATTTTCCTGATCCTGATAAACCGGTAATAACTGTAAAACTGTTACGCGGAATATCGACGTCAATGTTTTTTAAGTTATGGGTCCGTGCTTTACGAATTTTAATGGTGTTTAAATGATCATTCTCTGCCAAAGCTAAGTATCCAAGTAATAATTATAGTAGTACACTCAATGTTCATTAGTTGCTAAAAGTATATTGTGTGATAATATATGCAGCAAACTGATTGTATAAACATATCATGGCTAATGAAAATTGTACACAAGCCGAAGATTCTAGAAGATGTGCCGGAAATTGCAATAACTGCGACACATGTCTTAGCGCTAGTATAGCTAATATCTTGCAAGCATCAGGAGTAACCTTACCTGACGCTAGACAGTTTGATCTTTATCAGAAACGCAAATTATTAAACATCATAACCAAGCTTTCCAATGCTAGCATCCTTACGCAAGGCAGCGTTGCTGCAGTAATTAATGTTGATCTTGACTATTTAGTCTTAGCTTTAGATGCAGGTAGTAATTTCATGGTAAATCATCCTAAGGCTAAAAGTATTTTTGATTTTCTTATATATCTTCACGATATGGGTATTCTTACGAATGGAAATGTTGTGGCAGCGTTATCGCATAAAAATATGCAATTATATTTTCTCGATAAAAAATTTAGTGAAGCAATTGATGGGTTGAAAAACTTATCTTTGTTCAACACTTCTATGCAAAGTCCAAATGTAAAAATTCATTGCAGAATATTAATAGATTTTTTTAGGGCAAATCAAAATTTGCTTAAAGGAGAATATTTATCAATAAGCTTACTAGCTTATATCTATGCTAGTTTAAGCAAGAAATTTCCTTACCGTTTAGGGGAGCCAACTCCTTTATATTTTATATTTAAAGCAATTAAATTTGATATGGAGGCAGCCCAAAAAGGTGAGGAATTAAGACATTTTATCGATTGCGCAGTTAAATTTGCTATGAAAATAGATGATAGCGCGTTCATTGGCGCGATCGTTGATCATGAATTAACTGCAGAACTACTGCCTGAAACTTGTAATGAGGTATTATTTTATATCCTAAAAAGCATAACGCAAGAAAACCTAAAATACGGTTTAGTTTTTGCTTTTGAAAATTTACTTTCGAGGATAAACGCCAATATAACTGATGAAAATGGGCAAACGCTCTTAATGGCGTTAATTAAAAATAGCAGCATTAATGATAATGTTTATGCAACCATGCTTGATCTATTGCTTAATTTAAACATCAATATTGACTTAATGGATAAAAATGGTAGTAGAGCGATTGATCTTGCTATTTATTGTGAAAAACCTAAAACGGCGCTTAAGTTAATAGCAAGATATCCACTTACAGAAGAATATAAAATTTATTTATATAATCTTGCAAAGCATCATGGGCAAATTGCGGTAATGAATACTTTACAAGTGAGACCTACTGAGCCCAGCAATATTTTTTATTTATATCCCAAGAAAGTTGTTTTGTTAACTGTAGCTCCTTCGGGAACTCTTGGCGATGCTGCAAGCGCTGCAAGGCTTGCAAAAGCATTAATTAAAAGAAACTACATGGTTGATTGGATTATTAGATATGACAAGCCAAACCTTTTTATCTCAGACATTCTGCCACTAGAGTCAGAGTGGCCAGGCTTAGTCATTAGATGTTATCAAAGTGATACTTATGCTTGGAATAAGATAATTGAAGCAGAAAAAACCACCCTTAAAAATACTGAACTAATTATTTCTTACCCTACTATTGAGTTTCTAACCAATGATTACCCCATAATCTTACGATTTAATAAATTAACTATTCTAGCTTCTGAATATAATTTTGTTAGTGAATATTTAGATAGAAGGTTACCGGCATCATCCAATGTGCATTTTATTTACACAGGGCTTGGAGTTACCCAAACACAAGATAAAGCAACTCAGCAACTAAAAAACATTAGTAACATTGGTATATATCTCGATGATGGCAATCAAATGCAATCTAACCTTACCCAAATAAACGATTCTTGGATTAACTCCCTTTTTAATGGAAGAAATTTTGCTGAGTATAAACTAAACAATAACTTATTTTTTGCCTACGTTAATAAAGAAGAAAATGAGTATGAAGACAGATTGGCGCATTTTTTCTATTTATGTATAAAAAAATCTATAGCAGAAAATGCTTGGCGAACTATTGATTTAGTAGCGCCTATGAGTGATGCCATTCAGGAAAAATTGCTTAAGTTAGTTAACAAAGATAGCTCTATTAACAGTATTCTTCTCATAAACAATGTAAATGAACCAACAAACGATAATTATTCTCCAACAGGGTTCACCAAAGTTAGGTTATTTAATCCTTTTCCTTTAAGTCATCCTGCTATGCTCGCCTGTATGGCTACCTGTAAACATATGGGTAATCCGATTTTAATAACAGGTGATCAATCTTTAGGTGAAGCGATAGCTCTAGGGGTACTTTTCTTTTATCAACCAATGCCTTGGAAAGAAGATTTAGCGGATAATTTAGTTAATTTTGCCAAAGAAAATTGTTTATTTCGTTTGTATCATTTATTAAATGTTTACTTTGAGCAAAAACAGGACTTAGACAACTTTAATTTGAATGATCTTTCCCTAGAGAAGATGCTTAAAATAGAAGTTCTTTATAATCTCTTTAATGAGCTTGAGGATGAATTACTAGCTGAGAGCGAAAAATTAAGACATCTTATACCAAATTTGTATAGAACTTTGCCAGATAAAATAGATGAGATACATCAATTACACCAAGCAAAAGCCCAAGCTATTACCCACCACGTTATCCCGAACCCGAGCGCAGCGAGGGAGATGGATCTGTCTTTTAGGTAGTTACCTAATAACTTTGTTATGTTCTATAATTATAAAATATGATGCTATTTTAATATATTGAATTTATTATTTTACAAATGGAAATAATATTATCAATATAGGGAGTTGGCATGCCAGATTTAGATATTCTAATTAAAGAGTTTAATTTAGAAAAAGCTAATTCTCTTAAAGAAAAGGAACGTAGGATTAGAGATCTTGTGGCTAAAAAAACCATGCAGGCCGAAGAGTATTTTAGGTTACATCCAGATGATAACAAAATGCGGCGTGATAAAAATGATGAGGACTGTTCGGTCATCAGGATTAAAAATGGCAATCATTATGAAACTTATTTAATGGCAACTCATGGAAATAACTTAGGGGCGGGTGGATTTGGACGGGTTAAATTAGCGGTACGCCTTTCGCCTAAAGATGAGAATTTAAGCCTATTTGCTGTTAAAAGAGAGTGGACTAATACTGAACTTCAGCAGCAGGAGTCAGATATATTAAAGCAATTTGGGCTTATGCAGGGCGAAAAAATGGAAAGGACCTCAACTACTAATAAAACTCAAGTAGAAGAGCCACATAAATTCTATACTGTTATGCCTTATCTTGGCAACGAGTTACTTCAAGAATTATTGACTACTAGTTTTACCGAAGATCAAAAATTAGACATAGCCATCAATGTGGCTTTAGAAGTTAATAAATTGCATACCGAGAAAAAGTATGCGCATGGCGATCTTAAGTTACAAAATGTTTTGCTAGATGCAAATAATGCAGTCAGGCTAATTGATTTTGGTTTTGCCAAACCAATTAACTCACAATTCTTAAGCTACGCAATCGAAGGAACGTCTCGGTATTTGCCTGGTGAATTTGTCAGGATCGGAAATCATTCAAAAGCTACTCCTATGCTTCAACATTATTGGAGTAATCTAGGCAGCTATGAGGCTGTTGATGTATTTGCCCTTAAAAGGACAATAACTCAAGAAAAATTATACGAAGGAATCGGTTTAGTCAACGTGGATGATATTTGGCAAATAAATCGCGTTCTAGCCAATATGCTGAATACATTAGCAGAGGATGTAGCAGTAGGTAGAAAAGATACCGCAGCAATGTTAGCAGCAAATCTGATTTTGCACCGCTTAAATATTTATCCATTATGCACTTTATCAGATGAGGATAGTAAGAAAATAATTAAACTATATGAAGATAAAGACTTATTAAATAAACATGAAGTTATAGCTCAAGAATTAGCTAAAATGTATGATCCAAAAATTGCTGAAGCTGGGAAAATATTACAGCAATCTCTACAGATTCAACCAGGAAGAATTGAAATTAGCCTTGAGTTTGCTGAAGAGGTTATTAAAGCGGCGCAAGAAAAAGATAAAGATGTAGCAAAGAATAAATTACAGCAACTTTTCTTTTGGCATGAATATATGGATCATACTGTTTCAAGTGATTTATTATTGTTTAGGGAAAATTTATTTCCTCCTGACTATCCGCAACAAAATTTAGTCTTATTCTCTTCTAAAAATATAGTACGGCAAATTATTAAAGAAAATTTGGTAAATCTTTTTTCTAAGAATGATTCGCTCAATATAGATACTAGTAAAATATTACCCGAAACTTATACTAAGATGGCTGATCTTATTAGTACAGAAAAAGATCCTCTCAAATTTAAACTTAAACTATTATTTATTTATTTAGATATAAAAAATTACGATTTCCCTATTCAAACCCAAGATCAATTCGATCAAATGATCATAGCCTGCAATAAAGCAAGGGAAGCCGCTCCTCCTGGAAGCTCTGAAGAGGATATTTTAGAGGCCCAAAGACAGGCTGTAAAGGGTTGCATGCTTTATACAAATTTTGCACCAATGGGAAGAATACCTAATGCCTATGCTGACTTTGCTGACGTTGATTTTTACAATATGTGTAAATGTTACGACAAATATTTAGGAGAATATTTTGTTAACTCCAATTCACCTGATAATAATAACGCCCTAAATGCAAAGATTGGCAAAATAATAGACATTCAACTGGCTAGCTTAATTTATATGCGCCAGTTTATTGATGCTGATTTTCTTTATAACACCCTATCTGAGAGTGAATTAACAGCACTGGTGCTCGATTTTCAACTTCTTATAAGTTATGGAATTCCAGACACAACAAAACCTAACTATCAAGAAAGTCTGACTGATCAGCAAAAAAACTTAATAGAGAAAATTATATACCAAGTTACATCAATGCAGGTTATTGCCTTTCTAAAAACAAAATATAATTTAATTATACCGGATAAATATATTACACCTGAAAGATTGAAAATTTTGCAAGATGCTATTAAAGCTAATGATAATCCAAATTCAGCTTATAACATTCTATTATCCGTTTTAAAGCTCGATGGCGCCATTGATGTGGATGATGATGATATAGTTAAAATATCCATCCTCGACGATTATTCTAGTTTGATTAAATATAACAACAATTATAGTGAAATGCGCAGTTACATTGCCTTCAAATATTTATCATATAATCGCGTTGTTACGAAAGACTATAGTGAGGTAGCGAATGTCTGCACTCTGGTGTTTGACCGTTATAGTGCAATACCAGAGGACAAAAGGCCTAAATTTGAAGAAGTACTGCAAGCAGTAAAAAGTGTCTTTGAACGATATAACAATTTACCAATAGGGAATAGGTTCGATCTAGCCTTGGCTATAACTCAGGCTGTAGCAGCTACTGCTAAAGACCCACAAGCAGTTGTTCAGAGTGAGGCTAGAGCGAATATGGGTTTTTTTGCAAACAATGCACGAACAACACCATCACCAGGAGAAGAGCCTGACGCTCAAGTTACTGAACCTAATAATAGAAGACCATAGACCTACTACAGTTACCTAATATCTTTATTATGTTCTATAATTATAAAATATGATGCTATTTTAATATATTGAATTTATTATTTTACAAATGGAAATAATATTATCAATATAAGGAGTTGGCATGCCTGATATAGAAGATGCACAACAATATTGTAAAGAGATTATAAAAAATGATATTGATTTAACAAGATTTGATGATGTTATTGCCAAAGAAGTTATAAAGTTAAAAGAATATGTTACGAAAAATAATATAAGTGAAGAAGAGTTTAGCAGCAAGTTAAGGATGCTATTATTTTTATACAATGAGCTTAATATATTACCTAATCTTGATAAGCTTGTAGAGGACAAGAGTATTATCGATATAGCAAAAAATTATCCAGAGAACGCATCCTCAATTACTGAAGCTGTAAAAGAGAATGCAATTAAAGAGATCCTAAAAATTCATTTTGAAGGTCTTGGTCTTGATTATGCGAATATAACAGCTGAAAACCGTAACCAAATGCTGAGGCTTATTTACACAGAAAATAATGAGGAAAAAAAAGATAAAGGGTTAATGTCTTATTCTGACACGAGTGATTATAGACCGGTCTCATATTATAGACAGTACACACAATACTCACAAACAATACCAGACCCTCAAAGACCACAAAACCCTCAAAATCTACAAACGACAGAAGTCTTACAGCACTCTCAAGAACCCAAAGAAAAAAAGAATGCTTCTGGCCTTATCTCAGATTTAGATGTCCTAATTAAAGAGTTTAATGTAACTCGAGGTAATTCTCCTGAAGAAAAGGAACGTTGTATTAGAGATCTTGTGGCTAAAAAAACCGCTGAGGCCGAAGAGTATTTTAGGAAAAATCCAAATGATAACAAAATGCGGCGCGAAAAAACTAATGATGACTGTTCGGTCATCAGGATTAAAAATGGCGATGAGTATGAAACTTATTTAATGGCAACTCATGGAAATGACTTAGGAGAGGGCTCATTCGGACGAGTTAAATTAGCAGTACGCCTTTCGCCTAAAGATGATAGTTTAAGCCTATATGTTGTTAAAAGAGAGTGGTCTAATACTGAACTTCAGCAGCAAGAGGCAGATACGTTAAGTCAATTTGGGCTTATGCAAGGCGAAAAAATGGAAAGGACCTCAACTACTACCAAAAGAGAAATTAATAAAATTCAAGTAGTAGAGCCACATAAATTCTATACTGTTATGCCTTATCTTGGCAAAGAGTTATATAAAGAATTAGGTAGTAAGAGTTTTTCAGAAGATCAAAAATTAGACATAGCCATCAATGTAGCTCTAGAAATTAATAAATTGCATACCGAGAAGCAGTATGCGCATGGCGATCTTAAATTAAACAATATTTTGCTAGATGCAAATAATGCAGTCAGGTTAATTGATTTTGGTTTTGCCAAACCAATTAATTCACCATTCTTAAGCGGCAGAATCTCAGGAACTCCTGGGTATTTGCCTGGATTTCTATGGACTGGTAATCATTTTGCAAATACTCCTATGGTTAACCATTATTGGCAAAATCTAGGCAACTATGAGGCTGTTGATGTATTTGCCCTTAAAAGGACAATAAATCAAGATTACTTAAGCAAACGACGTGGTTTAGTCAATGTGGGTGATTTTTGGCAAACAAATCGCGTTTTAGCCAATATGTTGGATACAATAGACGAGGATGTAGCAGTACGTAGAAAAGATACCGCGGCAATGTTAGCAGCAAATCTGATTTTGCATCGCTTAAATATTTATCCATTATGCACTTTATCAGATGAGGATAGTAAAAAAATAGTTAAACTATATGAAGATAAAGACTTATTAAATAAACATGAAGTTATAGCTCAAGAATTAGCGAAAATGTATGATCCAAACATTGCTGAAGCAGGGGAAATATTACAGCGATATCTAAATGTTCAACCAGGAAGAATTGAAATTAACCGTGAATTTGCTGAAGAGGTTATTAAAGCGGCGCAAGAAAAAGATAAAAATGTGGCAAAGAATAAATTACAGCAGCTTTTCTTTTGGCGTGAAAATATGCAGCATACGATTGCAAGTGATTTATTATTGTTTAGGGAAAACTTATTTCCTCCTGACTATCCGCATCAAAATTTAGACTTAGTGTCTTATCAGAATATAGAACGGCAAATTATTAAAGAAAATTTGGAAAATCTTTTTTTTAAGAATAATGCGCTAAATATAGATATTAGTAATATAGCCCCAGAAACTTATACTATGATGGCTGATGCTATTAGAACTGCAACAGATCCTCTCAAAATTAAAGTTAAACTATTATTTATTTATTTAGATATAAAAAATTTAGATTTCCCTATTAAAACCCAAGATCAATACGATCAAATGATCAGAGCCTACCAGCAAGCAAGCGAAGCCGCTCCTCCTGGAAGCTCTAAAGAGACTATTTTAGAAGCCCAAAGACAGGCTGTAAAGGGTTACATGCTTTATACACATTTTGCACCAAAGGTAGGAATATCTAATGCTTATGTTGACTTTGCTAACGTTGACTTTTCCAATATATGTAAATGTTACGACAAATATTTAGTAGAATATTCTGCTAACTCCAATTCACCCGCTAATACTAATGCCCTAAATGCAAAGATGGGTAAAATAGTAGAAATTCAGCTGGCTAGCTTAATTTTTATGCGCGAGTTTATTGATGCTGATTTTCTTTATAATACCCTATCTGAGAATGAATTAGCAGGACTGGCGCGCGATTGTAATCTTCTTATACGTTATGGAATTCCCGACACAAAACACCCTGATTATCAAAAAAGTCTGACTGCTCAGCAAAAAAAATTGATAGAGCAAATTAAATACCAAGTGTCATCAGCGCAGGTTATTGCCGAACTAAAAACAAAATATAATCTAACTATACCAGCAACATATATTACACCTGAAAGAGTGAAAATTTTGCAAGAGGCTATTAAAACTAATGATAATCCAGATTCAGCTTATAAAATTTTATTATCCTTTTTAAAGCTCGATGGCGCCCTTGAGATGGATGATGTAGATATATTAAAAGAGGCTATCACCCAAGATTATTCTATGAATATGCGTATGAATTATAGTGAAATGCGCAATTACATTGCCTACAGATATATTTCGCATAGTCTCGGTTTTATGAGCGTAGATGATGAGGAAAGGAAAGCCTGCGCTCTCGTGTTTGATTGTTATAAAGACTTTCCAAAAGCCAATAGGCCTCAATTTAAAGAAGTACTGCAAGCGGTAAAAAGTGTCTTTGACCGATATAACAATTTACCTTTCAATCTAAACTTGGCTATAACTCAGGCTGTAGCAGCTACTGCCAAAGACCCACAGGCAGTTGTTCAGAGTGAGGCTAGAGCGAACGTGGAGTTTTTTGCAAACAAAGCACCAACAACATCACCATCACCAGGAGAAGCGCCTGACGCTAAAGTTACTGAGCCTAAAGGTAATACACATAATTGACCAAAAGACAGCTACCGACTGGATTTACGATCCATGCACCAATGCCGCATTATCTGCAACAGCCAATAAAATTTCATCTTCTAATTTCTTGGCTTTGGCAAGAGGGGCGTTTATTCCGTTAGTAATTATGGCAAAACTAATAATTCGCCCCTCTTGGGAAAATAAATAACCTGCGAGCGCAGAAATATCATGCATTGAGCCCGTTTTGGCATATACCATATTTGCAAGTTTAGTATTTTGCATTCTATCTTTTAAGGTTCCAGAAACTCCCATTCTGGGGAGGGAGTCTTCTAAGGTGTGGCTGGCAAAAAGGGTATTAAGGAGATTAACTAGCTGATAAGGTGATGCTAAATTAAATCTTGTTCCCACCCCATCTTTAATTTCAATTTGCGCTGTATCAAGAGGAGTATATTGCTTTAATATAGTTTTAATTGCATATGCGCCCTGTTTAAAATGGCCATTACCTAAAAGCTTAGTAAAGTTTGCTGCATAAAGGTTATCAGATTCAAGCAGCATATGTTTAATAAGCTCCTTCAGCGGCTTCGATTCTTGTTGAAAGAAAATTTTCGCATTGTTGCTAACATGACCTTTAATAATTTTGCCATTTAAAGTAATGTTGTATTTTTGCAAGGCTGCTAGAATTTTTGCTTTTATATATTCTTCAGGATAAGGAATTGCAAGGGAAACTGTTATGGGATCTTTATATTGCTTAACACAGCCTTGCAGCTCTACAACATTGTTTGCAAGCGGTAAAATGTTTAAATCACAAATATTCTTAGCTTCATCTTTGCTTGCTGTCTTTAAGTTATTAATAATTTTTAGGGCGTTATTTTTACTTTTAGGGATAATTTCCACAGGACCATTTAATGTTTTAGCAGTAATCATGTCAAAGGCTTCAGTATTGCCATTGATTACAAAAGCAGAGCTCGGAGCTGCATAGTACCAACCTAAATCTTCATACGACATACCGCCTAGATAATTAGGCTCATCAAATACAGATCCGTCTAATATAATGTCATGTGGAATTGAGTTAATTTTAAGTTCACTCAGTCTTTTAAACATTAGGTCAAGATCTTCAGTAGTAAAGTCAGGCGCGCCATTAAATTTTATATAATAGTTTTGGCTATCAGAAAGTAGTTTAGTGGTTAAAGTCTTGGTTTCAGCAAATTTATATAAAAGTGCAGCAGCTAAAAATAACTTAGTGCAACTTGCAGGATAAAACAATTTATCCGCATTTTTTTGATAGATAATTTCATTCGTTTGTAGATCTTGAAACAAAATACCAATATTTGCATGGGGAAGAGAGTTATCGATAAGCTTTTCAATCTCCTTTGAAAGTGATTGGGCATTAGCAGCAAGTGAAAAAGCTAGAATTAAGCAAAATAATTTAAGTCGTAGTTTCATATGCTTCAATCTCTAGGAGCTAAGCGCTTAGCCACTAGATTTAAATCAAGATTTACATATTGAGGTATTCCATCTACGTAAGGTGGGTAGGCTTCTCCTTGGATAAGCGGGCGTAGATATTCTAAGCATAAGTTAGTAACGCCCATATTATCCTCAGCAATGTATTCATCAGGAAGAGTTCGTTCTATATTAGCCACATCTTTAAGCGCAACATGACCAATAGACCATTCATATGGAATGCTTTGTTCGCGTTGAATGATAGGCATAACAGCGTGCATTCCCTGCATGGCAAACTCTACTGCGGACTTACCTAATTGAAAAGCCTGATCTAAGTCGGTTTTTGAAGCTATGTGTCTTGCTGAACGCTGTAAATAATCAGCTACAGCCCAATGGTATTTATAGCCTAGTTTTTGTTTTATAAGCCCTGCTATAACAGGAGCTACCCCGCCTAATTGGCTATGCCCAAAAGCATCTTTTAAACCAGCTTCACTTAAAAATTTGCCACTTTTATCTTTAATTCCCTCAGAAACAACAATTACACAATACCCGTTAGCTTCAACACAAAGTTTTACTTTAGTAATAAAAGCTTCTTCAGCAAAAGCTCTTTCGGGTAAAAGAATAATGTGCGGCGCATCATTTTTATTTTTCGCAGCAAGCGAGCTAGAAGCTGCAATCCAGCCCGTATGCCTTCCCATAACTTCAAGAATAAACACTTTAGTTGAGGATGCTGCCATAGATTTTACATCAAAGGCCGCTTCTAAAGTTGAGATTGCAACGTATTTAGCAACAGATCCAAAGCCTGGGCAGTTGTCAGTAAAAGGTAGATCATTGTCTATGGTTTTGGGAATTCCGATACAGGTAACAGGATAGCCATATTTTTCGCTTAAAGTAGAAACTTTATAAGCAGTATCTTGGGAGTCGCCGCCGCCATTGTAAAAGAAATAGCCAATATTATGCGCTTTAAAAACCTCAATTAGCCTTACATAATCAGGAGAATCATCTTTAATCTTGTAGCGGCAAGAACCAAACGCACCAGCAGGCGTATGCATCAATTGCTGAAGTTTTTCCGGAGACTCAAGTGATATATCAATTAATTCCTCATTTAGTGCCCCTATAATGCCATTTTTCGCCGCATATACTTTAGCAATTTTATCCTGATAATTGCGCGCTGTATCAATGACTCCATAAGCAGATGCATTAATTACTGCGGTCACTCCTCCTGATTGAGCATAAAGTGCGTTTTTTGGCATATTTTTATTCCTTTTCTGAAGATGTTGGTTGGATGGTATCGGTTTTCTTATCTGGGCGCGCGTTCGCATTATGTTGGCTTGGGTTTTGGCGTTTACGCTGTTGTTGCATAGATCCTCTTTGTTGCGAGTTGCGTCTACGTCTATGGGGATGCCCATGATGATGTTTTTCATGTGCAGTATGCATATGCCGCGTGTCTGGCTTTTCTTGTACAAGAGTAGAAACTTGCTGTACCTCTTCAGGAAGGGTTGCGTTAGATTCGGCAAATAAAACTCGCAAAATACGTTTAAGAAAATTTTCAGAGCGCTGTTTGCTATTCCGTAAGGCATCTAATTTAACCAAAGGTTCATCATTATCTTCACGTTGTAATTGAGATTTTGGCGGGGAAACTTGCGGTTCTTCGATAAGTGAGTAACTAGGTTTTTTTTGTTTACCTATTTGTTCTTGGCGCAGGCGAATGATTTGATATTGGGGGATATGTAAATGGGGGTTTGAAATTACCACTATATGAATTTTATGCCTTTTTTCAATGCTTAATAAAGCCTCGCGTTTTTCGTTAAAAATATAAGTTGCCATTTCTACAGGAAGCTGAATTTGCACTTCGGCAGTATTTTCTTTAAGCGCTTCTTCTTGAATGAGTCTAATTACAGAATTACTTTGCGATTGAATATTGCGCACAACCCCACGACCTTCACAACGCGGACAAACGGCTTGAGCTGTCTCGCCAAGCGATAAACGCAGTCTTTGGCGTGACATTTCCAGTAACCCAAAACGTGAAATTCGGCCCACCTGAATACGCGCGCGATCCGCTTTTAAGGCTTCTTTAAGTCTAGCTTCTACTTCGCGCTGGTGTTTAATAGAATTCATATCAATAAAATCAATAACAACAAGCCCACCTAAATCTCTTAATCTAAGTTGCCTTGCAATTTCATCAGCTGCTTCAAGATTAGTGTTAAAAGCGGTATTTTCAATGTCGCTGCCACTTGTGGCTCTTGCTGAGTTAATATCAATTGTTACTAAAGCTTCAGTTCTATCAATTACCAGAGCTCCACCTGAGGGCAAGAGCACTTCACGCTTATAGGCATTTTCTATTTGGCTCTCTATTTGGTGGAAGTTGAATAAAGGAATTGGATTATTATAAAGCTTGAGGTTTGGCAAGAAATCAGGCTTTACTTGTTCTATGTATTGCATTGCCTTAACGTAAGATGTTTGATCGTCTATGACTATTTCTGAAATATTCATGCGCAGATTGTCGCGAATTGAACGTATTATTACATCACCTTCTTGATGAATTAAACAAGGAGCGGAGTTGGTTTTATACGCTTGATTAATAGCCTGCCACTGGTTGACCAGCATATTAAGATCGTTTTGTAACTCATCTAAACCTTTACCTACACCCGCTGTGCGAATAATAATTCCCATATTTTCCGGAATAGTTAAACTATTAAGCACTTCGCGCATTTCTTCTCTGTCTTCACCCTCAATCCGGCGCGATATCCCGCCTGCTGCAGGGCTATTTGGCATTAAGACGAGGTAACAGCCTGCAAGCGATATGAAAGTAGTAAGCGCAGCGCCTTTCATTCCGCGCTCTTCTTTTTCAACTTGGATTAATAGTTCTTGACCTTCACGGAGCAAAGTATTAATTGGAGGCCTTTCTTTTTCATCTGCATCAATAGGTTTAGCAAAATATAAAGGAGAGATTTCCTTTACTGGTAAAAAGCCTTGGCGTTTAGATCCATACTCAACAAATACAGCATCAAGGCTAGGCTCACATCTAGTTACAAGAGCCTTATAAATATTACCTTTTTTTTTGATTTCAGTTGCACAATCAATGTCTAGATCAAATAAGACATTGTCTCTTATTAAAGCCACGCGTATTTCTTCAGCGTGAGTTGCATTTATTAACATTTTTTCCATTGGGTTACCCTATAAAATGGGCGTAACACCTTGAAAATAAAATTTAAGAATTTATCTCTAATGGTTTAACCTCATTTCCAGGTAAGGGATTATTTGAGAGGCTATATTAATTTTAAAGCTTTGACAGTTCGGTAATTGAACAATATTTTGCGGCTCTTTTGTAGAGCTAACTAATGAGTTATTAGGATCAGGATTAACCGGTGGATTATGATATTTAATCACAAGATCGGAATATTGAAATGATGTTTTACCAGATAAATTGTCAATGCAGTGTAGAGATTTAAAATTCTTCATTCAAAGTTTACGCAATTTTTATGTAAAAATTGGCGATTTTCTGTCATTATTATGCTTTAGTATGCGACAAGATAAACGCCTATATACTGTTATGCAAAACCAAATTTTGCAATTAACTATACTAACAGATTTAAGCATTTACAGCAATAATTATTAAAGAATATAACTCATGCAAGCCGTAAAATATTTTATAGTTAAAGAGGACGAAGCAGGCCAAAGATTGGATAACTATCTTATTCGTACCTTAAAAGGTGTGCCAAAAACCTTAATTTACCGTTTAATTCGTAAAGGTGAAGTAAGAGTAAATATGCGGCGTGCCAAGCCTAGCGATAAGCTTTGCTATAATGACTCTATAAGAACACCTCCAATTCGCACTAGCCAAATACCGCTTAAGCAGCAATTTAGTACTAAAATTTCCGCTCTATTGGATAAAGCTATCATTTATGAAGATAAAGATTTTATGGTAATTAATAAACCTATAGGCATGGCGGTGCACGGCGGAAGTGGGGTAAGCTTTGGCGTAATAGAAGCGTTGCGGGAAGTGAGATCTGATTTAAGCTATATAGAACTTATTCATCGCTTAGATAAAGATACTTCAGGTTGTCTTCTTTTAGCCAAAAAACGGAGCGTTTTAAAAGCTATCCAAGCTTTGTTTGGCGAAAATAAAATTCACAAGACTTATCTTGCCCTTTTAATAGGGAAGTGGGAAGGTAAAAAAACAACCAAAGTTAGCCTTGCATTAAAAAAAGAGATAAAAGCCTCTGGCGAACGTCATATGCGGATCGATAAAAGCGGTAAAGAATCAACGACAACCTTTACTTTACTTAAAAATAGCGCAGAGTGTTGCTTGGTAGAGGCAAAGCCGCAAACTGGCCGCATGCATCAGATCAGGGTACATAGTGCAAGCTTGGGCCATCCTATTTTAGGTGATGCTAAATACAGTAAAGGCGAAAGTGTAAGCTTTTTAACTTCTAAAAGGTTATATTTACATGCAGCAGAGATTAAATTTATTTTTGCAGAGAAAAAATTCCATTTTAAAGCACCACTTGATAAAGAATTTCAGCTAGCATTTAATATACTAACAACAGAAGGTAAACTTTAATTGTAAAATGAATAAATTACCCTATAAACTGGTTATTTTTGATTGGGAAGGCACCTTAGGTGATACTTTTGGCAAAAATATGATCCCAGGAGCGCTGGCTTTTATTGAGCGTTTAAAAGACAGCGGGGTCGTGCTTGCAATTGCAACTAATAAATATGATTTTTCTTTACAAAACGATTTAGAGCATTTTGCCATAGCCAGTTTTTTTACGGTTACGCGCGCAGCTAATCAAGCTCAGCCAAAGCCAAATCCACAAATGCTAGAAGAAATTTTAGCTTTTACCAATTTGCAAGCTAAAGATGCACTTATGATAGGTGATTCTGATTCTGATATGATTATGGCTAAATCTATAAATATCGATGCGATAGGCCTTGATTTATCAGGACACAATACAGCATCATTAATAGCTGCAGGAGCTAGCGCGGTTTTTCGTGAATACGAATCAATTTCAGGATATTTTTTTCAAGGGGATGGTCTATGAAACAAATTATTTTAAGCTTGCCTAATTGGATGACTCTGACCAGAATTATTTTAATCCCCATTTTTATTCTTGCATTTTATCTCCCATTTTCTTTTTCCCATGCTTTTGCAGCGGTAATTTTTGCTCTAGCCTGCTTTACTGACTGGCTAGACGGCTATTTAGCCCGCAAGCTTGAACAAAGTTCTTCATTTGGCGCTTTTTTAGATCCAGTTGCGGATAAATTATTAGTCTCCACAAGTTTGCTCTTACTATTAGGCGAGCGCGATTTACCTTTTATTACTTTACCCGCCATAGTAATAGTAGGGCGAGAGATAGTTATTTCCGCCTTACGTGAATGGATGGCTGAAATAGGCCAAAGAGTAAGCGTTGCGGTAAGTTATATGGGTAAGGTAAAAACCATTATCCAAATGCTGGCGATTTTTTTGCTCGTTGCCTATTCTCCTGCAACTTCATGGTGGGGCGTGGTTGGTATTGTACTTTTGTATGTCGCAGCAGGTTTAACCATATGGTCAATGGTGGTATATCTAATGATTGCTTGGCCTGAGTTAACTAAAAGATAGTAAATATTTTGCAAACCGTGCTATAATAAGGCCACAACTCTTTATATTTTAATCAGAAGGTTTATCATGCCGTTAGATAGATTTATTATTGCCCAACAAAACAAAGACACCTATAAGTACGCCTTACAAAATTTCAAGGACGGAGCTAAGCAAGGCCATTATATTTGGTATATTTTGCCGCGGGTAGTAGATATGAGCGTGCCTAAATTAAGCTATGATAGTAAATATTATGCAATTAAGGACAAACAAGAAGCCCTTGAATATCTAAAAGATCCTATATTAGGACCTAGGTATATGGAAACAGTTGCGGTTATTAAACAAAAACTAAGCGAAGGAGTAAATGCAAACGATTTAATGGGCGAAAAATTTTTTGGACCTACATTAGCCGAAATAGATCGCAAGAAACTTGTATCAAGCTTAGTATTGTTTTCCCATGTTGCCGAACAACTATACAATGAGACACAAGATAGGAGATTTAAAGAATTACATAATAATTGCAAGGGTGCTCTAAATATTATTGGAAAACAAAACTATAACAATACTTGTGATTTTACTAATAAATTTCTCTCTTCTCGGAATAAAGAAAATCCCCAAAAACCAGATCCCCTTCGTTCTACAAAGCGTTTATATAGACTGAGAAATGTAATAGGATTAACACTTGCAACAGTTGTTTTGTTTACTGCTCTTGTTTTGGCAGCAATTTATATAAGTCCTTTTGTGCTAGTAGGTGTCTTTGTGGCAGGTATGATTGGTGGTTTTGTTTTACAAATGTTACAGATTAAAGCAGCAGCAAAAAAGGCTAACAAGGCATGGGAGGACGATAGCGCAAAAAAAGATACATATTCTCAATCCTATGAAAGTATGCATGGAAATAATTTAGACCGTAAGAATGAAGACGCAAAGCCAGGAGAGAATGCTTCTCCCGGCAATACGCAACTTAACTATAGATCTAATAAGTCTGCAGAATATAAGGCAGAAAAGCCTAATTTACCCAAGGGGCCACGCTAGTCAATAAACGTGTTGACACTAGTTCTTTTTTAAGTAGAATTGCACCTCTAAATTGCGGGAATAGCTCAGTGGTAGAGCACAACCTTGCCAAGGTTGGGGTCGCGAGTTCGAGCCTCGTTTCCCGCTCCAATTTTCAAAGATAAGTGACAGTAAATACGGCTGTGTGGCAGAGTGGTTATGCAGCGGCCTGCAAAGCCGTGTACGCCGGTTCGATTCCGGCCTCAGCCTCCACATATTGCCCAGGTGGCGAAACAGGTAGACGCAAGGGACTTAAAATCCCTCGGGACTTAAACTCCCGTGCCGGTTCGATTCCGGCCCTGGGCACCATATAAACAAATGTTCATCATCCACGTAACCACGCGCGAGCCCGCGCCCAACGCAGTGGCGTGCGGTTTTTAATTTCTGTGACTTAATCGTGATTTTACCATGCAGGGACTCGGCTCATTAGTTTATTACCAGCTTCCCTTGGAGATATATGTTGATTAATGACATCTAATACTGCTTCACAGATGGGCATGGTTATTTGATGAAGTTTAGCGAGGCTTATGATTTGTTTAGCATTTTGCTGGCCTTCTACTACTTGACCTACTGATTTTATGCTTTCTGCAATTGAGCGTCCTTTGCCTACCTCTATGCCAAACCTGCGGTTTCGTGAGAGGTTGTCGGTGCAGGTTAAGATTAAATCTCCAACGCCTGCAAGGCCGTAAAAGGTTTGCTCAAGGCCGTGCATTGCCATACCTAGGCGTTTCATTTCGTTTAAACCGCGGGTAATTATAGCTGATCTTGCATTGGCTCCGTAGCCTAGGCCATCGCTAATCCCACAGGCTATAGCAAGGACATTTTTAATGGCGCCACAAAGCTGGACTCCAAGCATATCTTCACTTAGATAAATCCGCATTGATCCTTGATGAAATGCCTGCATAAGGCTATGTTGATAGGAGATATTATTGCTTGCAAGGGTCAGTGCAGTCGGTAAACCTTGAGCTACTTCTTTCGCAAATGAGGGCCCAGAAAAAATTGCACAAGGATAATCCTTACCCCGTTTTTCCATTATATAATGGCTAAAAGGTAGGTTAGTATCAGGATCAAGGCCTTTAGTTAACCAAAAAATACGTTCAGGAGAAGGTTTTATAGCGCTAAATACTTCTTTAAAGGCATGCGAAGGCACGGCAATACCTATTTCATCTGCATTAGTTACTGCTTCAGTTAAGTCATACGTTGGGGTAATTGCAGGAGGCAGCTTAAACCCAGGTAAATACGCTGAGTTTTCTCTCGTAGATAACATTTCATCAATTTGCTTGGCAATATTACCCCATAAAAAAACTTTATGCCCACATCTTGCAAGATGCATTGCAATTGCGCTCCCCCAAGAGCCCGCGCCTAAAATTGCAAACCTAGAATATGCATGAGTCATTAATGCTTAGCCTCAGCTTCAGTCTTGGGATTATTAGTTTGATTTTGCTTATTTTGCATGTATAAAGCGTCAAAATTAATAGGAGCTAGCACTAGCTGCGGGAAGCTTGCCCTTGTTACTTCAGTTGATATTGCTTCTCTTGCATATGGAAACAATATATTAGGACAAAAACTTCCTAAAATATGGTCAAGTTGATCGCCTTGAGCGCCTTGAATTGAGAAAATGCCAGCTTGTTTTACTTCAACTAAAAAAGCTACTTGCTTATCATTTTTGACGGTTGCAGTAAGGCTTAAAAGAACTTCATAGACATTTTTTTCAAGTTCAGTATGTGATGTGTGAACATCAAGATGCAGCTCGGGATGCCATGTTATCTTAAAAATTTCAGGGACATTTGGCGCTTCAAAAGATAAATCTTTAATGTATAAACGCTGAATCATAAATTGTAATTCTTGGTTAGAGGTATTATTTTGCGCAGAAGTTTTAGTCATGCTCACAACCTTATATTATTGAGATTTAATGAGGGGGAGGTTAGCATTTTTCCAAGCTTCAATACCCCCGGCTAAGACGTACACTTTGCTAAAACCAGACTTTTTAAGCGTAGCTGCTGAAGTTTTGGCAGTTTTTCCAAGCGTACAAACAAGTATAATTGTATTATTTTTGTATTTATTTAACTTTGCTTTGCTTATTTCACTATTATTAACGTGAATGGAGTTAATAATGTGACCTTTTTGATATAAATCATGGTCACGTATATCAACAACTACCGCTTCTTCATGATTAATCTTTAAGACTACATCTTGAGGGGCAAGCGATTCTTGTTGATTGCTTGGGGAATTAAATTCCGTATAAATAACTGCTAATAAGACAACAGCAAAACCAGAACACAAAATATAATGGTTAGCAATAAAGGTAAATAGTTGATCCATAATAAATATAACTTTAGTTAATTGAATTCGTGCAAAATTATGCGGGAATTATATAAGGAAATCTAGATTTTTTATATTCGCTAGCATAAAATAAGCCCCATGGAGCGGTATGGACAGGAGGCCAAAGTGTTACAACTTCGTAAATTATGGAGCAAAACCCCAATCGTTGCAGTCAGTTTTGACACTAAATCCATTTTTTTTGTGCAGTTGCGTAAAGTTAAACAATCGTTTTGCATTAATTATTATGCCCATGAAGTAATAAATAATGCCGAAAAGCTAAATGTAGAGCAATTTGCAGTATTTCTCGCAAGCTGCATAACTTTGCATAAACTTAAACACGCGCATTTTGCTTGGTCAATTAAAGATAAATTAATTAAGGCTATACCAATTACTGCGCCGCGTAACTTAACCCCCATTGAAATGGTAGATTTTATTAAGTTTGATTTTGCCTCCCATAATAAACATAATTCTTTTACCCTGTTTGATTTTCAAATTTTAGGCTCTAATAAAGAGCAAAATGATAAACAAGACGTTCTTGTGTATGTTACCCACGATTTATATGTAAAAAATTGTCTTGAGTCTTTTAAGTTAGCCAAGCTAAAGCTTACTTATCTTGATATCGAATCTTTCGTCCTTAATGCTTTTCCTAATCCTGTAGACCGATTGATATTTAAAAAAAATGTAAATAAGACAGGTCTAATACAGGCAGCTTCATCCTTTGTCTTGCCATGTGCGCTCGCTATGCGCGCCCTTGAGGCAAAAAAAGTAAACATGCACCTATGAGTAGCAATATTAATCTATTACCTTGGAGACAGAATAATGCTGCTCTATTGCATAAAAAACTGCAATTTTGCAAAATTATTATGCTTATGATGCTTACAGGGGTTGAGATTTATCGTTTTAGGCTAAACGTAGAGCTTAATGGTATGCAAGATTTAGTTACAGAATATACGCAGGCTAATGAAAATATCCAGCAACAAATTAAAACATTACGCGCCAATTATCTTGAGCTTGAAAAACAAGCGCATGTTCTTAGGAGCGTGAGAAATCGCCAACAAGTTCAGTTTAATTGGTATGCGGCGCTAATAAAAAATTTACCAAGTAATGTCGTGCTTTTGTCCTTTCACCTGAAAAAAGATGAGGTAAATATAGTGGCAATGGCGGAAAAGCATACCGAAATTGCTAATTTTATTCATGCATTAACTAAAAACAAGTCCTTGCTTGCTTGCAATATTCGCTCAATTAAATGGCTAGCAAGTAAAAATTATAACCTGAACTACATGTTTAATTTGCATCTTAAAATAAGTTTCACTGGTGAAAACGAGAACAAGCATGTATAAACCCATACTGCAACAGGATAACTTTTTGCTATTTTTGGCAATAGTTAGCTGTGCTTTAGCTTGGCGCTTAAGTGTTTGTTGGACAATTTATAACTCAGAAAGACACTATGCTGAAATATTGCCTAAGCTTAAACAAGAAAAAACCCGCACGCTAAATGCTATTCAAGGTTTCCAAACCAATATAAAAACCCATAAAAATTTATTTCCTAAAAAAAGTAAGCAAAATGCAACTCTATTGGCAAGTAAAATATTTAATCTAGCTGCCCAAAAAGGTTTGCTGGTAGAGCTCTTTTCTCCTTATTCAGCTAAAGATCTAAGTTTATTACCAATAGTTGCCATTAGCTTAAGTGCATCAGGAGATTATGCCAAAATAATTGATTTTTTAACTAGCTTACAAAGTAACAAAGAGCCTTTATCTATAGAGGCTTTAACCCTTGTCAAAGATGAAAATGTACCAAATGAGGAACTTAAGCTAACAGTAGATCTAAATATTTATCTAACAACTCTTAAAGACTTAGGTTTAAACAATACAGTCTTACCTAATAAACAAACCCGCAATCCTTTTTGCCTAGAAGTAAAGGCTAATTACTTAAGTAGTATTCCTTTAGAAAAACTTAAACTATTAGGAACCTTTAGTGGAGCTTTGAAAAACTACGCTCTCCTCCAAGATCATTTAGGGAAGATATTTTCAGTAGCTGAAGGCGATAAAATTGGGCCAAATCAAGACAGACTGTTATTTGTTAGCAACAATAAAATAATAATAGGTGAAAGTTCTAAAACAACTATAGTATTTGGAGATTAAATTGCAGAATATTAAAATTTTCGTTACTCCCCATGTCATATTAGTAATATGGAGTCTTGCACTTGCAGCTTATGCAAAACCTTTAATATCAATATTGCCAACTGTACCAAATATAGAAGCTAATACTATTTCCATGCATTTTCATGATGCCCCAGTTGTTGCTGCTTTGGAATTTTTAGCTAAATATACCAATACCAATATGGTTATTAGTAATAAGATCAAAGGACAGGTTAACCTTAACCTTGATAATATTCCTTGGAATGATGCTTTAAATATTTTATTGACTACTAATTCATTGGTTAAAAAAGAAATAGGAAAAGTTATCATTATAGAGCCACAAGAAACTGCAGTAAAAGAGCCTTCTTCTTACCAAATAAAAGACGAGCCTCTTAGCTTTGAACTAATTAAATTAAATAATGCTAAAGCAGATGAATTAGTCCAAATGCTTAAACAAGAAAGCGCTTCTTGGTTATCAGCAAGAGGGAGTATGGGGGCTGATAGCAGAATTAACGCAATTTTTATCCAAGATTTTGCTTCACGCATCCAAAAGCTAAAAAAACTGGTGCAGCAATTTGATATCCCGCTAAAACAAATATTAATAGAAACGCGAATTGTTAGCGTTTCTAAAGACGTGGCAAGCGATCTTGGGATTCATTGGAAGCTTAAACAACCTAATATTAATAATGAAAGTGATAAAACACTTCCCCAACAGTTAAGTTTTGACTTACCATTGCAAGTTGCAAGTCAAGCTGCGGCATTGAACTTTGCTTATTTGGGTGCCCAAGTTTTGCTTGATCTTGAGCTTTCGGCCTTAGAAAGCCAACATAAAGCTAAAGTAATTGCAAGTCCAAGCATAGTAACAGGGCAACTAGAAGAGGCGTATATTTCCTCAGGGCAACAGATCCCATACCAGGAAACCACTTCAAGTGGAGCAACTTCAGTTACTTTTAAGCAAGCGGCGCTTAGCCTTAAAGTAACGCCGCGCATCTTGCCAAATAAGCGCGTTATGCTGCAATTGAAAATTAATCAAGATAGACCTGCAGCAATGTTGTATAATGGCGTGCCTGCGATTGCCACCAAAGAAATTTACACGGCTGTTTTAGCGCATAGCGGGCAAACAATAGTTCTTGGAGGCATATTTGAGAGCCACCAGATGCAACACCAAGTACGTCTGCCTATTTTAGGCGGTTTACCATTTTTAGGTTACTTATTTAGTAAAACTCAAAAAGAGGAAAGAGAGGAGGAGTTGCTAGTTTTTATTACTCCAACTATTTTAGCGAAAGCTAAAAAAATAGTTGCTGAAACTGGATAAACTTATACACTTAAATTGCAAATCTAAACTTGTGGCCAATAATTAAGGCTACGTTTTAACTAAAGGTTAACTGTTAGAATGAATATGATTAAAGTTCGTAACATTTTTTTGATTGGTCCTATGGGGGCTGGTAAAAGTACAATTGGTCGTACCTTAGCAAAGGAGTTAAAATTAGCATTTTATGATTCTGATGAAGTAATAGAAGAACGCGCAGGTGCAAGTGTAGCTTGGATTTATGATATAGAAGGTGAAGATGGCTTTCGTAAAAGAGAGCAAAAAGTTATTGATGAGCTAACGCAAAAACACAATATAGTTTTAGCAACAGGTGGGGGAGTAGTCATGACTCCAGAAAACCGCAATGCCCTTGCTGCACGTGGGACGGTTATTTTCCTAATGACCTCTTTAAAGCAGCAATATGAGCGCACTAAAAGAGACACCAAAAGGCCGCAACTCCAAACTAAAGATTTAGAAAATAGGCTGGAAACTTTAAGACAAGAACGCGAACCTTATTACCAAGAGCTTGCTGATATTACTTTTGAAACAGATAAACTTACCGTTAAAGCAGTAGCTAATAATATTATTAAATATTTATATGGTGAAAATTAAAAACCCCCACCGCGAGCCTATAAAATGACTGAAGAGTTTACCAATACTGGATTAAAAAAACATTATAAAAATCCTTTAATAACTCGAGCGTTTAAGCCTAACTCTTGGTTAGCGACCATTGATTTTATGAAAATGCTTATGGAAAAAGAGCATTTACTTTTGGTTTTATTAACTAAAGCTAAAGGAGGCAAGTCAACTTTTATTGATTTATTAAGTAATAAACTTACGCCACGCATTAAAACAATTTTATTTGAACTACCTAAAGCTGAAACAGAGCTTGAAGTTTTACAAACTTTATATGCATCGTTTGATTTGCCTTTTAACAGCAAAGCGAGCAAGCCACATAAATTTAGCGCTTTGTTTGCCAGTATGCCAACTAATAATAAACCCACACTTATTGTTATAGATAACGCACATTATCTTAGCTATGCTTGTTTAAAAAATCTGGTTAGTGCCTATAAACAATTTGGCCAAGAAAAACATATAAAACTCTGCCTTAGTGCTGACTTTTCTCTATGTGATAATTTAACCACCCTTATAGAAGACGGTTTTGCTGAGTTTATTCATACTCTAGAACCTGGCAACCTCACCGAAGCTGAAGCAAAAACATTTTTATTGCGCTACGCTGAAAGTCATAAAGGATTAAATATGTTATTGAAATCTGAGCGCTTTAAAGAGTTTTATGGCGCAACATCTGGAGATATAGCTCTTATGCTTAGGGAGCTAAAGCTTTTGAATAAGGCACCTATAAAAAAATCAAAAAGAGCACTAAAATCTTATACTTACGCCCTTTGGATTTTAGTAACTAGCTTTTTTGCTTGTATTATCATTGGATCTTTTAAAACTATAAACGAGTTAACTACTTTTGCCACCTATAATAAAACTTACCTAAGCTATATTGCGCCTTTTTATTTCAAAGCTAAAATTAATAGTTTGGCAATTCCCCCGCTACAAAAACTTGCACAAGAAGCTATTGAAGAGCCCCAATTCGATTCAAGGCTTGCTATTATAGATAAGGTGCTAGTTATTCCTGATGTTAAGAGAACAGCTCAAAAAAAAGAATTAAGGAGTTAAGATGATAAATGTTGCAGTAACTGGTGCTGGTAAAATTGGAACTTTGATAGCTTGTATGTTACTTGACTCGGGCGACTACGAAGTCCATCTCCTTGATGTAGTGTTGCAAGGCTCTGATTTAGAGCGTTTATGTGAAGTGTTTCCCAATATTAAGACTGCTACCTTAAACGTTAAAAACGAAGATAATCTAGTTAAATATTTTAAAGAACATAAAATAGCCGCGGTATTATCTAGCCTACCATTTTATTTAACTTTACATGTTGCCAAAGCAGCCCAAGTTGTAGGCGTTAACTATTTTGATTTAACTGAAGATGTAAAAACTACCAGGGAAGTAAAAAAAATTGCCAAAAATAATAAATTTGCCTTTGTTCCCCAATGCGGGCTTGCTCCTGGATTTGTCGGTATAGTTGCTAACGATTTAATTGGGCAGTTTGATAAAGTAGATGAAGTTAAGTTACGTGTCGGAGCCTTGCCGCAACGCGCTAGTAATGGCTTACATTATTCATTAACTTGGTCTACAGATGGGTTAATTAACGAGTATTGTAACCCATGTATTGCCATTGAAGATGGTAAAATTATTTCGCATGCTGCTTTAGAAGGGCTAGAAAGCCTAGTCTTAGATGGCTCTTCATATGAGGCATTTAACACCTCTGGTGGTTTGGGAAGCTTACCTGAGCTATATGAAAATAAGATAGACAACCTTAACTATAAAACTATTCGTTATGTAGGGCATCACGATAAAATTTTTTTTCTAACTAAAGAATTAAATATGCAAAATGATAGAGAAAACCTGAAAAATATCCTTGAAAAAGCTATCCCAAGAACCTACCAAGATATGATAGTTATTTATGTATCGGTAAGGGGAAAATTAAAGGGAGAAAGCTTTGAAAAAAGTTATTTTAAAAAAATTTTTCCGACAGTCATAAGAGGCCTAAATTGGTCAGCAATTCAAGTCAGTACAGCTGCTGGAATTTGCGCTGTAGCTGACTTGGTGCTAGAAGAAGAATGTTATAAAGGTTTTGTATATCAAGAGCAGTTTGATTTAAGAAAAATACTTATGAATAGATTCGGCCGGCATTACTCTTAATAATTAGGACCAATATGGACATTTTAGCGCAATTAAATCTATCGCCCATTAGTAAAGGCGCATTTAGCGGCTCTTTGGCTTTAACAGATGCAAAGTGTAAACGCTTAGTTTCAATTAATCCTGCTGATAAAACCTCTATAGGAGAAGTTTTAACAGCTAAAGCTGAAGATTATAAAACCATAATAAAAAACGCTAAAGAAGCAGCTGTTTTTTGGAGTAAAACCCCAGCTCCTTTACGCGGCGAATTAATTCGGCAACTTGGCAATAAACTGCGTCAAATAAAACCCCAGCTAGCTAGTTTAATTTCGCTTGAGATGGGTAAATCAATCGTAGAAGCGGAAGGGGAAGTGCAAGAGATGATTGATATGGCGGACTTCGCCGTTGGTCAAGCAAGAATGCTCTACGGCAAAACCATGCACTCAGAGCGTTATGCTCATCGTATGTACGAACAGTGGCACCCTTATGGAGTTGTGGGAATATTAAGTGCGTTTAACTTTCCTGCTGCAGTGTGGGCATGGAATGCTTGTCTTGCTATTATTTGCGGCAATGCGGTTATCTGGAAACCCTCATCTAAAACTCCTTTTACGGCAATTGCCATTCACCAAATATGCATGGCTTTACTCGAAGAAAATAAATATCCTGCACTTTTTTCCTTGTTTATTCCAGAGTCCCATAAAGTAGCTGAGTTAATGTTAGATGATAATGCAATTCCTTTAATTTCTTTTACTGGTTCAACTAACGTTGGTAAAGAAGTTGCTCTCAGAGTTGCAAGAAGGCTAGGAAAAAGCTTGCTCGAATTAGGCGGCAACAACGCAATTATTGTAGATGAAACTGCTGACTTAAATTTAGCCCATCATGCTTTAACTTTTGGAGCTATTGGGACAGCAGGGCAGCGCTGTACTTCGACGCGCCGCGCTTTTATTCAAGAAGATATTTTTGATAAACTTTTACCCCGCTTAATTGCTTCTTATAAAGCAGTGCGTATTGGCTCACCTCTTGATAAATCTAATCATATGGGTCCTTTAATTGATGAGGCCGCGGTTAAACAATTTGAACATGTAATTGCAGAGTTAAAGAAAAAAGGCGCTAATATCATATATGGAGGCAAACGCATCTTAAGAGAAGGTTGTTTTGTTGAGCCAACTTTAGTGACTAACGTTGCAAACGACTGGCCTCTTGTGCAAGAGGAAACTTTTGCACCAATTTTATACCTTTTGCCTTTTAAGACCATTAATGAAGCTATCGCGTTAAATAATAATGTTCCGCAAGGGCTATCTTCTGCTTTATTTACTCAGAACTTGCATAATGCTGAACTTTTCTTAAGCTCTTTAGGTAGTGATTGTGGAATTGCTAATATTAATATAGGTACTTCAGGAGCCGAAATAGGCGGCGCTTTTGGTGGAGAGAAGGAAACCGGTGGTGGGCGTGAAGCTGGTTCCGATTCATGGCAGGCATATATGCGTAGACAAACAAATACCATAAACTGGGGAAAAGAGCTTCCTCTTGCACAGGGGATTAAATTTGACCTATAAATCTAAATTTATGCCTGTTAAAACCGCCTACCAAGGCGAGCTTTCATTTTTAGAAAAACAAATTTTGCACCACGTTGATGAAATTGAGCAGTGGTTTCGCTTTGCATGGCAAAAGACCCCAGCACCCTTAATGAGTTCAGTTGATTTACGCAATGCAGGTTTTAAATTATGCCCTGTTGATACTAATCTTTTTCCCGCTGGGTTTAATAACTTAAATCCACAATTTATGCCATTATGTATTCAAGCTTTACAATCTGCCATGCATCTTATTCATCCCACTTGCCGTTTTGTCTTAATAATTCCTGAAGCACATACGAGAAATGTTTATTATTTTCAAAGCCTTAATGTGTTAATAACAATTTTTAAAAAGGCAGGTTTTACAGTAAAAGTTGGCCATTGGGCGCAACAAGGCGAGTTTGAAGGGGTAAAAGTCGAACTAATTACTCGGGTTGATGACACCTTAATGGTTGGTGATAAAGAGCCTTGTTTAGTAGTCTTAAATAATGATTTATCAGAAGGGATCCCTCCTATTCTAAAAAACCTTGCGCAACAAACATTACCAGCTACTAAAATGGGGTGGGTAAATCGCCGAAAATCTTTGCATTTTAAATATTTTAAGCAGGTTGCCAAAGAATTTCTCCCCTTAATCAATTGCTCATTAGATCTCATTTATCCTGAAATGGAAAATGTTAAAGATGTAGATTTTATGGGGCAGGTTGGTATTGAAGAGTTAGCTGCTAAAACCGAAAAATTACTTACAAAAATTAAATCCCAGTACGCAAAAAAAAGACTTGATAAAAAACCTTTTGTGGTAATAAAACCTGATAATGGTACTTATGGCATGGGTATTATGAGCGTCTCTGATTCTAACGCCTTGCTTAACTTAAACCGTAAACAGCGCACCAAGTTGTCAGCAATTAAAGGGGGAGCAAGTGTGCACAATGTATTGGTGCAAGAAGGAGTTTACACAGCGGAATTTATGGAAAATGGGGCTAGCGCCGAGCCAGTTATTTACATGATAGGTCAACATGTAGTTGGCGGGTTTTATAGAGTGCATAAAAGTAGAGGAGTTGACGATAATCTAAACGCCCCAGGCATGCATTTTGAGCCATTAGCCTTTGAGGAAGCCTGTAATATCCCAAACTGTGATAACTTTGAAGAAAGTACTGCGAATAGATTTTATGTCTACGGAGTTATAGCTCGTTTATGTGCGTTGGCAGCAGGCCTTGAAGAACAAGAACTTTTAGAAGAACAATAAAATGAAAATAGCTGTCTTAATGGATCCTCTAGATACTCTTTTTGCTTACAAAGATACCACGCTTCTCCTTATTGCTGCTGCAATAAAAGCTGATTATGAAATAATGGTGTTTACTCCAAATGCTTGGTTTTGGAAAGACAACGCTTTTTTTGCTAACTTTAAAGATATTCGTTTATTAGATGCAGAAAATTCTAACTGGGAAGTTGGTAAAACTTTTAAAATTCTACCTTTAAATAATTTTGACATAATTTTAATGCGGCAAAACCCACCAGTTAACACTGAATATTTATATGCAAGCTATGCGCTTGAATGGGCAGAGAATAAGGGAACAATTATCTCAAATAGCCCCGCTGGCGTTAGAGCCTGTAATGAAAAACTTGCGATTGTTAATTTCCCTAGCGTTATAACGCCAACTTTAATAAGTAGTGCAAAAGATAAGTTAAGAGAATTTTGGGAAGAGCAGCAAGAAGTTGTTTTTAAACCATTAAATAACTATGGCGGCGAAAAAGTATTTTTTATCGGTAAAGATAGAAAAAACTTAAACGGCATTATTGAGCTCTTAACTTCTCAAGGTAAAGAAACAATCATGGCGCAGCGTTATATACCGCAAATTACCACAACTGGCGATAAGCGCATCATAATGATTCACGGAAAAGCCGTGCCATATGCCTTAGCCAGAATACCTGCTAAAAACGATTGGCGCGGTAATTTAGCCCAAGGAGCGCAAGGTAAAGTTGTACCTTTAACTAAGCGCGATCAAGAAATTGCTAATACAGTTGCAGATTTTGTTGTTGCAGAGGGCTTACACTTTGTTGGTCTTGATATAATTGGTGATTATTTAACTGAAATGAACGTTACAAGCCCCACATGTTTATGCGAAATTCAAAAAGCTACCTCGCTTAATATTGCTGCTGAATATTGGCAGGGTTTTAGTAAATAACGCTCTAAACCTTTTCCTCATCGCGTAAAGTTAACACTTCAAAGCCAGTTTCAGTAACTAAAATAGTATGTTCCCATTGCGCGGATAAACTATGATCTTTAGTCACAACCGTCCACTGATCTGGCAAAAGGCGGGTATGATACTTCCCCGCGTTTATCATAGGCTCTATAGTGAATGTCATACCAGCGCATATTTGAATGCCAGTATTAGGTTCGCCATAATGTAATACTTGGGGATCTTCATGAAATATCCTACCAATTCCATGACCGCAATATTCGCGCACGACTGAATAACGATTACTCTCAGCATATTGCTGAATTACATGCCCAATATCTCCTAGATAAACTCCAGGTTTCACCATTTCAATCCCAAGCCACATGCACTCATGCGCTACTTTAACTAAATTTTTTGCTAAAATAGAAGGCTCACCGACAAAATACATTTTGCTGGTATCGCCATGAAATTCATCTTTAATTACTGTTACATCAATATTAATAATATCACCGTTTTTTAATACCTTAGGGCCAGGAATGCCATGACAAATAACATGATTAACTGAAGTACATATTGATTTAGGGAATCCATTATAATTAAGCGGCGCAGGAATTGCTTTTTGGTGGTTTACAATATAATCATGACAAATTGTATTTAGCTCTTCTGTTGTAACTCCAGGTTTCACATAAGGACCTATCATAGTCAAAACATCAGCCGCCAACTTCCCTGCAATCCGCATTTTTTTGATCTCATCTGCTGATTTTATCGTAATTCCCATGAGTCTCCTAAAATAGATAAACACTAGTTACATTATACTACTCTTTATAGAACGAAATCAGCAAGTTCTTAAAACACTGTAGGATTTGCCTTGGCCCAGCATTTTTAGTTCGTGGGCCAAGGCCCACGTTACGGCTTAAAATCGATATAGCGCATAATTACCATTTACTCAATTTTTGAACTACATTTATTATTAGAACTCCTTAATTTACGAAAAACATGTGTCCAGTCCCAGAAGGTTTTACAGTTAGCCCCGAAGCTTCTGATTTTGGCGATACCTTAAGAAGTCATACTGTAGTGCGCGGCAAGCTTGCAGGTTCTGATAAAACCTGGATTTTAAAAGAAATGGTTGATACCCAAAATAACAATGAACCTCAACCAACAGATGCCCGTCTTGAATTAATTTCCCAAGAATTTTTTAGGCTTATTATTAGTGGCCAACCAGAAACAAGGCTTATAAATACAAATCCTCCTTATATTTTGTCACAAGAGGTACCAGGATATAAACCTATTCCAGATAGACAGGAAAACCAGCCATGTAGTGAAGGAACGTAAGAGAAGAATATTTTGCTGATACTTTAAATGAACGTATATTTAGCTTAGAACCCACCTATAAAGTAGAACCTGATCCTATAGCTTTAATTCGAAGAGCTTACAGTACTATGCAAGTCGCTCCTGTTTCTTCTCCGCCGCAAGAAAACCAGGCGAGCACCATGCGCGATGCAGTGAGATCAATGCAGTCACCTGAAACTACTGAAAAAAAGGAAAATACTGAACCCCAAGCACCAAATATCCATAATAAACAACAATAGGCATAATCATACCTCATTTTTAACATATTATGCAATTTAT
>MHBC01000042.1:0-10078 GCA_001804735.1 Legionellales bacterium RIFCSPHIGHO2_12_FULL_37_14 | reverse complement strand
TAAATTCAAAATCTGTCTTGTTACCCCTTCTATATTATTAAAAACCTCATGATTCCATACACGAAATATCTGGTAGCCAAGACCTTCCAAATATGCCGTACGCTGCATATCATATGTAGTAGCTTCCATGTGCTGCCCACCATCAATTTCAATGATTAAATTTTTATCACGACAAATAAAATCCACAATCCGCCCTGGCAATTCGAGTAGCAGAAGGCCCGAGGCTACTTATGAAAAAACGTCTTTCAATGCTGGTTTGCTCACCGATTTTCCGCGTTTCTTCTATCAAACCAACCGTTTTTAAACTTGCCCATTCTGTTTTTTGATTTAACCAATCAATTTGGCTACTGACATATTTTTGTTGGGCTAAAACTAATCGTGCTTGAGTTGCAAAAGCACTCACCATATGAATGGCTGACTTATCAACATCTAAGCTGTTGCAAAGTGTTTTTCCATCAATAGCGATCGTATCATCTAACAAATTTTGCAGCGTCCTTACCCATTCGATAAATTGTAATTTAAATTCTGCCGGATCTAGCATTGCAAAAATTCGAGAAAACGTACTTTTAGAAGGAATGCCATTAGAAAAACTGAAATATTGACGTAAAAAATCAAGTTTTGCGTTTCCGAACAACACAAAATCTCGCCAACTTTCAGCACCACATATCAAGCCTGTCAAAACTATAAACAACACTTCAGTTAAGGGATAAAGTTTAGTTCTATCTATACGAGGATCATTAAAATCACCAAAAAGAGATTCAAATGACTTTGAAACATCCGTGTTCATAGCAACTGGTGTGATAAATTTTAAAGTTCGCAGATAGTTACGCTATGAGTAACTGAATGTCAATTTATTTTAAACCTCCCTCATCCCCAACCCTTCTCCCGCTTGCGGGAGAAGGGAGCTTTTATGATTTAATAAGACGGGACAGCACTGGACACTTGTCCACCACTAGAAGATGCAGCGTTACAGGCAATTCACGCTAAATTTCCCCAGCATAAAACCACTATTGATAAAATGATAGATGAATATCATGCCAAATATAAAGAATACCTATTAACTGACTCTCGAGATTTAGATGGATTACATGCATTAGCAGAAGAATTGCTACATCTAGATGCCTCTACGCTAGAAAATAAAACACAGAGCATGCGTAAAATGGTACAGGCAATTCAGCCTCCTGATGCTGCAGACACCTCTAAACATACTCCAAGCCAGGCTCAGCCTAAATGAGAAAACCAAATTATAACAGACCTAAGAAAAATTATTTGCTTAACCCTTGAATTTTATAAATAACACCCCATATGCCTCTCAGGCTACATGATATTAATGACGTATAGCTTGGAGTCTTCAGCAATTTAGCTTTAATTGCCATACTCCATTAGAAAAATTGGACTTTATTTGAGGAGATAAGTATGAGTTCTAAGATTATCCCAATGTATGATCGCGTTGTTGTTGAGCGTTTACCAGAAGAGCGTAAAACAGCTGGCGGTATTGTCATTCCTGATAATGCGACTGAAAAACCTATTCAAGGTAAAGTTGTCCACGTTGGTAAAGGTAAAAGACTTGAAAATGGGGACTTTGCTGCATTACTAGTTAAAGTTGGCGATACAGTGTTATTTGGCAAATATTCTGGCACTGAAGTTAAGCTAAATGGCGCCGAATACCTTGTTATGCGCGAAGATGACATTCTGGCAATTATTGAAAACTAAGATTCTCAGTTTTATTAAAAGGAGATAAACATGCCTAAAGTAGTTTGTTTTGGTCACGAAGCTCGTGAAAAAATGTTAAAAGGGGTAAACGTACTTGCTGATGCAGTACAGGTTACTATGGGTCCACGCGGCAGAAACGTTGTATTGTCACGTTCTTATGGCGCGCCTACTATTACTAAAGATGGTGTTTCAGTTGCTAAAGAAATTGAAGTTAAAGGCAACTTTGAAAACATGGGCGCTCAAATGGTTAAAGAAGTTGCATCTAAAACTTCTGATGCAGCAGGCGACGGTACTACAACTGCAACTGTATTAGCGCGCGCTATCTTAATCGAAGGTCAAAAAGCTGTTGCAGCTGGTATGAACCCTATGGATCTTAAAAGAGGTATTGATAAAGCAGTAGCTGCAGTTATTAAGCACCTACAATCTATCTCTAAGCCTTGCAAAGATAGCAAAGCAATTTCGCAAGTTGGCACTATTTCAGCAAATGCTGATGAAGAAATTGGTAAAATTATCGCCTCTGCTATGGAAAAAGTTGGTAAAGAAGGGGTTATTACGGTTGAAGATGGTAACAGCTTAGAAAACGAGCTTACTGTTGTTGAAGGTATGCAGTTTGATCGCGGTTATATTTCTCCATACTTCATTAACAACCAACAAAGCATGAGTACTGAGCTTGAAAGCCCATATATTCTTATTGTTGATAAGAAAATATCTAACATTCGTGAAATGTTGCCTACACTAGAAGCTGTGGCGAAATCAGGCCGTCCGCTTTTGATTATCGCAGAAGACGTTGAAGGCGAAGCTTTAGCTACTTTAGTAGTTAACAACATGCGCGGTATTGTTAAAGTATGCGCTGTAAAAGCTCCAGGCTTTGGCGATAGAAGAAAAGCTATGTTGCAAGACATCGCTATTTTAACTAAAGGCCAAGTGATTTCTGAAGAAATTGGTAAAACCTTAGAAGCTGCAACAATCGAAGACTTAGGTCTTGCTAAACGTATAGTTGTGACTAAAGAAAACACCACTATCATTGATGGTGAAGGTAAAGCCAACGAAATCCAAGCACGCATTACGCAAATTCGCGCGCAAATCGAAGAAACAACTTCTGATTATGATAAAGAAAAGCTCCAAGAGCGCGTAGCTAAGCTTGCTGGCGGGGTTGCTGTTATTAAAGTTGGCGCTGCAACTGAAGTTGAAATGAAAGAAAAGAAAGCAAGAGTTGAAGACGCTTTACACGCAACTCGCGCTGCAGTTGAAGAAGGTATAGTAGCAGGTGGCGGTGTTGCACTTATTCGGGCTCACAAAGTGCTCCATGGCTTAAAAGGCGAAAATGCTGAGCAAGACATGGGTATTGCTATATTACGCCGTGCTATTGAATCTCCTTTACGTCAAATAGTAGAAAATGCCGGCTATGAAGGCTCTGTTGTTGTAAATAAAGTAGCCGAAGGCAAAGAAAACTATGGTTTTAACGCAGCTACAGGCGAATACGGCGATTTAGTAGAAATGGGTATTATCGATCCTACTAAAGTAACACGTACAGCTCTTCAAAATGCCGCTTCAATAGCAAGCTTAATGCTTACTACTGAATGCATGGTAGCTGATTTACCTAAAGAAGAAGCTAATGCAGGCGCAGGCGCTGATATGGCCGGTATGGGCGGTATGGGTGGCATGGGAGGTATGGGCGGCATGATGTAATTTGCTGTCAGCTTTCAAATAAAAAACCCGCATTTTGCGGGTTTTTTATTTGGATCCTGGCTTAAAATAAGCCGGAAAAAATTTCATGCTAAATCTAAACAACAAAGGGTTTAAAATCATAGATAAAAAAGCTCCAGCTACAATAAGATCACGCGCTTCAAAACTTAAAATATTTAATTTACAACCAAGAGTCCCTAAAATAAACGAAAATTCCCCAATTTGCCCGAGGCTTAAGCCCACCATAACCCCAGTTGCTAACGGATATCTAAAACATAAAACAATAATAAAAGCGATAATGGATTTACCAAATAATATAAGGCAGGTAGTAAAAAATATTAAACTAGGGTGAGCAACTAGGGTTTCTGGGTGTAACACCATTCCAACAGAAACAAAAAACAATACGGAAAAAGCATCACGCAGAGGCAAAATCTCTTCGGCTGCCCTTTGGCTTAATGTAGACTCACTCAACATCATTCCAGCAAAAAAAGCTCCTAAAGCAAAAGAAACATCAAATAATTTAGCTGCGATAAAGGCAATGGCTAAGGCTATCGTTAATACAGCTAAGCGAAATAGTTCGTTAGATCCATTTTTAGCTATATTATGTAAAAAAGATGGAATTAGCTTTTTCCCAAATACAATCATGGCAAATACGAAAGTTGCAATTTTAAATATTGTAAATAAAAACAATAAAAACACATGCCGATTTAAAAAAGAAGATGGCGTATCATGAGGCTCATAAAAGCCAAACATCATAGCAATAGGCGGTAGAAGCACTAATACCGAAATCATCGCTAAATCTTCAATAATGAGCCAACCTATAGCAAGATGTCCATTGGCACTATTTACTAAATTCACATCCTCTAAAGTACGCAACAGGACAACAGTACTAGCAACTGATATAGCTAAGCCAAATACAAGGCTAGTTGACACACTCCAATCATTTAATAAACCAAAATGGGTACCAAAATAAGTAGTTGCAAGGATCTGCAAAAAAGCCCCTGGAATAATAATGCGTTTAATAGAAGATAAATCAGCAACCGAAAAATGAAGCCCAATCCCAAACATCAACAAAATAACCCCAATCTCAGCCAGCTCAGCAGAAAGCTCAGAGTTAGCCACATACCCAGGAGTAGAAGGCCCAATAAGGACGCCAGCAAGCAAATAACCAACAATAGGGGAGATCTTTAGCCTATGTGCTAAATAACCAAAGAAAAAGGCCAATCCAAACCCAAAAACTAAAGTAGATAATAATGGCGTATAGCTAGACATATATCCCTATATAATTATTGAATTACTCTTAGAGTATAGACAGGGTTTTGGAAATGTGTTAGGCGCAATTTATGCAGCTAATCTGACTAACCAACCTACGGGGTACTTCTTTGGGAGTGTTAGCGAGGGATCTCCAGCATTTCACCCAGCCAACTGCCGCAACACATACTGTAAAATCCCTCCATGACGGTAATATTGCAGTTCGTTTTGAGTGTCTATTCTGCATAGGGTTGCTACGTCTTGAAGATGGCCGTTGTCGAATTCAATGCGCACCATTACTTGGGATTTTGGATCTAGAGAGTCGTTTATGTCTATAAAGATTTTCTCATGGCCGGTTAATTTTAAGGTTTTACGGGTAATGCCATTGGTAAATTGTAGCGGTAAAATGCCCATGCCGATTAGGTTTGAGCGGTGAATTCTTTCAAAACTTTCTGCTATTACAGCTTTTACACCCAAAAGATACGGGCCCTTGGCTGCCCAGTCGCGCGATGAGCCTGTGCCGTATTCTGCGCCTGCTATGATAATAAGCGGAGTAGCGTCTTTTTGATATTTCATAGCGGCGTCATAGATAGGGAGAGTTTCACCTGAGGGAATATGAATAGTAACTCCGCCTTCTTCTTTAGGGGTCATTTCATTACGAATTCGAATATTTGCAAAGGTTCCGCGCATCATTACTTCGTGGTTGCCGCGCCTTGAGCCGTAGGAGTTAAAGTCTTTTTCGGATATGCCTTTTGCTTTAAGGTAAAGGCCTGCAGGCGAGGATGGTTTAATTGTGCCAGCAGGAGAAATGTGATCGGTTGTTATAGAATCGCCAAAAATTGCTAAAATTCTCGCGTCACGAATTGCAGTAATTGCTTTACTATCTTTAGTTAATTTATCAAAAAAAGGTGGATGTTGAATGTAGGTTGATTCTTTTTGCCAGGTATAGGTTGTATCTTTACCGGTTTTAATATTTTGCCAGGTACTATCACCTTGAAACACCTCTTTATATTCTTTGTGGAACATTTCTTGAGAAACTTTTGCAACTTCTGTAGCAATTTCGCTATTTGTTGGCCATATGTCTTTTAAAAAAACACCTTGACCTTTATTGTCTTTGCCTAATGCGACTTTGGCAATATTTTCTCTGGTATTTCCAAGGAGCGCGTAAGCAACTACAAGAGGAGGGGAGGCTAACCAATTTGCGCGGACTAAAGGGTGGATGCGCCCTTCAAAATTACGGTTACCGGATAATATAGCGCTCATAAGTAAATCATTTTCTTGAATAGCTTTAGTAATATCTTCTTGCAGTGGGCCTGAATTACCTATGCAGGTTGTGCAACCATAACCAACTAAGTTAAAACCTAGTTTATCTAAATAAGTAAGTAAGCCTGCATGAGTTAAATAATCAGTTACGACTTTTGATCCAGGGGCTAAGGAAGTTTTAACCCAAGGCTTAACTTTCAAGCCTTTTTCAATAGCTTTTTTTGCTAAAAGCCCAGCAGCCATTAATACATGAGGGTTTGAGGTATTAGTACAGCTTGTTATTGCAGCAATTACTATATCTCCGTGGTTTAAAGAATACTCTTGATGTTCAACCTTATAGCTATCATCTGCTTTTTTATGCGCTTCTTTTAAAAGAGCAGTAAAAGCTTCAGGTAATTCTTTTAAGCTTACTTTATCTTGCGGTCTTTTAGGTCCTGCAAGTGAAGGCTCAACTGCGGATAAATTAAGCTTTAAGATGTCTGAAAATAAAGGCGTTTCACTCTTTGGATCTGCCCATAAGCCTTGTTCTTTAGCATAGGCTTCAACAAGCGCGATTGAATTTTCTTCTCTGCCGGTTAAACGTAAATATTTAATGGTTTCAGCATCTATAGGAAAAAACCCACAAGTTGCGCCATACTCAGGCGCCATGTTAGAAATCGTTGCTCTATCAGCAAGTGGTAAAGTTGCAAGCCCAGTACCATAAAATTCGACAAACTTACCTACCACACCTTTTTTCCTTAACATTTGGGTAATAGTTAACACTAAGTCAGTTGCGGTAATTCCTTCTTTTAGTTTGCCGGTAAGCTCAAATCCAATAACTTCAGGAATAAGCATAGAAATTGGTTGGCCTAACATAGCAGCCTCAGCCTCAATCCCCCCAACACCCCAGCCTAGAACTCCTAAGCCGTTAATCATAGTTGTGTGGGAGTCTGTGCCTACTACTGTATCGGGAAATGCATAAGTTTTACCGTTAATGTCTTGTTGCCATACCGTTTTAGCTAAATATTCAAGGTTAACTTGGTGACAAATTCCAGTGCCGGGCGGGACAACTCTAAAATTATTAAATGCATATTGTCCCCAGCGCAAAAACTCATAGCGCTCATAGTTTCTTTGCATTTCAATAGCAGTATTTTCTTTTAAAGCTAGGTTAGAGGCATAAAAATCAACCATAACCGAGTGATCAATAACTAAATCAACAGGCGAAAGCGGAGAGATAGTTTCAGGATCTTTGCCAAAAACCCGCATAGCATCGCGCATAGAAGCAAGATCAACAACCGCAGGCACCCCAGTAAAATCTTGCATTAAAACCCTTGTAGGGCGATAGGCTATTTCATAAGAAGAACATTTTTTGTCTAACCATTTTTCTAACTCGGCAAAACATTGTTTAGTCACCGTTTGCCCATCTTCAAAACGCAATAAGTTTTCAAACAAAACCTTAAGTGATCGCGGTAATTTGGTTATTTTGGGATAATGTTTAAGCGCTTTTTTTAAACTATAAAAATGATAAGCTTTGTTGTTAACAGTAAGAGATGAAAGAGTATTTAACGAGTCTTGCCCTAACTCCATGATACCTTGCTCCTTGAAAGTATTTAAATAATGCATCGTAACAGAGAGCTAAGGTTTTATGAAGTAATTCATCCTTTAATAATAACTCTGGTACCATCTATACCACCTCCTGGTAAATCAACGAACTCCTCATTTAACCATCTAGCATCATCAGTAAACAACCTGACACAGCCATGGCTTGCGTTGTACCCTGGTAGCTGTTCACTGCCGTGTAAAGCATAGCCGCGGAAAAAATGCATACAATATGGCATTAGCGCGCCACCATCTTCGCCGTCTTCGTTTACAGGAAAAGCAGTAGAAACGCAATCTTCACCTTGTTTACGAATTATTCTAAATATTCCAACAGGAGTTTTACAGCCGCCAGGTGCCATACATTTGGCAACGCCTCCTGAAATTGGTCCCCACCATACTAACTCGCCTAATTCATCGTAAGCTGCAAAGGCTAATTTTACTTGATCAACATATATGGTTTTTTCCCCTATTCCTTCGATATAGCGGGGAAAAGGGGCTATATCATATATAGTTAATCTTTCTAACATTTTAGGAATTGCGATAACCATGTCCCTTTGGAGCGGCAAGTTCATTCTATTAACTCTTTGCACAAAATCCTTGGTTTCTGCATCTGGAAATAAATCATCCCAGGTATCTACTTTATTAACCTTATAACAGGTGTAATCTTCTTGGTGACAAATAGATTCCCCATATGGGATTGCTGCTGCTAAGGTTGCAAAAATAGTTAAGCTAATAAGAGTAAATAATTTCATATTTCAATGCTTATAGATCTTTTATTTATTATCGTCAGTATTTTTATTTAGCTTTAGAGTATTTATAAAAGTTTTACTTTGCTGAAAAATATTATATAATGGTTTTTTATTTTACATTAATTCTTGGAGCTTAAAATTGACTAAGAAATCTAGTGATGCCAAGACTCTTAAGTTTAAAGAGAAAGCTCAAAGATACTTTTCTGATTTATTCCAAGGAGCTAAGCCATATGCTTCACGCTATGAGTTTGTTAATTCGCTAAAACGTATTGGTGTAGGTATTGGAACTTTAATTGCGGCTTGTTTATCTTTAGTCTTACTTATAGCGTCATTTTTACCATTTTTCTTAGTGGTTATTTTATCTGCGCGTAATTTAGCTGATCTTAAAAGCAAGGTTTTACACTCGCCTTACTTTGGCAACTTGATACCATTATTACTTATTGGGTATATGTTTTATATTTCATTCGTGAATATGTTCCAAGCATTTGTTATACCTGTGCGTTTAGTAAGTAGTCTTATTAGTAAATTTACTAAGACAGAAGATATTGAAGAAGATGAAAGGCCACTTAATATTTGGGTTCCTTTATGGAATGAAACCAAAAATTTATTTCAATATGTAAGAAGTATGTTTGTAGGCAATATGGAAGTAGTTGACTTTAAAGCACTGAGCAAACATAGCAATATCAGTGAGTTTACTCAGGTTAATGAACAACTAAAAAACATTTATAAAACTGCTTTTTCGAAAACAGCTTTCCTGGCAGCTTTTGCCCAATACTCTTCTTTAGGTCAATTAAAGCAAGATGCTTTAGATCTTGTTAAGGGTATTAAAGATATTGTCCATAGTACTGCTATTGCGCTTGTAGTATTTATCCAATTTCCTATCCAACTTTGTTCTTTATTTTTTACTTCCTATAGTTGGGATGAATTAAAAAGATCTACTAAGAGTTTAAGTAATACTGCAGGATTTGAGTTACTTACAGCTTTGAGTGTATTTGTACTAGCTCTAAGTAAATTACACCATCTATTTACTATCCCAGTACGCGGAATTATCACAGCTATCAATAAATTACCAATTAATAAGAAAAATACTAAGCAAGACGAGGCTCTAGAAACACAAAAATTAGCGGCTAATGATAATTATGAAGTATCTCCTGCATTACAAGAGCTGCAACCTGTGGATAACAATTCTTTTATTGATGACATATTGTCAGATAAACCAATTTTCCCCAATTCTAGCAAACCTAATGTTACAGAGCCTACTCATGAAAACAGGCCATCTCTTTCATAAATGCTAATGTCATAGGCGTTAAGTTAAGGGAAATTGATTAAAAAACATCCGTCTTTGCGAGCGTTAGTGAAGCAATCCAGTACGATTTTCAGTCAAAGTGCTGATCTGGATTGCTTCGCTAACGCTCGCAAAGACGGATATTTTCTCGCAAAGACGGGTATTTTCTCTTAACTTGACGGCTATGACGCTAACGTTACCATAAAAGTCAAGACCTTCCGGGAAAGTGGTTTTTACCGTATTATGCAATAAATCCCTTAACAGCAAGAATATATGTTAGATCTTATTAATTTTTTCTTATCTTTAGATAAACATCTTATTGAGCTAATCACAAATTATGGAATTTGGGCGTATGCAATGTTATTTTTAATAATATTTTGTGAAACAGGTTTAGTGGTAACGCCTTTTTTACCTGGAGACTCAATATTGTTTATCGCAGGCAGCTTATGCTCACAAGTTAACTCCTCCCTTAAAATAGCGCAACTCATTATGTTATTAGTTATAGCCTCATATTTAGGCAATCAAGTAAATTACTATATTGGCCGCTTTATTG
>MHBC01000041.1:38333-60417 GCA_001804735.1 Legionellales bacterium RIFCSPHIGHO2_12_FULL_37_14 | reverse complement strand
CTTGGAGTATCAAGACCGACACCTTTTACCTTCTTTTTGCGTAAGTATTCTGCAGCTTCCTTGGATATGCCAGGAAAATGTAAGTTTTTTACATCGTTAAATTTAGCTGTGCCTAAGTATTTCTGCTTATTTGGCCAAAATTTCTCCCATCCTGTATAAAAAAGAACTATATCTTGATCAGTAAGTGGGCGCAACGCTGCTTCAAATTTTTGAATGTCAGCAGCTGAAATAGCATAGTCATGATCCTTGCTTACTTCTCTCTTTACGTTGATAACTATAGCTTCACCGAATAGCTGGCTAAGAGGAATTTTGTCGACAGTTAAACCATTTTTGGCAAAATGATAGGGGGCATCAATATGGGTGCCGCCGTGTTCGGAGGCGCAAAATTTAAATGCCGAATAAAAATAGCCTTCTTTGGTTGTGCCAACGTAAATAGGAAAAAGGCTAAAGCCTTTTTCTGTTGGCCAATAAATAGTTTCATTTGAAAACTCGTGGGTTAAATCAATTATTTGTTTATTACTATGGGCAAAAGTTACTTGCAGGGAAAATAATAAGCCAATAGTAAAAAGCTTTGTGATTTGCATTTTTCAAAATCCATATTTATTAATGTAATTTAGTGTAGATTAATTACGCCTTTCTCTCAATGTGGCGTGTAGCTTGTGGGGATTGTTACATCTTTTAATGAGTAAGGATTATGCATAAACCTTTGGGGTGAAGATGCGGCGCTAGCAGGGTTATTTGCTGATGCAGCTTCAGTATTCCAATTTTGCGATTGCGAGGAGTTTAAGCTGTGATTTTGCGGGGGTGTTGCCGGTCTTAGAAAGCTAAGTTTTTTTTCCCAGTCTGATGGTCTTTGTGGTTGATTGTTATCATTAAGCATAGGGTTTTTCCTTGTTTGATGGGCCTGGTTTTCTACTATTTGTTTGGCTATTTTAGGTGCATCTTGGGTTTTAATTTCTTCTTGCGGGATAGTACAAGGAGGGTTTTTAGGTAGCGGGGTATGTTTAGGTTTTGGTTTTATTTTGTGCGTTTCTTTCCAGGTTGCAAGGGTTTTCAAAGTCTTTTCTTGGGCTTGCAGCTTTTTTTTAGTTTCCTGTTCTAAAAAAAGCTTTTGCTTTTCTTCGGCAATTTGGCGGTTTAACTTAATTAATTGATTATAATCAGGGGGATTATTATTTTGGCTGGCAGAGGTTTCAGGAGGGGGTGGCAATGTAATGGGGGGAGAGACTTTATGTTCAAGTGGTTCTTCTTGCGGTTGGGGATTTAAGCTTTCTATTGCAGGCTCGGTATTAAGGTTATTGGTATTTTGGCCTTGAGGCTCTGCATGATTTTTAATTTGCGCAATAAACTTTTCCCCTGGCCTGCCAGTAGTTTTTAGGCGGGAGCAGAATTGTTTTTCTGATACAGTATCGTGGTTAATATAATAAGTTATATTCTCGCTTAATTTTACAGCAAAACGTAAGTTAGGAGCGGCAAAAAAGTCTAGTGCAACTAAAGTATCTCCTATATACATTTTTCCAACTTCGAGAAGCGCTCTTTCTCCATTTACGCCATGGCGAAAAATAATATCTAAAAAGTTAGCGTATTTATATTTAACCGTTCCAAATAGTAAGTAGCCTTTAAATAAACCTTGGGCGGTAAAAAAATTTATTTGGTCAGCTGGGAGTTTTATGCGCCAAACAGTATTAATCCACCTTTCTAACTCATCTTCGGGAAAATAGAAGCGTAACTCTCCATTAGTGTCAGCAAATCTTGGTTCTAATGGGTTTTCAAATTTCCCTTTATACTTACATGTGGAGTTTATTCCCGGTGGGGGTTTTATAAATGGTAAGAGGATATTCTCGCTAAGAAAATAAACGAAAGAGACTAGTGGTTTAAGATAAGGGTAGATTATATTTTTTAGGGTATAAGAAAAGCTTTTGATGGGAGATAGAAAGTGGGTTAAGGCTTCACCAGTAAAATAAATAAATGCTAATTTAAGCATGCTATTTAAGCTTGGTTGCAGGGCTGTGAAATATAGCGATGCTGCTAAGACAAAAATTATAAAATTAAATTTACTGGAGGAATCAAGGCCAGTAAAGGTGTCAATTTCTCCTGCAAAGGTTGTTTGGGTTATTTTAACAGCGTCCATATGTATATAATTTAATCCAGAATATGCAGTTGCAACTTTTTGGAAGCGTTTTAAGCGTAAATTAGGAGTTTTTTGTAAGTTAGCGGATATGGAGATCATTTTATTGGCAAAAGAAATTTCAAGCTGGTGCGAAAAATGCGTAATATTATCATCATGGATGTAGAGTAATTTAATCGCATATTTTTGATCGGGCATCTTTGCCAAGGAAATTATTACTAGTTGTGGATCTTTTTTTAAAGGTGCGGTATCAAAATAGCCGCACATTCCAAAAGTTACTTCACCTTCTTCATCGTATTCTTCTTGTCTTAGGGAGAATCTTGTTGACTGATGTTCAATTAAATTTAATTTTCGCGGGACAAAAGTATTTTTGTTAGGATTAAAAGTATATCTTCCTGCAACAGTTGGCCTGGCTTGATTATTTGCCGGAGTTTGCACTAAAACGCAAGTATCAGATCTTGTTGTTTGGTGTAAACAAACACTGTCTTTATGGAGGTGAATATTGGTGTCACTAGCTTTAGTATCTATGCCTAAGCGCTCGGCGTTTTCTTTAAAGTAAATATCAAGAGACTCAGGGTAAACATAGTCAAACAACCATTTTACCTTTAGAAAATCAGGAATTTGTTCTAAATGTAGAGGTTTTGAGTTAGTTGGCATGCTTGTCCTAAAAAAAATACTTTAAGTTTTGCCTGCATTCTAAAAGATTTTTTTTAAACTTCAAGCAAACTATATATCAACAATGATTTATTTTTTTCCGTCAAACAAAAAACATAATTTAGATCTTTGACTATACTTAAAATTGATCAGCCTAAGAATGTGCTGAAAATGAGTAAAACTAAAGGAGAAAATAATGAAGAATTTATTCGCTAAAGTAGTTGTTTCTCTAGTATGTTTTTCTATATTAACTTTAAGTGCATGTAACACAGTAAGAGGTGTTGGTAAAGATGTCAAACGTGGCGGTCAAGAGATTGAACGTGCTGTTGATTAGTAAAAAAGGTGCTGATTAACTCAGCACCTTTATCTTCAACGCATTAAACTGGCGCTTTTTCTAGGCTAAAGCTCTTCTTAATATTTTCCCTACATTACTTTTAGGTAATTCAGTCCTAAATTCAATTACCTTGGGTACTTTATAAGGAGTTAAATGTTGCCTGCAGTAAGAGATTAATTCTTCGGCGGTTAAATCCTCACGTCTTTTTACTACAAAAGCTTTCACTCTTTCATTCCCAGTATCATCTTGGATGCCTATTACGCCTGCTTCAAGAACGTCAGGATGTTGGGTTAGGATTTGTTCTACTTCATTGGGGTAAACGTTAAAGCCTGAGACAATAATTAGCTCTTTTTTTCGATCTACTAAATAAATAAATCCCGCTTCATCCATAGTGCCCAAATCGCCAGTTTTTAAAAAGCCATCTTGGGTAAAGACATCTTTAGTGTCTGCCTCACGCTTCCAATAGCCGCGCATTACTTGAGGGCCAAAAACACAAATCTCGCCAACGTCTCCTGTAGGAAGAGATTTATTGTTATCGTCACGGATGGAGACAATTGTTGAAGAAAGGGGTAAACCAATACTGCCGTTGTAGCTTGTTAGGTTCATGGGGTTTATGGTTACAGCAGGAGAAGTTTCAGTTAAGCCGTAAGCTTCTAAAATACGGGTTTGAGTTTCGTGATGCCAGCGTTCCGCAACCGCTTTTTGTAATGCCATGCCGCCTGATAAAGTTAGCTTAACCGTAGAAAAATCAATTTTTATAAAGTCTTTGTTATTTAATAAAGCATTAAAAAGCGTGTTTACACCAGTAAAAGCAGTAAAATGCAGTTTTTTAATTGTTTTAATTAAACCATTGATGTCTCTTGGGTTGGTAATGAGGATATTTTTTGCACCTGCTTTTAAAAAGGTCAAGCAATTAGCGGTTAGGGCAAAAATATGATACAAGGGTAGCGCAGTAACTACTATATCTTTAGAGTTAATCTCAAGTGGTGTAACCCAGGTATATGCCTGTAAAACGTTAGCTATCATATTAAAGTGACTCAGCATGGCTCCTTTGGCTATACCAGTTGTGCCTCCTGTATATTGTAAAAAAGCTAAGTCTTGAGGATTTATATCAATTGGCTGATAGGGAATTTTTTGGCCATCTTTAAGTGCACAATGCCAAGTAAAAGCGCCTTTAATAGAGCAGCCTTTGGGTAGGCCTTGAGTATATTTGGCAAGGAAATTAATAATAAAGCGTTTGGGGGCGGGTAATACGTCGGCAACTTGGGTGACAATAATAGTCTTTATGCTAAAGCGTGTTAGAACCCCTTTAATTAAATTTGTTAAATTACTTAATACAAAAATGGCATTAATTTCAGCGTCTTGCAGTTGATTGGTTAATTCATCAACAGTGTATAAAGGGTTGGTATTTACGACAACTGCGCCAATTTGCAAAATAGCAAATATAGCCAGCGGATATTGCAAAAGATTAGGCAACATTATCGCAACTCTATCACCTTTTTTTATGCCTTGTTGTTGCAAAAAGCTTGCAATATGCTGGCTTTGTTGGCGTAACTCATTAAAAGAAATTGCATGGTTTAAGTTAACATAAGCTGGTAAATCCTTAAACTCATCGCAGGATTGGTGAAATAAATCTACTAATGAAGTGTATAGGGTTGGATCTATTTCTTCTGGTATGCCACTTTGATACGAAGCAAGCCAAGGTTTGTCCACAGGTAATTCCTTCAGAAATGTAAAAGAGCGTGGTAGTATAAACAATATTTTTTACCCTGGGTATGCTCTTATGAGTAATGCAAACACATTGCAAACGCAATCATTTAAACTAAAAGGCAGACTTTATACTCTTACCGTAATGGCTTTACTAAGCGAAGACCTTGCGGCTTTCAAAGTTACACTTAACAATACCATTGCTAAAGCGCCCAAGCTTTTTCAAGCCATGCCAATTGTGCTTGATTGTACTGCAATTGGTAATAATGAGCTTGACTTAGCCGCATTTGTGCAGTTTATGCGCGCTAACCAGGTTTTTCCTGTCGCGGTCCAAGGGGGTAATTCTTACATTAATACCTTAGCAGAGTTGCAAGGCTTAGCTATTCTCTCTAGTGCAAATCAACAGGAAAAAAACAATACTCCTGAAATGAGTCAAAAGTGGTCCCATACAAAAGTGCAGCACACAACAGTCCGTTCGGGCCAGCAGGTTGTAGCGCGTAACTCAGATCTTGTGGTAATGGCAGCAGTGGGTCAGGGGGCTGAATTATTAGCAGATGGCAATATTTACGTTTATGGAGCTTTAAGGGGGCGTGCACTTGCAGGTATTAGTGGCTACGCTTATGCGCGAATATTTTGTCAGTCTTTACAGGCTGAATTAATAGCTATTAATGGGGTCTATAGACTCAATGAAAGCATGAATAAAATGGAAGAGCCATGCCAAATTTACTTGCAAGCAGGCAAAATTATTATAGAGCCTTTAACGGGTAATAGTTTGTTATGAAATATGCTGCCATTTTTATTTCTGATCTGCATTTGCACCCTTCAGAACCTCTTATATTAGAACGTTTTACCCTTTTTATAGAGATGGCTAAAAATAAAACAAAGGCCGTGTATATTTTAGGGGATTTTATTCATGCCTGGCCTGGGGATGATGCAATTGATGATTGGAGCCGCAAGCTTGCTAATTTGGTAGCTGAGCTTTATGCTGCCAACGTTAAATGCTATTTTATGCCAGGAAATCGTGATTTTTTATTGGGCGAAAAGTTTGCCACACTTGCTAAATGGCAAGTGCTTCCAGATCCATATGTAATACATTTAAATAATAAACCGATTCTTTTAAGCCATGGAGATAGGTTTTGTACAAAAGATTGGTTACACCAAGTTTTTATGTTTATAACAAGGGGCAAAGCGTTTAGTAAGATTTTTTGCCTATTACCGCTTAATTTGCGTAATTGGTTAGTAAAGGGAGTAAGAGGATATAGCTCTAAAAGACACAAAAGCCAAAGCACAGCGGTGCTTGATGTGGTAAATACAAGAGTAATTCAAGATATGGCTTTATATAACACACAAATACTTATTCATGGACACACTCATAGACCAAATGTGCATCAATTAATTGGTAATAAGAGCAAGATGACACGATTTGTGCTGAGTGACTGGGATGACAATCCCGCTTTATTGTGTTATAATGATACACAGGAGCTTATTTTTAAGCGCGATATAAAGTAAATTTAGTTGGAGAAAAACATAATGGCAAAGCCGACTGTTAAAGAGTTAAAAGAAGAACTCAATAGTTTAACCGCAACTTCTCATAAACTTTCGGAAGAAAGTGACAATGAGTCCTTTAGGAAAGATTTTTTGAAACACCAAGGCGAATATCAAAAGAAGCTGCAAGAGCTGGAGGAGAAAATTAGAGAAGCACATCACGCAATTGGCTCCCAAGGAGATCATGTGGCTCAAACACAGCTTTGTATAGCATATATGGAATATTTCAATCATCTTATATGGCAAGGGTCATTTGGTCAACGTGTAAGTATGCTAAAGCATCAAGCTGCCAATAAAATTAGCACTGGTTTTAAAAACCTCACTGCTAACTTTAGAGATGTTGCTATTAAAGATATCGCTGATTGTGTTACACTAGAAGAAAATAAAGCTAATGGAAATGTTAAGCTGGGTTTCAAGATTAATAACAATGATTTAAGTCAAGAAGATACTAAAAGGTTTCAAGCATTATATGAAGGTTTTTTGCAACATAAGGGCTATACAATAGATCATCCTCAAGGAGCAAATCCAGGAGAGATACGAGTATTGCAGCCCGGCAACCCACCAACTCCTATTGATTTGAAGCAACTGCGAAGGGAAACTAGGGATGAATTTACTCAATTTTGCGCTGATCTTCATAAAGAAGCAGATCATATTAATTTGCCGAAAATGTAAAATTTAACTTTACGCTTGAAAGGAGGCAAGATGGCCGAAGAGATGGAGCATGTTGAACAGGTTTTATCGACTTATCAATGGGTTACTGTGGGCCAGCTTTTGGAAACTTATGGAATAAAGCTTCCTGAGGCGTATGTTATTGAACTTCTCAATAAAAAAACTTCATTTTTTTATTTAATGCTTAAGGTTCCCGCAATTAACGTTCTTTGCGGGATTATTGTCGATCAGGTCAAAACTTATCAAATTTTCATCCAAAAGCTTTTTGTAGAATATCTGGTTTCAGGGGCGGATGATGTAGAAGAATCTATGGGTTCAGAGACAAGAAAACAAATTGAAGCTGCGCGTAAAGGTATGTTGATTTTGGGCGGTGCTTTTGAAGAATTAGAGCTAGACCGGGAAACCCTAATTCTTGATAGTCAACGTAAGCTCCAAGCTTGGATGAATAATTTCATAGGCTCAATAAAACAAACCCGCCTGGACTTACAAGTAAAAATAAATTCCGTAACCCAAGAAGAAGTAAAAATTTCCTTAGTAGATCTTTATCATCTTTATGTTGACGCAGATAATTTTTCTGTAGTAGAAGACGCGAAGACAAGATTTTGGAAAGCTATAAATGTTGAATCTACAAGTGAGTTAGAGCAAATTCTACAAACCAGCATATACAAAATAAAAAACACCGAAGAAGCTTTAAACCAAATTTTAACTTCTTATCATGATAAAGCCGATCAGCTACGTGAAAGGCTAATTCAAATGCGCAAGAAATTTTACACGGCAATTGAAGGAGTACAAGCCTTATTAAATCAAGTCCCAGGTTTTAAAGTAGATGAAGTAGAAGATGCAAGAAATAGAAGCAATTTAATTTTTGACACCAAACTAGGCGAGTAGGTAGGCTCTTGGCCAACAATATGGGCTAGGCAAGTAGGTTGGGCCTTGGCCCAACAATATGGGCATTGCCAGAATTGCCTGCAAAAATAGCTGTTTTTTCTTAAATCATATATAATGCTTGCTTTTTTTACGCAAGGGAGCAAGTATGTCAAAAGAATGTACATTATCAATTATCAAACCGGATGCGGTTGCAAAATCAGTCATCGGGGCTATTTATTCGCGTTTTGAGCAAGCAGGGCTTAATATAGTAGCCGCGAAAATGAAGCATTTAAGCAAGCAAGAAGCAGAAGCATTTTATGCTGTGCATAAAGAGCGGCCTTTTTATAATGATTTGGTTAAATTTATGACTGAAGGCCCGGTAATGATCCAAGTATTATATGGAGAAGATGCCGTAAAGCAAAATCGCAATATAATGGGAGCTACTAACCCTAAAGAGGCGGCTAAAGGCACAATAAGAGCTGACTTTGCCGATAGCATTGATGCTAATGCTGTACATGGATCTGATAGTCTTGAAAATGCACGCCAAGAAATTGAGTTTTTCTTTGCTAAAGATGAGATATTTTTACGCTGAGATTTCCTATGATTAACCTTCTAGATTACTCACGCGCCGCGCTTATTGATTTTTTAGCTAAAATAGGCGAAGCGCCATACCGCGCAACCCAATTGTTAAAGTGGATTCATCAAATTGGGGAAACTGATTTTTTGCAAATGAGTAATTTAAGTATGGCGTTACGTAAAGAGTTAGCGCGCATTGCTTGTGTTAGGGTTCCAAAATTAGAAAAGACCCAAGCATCTTCTGATGGCACTTATAAATGGCTATTAAAGCTTGATTGTGGAAATTCTATTGAAACAGTTTTTATTCCGGAAAAAAATCGCGGGACCTTATGCGTGTCTTCACAAATAGGTTGTGGGTTAACTTGCACTTTTTGTGCAACAGCTAAACAAGGGTTTAATCGTAATTTAACTACTGCCGAGATTATTGGCCAAGTTTGGTTTGCGGTTAGATTTCTTTCTAATAACGAAAGTCTTAAACATCTAAAAGTAACCAACGTAGTTATGATGGGAATGGGCGAGCCTTTACTTAATTTTAACGCTGTTGTTGCTGCTATGGATTTAATGCTTGATGATTATGCTTATGGATTGTCAAAACGCCGCGTAACTTTAAGTACTTCAGGTCTTGTGCCGCAAATGTTACAGCTAAAAGAAGCTTCTCCTGTAGCTTTGGCGGTTTCTTTGCATGCCCCAAGAGATTCTTTAAGAAATGAACTTGTGCCTATTAATAAAAAATATCCACTTAAAGAGTTAATGGCTGTATGTAAGGATTATTTTCCCCGTGAGTCAAGAAGAAGAGTTACTTTTGAGTATGTTATGTTAAAAGGCATAAACGATTCTTTAGAAGAAGCAAAAGAGCTCGCAGCCCTTATTACTGATGTTCCCGCAAAAGTTAACCTTATTCCTTTTAATCCATTTCCCAATTCAGGCTATGAGCGCTCTTTTGCTGCCACTATAATAAACTTTCGTGATTATCTACTTTCTAAAAGTATTAATACCATAGTACGTAAGACGCGAGGCGAAGACATTGACGCTGCTTGTGGACAGCTTGCGGGAGCTTTGCAGGATAAAACTTCGCGATCAAGTAGGTGGAAAAAGCTTAGTGAGATTAAAGTTTTAGTAGCAGATGGGCAAACTTAGCATTTTTCTACAACTAAGGGTATACTAACTGCCTTTTTAAGGCGGGTAAGACAGTGGGAAAGCTGGTTTTTTTGTTGTTTAGTCTCCTTTTAGGATGTACTCAGCAGGCGTTCATGCAAGAAACTAAAGCTGCCAATGCAAATGTAAAGCTTGGCTTAGCTTATATTGAGCGTGAAGATTATCCAAGGGCGCAACAAAAACTATTGCTAGCCCTTAAGCTTTCTCCTGACTCGGCAAATGCTAATAGTGCAATGGGGTACTTGTTAGAAAAAACTGGTAATCCAAGAAAGGCCAATGCCTATTATTTACGTGCAGTAACTTTATCCTCACAAAGTGGGGCCCAAAAAAACAATTATGGAGCCTTTTTGTGTCGCATAGGCCAACATAAAAAAGCTATGCAATATCTTCTTGAGGCTACTCAAGATATGCAATATGTAAATGTTGCAACCGCGTATCAGAATGCTGGCATATGTAGTGAAATGATGGGAGATAATGTAAATAGCATGCAATATTTTGCCAAAGCTTTACAACATGACCCTAAATTAAAGCTTGCATTATATGAATTTGTAAAGCTGGCTTTAAAAACCCATAAAGAACAAGAGGCGATTAATAAACTTGAGAAGTATGCTGTTAGAGTTAAGGCTGATGCGAAAATTTTAGCTTTAGGGATTAAGGTAGCAAAAGCAAGCGCAAACACGAGTTTATTGGATAAATACCAAAAACAATTAACTGCTTTGAATAAAGGAGGCAAACATGAACGTTACCGAGTCTTGGGATGAATCGCTTAATATTGAGTTTTATCCTGGGCAGCATTTAGCTAAAGAAAGGCAAGATCAAGGTTTAACGCAAGAATACGTTGCAGGAAAATTGCATTTACGCGTTAAAATGGTAGAGCTCCTTGAAGAAGATGCCTATAGTGAATTGCCGCAACCAGTGTTTGTGCAAGGTTATTTGCGTGCTTACGCCAAGCTTCTTAACCTCGATCCTTCGCCTATTCTTAGTTCATACAGTAAAAAACGTGGACCTGAAAATACGAATGAGCGTATATTGCGGCAAAAACGTAAAGAACCTAATTTTATAGAGTTACATCTGCGCTATGTAATAGCGGCGGCTGTGACTTTGGTTTTGCTATTGTTTTACTTTTGGTGGAGCCATACCCCTTCAGTAAAAGTCAAAAAACCATTAGTTACGGTACAGGCACAAGAAAATATCCAAACTAATAATCAAGACCTTGGTTTAACTGATTTATCAAAGATGGATACCACAAATGTAACCTCATTGCCTAAGTCTAAGTCTAAGCCTAAGCCTAAAATGGAGTCTAAAGATGGCTGAGATAATTCAAGCCATTCGTGGCATGAATGATACTTTACCTACTAAGACTTTAGCTTTACGTGAGTTAGAGGAAGTTTTGCGTTCTTGTGTTGATTTATATGGTTATCAAGAAATTCGCCTGCCTTTACTTGAGAATACCCAGCTTTTTAAACGTACTATTGGCGAGGTTACTGATATTGTCGAAAAAGAGATGTATACATTTACTGATCTTAATGGCGAATCAATAAGTTTAAGACCAGAAGGGACCGCCGGCACAATTAGAGCCTGCCTTGAGCACGGGCTATTATATAATCAAATTCAGCGCCTCTGGTATCTTGGTCCTATGTTTAGACATGAAAGGCCACAAAAAGGGCGGTATCGCCAGTTTAACCATTTTGGGGTTGAGGCGTTTGGTATTGATAGTAGCGCGATTGATTTAGAGCTCTTAAGCATGTGCGCGCACCTATGGAATATTTTAGGGCTAAATCAGCATCTTACGCTTGAAATAAACAGCTTAGGTACGCAAGAAGAGCGTAAAAATTACCGCCAAACATTAGTTCAATATTTTCTTAAACATAAAAGCAACTTAGATGAAGACAGTATAAGAAGGCTAGATCGCAATCCTTTACGCATCTTAGACAGCAAAAATCCTGCTATGCAAGAAATAATTTCTAATGCGCCTAGTTTATTAGATTTTTTAACTCATGAAAGCCAAGTACGCTTTGCTGAAGTTTGTTCAGGCCTTACCTATTTAGGTATAAATTATGCAGTTAATAAGCGTTTAGTAAGGGGTCTTGATTATTATGGCCATACCGTATTTGAATGGGTAACTGATAAATTAGGTAGTCAAGCGACGGTGTGTGCTGGCGGGCGTTATAATACGTTAGTTGAACACTTAGGCGGCAAGCCAACACCTGCTATTGGGTTTTCTATTGGCATAGAACGTTTAGTATTGTTACAAGAAAGCTTAAATTTACATGCCGCAAAAGAGCCTAGCCCTAAAATATATATGGTTTCTGAAGCTGGTAAGCCTATGTTTGAGGCCTTAGCAATTGCAAACACTTTAAGACATGCATCTTGGTCAGTATTAACCGAGACCTTAGGTTCTAGTTTTAAACAACAATTTAAGAAAGCCAATCAATCAGGAGCTTTAATTGCAGTTATTATTGGAGAAGAGGAATATAAAAATAATTCAGTAAGTATTAAATGGCTTAGGGAAGATAAGCCGCAAGTAAGTTGTAAAATAGAAGATCTTATAAAAAATTTACAAGCCTCAGGGGTTTAATATGCATTATCAAACTGAAGAGCAACAAATTGAAGCTATTCGCACGTTTTTTAAAAAACATAGTAACTTGATGTGGTTGGTTATTTTAACTTTTGCCTTAGTTTTTATGGCATATCGTTATTGGACTTGGCAGCAAATTGAGGTAAAAACTCAAGCCTCAAGCTTATATGAGTCCATGATGGCAGCGTCAGAACGTGGGGAGCAAAAAAATATTATTGCTTATGCAGACAAGCTAGCAAATTCTTATGCAAACACAATTTATGGCCAAGTTGCTAACCTTGTAATGGCAAAGTATGCCGTGCAAGACTCTAATAATAGCCGCGCAAAAAAACACCTTGAAACCGTAATAAATAAAGCTAACTTACCAGCTTTAAGGCAAATTGCAGTATTGCGCCTCGTCAGGGTGCTTATTGAGGAGCAAGATTACCCAAGAGCAATGAAGCTTTTAAAGAAAAATTATGAAAAAAATTATGATTTTATCAATTATGAGTTGCAAGGTGATATATATGTAGCCGAAAAAAAAATGGCTAAAGCCAAAATGGCATACAACGAAGCGGAGAAAATAGGCCATAAAAAAGGCATTATGAATAGAAGACTAGAATTAAAACAGCAGAATCTGTAGGTTGGGCCTTGGCCCAAAAAAAAATAGCTGGATCCCGCGGACAAGCCGCGGGACGTAGGTGTAGAGGGTAATTTATTAAAGAGGCATGGAAAAATGCAAGTAATTAGAAACATCAAATGGTTAATTATAACCGTAACTGTATTAATAACAGCAGCAGCCTGTAGCAAAATAGATGACTTTTTTTTAGGCAAAGATAATACCCCAATACCTAAAAGTTTACCTCCTGCTACTAACACCATAAGGCTAAACCAACTATGGCGTGTCGATTTAGGCGCAGGCTCTGCTTACATGCATGAAAAATTAGCGCCGCGCGTCAAGGGAAATTATATTTATGTGGCTCTACCAGGAGGCTCGCTCCAAAAAAGAAGCATATTCTCAGGGGATCTTGTTTGGAAGCAAATAATCACTAATGGCATAAGTAGTGGACCTACTGTCGCAGAAGGGATCGTTGCAGTTGGTGAGCAACATTCAGGTCTTGCAGTTATCGATCAAGAGACTGGAAAAATCTTATGGAAAAGACGAGTTTTAGGCGAAGTTCTCGCAAGACCATTAATTGTTAGAGGTAAGGTAGTTGTCAAAACAGTTGAAGGTCACATTTATGCATTTGATAAGACCGGTAAGCGCATATGGCATTGGCAACATGGATCACCTGAACTTATCTTAAAAGCAAGTTCATCTCCTGTATTAGCGCAAAATCATCTTATTTTAGTGGGGTTTGCCGATGGCAAACTTGATGCTGTATCTGCTAGCAGTGGCGAGTTAGCTTGGCAAAAGAGTATTGTTTATGGGCAAGGGGCTAGTGATGTTGAGCGTTTAGTCGACATAGACGCAGATCCTATTGTAGATGGTGATAGATTATTGCTGGCTAGTTATCAAGGATTTGTGGCCGCTGTCTCGCTTGAAAATGGCGATGTACTTTGGAAGCAACCTGCTTCTGTCTATCAAAACATGACTTTGGGTAACAATAAGTTATTTATTGCTGATGCTAAAAGTGTTATTTGGGCACTTAATCCTGATAATGGTCAGGTTTTATGGCGTCAGGTTGGTTTAAAATCAAGAGATGTTACTTCGCCTTCTCATACTCCATTAGGTATTGTACTAGGAGATAAAACTTCTTACGTGCATGTACTTTCATTATCTACAGGCGCTTTAATAGGGCAGACAAAATTACAGTCAGCTATATCTATGAGTCCATATGCTGTAGGTAAAACAGTCTACATATTAACTGTTAAAGGCCAGTTATACGCTCTTAGGCTAGTTAGGAACAACAAATGATTGCCCCTGTAATTGTTTTAGTTGGTAGGCCAAATGTGGGTAAATCTACTTTATTTAATTACCTAACTAAAACCCGCCATGCATTGGTTGCAGATTATCCAGGCCTTACAAGAGATAGACAAATTCATCCAGCTTCTTTTAAAGGCCAAGAGTATTTTGTAATGGATACTGGAGGTTTGGGGGTTGACGATAGAGATATTGACAAATTAATGTCACAACAAACCCAAAATGCGCTCAAGGATGCGAGTCTTATTTTTTTTGTAGTCGATGCTAAGAGCGGCTTAACCCCTGTTGATGAGACAATTGCCAAGCAATTACGTAAACTTGGGAGAAAAGTATTTTTATTAATTAATAAAATAGATGGCCTTGATAAACAAATTGTAAACCTTGAATTTAATAGCTTAGGCTTTCAGCAAACTTTTTTAATTTCTGCATCTCATGGTACAGGTATAGATTCATTATTAACTGAGGTTTTCGCGCAAGAGATTGTCCAAAATATACCTTTACAAGAAGCTCATCCTGACGCTATAGAAGTTGCATTTATAGGTAGGCCGAACGTTGGGAAATCAACTTTAGTAAATCGTATTTTAGGTGAAGAAAGGGTTGTAGTTTATGATAAAGCAGGAACTACCCGTGACAGTATCGCAATTCCTTTTGCGCGTAATGGGCAAAATTATGTCCTAATTGACACAGCAGGAGTTAGAAGGCGCGCACGAGTTGATGAAAAAATTGAAAAAATTTCCGTTATCAAAACTTTACAGTCTATAACCGCGGCAAAAGTTTGTTTAATGATCTTTGACGCATCAGAAGGCATAACAGATCAAGATTTACACCTTTTAGGCCTAATTATGGATGCTGGCAAAGCCTTAATTTTAGTTGTTAATAAATGGGATAATTTAACTTTAGAAAAAAAACAGGCTGTTGAGTCGGCAATAGAAAGGCGCCTTAGATTTGCCCAATTTGCTAAGCTAAGGCTAATCTCAGCCTTGCATGGAACTAATGTTGGTTTATTGTTTAAGGATATACAAGAAGCATATAGATCTTCTATTAAAAAAATTTCCCCTGCTAAATTAACAGAATCTTTAACGCAAATAGTGGCGGCTCACCAGCCACCACTTATTAAAGGTAGACGCATAAAATTAAGATATGCCCATTTTGGTGGACATAACCCCCCAATGATTGTTATTCATGGTAATCAATTGGATAAGTTACCCGCTTCCTATGTAAGATATTTAAGCACTGCGTTTATGCAAAGCTTAGCATTAGTAGGTACACCAATTAAATTTGAGTTTAAAGTAAGTGAAAATCCTTTTGCCGGGAAAAAAAATAGTTTGACCCAAAGGCAAATAAAACGTAAAAAGCGTTTGCTAAAACATGTTAAATCTTAGGAGAATTTATTGTTGGGCCAAGGCCCAACCTACATTTAGATCTTTTATTTATTTGAGATAATTATGCAAAATGCAACAGTCTTTTACACAATTTTTCTTATATTTGCTGGGGCAGCAGTATTGTCCACCATTGTACTTTATACCAGACAATCATTATTAGTTGCCTATATTCTCCTTGGTGCATGTTTAGGTCCTTGGGGAATAAAATTGGTTACTGATGTTGAAGTAGTAAGAGAAGTTGGTGAAATTGGGATTGTGTTTTTGTTATTTTTACTTGGGCTGCATTTACAACCCCAAAACCTAGTTCATATGTTACGCAAAATAACGAGCGTTGCTGTTATTAGCTCTATTTTATTTGCCGGAGTTGCTTATTTAATCGGTAGGTGGTTTGGGCTTTCGGTGGCTGAGTCTTGGATTTTAGGCGCTGCAATGATGTTTTCCAGTACTATCATAGGACTTAAGTTATTGCCTACAACTATTTTGCATCATCAACACACGGGTGAATTGATGATTAGCGTTTTACTGATGCAAGACATGATTGCAATTTTAATCTTAATATTAATTAACGCAGCAGAAACCGGCAATGCTTTAACTTGGAATGACTTAATTATAACTTCTCTCGCCTTGCCGATACTAATATTAGTTAGCTTCTTTAGCGAAAAGTATATTTTAGTAAAATTGTTAGCGCGCTTTGATAGAACCCAGGAATATGTTTTTTTACTCTCAATTTCTTGGTGTTTGGGGCTATCTTGGCTTGCAAGAGTTTTAGGTTTGTCAGAGGATATTGGCGCTTTTGTGGCCGGGGTTGCTCTTGCTTCTAGCCCTATTTCTTTATTTATTGCCGAAAGTCTAAAACCTTTACGTGACTTTTTCTTGGTGATGTTTTTCTTCTCGATTGGGGCAACTTTTAATTTTGGAATGGTTGCGCAAGTTATTATACCTGCTTGCATTTTAGCCGCCTTAATGTTGGTTCTAAAGCCGGCTATTTTTAGTTGGTTGTTAGCAAGATTAGGGGAGAAAAAGCACGTTGCGAAAGAAGTCGGAATACGCCTTGGACAGGCAAGTGAGTTTTCTTTGTTAGTTGGTAGTATTGCCGTAAGTGCAAAACTTATTTCTGATGTAGCGTCTAATCTAATTCAAGCAACTACTATTTTAACATTTATTGTTTCATCCTATGTTGTCGTTTTAAAATATCCAACACCTATTGCTTTGTCAGATAGCATGCGGAGAGATTAATGTTTAAGTTTGGGTATATCCTGATAGCTTTTATGCTAATAAGCCTTAGCTCATGTAAAGGCACACAAGGGGAGCATATTACCCCTTATCCTAAAATAATAGAGCGCTATACGCCAAATGAGCTTAGAATGTGCTCTTGCGAAAACAAATGCCGAGCGCGTTATGCGGCTTGTGTACCTATCTGTAGAGATAATTGTAGCGAATGTCAGGCAAAAGCAATTAAACTTAGCGATGCAAGAGATCTAAATTACACATGGCGCGAAAGAGTAATAGGTAAAATTCTTGCAAGAGAAAGAAATTCTTTTCGCGATCCATTAGCCTGTACAAAAGTAAGTTGTGATTGCCAATTAGATCTTAAAAATTGTTTAAAGTTGTGTAAGCATAGATTAACGATTAAGCTAAAACATAGATCTTGTGTAGATTCAGAAATTCCCTACGAAAGAGGTTTAAGAGATCTACTATCAGGTTAGTAGGTTGGGCCTTTGCCCAACAAAAAAGGAGGTGCACCATATGAAGAGGATAAAATAGTGCAAGAAAAAGATGTAGAAAAACTTAATAAACTTGAAGAAGCAGAATGGCTTGATGCCATAGATGACATAATAGACGAAGACGGCGCCTCAAGAGCGCAGCAGCTCTTAGATTTATTAATCCGCCATGTGCAGCATAAAGGGCTTAATCTTCCTTTTGTGTTAAATTCACCCTATTGCAATACTATTCCGCAATCTTTAGAAACAAATTCTTTGCAAGAAGAAGATCAACTCATGATGCCGCGCATTTGCGCTCTAATTCGCTGGAATGCAGTAATTATGGTATTAAATGCTGGCAAACATTCGCGAGAGCTAGGCGGTCATATTGCCACTTATGCATCTTCAGCTTTGCTGTATGAGGTAGGTTTTAATTATTTCTTTAAAGGCCCTAAAAATCCGCAAGGGGCAGACTTAGTTTTTATTCAAGGGCACTCATCTCCTGGAATTTATGCGCGGGCTTTTTTAGAAGGCCGCCTTACACATGATGAGCTGACACACTTTAGGCGCGAGGCTTTTACCCAAGGGCTTTCATCTTATCCGCATCCTTGGCTTATGGATGAATTTTGGCAGTTTGCTACAGTCTCTATGGGCTTAGGACCCATGCAGGCTATATATACTGCACGTTTTTTAAAGTATCTTGAGAACCGCAATATCAAAGACACCAGTGCTCGTAAAGTTTGGGCTTTTTTAGGTGATGGCGAGACCGACGAGCCAGAAAGCTTAGGCGCCTTATCAATAGCGGCGCGCGAAAACCTCGATAATCTTATTTTTGTTGTAAACTGCAATTTACAACGACTCGATGGCCCTGTGCGTGGGAATGGGAAAATTATTCAAGAGTTAGAACGAATTTTTAAAGGCGCAGGCTGGAATGTAATTAAAGTTATCTGGGGCCGAAGGTGGGATCCGTTATTTGCAAAAGATACAGATGGCCGCATGCAACAAAGAATGGATGAATGTTTAGATGGCGAATATCAAGCTTACAAAGCTAACGATGGGGCTTTTGTAAGGGAGTATTTTTTTGGGGTAGATCCTGTTCTAAAAGAGCGTGTTGCCAATATGACTGATGAAGAAATATGGCGCTTAAATCGTGGGGGACACGATTTGCAGAAGGTTTTTACCGCCTATGAAGCTGCCGTTAAACATAAAGGGCAACCAACAGTAATCTTAGCTAAAACCATTAAAGGCTATGGCATGGGAGCAGCAGGTGAAGGGCAGAACATAACTCACCAACAAAAAAAGATGACTATAGATCAACTTAAAATCTTTCGTGACAGATTTAAAATCCCCTTAAGTGATGATGAAGTTAATAATATGCCATTTTATAAGCCAGATCTAAAAAGCCCTGAAATCCAATTTATCCTGAAACATCGGGAAAAACTAGGTGGCTTTTTACCTTATCGCAATAAAAAATCAGACAAACTAGCAGTCCCGTCCCTAAACTCTTTTGCCTCTTTATTAGAGGGCACACAAGATAGGGAAGTATCTACAACTATGTCTTTTGTACGTATGTTGGGGATGATGTTAAAAGACAAAAATATAGGTCCAAGAATTGTTCCTATCGTGCCTGATGAAAGTCGAACTTTTGGGATGGAAGGATTATTTAGGCAAATTGGCATTTATTCGCCGCATGGGCAACTTTATACCCCAGTAGACCATAGTCAATTGATGTCCTATTATGAGGCAAAAGATGGGCAATTATTAGAAGAAGGCATAAATGAAGCAGGAGCATTTTGCTCATGGCTAGCTGCAGGGACTGCATATAGCCACACAGGCGTTACCATGATTCCCTTTTATATTTATTATTCTATGTTTGGTTTTCAGCGTATTGGCGACTTTGCTTGGGCGGCAGGTGATATGCAAGCGCGTGGCTTTTTATTAGGTGCAACAGCAGGGCGCACAACCCTTGCAGGCGAAGGGCTGCAGCATCAAGATGGTCATAGTCATATCCTCGCATCAACAATTCCCAACTGTGTGGCTTATGATCCTGCCTTTGCTTATGAACTTATCGTGATTATTCAACATGGCTTAAAACGCATGTTAGAAGATGAAGAAAATATTTTTTATTATTTAACCATAATGAATGAAAACTATAAGCAGCCTCCTATGCCTAAAGGAGTAGAAAAAGACATTATAGGAGGCATGTATTTATTAACTAAAGCTAAAAATCCTAAGAAATATCATGTCCAACTGTTAGGATCAGGTTCTATCTTACGTGAAGTTATTGAAGCAGGGAGATTATTAGAACAAGATTACTCTGTTAGTGCAGATATTTGGAGCGTTACAAGTTTTACCGAGTTATATAAAGAAGCCCAAAGCACTACTAGACAAAACCGCCTTAATCCTAAGGAAAAACCCAAGCTAACTTTTGTCGAAAATAAACTTAACGACACTAAAAGCCCAGTCATCGCAGCAACTGACTATATTAGATTGCATGCTGATCAAATTAGAGCTTTTGTAAAAGCACCTTATGTAGTTTTAGGCACCGATGGATATGGAAGAAGTGATACAAGAGAAGCATTAAGATCTTTTTTTGAAGTTGATGCATATTGGATTGTGTATACAGCATTAGAAACTTTAGCCAAAGAAAGACAACTTGATATGGCAATCGTAGAGGATGCTATGAAAAAATATAAAATAGCAAAGGATAAACCAGATCCTCTCAAGGTTTAGTGGAGATTAATTAAAAATGACACAAGAAGCCAAAACTATTTGCGTGCCAGATATTGGCGGCGTAAGCGGGGTTGACGTAATCGAGATTTTGGTTAAGCAAGGAGATGAGATTGAACTTAACCAAGCGCTTATGACGTTAGAATCAGATAAGGCAACAGTAGATATACCTGCGCCAGTAAAGGGTAAAGTTTTAGAGTTACTTGTTAAAGTAGGCGACAAAGTTTCTGAAGGGACTCCTATATTAAAAGTAGTCGCTAGTGAAGGAAAAGACGCAGCAAAGCCAAAGCCTGAAAAAGTAGACCAAGCTCCTAAAGATACCCCTAAAGAAAAACCTCAAGTACAAGAAGAAAGCGAGCCTTTAAATGACGAAGCTAAGAGTAAAGATACTACTTATGCAAGCCCAGGAGTGCGGCGTTTAGCGCGCGAGCTTGATATTAACCTTGCTGCAATAAAAGGCAGTGGGCGTAAAGGACGTATCACGCGAGATGATTTATTAGCCACAATTAAGCGTAACATGCAACAAGGTGTAAGCAGCGCATGGCCTAGTATGGTTACGGCGCTTAGTGATGATTTTACTCAATTTGGCAAAGTTGAAGTTAAACCGTTAAACAAAATTAAACGCCTAACTGCTGAGTATATGCATAAAGCTTGGCTTACGGTGCCACATGTTACCCAGTTTGATGAAGCAAATATTACTGAACTTGAAGAATTTAGAAAAGCTCACTTGCAAGAATCTAAAGATAGAGGTTACAAGCTAACTATTTTAGCATTTGTGGTTAAAGCCCTGACAAGAGCTTTAGCCCTGCATCCACAGTTTAATGCTTCCCTTGCAAAAGGTGGTCAGGAGCTAATTTATAAACATTATTTTAATATTGGAATAGCAGTTGATACGCCCAATGGTTTAATGGTCCCAGTTGTTAAAAATGCTGATGCACTGAGCGTTTCAGCCATAGCGCAAGAAATGCAAAGATTAAGCACTGTTGCGCGCGAAAAAGGCTTGTTGCCGGGTGATTTAAAGGGTAGTACGTTTACTGTTTCTAGTTTAGGGGGTATTGGAGGTACTCAGTTTACTCCTATTGTAAATGCCCCTGAAGTTGCAATTTTAGGTTTGTCGCGCGCGCAAATTAAACCTTATTATGCTGGGCAAGCATTTATTCCGCAATTAATGTTACCCTTAGCTTTGTCTTACGACCACAGGGTAATTGATGGTGCGGAAGCTGCAAGATTTATGCGCGATTTAGCTGCGTTAATTAGTGATATTCGAGGTATTTTATTATGACAAAAAAAGTTGATTTAGTGGTTTTAGGAAGCGGCCCTGGCGGCTATACTGCAGCTTTTCGCGCAGCTGACTTAGGTTTAAGTGTAATTTTAGTAGAGCGTTATCCTACGTTAGGTGGCGTGTGTTTAAACGTGGGTTGTATTCCTTCTAAAGCGTTATTGCATTTGGCTAAAGTTGTTGCTGAAGCAGAAGATAGCGCAGCGCACGGCATTGAGTTTGGTAAGCCTAAAATAAATTCTGCCAAGATGGTTGCGTTTAAAAACAGTATAATTAAGAAATTGACTGGAGGGTTAAGCGCTTTAGCAAAGCAACGCAAAGTAGAAGTCTTAGTTGGAGAGGGCAAGTTTTTATCCCCAAATACTATTGAAGTAGTAGATGGCAAGAATAAACAAACCGTTGAATTTAAAAATGCCATAATTGCGGTCGGCAGTGAGTCAGTAAATTTACCATTTATCCCTGAAGACAAGCGTATTTTTAGCTCAACAGGCGCTCTTAATCTTAAAGATATAAAAGGCGATTTATTAGTATTAGGCGGCGGTATTATAGGTTTAGAAATGGCAACGGTATATTCAGCGCTTGGCGTTAAAGTTACTGTAGTTGAGTTTTTAGATCAATTAATCCCTGCAGCAGATCTTGATCTTGTTCAAGTATTACAAAAACGCATGCAGAAAAAAGGCGTGACGTTCTTACTCAAAACTAAAGTAACTAAAGTTGAAGCCAAAAAGGAAGGTCTTTTTGTCACTATGGAAGGCGAGCATGCAACTAGTAAACCTTTATGTTTTCAGCAGATGCTGGTTGCTGTGGGGCGTAAACCAAATGGCAATAAAATTAACGCGGAAAAAGCAAAAATTAAGGTAGATGATAAAGGCTTTAT
>MHBC01000041.1:36409-38276 GCA_001804735.1 Legionellales bacterium RIFCSPHIGHO2_12_FULL_37_14 | reverse complement strand
TGTTGGCCAGCCCATGCTCGCGCATAAGGCTATACCTGAAGGTAAAGTTGCCGCAGAGGTAATTAGTGGGAAAAAACACTACTTTGATCCTTTATGTATCGCGAGCGTTGCCTACACAGATCCTGAAGTAGCTTGGGTAGGTTTAACTGAAAAAGAAGCAAAAGAAAAAGGAATTAATTATGCAAAAGCAACTTTTCCTTGGGTTGCAAGTGGTAGAGCTTTAAGTGTAGGTCGCGAAGAAGGCATGACTAAACTATTATTTTGCCCTAAAACTAAACGCCTCTTAGGCGCAGGTTTTGTAGGAGTTAATGCAGGCGAGCTCGTAGCAGAGGCTGCTCTTGCCATAGAAATGGGCAGTGATGTAGAAGATATTGCTTTAACAATTCATCCGCATCCAACTCTTTCGGAAACGTTTGCGCTGGCCGCTGAAATGTTCGAGGGCACAATAACGGACTTATATTTACCCAAACGCTAACTTCTTAATATGGAATATTTCCCTGCAAATACATTTCTTTAGTTACTAAGTAACCTGAAACTTTTAACTCTTGCATTGCAGACGATAAAGCTCGCTCCTCACGATCTTGAGTTTTTCTATCAGAAGTATCCCATACTACTTGAATAAGACTTTGCTTGCCTTTGGTATTTTCAATAAAAAAATCAACTTCGTAGCGTTCTTTGGTAAGATAATAATAAACTTTATAGCCCTTCCTCCTTAGATCAAGATATACTAGATTTTCAAAAAGATGACCAAAATCTTGTTCGTAGTTAAGGCACATAGCCCTTACTAAACCAGGATCTATGGCATAGATTTTTTTGGGGTTCGTATGAACTTTTCTAATTGAGGTTGAGTACAATGGTACAAAAAACACCAAAAACACATCCTCGATATACTGAGTATATTCATATAAACTATCTTTACCAATTTTGTACCCTTGGCTCTTTAAGTCATTATAAAATTTATTAATAGAAAATGGGCTAGCAACATTAGAAATTAAGGTAATAATCATATATTTTACAATAGCAGGATGAGTTATTTGATATCTTTCTACAATGTCCCTATAAGTCACTACTGTTACATATTCTTGTAATGTTTGTTCACGAGCCATAGACTCATAATTAGTAACTTCTGGAAATCCTCCACATAACAAATACTTGTCCAGCATTTGATTCAACAGATCTTTGGTTTTAGCACCCATAATTGTTCTATCAATATGTAGATCCTTAGCCTGTAAATATTCATTAAAATCGAATGGCCATATTTCAACTGATAGGGAACGGCCTCGCAAACTGGTTGCAATCTCTTTGCTTAATAGTTTGGCCGAAGATCCTGTTAAATAAATATCTACCAATTTAGTATCAAAAAAACGTCTAATTATAATAGGCCAATCTTCAACGTTCTGAATTTCATCTAGAAAAAAATAACATTTTTTCTGATGGTTTTCAGGGTAAAATGAGTAAAATGAGTCCAATATTTCACTTAATTTATTTCTTGTAAGACTAAGCAATCGATCATCTTCAAAATTAATATACAAAATTTCTGATAAACTAACACCAGTTTGTAATAAGTTACTGATCTGTTGGAAAATAAAAACAGTTTTCCCAGTTCGGCGCATACCAATAGCGACCTTAATTTTATTATCTACTTTGGGAAAAGAGGCTTTCCTTGTTATTGTATTCTGTAGATGAAAAATTTTTTCTTGAAATTCGGCTATTAGTATTTGAATTAACGATTGCATTTGCATTTTTTCCTAAACTTTCCTTCAATATGGGAAAGTTTAGTATAATTCTTTCATTAATGGTAGGAAAGAAACTTAGTATTAGGGCCTGTTGACATTTCATTTTATTACCCTCTACGCCGACGTCCCGC
>MHBC01000041.1:7865-36356 GCA_001804735.1 Legionellales bacterium RIFCSPHIGHO2_12_FULL_37_14 | reverse complement strand
GCCGCGGGACGTCGATTGTGGAGATGAAATGTCAACAGCCCTTAGTCTTCCTCATCCCAGACCAAAGTACCTCCAGCTTGATATTCAATGACTCTAGTTTCGAAGAAGTTCTTTTCTTTCTTTAAGTCAAGAATTTCACTCATCCAAGGAAAGGGATTTTCAGCGCCTACAAATTGCTCTGGTAGGCCAATTTGCGCACATCTACGATTAGCAATAAAGTGGATGTATTCTTTAAACATTTCGGCGTTCATGCCTAATATTCCTTGCGGCATGGTGTCTTTTGCATAAGAATATTCGAGCTCAACACCTTGATGGAGTATATCGAGAATTTCATCTTGAAATTCTTTAGTCCATAAACCAGGGTTTTCAAGCTTAATTTGGTTGATTACATCAATACCAAAATTCATATGCATAGATTCATCCCGTAAAATATATTGAAACTGTTCGGATGTACCAATCATAAGGTTACGTCTACCCATAGATAATATTTGGGTAAAGCCAACGTAAAAGAAAATACCTTCAAAGACCACATAAAAAGCGATTAAATCACGCAATAAGCGCTGATCATTTTGCTTGGTACCTGTGCAAAATGTTGGGTCACCAAGACTTTGGGTAAAAGGTAAAGCCCATGAGGCTTTTTTAGCCACCGAAGGGATTTCGCGATACATGTTGAAAACTTCCGCTTCGTCAAGGCCTAAGCTTTCAATAATATATTGGTAAGCGTGAGTATGCAGTGCTTCTTCAAAGGCTTGCCTTAATAAATACTGCCTACATTCAGGATTAGTGATATGTCTGTATACTGCTAATACTAGATTATTAGCAACTAGTGAGTCAGCTGTTGAGAAAAACCCTAAGTTTCGCAAAATAATTAAGCGCTCAGCCTCGGTTAAACCTTGAGGATTTTTCCATAAAGCAATATCTGCACTCATGTTTATTTCTTGGGGCATCCAGTGGTTAGCGCATGCGGTTAAGTATTTATCCCACGCCCATTTATATTTAAAAGGAACAAGCTGATTTAGATCAGCGCGACAGTTAATAATTTTTTTATCATCAACTTGAATACGATCAGCGCCCATTTCCAAGGCTTCAAGGCCAGTCGCGCCACTATGAATTTTGCCTGCTTTAGTATTACTAATTTCCACGGTCGTTGTTGACATTATTTCATCCTAAATAGAAAGATTTAACTAGGAAAGCTTAAGACTTATACCATCAATGATGTTATAAGGAATTATTGTATTAGGCTTTCTAAGGAGTTGCAAACTAATAATCCACATATTTTTTTTGGTCATTTTTAACAAACATAAGATCGAAAACCTGATGGCCTAAGTTGGTTCCCCGAAGTTCAAATTTTGTTAAAGGGCGATTATCCGGTCTTGCAACATAAGTATTATGTAAGCTTGTATTTATAAGGTTAGGGTTTTGCTGAAGATACTTTAAACAGTGCTCAGCATAAGGCTCCCAATCTGTTGCTATATGTAAGCAGCCGTTAAGCAGCAGTTTTTGTACGAGGAGATTTATAAACTTAGGTTCAATTAGCCGCCTTTTTATATGGCGTTTTTTTGGCCAAGGATCGGGGAAAAATATTTGTATTGTAGTAAGAGAGTTGTCAGGAATAGCAATATTAAATACTTCAACCGCATCATAAGGAGCAATACGCACGTTATTTACTTCTTTAGCATATAGATCTGCTGCAAGGTTACCAATGCCTGCTTGATGCACTTCAATTCCAATATAATTAATATTTTTGTTTTCTTGCGCCATTTGAACAAGCGACATGCCCATCCCAAACCCAATTTCAACACAGATTGGAGCTGTACGGTTAAATATAAGAGCAAAATCCCATTTGGTAAGCGGCAAAGTATAGATTGGCAACAGGTTTTCAAGGCCATGTTGCTGCCGTGAACTAACCCTTCCTTTACGCAGCACAAAGCTTTTAATACTTCTTTTTTGCATATTACTACCTTTAATATTGATTTTTGCATTAAATTTTGATATAAAACTGGCCTTTTGTGTTGGAAGTTGGCTTCGGAGGCTTAATCTTATGTCAAGAGTTTGTCAGGTTACCGGTAAAAGACCCACTACAGGTAACAACGTGTCACATGCGAATAATAAAACAAAGCGGCGTTTTTTACCAAATTTGCATAAGCGACGCTTGTGGGTAGAAGAAGAAAATCGTTATGTAACTGTACGCTTAAGTACTAAAGCTTTACGCATGATTGATAAATTGGGCGTTAAGCAAGTATTAGCTGAAATTAAGTAAAAAGTATTAAGGGGTAATCGTGGCATCTAAAAAACGCATTATTATTAAACTAGAATCAACTGCTGGTACAGGTTTTTACTTAGTTACAACTAAAAATCCAACCAACACACCAGATAAACTAGAACTAATGAAATATGATCCAGTTGTTCGTAAGCGGGTAATTTTTAAAGAAAAGAAAGTTAAATAATCTAGGACGTATTGATAATTAATTCTCATTTATGAGACCTGCGCTTTGCAGGTATTTGTAACTCCCCAGGTACGTCATCCCGAGCGTTAGCGAGGGATCTCCTAGAAACTGCATTGATCTTAAATGCAGGAGATCCCTCGCTAACGCTCGGGATGACGTGGGGAGTTACAGGTATTTTTTAAGTCGTCCATATATTCGGCAAATAAAAGGGAGTGACCATGCAAATTAGCTTTACCGGACATCACATAGAGATAACTACAGCATTAAAAAACTTTGCCGAAGAAAAACTAAAAAAATTAGAAAGGCATGTAGATCATATTAATTCAATAAATGTCGTTTTTTCACTTGAAAAGCTCGATCAAATTGTTGATGTGACAATCTCTTTAAACAAAGCAACCGTACATGCACAAGCAAAAGCTCTTGATATGTATACTGCAATTGATCTTATTATAGATAAATTAGATCGCCAGCTAGTTAAGCATAAAGAAAAATTGCACAATCATCGCGAAGACGATTAGCTGTGATTAATACTGAGGTTGTTTTAGCGAATAAGCTTGGGTTGCATGCCAGGGCATCAGCAAAATTAGTCTCAACTGCCTTGCGTTTTCAAAGCCAGCTGACTTTGGGTAAAAATGAAAAACGCATTAACGGTAAAAGTATAATGGCAGTAATGACCCTAGGAGCAAGGCAAGGCGATACTCTATATCTAGAGATAGATGGACCAGATGCAGAAGCAATGAATACCGCGCTTTTAAAACTTATTGAAAATAAGTTTGGCGAGCATGAATAAAGAATTAATATTTTAGGCACGTAGCTCAGTGGTTAGAGCACCACCTTGACATGGTGGGGGTCGGTGGTTCGATCCCACTCGTGCCTACCAACTTTAGGAACACAGCAACAAATGGTTACGATTACTTTGAAAGATGGTAAAACTCTTTCTTTCTTGCAAGCTATTTCAATCTTAGAGGTTGCAAAATCTATTAGTCCATCTTTAGCTAAAAGGGCTATAGCTGCTGAAGTAGATGGGAAAGTAGTTGACCTTAGTTATGTGGTAAATGCTAACGTTAAGCTTGCGATTTTATCAGCTGAAGATTCCAAAGGTTTAGAAGTCATCCGGCATTCGACAGCGCATTTACTCGCACAAGCTGTAAAACAATTGTTTAAAGAAGCCCAAGTTGCAATTGGACCTGTTATAGAAGATGGCTTTTATTATGATTTTGCTAACGTACGCCCATTTACTCCTGAGGATTTAGTTAAAATTGAAGCGAAAATGCATGAATTAGCAAAATTAAATCAAAAAGTAGAGCGGCGTGTAGTCGCGCGTAAGGATGCCATTAATTTTTTTACCGCGAAGGGCGAACATTTTAAAGCAAAAATTATCGAAGATATTCCTGAAGGTAGCGAGATTAGTTTATATAAACAAGGTGACTTCGAAGATCTCTGTCGCGGACCGCATGTACCATCAACAGGTTGTTTAAAGACATTTAAGTTGTTACGAGTTGCGGGCGCTTATTGGCGCGGCGACAGTAATAATCCAATGTTACAACGCATATACGGCACTGCATTTGCTAAAGCAGAAGATCTAGAACTTTACTTACACCGCTTAGAAGAAGCTGAAAAGCGCGACCATAGAAAACTAGGTAAAGCCTTAGATTTATTTCATTTTCAAGATTTAGCCCCGGGAATGGTGTTTTGGCATGCCAAAGGCTGGACCATTTATCGGCTATTAGAGGAATATATGCGTAATAGACTGCGCGAGGATGAATATCAAGAAATCAAAACCCCCCAGCTTGTCGATAAAATTTTATGGGAAAAATCAGGCCACTGGCAAAATTTTCGTGAATCTATGTTTGTAACTGAAACAGAAAACCGCCAATTTGCTATTAAGCCTATGAGCTGTCCTTGTCATGTACAAGTGTTTAATACCCGCCTTAGAAGCTACCGTGATTTACCTATGCGTTTGGCTGAATTTGGGAGCTGTCATAGGTGTGAGCCCTCAGGAGCTTTGCATGGCTTATTACGCGTGCGCCATTTTGTGCAGGATGATGGGCATATTTTTTGCACTGAAGATCAAATTCAGTCTGAGGTTATAAAGCTTTTAAATCTTGTCGAAGTTACTTATCGTGACTTTGGTTTTCTGCATATTCATTATCGCTTAGCCTTAAGACCAGAAAAACGCGTTGGCAGCGATGAAGTTTGGGATAAGGCAGAAACTGCTTTACGGAATGCATTAGCATCTAAAGGGATAAAGTGGGAAGACGCACCTAATGAGGGGGCTTTTTATGGTCCTAAAATAGAGTGTTCGCTGGCTGATAGTATTGGTAGGGTATGGCAGTGTGGAACCTTTCAGGTAGATTTCTCTACTCCAGAACGCTTAGATGCAAGCTATATTGCCGAAAATGGTGCTAAAAAGACTCCTGTAATGTTACATAGAGCAATTTTAGGGACATTTGAAAGATTTCTTGGTATACTAATAGAGCATTATGCAGGAAAGCTTCCGTTTTGGCTCTCACCAACCCAGGTTGTTCTTATGACAGTCAGTGAGAAGCAGCAGGATTTTGGGTTTAAAATTGCTAAACTTTTAAAAAAATCAGGCATTCGGACTGAATTTGACTTGAGAAATGAGAAGATTGGCTTTAAAATTCGCGAGCATACTTTACAGAAAGTGCCGTATTTATTAGTTGTTGGAGATAAAGAAGTCGCGGCAAACCAAGTAAGTGTACGTAGTAGGGAAGGGACGGATCTTGGAAGTATACCTGTTGATAAGCTTATTGAAACTCTGCTTAAGACAAATATACACCGAGCTTCATTAGAAGAAATGTTGGAGGGTTAGACCATTACTGTAGTTACTAAAAAAGAAACTGGGCGCGCGCGGGTTAATGAACAAATTTCTGTTCCCCAAGTGCGGCTTATAGACATGGAAGGGAATCAAGTCGGAGTTGTATCTACAAGGGAAGCTTTGTACGCAGCAGCTGAAAGTGATTTAGACTTAGTTGAAATTTCTCCAACAGCAAATCCGCCAGTATGCCGCATTATGAATTACGGCAAGTATTTGTTTGAGTTAAATAAAAAGCAGAATTTAGCTAAGAAGAAACAAAAGCAAAACCAAGTGAAGGAGTTAAAGTTTCGCCCAACTACAGAAGAAGGCGACTATCAAGTTAAATTACGTAGCTTGAAGCGCTTTTTACTTAATGGGGATAAAGTTAAAATTACATTGCGTTTTCGTGGCCGTGAGGTAGCTCACCAGGAATTAGGCATGCGCATTATCGATAAGCTGCAAACAGATACTGCTGATGTCGCTGTTGTAGAGCAGCATGCTAAAAAAGAAGGACGCCAGATTGTTATGGTCCTTGCGCCAAAGAAAAAATAGTATTTGAGGAGAGTTGGGTATGCCTAAATTAAAGAGTCATCGTGGAGCCGCTAAGCGTTTTCGAATTACTGCCAAAGGCGCTATTAAGCGTAGAGGCGCTAATCGAAATCATATTTTAATTAAACAGACTACGAAGCAAAAAAGGCAGCTTCGAGTTAACGCAAGACGATTAAAGCCTTGTGATGCAAAACTTGCAACACGTATGTTGCAAGGAAGTTGAGGAGAATTTTAAATGCCTAGAGTAAAACGCGGGGTTACCGCAAGAGCCAGACACAAAAAAGTACTTAAGCTTGCTAAAGGTTATTACAGTGCGCGTAGTAGAACTTACCGCGCCGCCAAGCAAGCTGTAATTAAAGCAGGGCAGTACGCTTACCGGGACAGAAAGCAACGCAAAAGACACTTTAGGGCTTTGTGGATCGCGCGCATTAACGCAGCATCAAGAGCTTCAGGTCTTTCTTATAGCCAGTTTATTGCAGGTCTTAAGAAAGCCTCCATTACGATGGACAGAAAAATCTTAGCTGACTTAGCAATTTTTGATAAAGCAGCGTTTGCGGCAATAGTAAATAAAGCTAAGGATGCTTTAGGCGGTTAGCATCTTTGCTGCTGAGGACTTGTTGGGCCAAGGCCCAACGTACCAGAAAATTGCTAAGGATTTGTTGGGCCAAGGCCCAACCTACAAGAAAATTGCAGCAAGTAGGTTGGGCCTTGGCCCAACAAATCGCACACACAAAAGTGAATTAGTATCTTTCACAGGAACACCATGCAAAACATAGATAAACTAGTAGCAGAAGCCCAGCACAAAATTAACGTCACAGATAATTTACTCGAATTAGATCAAATTCGTGTCGACTATCTTGGCAAAAAGGGACATTTAACCGAAATCTTAAAACAAGTTTCGTCTTTGCCCATAGCTGAACGCCCTACAGTTGGTCAACTAGTCAATCAAAAAAAACGCGAACTTGTTCAGGTTATAGAAGAGAAAATTGCCTTATTAAATAAGCAAGCTTTAGAAAAAAAATTGAGCAGAGAGTTTTGTGATGTAACCTTGCCAGGCACAAAGCGAGTTCAAGGATCTTTACACCCTGTTACAAGATTTAAACATAAAGTAATAGATTTTTTCCTGCAACTTGGCTTTGAAATAGTGCATGGTCCTGAAGTTGAAACTGAATACTATAATTTTACTGCCTTAAATATCCCTCTGCAGCATCCAGCTAGGGCTATGCATGACACCTTTTACTTTGGCGATGGGAGCTTATTGCGTACCCATACATCTCCTGTCCAGATCCGCTATATGCAGGCGCATAAACCACCATTTAGGTTAATAGCACCAGGAAAAGTATATCGCTGTGATTCAGATTTAACTCATACACCTATGTTTCATCAACTTGAGGGTTTATTGATAGATAAAGAAATTAATTTTGCGCAATTGCGCGGTACCTTACAAGATTTTTTAACTTATGTCTTTGCCAAAAATGTAGAGGTCAGGTTTAGACCTTCGTATTTTCCTTTTACCGAGCCTTCAGCAGAGGTTGATATGACCTGCACAAAATGTAAAGGCCAAGGTTGCCGGATTTGTAAGTTTAGTGGCTGGTTAGAGGTTGGCGGCTCTGGTATGGTGCATCCTAATGTACTTAAAGCTGTCAACATTGATCCAAATGAATATCAAGGTTGGGCTTTCGGCATGGGGATAGATAGGTTAGCTATGTTGTATTACGGTATAGATGATTTACGTGCCTTATTTGAAAATGATCTAGAGTTTTTGACCCAGTTTTAATAAGGAAGACCAATGAAGATTAGTACAGCATGGCTAAATGAATGGGTGGATTATAAAAAGTCTACGCAAGAACTTGCGTCAATCCTTACAATGAGTGGTTTGGAAGTTGATCAAGTTATCCCATGCGCTGGTGATTTTACCAAGGTTATTGTTGCTGAAGTTATTGCCACCAAACCTCATCCTAATGCTGATAAACTTACCATTTGTCAGGTTAAGGCAAGTGCAACTCTAATAAAAGAAGTAGTGTGTGGCGCTCAAAATGTGCGCCCAGAACTTAAAGTTGCTTTCGCCCAAGTTGGTGCTAAATTACCTAATGATTTTATTATTAAGCCAGTTAAGTTACGTGATGTTATGTCAGAAGGCATGCTGTGCTCTGCTGCAGAACTTGGGCTGCAAGAAAAATCAGAAGGCATTTTAGAGCTTGAAAAAGATGCGCCTATTGGTGTTGATATTAGGGAGTACTTAAATTTAAACGATGATATTTTGGCAATTGATCTTACTCCTAATAGAGGGGACTGTTTAAGTGTGGCAGGAGTGGCAAGGGAGCTTGCTACTAAGCTAAATTTACCCATCAAGCACCCACAACTTGCGCCAATAAAATCTACTTTTGCTTGCCCAATTAGCGTTGAAGTTACGGCTAAAGATGCTTGTCTTTCTTATATGGGTAGAGTTATTAAAAATATCAATAATAATAATGTAACAACTCCTTTGTGGCTAAAAGAACGTTTACGCAGAGCTTCTATACGCTCAATTAATCCAGTTGTCGATGTAACTCAATATGTAATGCTAGAGCTTGGTCAGCCTTTACATGCCTTTGATACTGCAAGCATTAATGGAAATATAATAGTAAGAGAAAATGCGCCTAACGAGTCATTAAAATTATTAGACGGTCAAACAGTTAAATTAACTTCTTCTTTATTAATCGCTGATCAAAAAGGCCCCCTGGCATTAGCCGGCATTATGGGGGGAGAGGCAAGTTCTGTTACTGAAAAAACTACAAATATTTTTCTCGAAAGCGCTTTTTTTGATCCGCAAAAAATTGCGGGAGTTGCAAGAAGTTATGGTTTATTAACTGAAGCGTCTTATAGGTATGAAAGAGGGGTTGATCCACTTCTCCCGGCAAAAGCCTTAGACAGAGCAACAGATTTAATTTTACAAATAACCGGTGGGGAAGCAAGTGAAGTAGTACATGTGCAACAAAAGAGTGATTATTTTGCGCCTAAAGAAGTAACTTTTAGAAAAGAGCAGTTCCTGAAAAAAATTGGCATTGATGTTTCAGAAGCAAGAATGCAGCAAATATTAGAAGGTCTTGGGTTTACTATTCAATCAATAGTAAACAACCAATGGACCATTAGAGTGCCAACTTATCGTTTTGATATCGCAATTGAAGAAGACATAATAGAGGAAATAATAAGAGTCGAAGGCTATGATAAAGTTATGCCAGCGCCAACAACGCTTCCGCTTATAGCAGTTTTACCTAATGCCCTTGAAAGAGTTGAGCACAATGCTTCCTTAATAATGCAACATTTAGGTTATAACGAAGCTATTAGCTATAGTTTTGTCGACGAAGGGGTACAAAAATTATTATTCCCCGAAACGCAATTTCTTGCGCTTAAAAACCCTATATCACCTGAATTAGCAGTTATGCGTGTAAGCCTTTGGCCAGGGTTAATGGCAGCTTTACATTACAATATAAATAGACAGCAAGAGAGAGTCGCCTTATTTGAGTGTGGACGGGTGTTTGAAGTTGCGGCTAACAATAAGCATACCGAAATTCCTTTGCTGGCTGCAGTTTTACTCGGAACAAAAAATGCCAATGATTGGAAAGGCGAAAAAAGGCCTTTGGATTTTTATGACATTAAAGGCGACTTGGAGGCTTTACTGCAAGCTTTAGGGATAAATAACATAGAGTTTAAGGCAAAAACCCATAATGCTTTACATCCTGGCAAAACGGTAGCAGCCTATAAAAATGCTGAACAAATCGCTTGGTGTGGTGTTTTACATCCTAGTTTGGCGCAAGAATTTGATGTAGAAGAAGAAGTTTTATTATTTGAATGCAAACTAGATCTAGTAAAACATAGTGAACAAAGTCAATATAAAAATATTTCGAAATTTCCTAAAATTATGCGCGATCTTGCTTTTTTAGCTGCAAAGGACGTAAGCTTTGCTTCTATAGAAAAATTTATTAATGCTGCTGCAGATTCTGAATTATTAAAAAGCGTCCAAATTTTTGATGTATATGAAGGCGATAGAATTCCGCCTAATAAAAAAAGTTTGGCAATTAATTTAATTATCCAAAGTAGCACCAAAACTTTAACTGATGATGAAATTAACGCCTTTTTACAGGTTGTTATTAAGGCGTTAACCACTAAATTAAACATGATATTAAGAGATGGAACATGAAAACTTTAACTAAAGCTGAAATAGTAAGTGCCTTATATTATGAATTGGGTATAAATAGAAAAGATTCTGCGCAACTAGTTGATGCTTTTTTTGCAACAATTATTGCGGCTTTTGTAAATAATGAAGCGGTTAAACTTTCAGGTTTTGGTAATTTCACTGTACGCAACAAAAAGGAGCGTCCGGGGAGAAATCCTAAAACGGGCGAGTTTTCTCTAGTTTCAGCGCGTAGATCGGTGTCTTTTAAGGCAAGTAACAAATTAAAAAATGATATTGCTTAGAATTACCTTGATGATTTGTGTAATTTTGGGTAAAATCCACGCTCTTTATTTATAGGTATTGATTCACATGTAAGATGTGAAGATGGAGTTAGAGGGTATGAGAACAGTTAGTACAAAGCCACATGAAGTCAAGCGCGATTGGCTCATTGTGGATGCAACCAACAAAGTGTTAGGTAGAGTTGCAACTGAAGTGGCTTCACGTCTTAGAGGTAAGCATAAACCTGAATTTACACCTCATGTAGATACAGGAGATTATGTAATTATTACCAACGTTGAAAAACTAAGGGTAACAGGGAATAAAGAATCCCAAAAGCATTACCACGCCTATAGTGGCTACCCTGGGGGTTTACGCTCAGTTTCGTTTGCCCAAATGCAAGCAAAGCATCCAGCTAGAGTGCTGGAACTTGCTGTTAAAGGCATGTTACCTAAAAATTCACTAGGCCGGCAGATGTATCGTAAATTAAAAATTTACGTTGGATCAGATCATCCTCATTCTGCACAACAACCAATTGCTTTACAGATTGAGGGATAATTATGGCAGCAACTTTAAAACAATATTATGGCACTGGGCGCCGTAAGAGCTCTGTTGCTCGTGTCTTTTTAAGACCAGGCAAAGGCCAGATGCTTATCAACAAGAAAAGCATTGAAGATTACTTTGGGCGTGAAACAGCGCGCATGATAATCCGTCAGCCTTTAGAAACAACTGAAATGTTAGATAAATTTGACGTATATGCAACTGTTGTAGGTGGCGGGATTTCAGGGCAAGCAGGCGCAATTAGGTTAGGCATTGCAAGAGCCTTAGTTGCCTACGATGAAAAAGATCTACCAGAAGACGCCGAACCCAACCCAGAATCATACCGCAGACGTTTACGTGCCCGCGGTCTATTAACCCGTGATGCAAGAAGAGTAGAGCGTAAAAAGGTTGGTTTACACAAAGCCCGTAGAGCAACTCAGTACTCAAAACGTTAATTTCTGTATTTCTTTTAGGTTGGGCCAAGGCCCAACCTACTCCCGCTTGCGGGAGAAGCGTGATAACCTCCACCAAGCTCCTGGTAGAGTTTAATTACTGCCAACATACTTTGTAATTTGTCATGATTAACGGCAATTTTCTTTTTATGAAGGAGCAGCTTGGTTTGTAAGGTTTTTATATTACTCTGAATACCTTGTTTTGTAAGTGCTAAATTAAGTTTATAGATTTTTGCATAATGTTTGCGTGAGTTTACGGTATCTAATAATTGATGGCTTAGTCTATCATGAGCTGACAATGCATTAGTTGTGTCTTGTAAAATTTTTTGTAAGGTATCGAGATATGCATAATAAGCCATATTACGTTGCCCAGTTGCTTTTTCAATTTCTCCTAGCACGTAAAGCTTTAATACCGGAATGCGCAAAAGTTGATCATTAAAGTAAACCATAAATTTAGGTAATGTGTATCGACTAAATTTCGAAATAGGCCCCATAAATAAATCCAAATGCATTTCAGGAAGTAAGTCATTACTTGCAACGCCAATTTTCATGTTTGCAACTGTCAATTTATGAATCGCAAAACGCATATCAGGTCGCTGACGTAATACTGTCAGTGGTAATGATTTTGGTGCAATATAGGTATCTTTTAGTTTATTAAACGTATAGGTAGTTGAAAAATCATTGGGATTAGAATTGATAAGATAGTGAATGGCATTACGACTGAGTACAATATTATGTTCAACCTGTTCTAATTCTCCTTGCAATTCATCCACCTTGCTATGAATTGCTTCAGGAGTGATTTGCGAAACCAACCCGTTATTTTTCATTTCGACTGAAATAGAGTCAATATGCTTTAAATCAGAGAGGTAATTTTTAATTAATTTTTCATGTTCAAGCTCTCCTAAATATGTAATATACGCTGAAACGATCGCGCTAATAACATATAACCGAATGGTATCATCTTCAGCTTTAGCTGCTGCCAAAGCATGCGTTGCTTTCTTTTGTTCTTGAAAGTGTTGAATAATATTAATTGTGTAGCTTGGGGCAAATAATGCGAGAAAACCCGGGAAGCCAAAAGCTGGATTTTGTGAATACCCAACTAAATAATCAATATTTGGAATCCACTGAAGTTTCACCTTTTTTAATTCACCAGTTGCAGCTTCTACATTACTCCTTGATCTATTAAGTTTATTGTTATAAATGAGGGCTTCTCTTACAAGGTGGTTTAATGTTTTATCATGAAATGTTTCCCACCAAGGTAAACATGGAAGGGGAGTATTATTTTTTCTCTGTGAAGAAAAAGAGTCTTTGGTAGACCATTTTTTTTGAATCGTTACTCTAGAAGTGAAATGAGTGGTATTGCCTTGGCAGCCTGCTAAAAAAATAATTAATATAAGTAATCTATAAGCTTTATTATTGCTCATATATAACCACGCTTATGAAACTCATACAAGTTACATTCAAGCCGAAGAGTGGAATCTGCCAGGATAGATAATTCATATTCAATGTCCGAGTAAATTTTCATAAAATCATACTTTTTGTAATGATGTGAATATTGCGCAAAATATAAAGCTTTAAGTCTTGTGTATGAAGTTTCTGCACTTTGAATGAATAATAAAATATCATCTCTTGCAATCATATCGGAATGTTTGCAAAAACTAGTATTATTTAACAACTCCTTGATCCGAGTAAGGCTATGTATGGTAAAACCGCAAGCTTTATACCATTTTGTTCTATTAACTGGCCCCTCATGTAATAATGCTTTTAAATTACGCAAATTTTTTAAAACTTTTTTTTCTACATCCAATATAAATCGTTCAATAAGGTTATATCTATTAAACCAATAGGTTTCCAGAAACCATATTAACCCAAAGGCTACACAAGTGCAGATACAATAATCAACCAAATAATATAAAAGAGTTACTGTTTGTGCATTAGAAAAATAACCAGTGCCAATAACTGAAGTATTGACTGTAAAAATGGTTGGTACACTGTAAGTTTCTCCAGCAAAGAAATAAGCTAAAAATATAACCAATGTTATTTCTAAAAATAAAAACATAAGATCATAGCGACCGATTATGACTAATAGATATCCTGAGATTAAACCAAATATCACTCCTAAAAAACGATGATATGTTCTTAATAATGAGGTTCCATTATCAAATCCCGCATAGATCATCATAACGGCAAATCCAGTCCAATAAGCATTTGGATAATTTAAAAGAAATTGGAGAAATAGGGTAAAAGCAAATACGAAACTAATTTGTAAACTTCTAATCGTTGTATAATCTAAGATTTTAGCAAACATAGATAATTCCAACTTTGAATGACTTTCTTAATCATACGTAATTCATGGGTATGACTTAACTCTAGATTTTCTTTATTTTTTAGAAAGAGAGGTTTTTTTAGTCGACAAGCAGCTTGTAATAGTTTTAAATAGCGCCGATATATTTGCACATATTCTATTGGAATATTTTTTTTAAAAGCTAATAAGTATGATTGATACATAACCAAATCAAACGTCAGCAAGGTTATTTTTGCAACACTAAAAAAATTATCTTTTTTTGAAATCATGTTGCTATATTTTTGCATCATCATGATTCCTAGTGAAGAAGGAGGGTTTTTATTATCTAAAAAAATTGATTCAGCAATAGCATCTAAGTCCAATAAAGTAAATATGAAAGCCTTTCGCCAATTATAAAAATAACATTTCTTAGGCAACAGCAATAATCCTACAACCATAATTAAACCTGCAGCCATTGAATAGACGAAATAATTTAAAGCATTTATATAATTATAATTATTGTTAGCTGAATAAAGTAAGGAGTAAGCCGCTAAGCTTAAAACTATTGCAACTATGGTACGTAGATGACGATTAGTATGGAGCACGAAATAATAGAGTCCTATGGAGTAAAAAAATACAAATACTATAAAAAACTCCCTTAAAGGCAATAAAATATTAAAAATATATATAGAAATTGCACTTCCAAAAATCGCTATTATTAAATATTGATATTTTTTTTTTAAAGTTATTCCCAGTAGTTCTGCTGAAAAAGCAGTAATTGGCACATAAAAATAGTAAAAATATGGCTTAGTAATATTAAAAAAGAAATAAAACAAACATAGCAAAATAAATAAATACATTGCCTTAAATCCATTAATTCTATTTTCCCCAAATGGATCATATTTTTCTATTACTTGCAGAAGGCGAGATATAAACATATGCACTAGCTCCAGGGTGTAAAGGAAAATTAGGCTGAGGATCTGTTATTTCAATTTGAATTGGAAATCGTTGTGGAAGAAGTAACCATTCATTTTCATTTTTTACTCGTTGTAATTGACTTTTTATCGCTGTTTTTTGTCGTTCAGTAGCCCATAGAGAGTTAACCACTTTTCCATGAAAAATTTTATCAGTGTAATACATCCTTAGCATAATATATGCTTTGTTCCCTTGACGAACATGTCTTAAATTAGTTTCCTTAAAATTTGCTTGTATATAAAATTTAGAAGTATCAACGAATGAAAATACTGGCTGATGAATACGTATAGGGGTATTTATTGAAACATATAAATTATCAACTACACCATCTGAAGGTGCCCTAACTATAGTTAGTTCCAGGTTGATTTTTGCAATTGATTCTTTCGCTTTAGCTGCAGCAAGAGAACTTTTAGTTTCTTCTATCTTAGCTTTAAGTACTAAAATTTCTTTTTTGAAAGATTCTAACCTATGAGTTAAGATATCTACGTCGTAATTTAGTTTTTTTATTTCAAGCTTTGAAATTGCCTCAGCAACCTGGCGCACTTTTTTCAGACTCAACTCATATTTTTTTTTGGCTAGCTGAGATTCTATTGAATGGATTATAGATTCAGTTTTATAAATTTGTTGATTTAATACTTTAATCCTTTTTTGAACTGATTGACGAAGAGCCAAAGCTTCTTGTAATGCATAACTATATGGGGCCTGATAAACTTTGAAGATTGGCTGATTTTTCTTAACTGATTGACCATTTTTTACATATATATCCGTAATAAAACCAGAAACATCAGCAGCAACAGGAGAAATATTTGTTACAACAAACGCATTATCGGTAAAAGGGATTAAGTAGGCTAGGCAATGGTAGAGTAAAATAAATCCTAAAATCAAAATTGTAAGTAAGGGAATATTTAAAAAGCGATTTTTTAAAGAGAAATTATCATTAATAAAATGGGTTATCCACTGGCGAATTTTATAAAGATTAATTTTGATATTAATCACAATAAGGAATCATCCTAATCTAAACAGCCATCAAAATATAGAAATTTTCTATATCATATATTGGCTTAGCAAAAAAAGATATCTCAAACTCCCCTCCTTGGAATGACCGCCTAAATTTGCATTTTAATACCGCTTGGGTATATAAATTAGTTTCAGTTATTTCAACTTTTTTGTTATGGATGACCTTAAAGCGCCATCAGAAGATGGAAAGATAGATACCGAAAGAAGAGATTTTTTGGTTAAAAGCATCACTCTTGTTGGTGGGGTTGGGGCTTTTTGTGCTAGTACGCCTTTTCTTATGTCTTGGTGGCCTAGTGTTAAAGCTGAAATTGCCGGCGGATCTGTGCAAGTTGATATAAGTCAATTGGCAGAAGGACAACAGCTAACTGTTGAGTGGCGAGGGTTACCTGTGTGGATTATTCGGCGCACGCAAGATATGTTAGATTCTTTAAAAAAAGATAGTGATTTATTACGCGATCCTAATTCTCTTGTTGAACAACAACCTTTATTTGCGAAAAATATTTATCGCTCCTTAAATCCAAATTATCTAGTGCTAATAGGTATTTGTACGCATTTGGGTTGTGTACCTAAATATGTGCCAGCGGCGCATGAGTTGGCGCAAGATTGGCCGGGGGGATTTTTTTGTCCTTGTCATGGATCAAAATTTGATTTGGCGGGTAGAGTATTTAAAGGAGTGCCGGCGCCTATTAATTTAGAAGTGCCTCCTTATAAATTTTTAGATGCAACAACGCTCTTAATTGGTGAAAGTGAAGAGGTTTAAATGAATAAGTTATTAGTTTGGGTAAATGAACGTCTTCCTGTAGTTAATGCTATTAAAAATCAAACTACTAATTACCTTGTGCCGAAAAACTTTAATCTTTTATATGTATTTGGGGCGTTGTCTTTATTGGTTTTTGTTAATCAATTTGTTACTGGTTTATGGCTTACAATGTTTTATATACCTTCGGCGCAAGATGCGTTCGATTCTGTTGAATACATTATGCGTGATGTACATTTTGGCTGGTTGTTACGCTATATGCATACTACAGGCGCCTCTATGTTTTTTATTGTGGTATATATTCATATGTTTAGAAGCTTATTATATGGATCGTATCAAAAACCGCGCGAATTAGTTTGGTTAATAGGGATGGGACTTTTTGTTTTATTAATGATGGAGGCTTTTTTTGGGTATCTTCTGCCTTGGGGGCAATTATCTTATTGGGGAGCTCAGGTTATTACTTCGTTATTTAGTGTTATTCCAGGTGTGGGGGACACAATTGTTACTTGGATTAGGGGTGACTTTAGTGTTTCAGGATCAACTTTAGGGCGGTTTTTTGCTTTACATATAGTTGCTGTGCCATTTTTATTAATATTCTTAGTGTATTTACATGTAGTTGCGCTGCATCACGTTGGCGCAAACAACCCTGAAGGAACTATTCTTAAAAAAGCAGATTATATTCCATTTCATCCATTTTATACGCTAAAGGACAGCGTTGCTGCTTTAACTTTTTTATTGGTATTTTTTGCTATAGTATTTTTCTTGCCAGAAATGGGGGGGATTTTTATTGAGCCTGATAATTTTGTTCCTGCAAATCCTTTGCAAACTCCTGCTGAAATAAGTCCTGTTTGGTATTTGGCGCCTTTTTATAGCATTTTACGCGCGATCCCTAACAAAACTCTAGGAGTTATTGCCTTGCAAGCTTCGATTATTTTGTTATTTTTTTTACCTTGGCTAGATAATAATCCGGTAAAATCTATGCGCCATAAAGGCTATGTTGCGCGTATTTTACTTTTGCTTTTTTGTATAAGCTTTATAGTGTTAGGTGTTTTAGGTAAAAGACCGGTAACTTATACTTCACAAATTATCGCAAGATGGGCTTTAGGATTTTATTTTTTGTATTTCTTAAGTTTGCCTCTTTTAGCACTTAAAAAGAGGAATAAGCATGCATAAAGTATTAATAAATAAATATTGCAGCATGCTATTTATAGTTTTTCTTATGAGTAATGGTTTTGCCATGGATAAAGCCACGCTGCAACGCGGCGCCCGCTTTTACATGAACTATTGTTTTGGATGTCACTCTTTAAAATATATGCGTAATCAAACGATGATGGAAGCCCTTGGGTTTACTAATAAAGCATATTCTCTAGAGGAAAAAAAACAATTAGCCGCAGATATGTTGTTAGATGGGCCTAAGGAGGCTAGTTTATTAACGTCTTTGCCACTTAAGCAAGCAGTAGCGTGGTTTGGAGTTGCGCCGCCTGATTTATCATTGGTGGCGCGCTCCCGTGGGCGTGTTTGGTTAAATAATTTTTTACATGGGTATTATAAAGATAGTAAAAAGCCTTTTGGCGCCAATAACCTTATTTTTCCTGATGTTGCAATGCCTGATGTATTGTTTCCTTTAAGAGGTGAGTTTGTGTTAGATAATGCGCATAAGCTTAGATTAGTTAAAAAAGGGGCGATGGAGGAGAGTGAGTTTAATCAATACGTTAATGATTTAGTTGAGTTTTTAGTATATGTAGCAGAGCCTACGCGCTCTTTGCGCTATAAAGTAGGTTTTTTTGTAATTATTTTGGTTCTAGTATTGCTTATTTTGGTTAGAAAATTACAAAATATAGTAAATAAAAAATACAAATAGAAAATAATACAAGCAACTTTTGTGGGAATCGCTAAAATCTGTTATAATCATTTTTTATATTTTCCTAAGGAAAAACAATGGCAATAGTAACTAAACGCACAGTTATGTCTTTATTTTCTGATCAAGATGATGTTTATAGTCATCAAGTTAGAATAGTACTTGCTGAAAAAGGGGTAAACGTTGAAATCATCCATATGAAAAAAGATGATGAGTCGCAAGATCTAATAGCAGTAAACCCTTATGCAACTGTTCCAACTTTAATAGATCGAGAATTAGTCCTTTATGAAGCTCGTATTATTATGGAATACCTGGATGAACGCTTTCCGCATCCTCCTCTTTTACCTGTTTATCCAGTAGCAAGAGCTGAGTCAAGAAAAATGATGCACCGTATTGAGCATGATTGGTATGCTCCTCTTCTGCAAATTTTACATGGTAAGAATGTAGCAGAAGCAAGAGAACTTTTAGCTACCAGTTTATTAGCTTTAGAACCTATTTTTAAAGATAAACCTTACTTTTTAAATGAAGATTTTTCTTTACTTGATTGTGTGCTGGCGCCTTTGTTTTGGCGTCTGCCACAATTAGGCATTAACATTGGCGAAGAGTATCAAGGGATCCATGCATATATGCAAAGAATTTTTAAACGTGATGCTTTTCAAGCAAGTTTAACTGATGTTGAAAGACAGCAGAGGGTTGCATGACCATAATGACTTCAAATAGACCTTACTTAATAAGGGCAATGTACGATTGGATTGTGGATAACGATTTAACTCCATATGTTTTGGTGACGGTTGAGCACGGTGGAGTTGATGTGCCTACGGAATATATAAAAGAAGGTAAAATCGTGTTTAATATTTCGCCAATTTCTTGTCGTGGCTTACATTTAGGCAATGATCGCATTGTTTTTACCGCAAGGTTTGCCGGTTCCGCTTTACAAGTTATGTTTGTGCCAGAAGCTGTTTTATCAATTTATGCAATGGAAAATGGCCAAGGTATGGAATTTCCTGAAGAGCAAGGGCAATTTGAGCTGCCAACTGTAAGCAGTAAAACTCGCACGAAACCCGTATTATCTTTGGTTAAAAACGAACAGGAAACTGATTAGAGAGCCGTCTTGTTATCTAAAGGAATTTTGCTAAACAATGAAAGTGAAACCAAAGAGCTTGCGCGCAAAATTGCGCCTTTATTGTCAGCCCCTTTTGTAATTGCCTTGCAAGGGGATATTGGGACTGGTAAAACTACATTGGTGCGGGCTTTATTACAAGCCTTGAATGTAAGAGAAAATATTAAAAGTCCTACTTTTTCATTAGTTGAGACTTATGAATTGCCGCAAATAAATTGTGATTTTCATCACTTTGATTTATATAGATTAGAAGAAGAACCTTCGCTTACCACGCTAGGGTTTAGTGATTACTTCACTCCTTATGCGATATGTTGTATTGAGTGGCATGAACGCTCTAAAAGTTTACTTGCTAGCGTTGATTTGTTGCTAAAATTTGAGTGGTTACCTGAAAAAAGGCGGGTTACACTTACGTCTTTAAGTTTAAAGGCCCTAGAGTTGTTGCAAAAATTGGAGATATAATGCTCGGGTTGCGTTTCATTTTGTGTGAGATGTTCTTATTTTGCTTTGCAATATCCTTAAATAGTTTTGCAGCAATTTTATCATCTATAAAATCCCACCAAGATAGCATTGATTTTGAATTTTCTACTAAAGGATCGGTAAAAAGTAAGTATTTTATCGGGGAAAATCCTCATAGAGTAGTAGTTGATTTTAGTAATACAGAGTACTCCCACAACGATATGATTACTAACCCAAATTCCCCAAGCATAAAAAAAATAAAAGTTACTAAACTAAAAAATGCTACCTTACGCTTAGTAATTGAGCTTAAACAAAAAGTAGCGCCTAATTTTGTAGCTTTAGCATATGCTCCTTATAAACTGCGGCTTAATTTGTTAAGCAAAGTAAAGCAAAGATCTTTAAATAGTCCTAGTGCAAATAAAGCAGCACGGCCGGTTGTTATTGTGATAGATGCAGGGCACGGAGGCAAAGATCCTGGAGCGCATGGACCACATTTAACCAAAGAAAAAAACATAGTCCTTGAAATTGCAAGAAAATTAAAAGCCCAGATTGATAAAGAAAAAGGTATGCGTGCGGTATTAACGCGCCAATCTGACTACTATATAAGTTTACGCAAACGCTTAGATATTGCGCGCAAAAACAATGCCGATCTTTTTATTTCAATACATGCTGATGCGTTTAAACAGCCAAATTCCTCAGGAGTTTCGGTTTATGCTTTATCGCAAAGTGGCGCAACAAGTGAAGCGGCGCATTGGCTTGCTGAAAAAGAAAATTACTCTGAGCTAGGGGATATTAACCTTAATAGCCTCAACGATAAAAATGGCTTAGTACGCGAAGTTTTAATCGATTTATCGCAAACAGCAACTATTGGCGCAAGCTTACATATAGGTGAGCAAGTATTAAAAGCTTTAGATCTAGTAACCGACTTACATTACCCGCGAGTTGAGCAAGCGCGCTTTGTGGTTTTAAAATCACCTGATATCCCATCTATTCTGATTGAAACTGGTTTTATTTCTAATCCAAGCGAAGAAAAAAATTTGGCTTCTCTAGCTTATCAAACAAAATTAAGCATGGCGATTTTTAAAGGTATTAAACAATACTTCATTGATTATCCACCAAACTCGGTAAAACAGAAAGTATGAATAAGATTTATCAATTACCGTCTATAGTAGCTAATCAAATTGCCGCCGGCGAGGTTGTCGAAAGACCTGTGTCAGTAGTTAAAGAATGTGTAGAAAATTCTTTAGATGCAGGAGCTAGTGAAATAATTATTGATATTAGTTGCGGCGGTTTAAATAGCATCAGGATTACAGATAATGGCGAAGGTATTTTACCGCAAGATATGAAGCTTGCAGTATTGCCGCATGCAACGAGTAAAATTCATAATTTGGCAGATTTAAACAAGGTTAAAACTTTAGGTTTTAGGGGCGAGGCTTTAGCGAGTATAGCCTCTGTTGCTAAATTTACCTTGCGATCGCGCGCCCAAGGTTTTGCTGCAGCAACTGAGCTTAATTTATACAATGAAAAACTTACCATTACCCCTTGTGTGCATAATTATGGCACTACAGTATTAGTTAATGATTTATTCTATAACACCCCTGTGCGCAAAAAGTTTTTAAGCTCGGCGCGCACTGAGTTTTTGGCTATTGATAAACTTGTGCGGTGTTTTGCTTTGAGCGCTCCTTCAGTTAAAATTGAATTTTATCATCAGGGTAAAAGTATTTTTACTCTGCCTTCTGGTAATACTGAAGAGAAAAAATTAGCTAGACTGCGCAAAATTCTTGGCAAACCTTTTATTGATGCTGCAAGCCCTATAGAGGCGCATTATGCTAATTTACACATAAAAGGTTTTGTTGCAGGACCTAATTACGCAAGAAGCCAGCAAGATAGAATGTGGGTGTATGTAAATAAACGCATGGTAAACGATAAATTACTTAATCATGCGATAAAAAAAGCCTATCAAGATAAGCTTCACCCTGGGCGTTTTCCCGTTTGTGTTATCCATATTGAGTTAGATCCAGAGGAAATTGACGTTAACGTGCATCCTACTAAACATGAGCTAAGGTTTCACCAACCGAGGTGGGTGCATGATGCCTTGCACAATGTCATAGAAGATGCCTTAAACTGCCAAGAAAAAAACCCTGCATTAGCTGAAAATCCTTGCAAGGTTAGCCAAAATCTCCCTAATGATTATGTAAGTGTTGCAAAAAGTAATTGGCAGTATAGTAGCTGGGTTAATTTAAATGCAAATTTTGCTTTACTGAAAAAAGGCAGTGAAAATTATTTGCTCCATGTAAAGAATCTTCAAGAAATCTTGCTACTAATAAGATTTAAAAATACTAAGCTCCCATTAGCCGCGCGTAATTTACTCGTTCCCATAAGCATAGAAATTACTCACCATTTAGCTAGGCTAGAATCTTCTTTTGATTTATTTGCCCAACTTGGTATAACTCTAAGCTGGCTAGGCGACAAGACTTTACTCATACGCACAATTCCCACCATAACCCCTAATTTAGATCTAAAAGGATTTATTACTCAAGCATTGTCTTATAAAGAATTAACCATGGATGTTTTATTCCAAGAATTAGTTAACCATAGCATTGTCGCGCTAGAAGGAATATCCGAGAAAGATAAAGCAGAATGGCTTGATTTTCTCTCACATACACAAAACCCTACCGAAAAATATTTAAAAGAATTATCAATTACAGATTGTGAAGATTTTTTCTATGCATAAACCTATGCATGTTGAGAGCAAGTCGGCTCTAGGTTTGCATGCGTAATAAAAAAGCCTAGTTTTTCAATTGTTGGATTTTGAATAAAGTCTCTTATTGTTATTCTGCTAGCAAAATGTGTATTTATTTTTGATACAACTTGCGGAATTAGTAAAGAATGACCTCCTAACATAAAGAAACTATCATCTGCAGCAATTGCAGAAATATCAATATCTAATATGGTTCCCCAAATCGTGGCTAATTGATGATCAATTTGGGTTATAAGGGGCGTGCCTGCAGGGTTTACTTGGAGTTCCATTTCATCTAGACGTTTTCTATCTAACTTCCCATTGAAAGTTTTTGGCATGTTAGCTAATTGAACCCACTTATTAGGAATCATGTAGATCGGTAGAATTTGAGCAAGATAAACTTGTAATAATTTATTATCCACACTAATTGCATTGGTTGTTGTATAAAATGCCACCAAAAAGTCTCCTTTATCATCCTTTTGCCGTCTAAGGACAACAGCTGCTTCTTTAATCCCTTGATGACTTAATAAATGAGTTTCAATTTCTGCTAGCTCAACTCTATATCCTCTAAGCTTAATTTGCTGATCGGTACGAGCAATGTATTCTATCTCTTTGTTAGATCTAAAACGGACAAAATCTCCTGTTTTATAAAGTCTTGCGTATTTTGTCAGCTCTTTATCCACAAATGGATTGGAAATAAATGATTTTTGGGTTCCTTCGTTGTCATTAAGATAACCATCAGCAAGTCCAGCGCCACCTATATATAATTCTCCAGGAACATTGATAGGAACTGGATTTAGATATTCGTTAAGTACATAACATTTAGTATTAGCTATTGGTTTTCCAATAGAAACATCATCTTCGCTTTCTATTTTTTTGATGGTTGACCAAATAGTAGTTTCTGTTGGACCATAAACATTAAAGAGCTCAGCAAATGTTTGGAGCAATTGTTTTGCTAAGTCTGGCAATAAAGGTTCACCACCAGTTAAGATTTTACAATTAAATTGTTGTGAACCGAGATCGTTAATGAGTAACCTCCAAAATGACGGGGTTGCTTGCATGATTGTTGGCTTTACTTTATTAATTAATGTCATGAATATGTTCATATCATTAACAGCATCCTTATCAGCCAATATGCAAGTTGCGTGACTAATTAAGGGCAGCAAGGATTCAAGATAAAAAATATCAAAGTTAACTGAGGTCACACTTAATAAACGATCATTTTGTGAGACTTGCAAATGTTGTTGCATTGAAAGCAGTAAATTAATGACACTGTTATGTTTAATCAAGACGCCTTTAGGTTTTCCGGTTGATCCTGAAGTGAATATTATATAACAGTGATCACAAGGTTGTGCTGCAATATTTACTATGTCTTGTTTTGCAATAAGCGCTGACTCTTTGTCTAAAAGAATTAAATTATAATTAGCAGTAAATATTTCACTATGGGGGTTAGAAGATAAAGAGATAATGAGAGAAGCTTTTGCATTATTAATAAAATACTCTAATCTAGCAAGCGGGTAGCTAGGATCAAGAGGCATAAAAATATTGCCTGATTTTAAAACAGCGAGCATACTGACAATAAAATCTATACCACGATCTAGAAAAATTCCAATTACCTGTTTATGCGGTAAGTTTGCAGCTGCTAGTTTTTTGCAAATATAATGGCTCAGCTGATTTGCTCGCGCATTTAACTCTTGATAAGTTAAACTGAAATCTAAATAACTAATAGCAGGGTTAGATGGATATTTTCTCGCAGCTAATTCAAATAAATGGTGAATATATTCATTGCTCAATGCGGTATCTGTTTCATTCCATTTATGTAATAAAGTATCTAATTCTTCTTGCCGCAAGACATTAACAGATTGAATATGCTGAGTAGGAGCTGCAATAAACGTCTCGAGCAGCATATGAAAATCGTTAAAAAAACGCTTAATATTTTTATAGGTGTATTTAGCTGAATTATATTGAATATCTCCTAAAAGCCCAGAGTCAGTTAACTCTAAGTTAAAAGTTATGCCAAAAGTTGCTGTTTTTCTGTCAACGAGAATATTTGTAGTTTCTAAAAGAGGAAGCTTTAGTGCAACATCATCTCCAGTTTTTTGCATAATAAACAACACCTGAAATATAGGATTTTTATCACTATCACGCTCAAGCATAAGAGCATCTACAATCATTTCAAAAGGTACATCTTGGTAAAGGTGTGCCTCAACACAAGAGGAGTGTACTTTCTGAATAAGATCTGCAAAGGTTGGGTTGCCGGCTAAATCATTTCTTAAGACAATAGTATTGACAAAAAAACCAATAAGTTTATCAAGCCCTGGGGTTTCTCTTCCGGCCATTCCTGTGCCTATAACTATGTCATATAGGTTAGAATATTGGGCAAGTAAAATATTGAATGTTGTTATCAATACCACGTATGGCGTTGTATGTAATTCTTGAGCTAATTGATGTAGGTTTTTAACTAAGTTTGGGTTATTTAAGTTAAACTTAAAATCTTTCCCTCCTGATTGGGCAACTTCATCGTTGTCAGTTTCAGGGAATAAGACTAATTCAGTAAAGTCTTTTAGCTTATTAACCCAATAATCAATTTTATTTTTTAATGTAGATGGATTATGGATCTGTCTTTGCCAAAACGCATAATCAGCGTATTGAAATGGCATAATAGGTAATAAGGTGTCTATATTGCAGTTAACATCCTTATGCAATGCTGTATACACTGTATTTATTTCATGGATAATAATGCTATCAGACCAACCATCAGTAATAATATTATGCATTGTAATCGCAAGGATATGTTCCTTTGAGGATAATTTAAATATTTTAAATCTGGATAAAGGACCCTCCTCTATGTTAAATGGAGTATGGGTTTCTTCTATTAATCTATATTTTAATCTCTGTCTTGCAACTTGCTCTATAGTAAATTCAACCTGATTATACGGTAATATTTCCTGCCAAGGATTTCCTTCTTGAGACTTAAATAAGGTGCGTAATATTTCATGGCGTTTAATAAGCTGATTTATTGCAACGTTTAGCTGATATAGGTTAAATTTACCCTTAAGGCTAAATACCATGGCCATATTGTAAGCAGCATTATCTTTGCCTTCTAGTTGATATAAATACCATAAGCGTTGTTGCGCATAAGAAAGAGGCATGCGCTGGGTACGGGGTTTTGGTGTAATAGTCAACTGCACTGTTGTATCTAATTTGTTAGCGTTAAGAAATGTAGCCAACTTTGTGATAGTTGGATATTGAAAAATATCTCCTACATTTACCTTGATGTTATTAGCTAAAAGCATGGCAACTGCTTGTACAGCGAGTAAAGAATTACCGCCTAAATCGAAGAAATGATCATCTAATTGAACTCTTGCAGCGAGAACTGTACTCCAAATAGATTGAATTAATGCCTCAAGATTATTACTAGCAAGCCTACTACTCGTTGGCTCTAAACTATTATTCTGAGAAAGCTTTAGTAATGCTGCATAATCAATTTTGCCATTTTGGGACAGCGGCATACTATCTACTTGGTGAAATCTGCTTGGAACCATGTAATCTGGTAGATGCTTGCTACAAAATAAATTAAGTTCTTCTATAAGCTCACAAGAAGAATATAATTCACTTGCGGGTTTTATATTAAAAAAAGCGACCAGTTGTTTTTTATGCGCACTGTTCTCAACGAGTACTACAGCCGATCTTTTAACACAAGGATACTGCGCCAACACAAACTCAACTTCCTCTAACTCAATACGATAGCCACGAAGCTTTATTTGTCTATCAACCCTCCCGATAAACTCTAACTCACTATCGTCTATGTACCTTACTAAATCCCCTGTTTTATAAATTCTTCTTTGCTGGCTATCTACTTTACAACAATCCTCTATGTGTAAGTTGCTTCTTAAATATCCAAGAGCTAAACCACTACCACTAACATACAACTCGCCTATTCCACCTAAAGGAACATTATTTAGCTTGTCATCAAGGACAAAGAGCTCAACATTTTTTACCGCCTTACCGATAGGAACATAACGCGATCGCCTTATTTCATCAGGTCTACAAATATGATAGGTTGCATTGATAGTGCATTCGGTTGGTCCATATAAATTAATTAATGTAGCTTTAGATGCGCAATAAAAAGCATTCATCACTGCAAAATCTAAGGCCTCAGATCCTGAAACAACATATCTTAGTGATGAGCATGCGCTAATATAATTTAATTCCAATAATAACTTTAATAATGATGGTACAAACTCAATAAAATTAACTTTGTGCTTTTGAATTAGGAGAGGAAAAAGCTCAATTTTTTCATTAATATTTTGGGGAGCTATCACAAGTTGACCACCATTAATTAATGGCAGAAAAATTTCCTCTATGGCCACATCAAAACCTATATTAGTATGATGTAGGCCAATATAAGTGTGATCAAGAGCTAAAGTTTCGCTAAGCCAGGTTAGTCTATCAAATAGGCTGGCATTTTCTATAACAACTCCTTTCGGAGTTCCTGTTGTGCCTGAGGTAAAAATCAAATAAACAGGATCTTTTCCTTCTATATTTCGCAATTTTATATTATCTGGAGTAGGGGTTCTTAAGAGGTCATTAATAATTATTGTATTAATTTCAGGCAAGTGAGCTTTAATAGTCGTAATATTTATGTCATCTGCTAAAACAATTGACGCTGCTGTTATTGCAATAATTTCTTTGACCTTTTCTTCCGGCAACTTTGGATTAATGGGCACAATACAGCAGCCAGTTTGGATAATTCCAATTAAAGAGGCAATTAATTCAAACCCTCTTTTTGCAATAACAGGGATGTAACTATTTTTAGGAATATTAAGTAGAGTTAAGTGATTAGAGATAGCGTTAGCGGCATGCAATAAGTGTTGATAGGTGTATTGTCTATCATCCTCAATAAGCGCAACTTTCAGCGGATCTGCCTTAGCCAGTTTTCTAAATGAAAGTATAACGTTTGATTCTTGCTTATCTATATTAATAATTTTCGCGGCATTAATATTTGGTAAGCTAGCTGTTAGCAGATTTGGTGCAGGATCTTGTAATAAAGACTCAAGATAATGGGCAAAATTATTTAGCAAGCTAATGACAAACTCATCGTTGTAACAATCTTTGAAATAACTTGCCTTGATTGCAGTAGTTTTATCATTAAATACAAATTCTAAATACAAAGAGGGATAATATATGGAATGGGTAAAGTCCTCATCTGCTGAGAAACAAAAAGTTAGAGCAATAGTTGTTGTGCTTTTATCTAAAATAGTTAATGTATTAGGGCTTTGCTGAAAAGTCTTTACAACAACATCTTGAAAAATATGCTTCACTAATGACTCATAATCAAGCAAATTAATGGCAATATTGTGTAAATAAAAGGATTCTTGTAAGAAACTACTTTTAGCACAAAATTTATTAGATACTATGCCAATTCTTAGTTTTTCTCTGAGGAAGGTGAAATATTTATTTAATAGTCCATAAAAAGCCGCTAGGAGTAAAATTTTACCATTAACATTAAGCTTATTTTCTAACTTATTTAGAGCTTGTGAAATGCTTAGAGGTAAGGTCTTAGATTTTTCATGATAGATTGTTTCAAGCTCGAGGTTATCGCGACTTAAATCAACTAATAATTGATAAAAACTTGCGGAAAAACTATCAAACTCGTTTAAGTCAAGAGGCAGGTAACTTTGTTTAACGTAAACGAGCTTATTTTCTTGAGTTACTGTGTACCATGAAACCTTAGGTAAAGGCGGAGAATAAGATAATATGGTTGAAAAATCACGCTTTAGAGATTCTAGCGCTGATTGATTAACTAAACTTATCCATTTATTTGCCGCTGTTTGTGAAAATATGTTACTTTCTAAGATAATATCATTAAGCACTATGCAAAAATCAAAATTCTGCTGATAAATCCAACTTAAGTTATCTAATGATGTAGTATAAATTTCTTCATTCTCACATAATTGTTTTACCGCCTCATTGTTGGTGATACAACCTAGTAACTCATGCCCTAAGGATAGAATTAATTCAACACACCCCACGCCTACGTCCC
>MHBC01000041.1:0-7852 GCA_001804735.1 Legionellales bacterium RIFCSPHIGHO2_12_FULL_37_14 | reverse complement strand
CTTTCTACATGGCTCGATCCCACGGACAAGCCGCGGGACGTAGGATGTGGAGCTGAAATGATAATTAAACGTAATTTTTTCATTTTTAATCTCTAAAACTATTAACTTAAAACCACCTCGTGTTTCGCCATAGGAAGTCGCAACTTAATATAGCGCAAGCAGAAGCCAATCGAGTTTACTAATGCATAAATTGTCATTAATTTCCAAATAGACGCAGGGCTGGCATTAAAATAACTAATTGCAATATAGTTAGGTAATATTGCCAAGAGCCATACTGAAACAGTATTCATGATCATTATGAACACAGTATCTTCAAAAGCTGTCAAGATTCCTGCTGATACCCAAACTAATCCATCAAAAACGAAGTAAAAAAGTACCCACATACATGTGGTTTTTGTATAAGCTAATAAAGTTGCGTAATTAATAAACGACTCTTCTGTAGAAAAAAATAAGTTAACTAAAAGTTCAGGAAAGATAAGAAAAGGAATTGCAAAAAACAAGACGATTAGTCCATGTAATTTAAGACCAGATTTAATTAAAGTGGTAAGTAGGCGTAACTTTTGCATTCCTATTAGATTAGAAGCTACCGCAATTATTGCTTTTTGTAAGCCATCTGTTGTAAATGCTACAAGTAAGAAAATAGCTTGGCCAAATGCCAATACCATAATATGTGCTTCATCAGTGCGTGTCATCATTTGTAATAAAAATGCCCAGGCAGCCATTTCTATCAAGTAGCCAGTAGCATTTGGCACACCAACTTTAAGACAACGCAAAAATTCAGCAGATTTAATATAATAGCAAGCTGTATTGCATTTTAATCGATGCTCTTTTCTAAGAAATATAATAAATAAAAATGCTGCTTGCAGAGAAATAGCAATACCAGTTGCTAAAGCAGCTCCCATGGCTCCTTGTTGCGGAATAATACCTAAGCCAAAGATAAACACATACGCAAGAATAATATTAATAAAGTTAACCGCAATCGTTGAGTAAGTAATGACTTTAACGCTACCTTGTCCAATAAAAAAGGAAGAAAGTGCTGCCACAAGAGGAAACATAGGGCCAAAAAACATAATAGTTTTAAAATAAACTACTCCAAACGCATGGTATTTTAGCGGGAGCAATAATTCACCACATAAATAGCCAACCGGAAAAAACACAAAAGCAGTTAACGCGGAAAACCAGATCATTTGCCAAACCAATGGACCTATTTTAGCTTGTTGATTTGCTCCATTATATTTACCCACAAATACTTCAGCTATTGATGCAATAGAAATCCCCGCAAATTGAAATATTGTAAAAATCATGCCAACAGTTGTAACTGCTGCCATGGCAGTTGGTTGATATCTACACAACAAAACTCTATCCATAAACATCATTAAATTGCCAGAAAGCGCAGTTAACATTAAAGGATAGGAAATATGCCATAACTCAGCAAGGCTAGCTGTTTTGTAAGGTGTTAAAGTAGTAGATGTATCGAGACTAGAGGTCATAATAATACTCTTAAATTAAATTTTGGGAATGAAAGCAATCCCTGGTTGGAGGATGGGACAATACTAAAGTCGTCTCAAGTAATTTAATTAAATTAGGGATAACAGGATTAACATTTTTTAACTCACTTGCTTTATATTCAATATGAGTTTCAGCGGTTATTGTGTCAATCTCTATACTTGACAAACTTAGTGCTGCTAATATCTTTCTATCAAAGGTAATTTGTTGTTCGGTATTTAGGTATTCTTTTATAAAAAGTGGTAAATAACTTCCTATAAGCTGTTTTTCAGCTTCGCTAAAATGCGCCCAAAATTGGGCTAAAATTTCGGCAAAAATTCCTGCATGCCTTCCCTCATCAAGTACATGATCTGCCATAACGTCGGAAAAACTTTTCAAAGTTTTGCCTTCCTTACCTATGCTGATTAATTCCTTAGTTAAAGTGTGCTCACTAAGACAAACTGCAATAAGTTCAAAAGAAGAATGTAATTCCTTAGGTAAATGCGCTGTTACTATCTCAATTGCTAAGGTATTAGGGCTATATTTAGGCATTTCAATTGGTTTAATTTGGGTTTTCTTTTCTACTTGATTCATAAAATCAATTGCAACGCAAGCATGATAGGCTTCATCCACAATAATGGTTAGAGCATCATGACAAATTGCAGCATTAAAATGAAAGGGCAGACGATTGTTAGCTACGTTGCAAGCAGCCTTGTTAACCATCTCCGTTTCTAGCATGGCTATTTCATACATAAATTTATACATAGACTGGATTAAAATAAACCTTACTGCCTCATCTCCTAATGAGGTAATAATTGGATGAACACAAATAGGTTGTCTTGAAATGGGAAAATAATATTCATTACTTTCCTGGACAATATGCCGCCTTGGCCTTGAGCGAATAGATGCAAATCTATCCCATTGATCTAATCGGCTTACGTAAGGTTTTGCAGTTACAGTTTCTAACATATGAGGCCCTCTTAGTTTTCAAGTCTTAATAAGGATGTAAAATAAGTGTTGATTAGGGGAATATTTTGAAGGAAGGCAAAGTGGCCGCCCTTAATCTCTACAAAATAAACCGTATTGCTGGTTTCTTTTCGCCAATTGGAGCTTTTATCTATATCAGCAACTGGATCTTGGTCTGCCACTATACAAACCAGTGGACAATTTAATTTCTGCCTAAAAGTGTACTTATAGCTTGCAATTAATAGACAATCTTTTCTTACATTAGCAAGCAAAATTTCGAGTAATTCAGGGCAGGTAAGAATTTCGTCAGATAAACCATTTAATTGTTTTAGTTCTATAATTAAATTTTCATCACTGGTATTTTGCGTTAAGTATTTGCTAACATGATGATTGTTGGGCGATGCTTGGCCTGAGACAATTAAACCCTTTATAATTAGCTTATTTTTAACTTCAAGCCTTCTTGCACATTCAAATGCCAGCAAAGCTCCCATACTATGGCCAAAAAACACCGAATTTTTTGTTAATATAGGAATAATTTCTTCTATTAACTGATTAATAAGCATGTCGAAACACTTTATAGATGGCTCTTTCAATCTAGTGCCTTTACCTGGCAACTCTACACCAAGCAATTGTACAAAGGGGGGAAGGCACCGAGAAAAGAGATTGTAACTATACGCCGTTGCACCTGCATGCGGGAAAAAAATGACCTGCGAATTTATGGCATCTTTAGTTTTATTAAGCGGAACAAACCATGAAGTCTTTAACTCTGTCATCTAAAATAACCATTCTTTTTTTAAATATAAACGTTCAGCTAATATTCCATTTTCTTGGCAAGCTTGAATTAATTTATCTGATTCAGCCAGTTGAATAGATTTTGTAGTGTTATCTGTATAATCAAGTGCCATTATGTAATTAAGCCAAGGCTCCTGCCCCATAGCATAAACATAAACCTCTCTAGCTTGAGCTAACTTTACAATATCCCAGGCTTTTAGAAAGTTGGATCCTGACAGGCGCCTAGATTGGTCGTGAGTATTCTTAATTTTAAAAGTTAATAAAGGGCCATATAGCCAGGTTAAAGGAGCGCCAACACACTCCATACCAATAAACAGAACATCTATTGGGCCAAATTTTGCAAAAATATGTTGGTAAAGATGATTATCTAGATTGTTAGAATCAGCAGCAAAAAGGTATTTTTTATCGTGTAATTGAATAATATAACCCATCTTGGTATGAATATTTAAATCAGAATGCTCGCCTAAAAAAGGGATTCCAGCAATAAAGCCATCAGTTAAAGTAATTTTTTCAAATTCACCTAGTGAAATTAGGTTGGTAAAACCCATATTTTTAAGGATTAGTCTTAAAGAAGGATCGAGCAAAAAACCCATGTTGTTATGTGGAAAAACAAAATACTTAACTTTAAATCGTAACTGTAATAAGGTTTCGAACATAACGTGATCATCATGAATGTGGGTAAAAAGCACATAGTCTATGGAATCTGGTAAATCGTTTAGAGTATAGCGTTCCTTGTCGCTAGCGTATTTATAGCTAACAACAGGATCAAGCAAAATACTAACTTTATTTGTATGTAATAAAACACATGCATGTCCAAAGTATCTTATACGCGTTCCTGCTTTATAAAAATTATTTTGATTGTTTTTCTCTGGAGGAGTTTGGGTTAACATGGATTTTAATTTGTTGTTACTTTCCTCATTAAGATTAAATAAACTGCTTATTTCATTTAGTGGCATAGGATTAAACCGCAACTTAGCCAAAGTGTCTACTTTAGGGTCTGAGAATGCTATGTTAAGTTGCAAATCACGGTCAGTTAATATTCGTGGTGTACTTAATACAAAAGGGCGGTGATCGTCTACAGTATCTGTTAGGATAAGTGACTGCTGGGCTTCATTGTAATATTTATCATAAAAGAGTTCTTCAATAAAACGAACTGAGGGGTTATTATTAGAGTCATAAACTAGCTCTATGCGGCCTTTTAAACAATCTGGTACTAATGAATATAATTTCTCTAATGAGTGTCCATCAGCATTATTTCTTAGTAACTCATCACATTCAATAATTGCATGTGCAAGCTCAACTAAATCTTGGCAATTAGTTTTCATTTCTGCCAATAAACGTTTTACGTCAGGTACAAAAGTTGCATCAAGATCAATAAATGAACCACCCATAAGAGAACGATTAGTAGCTGCCATTTTATGAATCTCTGGCATGCTAATAAAAGATTCCATCAGTTTAATATTGCGATTAATTATGTTAAGAGAAGCAGTGGTTGGGCATATTGACTGAGGCCAAGCGTACCATCCCCATATATGTGGTTCTAACCTCACTGAGCTTTTGAGAAAATACAAGTCCAAAGGTACGTCATCAGGGTTAGGAGTTACGTGAAAATAATTATTAGTTAAAGGATTGTCCATAATTAAAAGCTTGTTTCCAAGATCCAACTGAAGTGGGAAAATAGTATCATTATGCTTCACAATTCTCTAGGTGTTTTTTTTATGTCATTAATCGCTACTGTGGTTGCTGGGGAATTAGCAGGTTGGGCCAATGCTTCTTGATTAAAGAATGCATTACGCGATTCTGTTATTCGTGGTGTGGCATTGCCTCCATGGGTTAAATTAATAAGCTCTTCATCTTCTAGAGTTAGCATACTAAGATAAAGTATTATTCTTTCATCGAAAAAACCCGTATTAAATAAGGAGCAATAACCTGTTTTTACTGCTTCTATAAAGCGAAAAAATTTTGCACGTTCACTTATTGATCTATTCTTATATAAAGTTAATATAAAACTTACAATATCATTGCTAATAGATAGTAAGCCAAATGCATTGAAAATAATGCCACCTATTTTGGTAAGTTCATTTATAGCCTTTAGTTCTTCATTTGCCAGTGTATCTTTTAGAGTTTCATTATTAAATTGAACTAAAGCAGCATAAGAAAATGATGCTATAAGAACCATACCTAGATTTATGTTTGTAGCAAGAAGAGGAGCAATGCCTATAGGTGGAGGCAATCTTAAATGCCTTGAGTTTGAATCATTATGATATGCAAAGTTATAAACTATATCACTAAAAATGGTCCATGATTTCTTTATACCGTGATAGCCAAATTCAGCTGATAAAACAATCATCGGTAACACAATAGCGCAAGTTAAAATAAAAGCAGATCCGTATGGTAGAGCTGCACTTAAAATATCGAAAGTTGCTTTCGCAAATGAAAGATTGATTATTTCTGCAAGGAAAGCTCCCATAAAACCAAATGCAATGCCAACTCTTCTGCTAGCAGTTAAATATAAAGCTCCTCGCTGTCTAATTTCCATTCTATGTGTAAAGATTATATTAAGCAATGTATCTGGATCTCTACAGGAAAAATCAAGAGTGCTATTACTCGTAAGCATACTACGGCTAGCTTCGGTTAAATGAGTCAAAAATACTGCGTTTAGTTCAGCCTGATGCTTAAGAACTTGGACACGAGATTGATTTCTATACAGCATATAATAGGCTTTTCTCCAATAAGGACGTAGAAGATCTACAAATGTCCAAGTCCCTAGAGCCTGCATTGGAGTTGTTCCAAAAAGCACAACTCCTGCCATTAATTTATTTTTTGCTAACTGCAATTCTAAAAAAAATGCGGGTAAAGAAAAAAGCGACCCTAAAAACACAGATATGACTGCAAAAGAAAAAACAGATACTCCGTTTTCAATCTCATAAATAAGACGTCTTGTCGCATATAGATTGAGGAGAAATCCTGTAATAATTGTAGAGAATGGCAAGATGAACTTTCTTGCCGCATCATCATTTTCAGAATATTTAATACTAGGCTGAATAACCAAATATACAGCGGCACTTGCCAATAAGCATTGCAGGCTAATTTGTATTAATTGCTTTATGTTTTGGGAAAAATTATGCTCTTCATTAGCCCGAGTAATGGGTTTATAAAACAAAGTTAAATCTGACACATATTCCTCGTTATATTGACATTGCTGCGTATTTTTAAGTTAAACTATATTAATTGTCAACAAAACTTTGCAAATGTTTTATCGAGACTACTGACTCTAAAAAGGAATAAATTGAAGAAAATCTTATGCCTGATGGGCCCTACAGCTACTGGTAAAACAGATTTGGCAATTAAGCTTGCGGCCGATTTTCCTGTCGAGATAATTAGCGTTGATTCAGCTATGATTTATCGGGGGATGGATATTGGTACGGCTAAACCAAGTAAAGCAATATTACAGCAGTTTCCGCATGCTTTAATTGATATTAAAAATCCTGACGAGACTTATTCTGTGGGTTTATTTTTTGATGAGGCGCATCTTTTAATAGCTGATATTTTAAAACGCAATAAAATTCCATTATTAGTTGGTGGCACGATGATGTATTTTAATTCCTTACAAAAAGGCTTATCTTATCTGCCACCATCTGCTGAAAATGTTAGACAAATGCTAAATCAAGAAGCAAAAGCCCTAGGTTGGGAAAAAATGCATGCTAAGCTTAGGTTTATTGATAAAACTACGGCCGCTAAAATAAATCCCCAAGATTCCCAAAGAATTATGCGCGCTCTTGAAATATATCAGATAACTGGTAAGCCATTATCAATATTACAAAAAACCAAGCCTAAAACTAAAGCATATAATTTTATAAATTTTGTTTTATATCCTGCAACAAGGGATAAATTACATGCTAAAATTGCTGAACGTTTTAAGGGTATGTTACAAAAAGGGTTAATAGAAGAGGTGCAATGTTTGTTAGCAAAATGGCCTAACTTAAGACAAGCCCCCTCCATGAAATCAGTAGGCTATAGGCAAGTATTAGCATATTTAGATGGCTTGTTAACACAAGATGAATTGGCGGAAAAGGCAATTGCCGCAACAAGACAGCTCGCAAAAAGACAATGCACTTGGTTAAAATCATGGCAAAATCCTCTATATATAGATCCATACAGTCAAGACCCATATAAAATTATTCAGAAAAGGATAGAAAAATGGTAAGCAAAAAAACAAAACCCGCTAAACCCACAACCATAAAAATCCACCCCAAAGATCTACCTTTAAGCTGTCCTATGCCAAACCAAAAAGTGTGGAATTTACACCCTAAAGTTTATTTACCCATAGATAAAACCAAGGACGAAAACTGCCCATATTGCGGACAGCATTATGTTTTGGTGAGTTAATAAATAAATTACTTTTCCTGGTTGTTGTTGAAGATCTTCAGATAATTCTTTAAAAAAATTATCAATATCATTTTGTTCTATATTCTTTGATCGTTCAAAATGGGTTTCAAGTGATTTTATTTTTCGATCCATCATTTCCTTATTACTAGAGCATCGATCGATTAAATTTTAAACAGATCGACATTGTCCCAATTTTATGATCAAATTCATACAGATTAAA
>MHBC01000040.1 GCA_001804735.1 Legionellales bacterium RIFCSPHIGHO2_12_FULL_37_14 | reverse complement strand
TTTATTTTAAACCACCCTCATCCCCAACCCTTCTCCCGCAAGCGGGAGAAGGGAGCTTTTATGATTTATTAAGACGGGACAGCCCTGACTTAACTTCCCTCAGAAAGGTTTTACCTTGGCTAAATTATGCGCATTGCCTAAGGCTTGAGTAAAAATTTCCAAACCATCTTCTAAATCTGGCCGCATGTCGGGATTAAGCTGGGCAAGATTTGTTAAGTAATTTTCAAGGGAATTTTTGAATGGAGGACAAAATGTAATAGGTAATTTATTTACATATGATGTTCTAGCAGCATCTGCCTTAGCTTCCTCGTAGCTAACTATAGAACGCCCGCCTACTTGTAACCCCCAAATTTCTGCCAGCACTCTTGCAATAGCAAAATAATCATATTCTTTAGTAATTGAAACCTCAGATGCATATCCTTCTGGGGGAATATACCCAATTGTGCCATAAAAATGTAATTGCTTGCGCTCTTGTCTTTTTTGTTGCTCAACACATGCGTTAAAACTGTCTTTATTAGTATCAAATAGTTCAATTAACGATTCTTCTTGCTGTTGCTGAAGCTCTGGTAACTGCATAAGTGGGGAGGAAGAAGCTTCGCTGCCAACGGTGGGCATTAATATCCGCGCATTTGCGTAATCTACTATATGTACTGTTATGTCTTCATCTTGCTGAATCATAATATTATCTGGCTTAATATCGCGATGTACTAGACCCACACTTTGCACCTCATCAATATATGCATTTATTAGCGCAATGCATAGTTGGATGCGCATAAAATCGGTATGGGGTAAGGTAAGATATTGCTTGAGGGTCATATCCCCTACTTTACGCATTACGAGAGCAAATGCTGGAACTGTATCTGCTGATTTTAGGTTAACTAAATCTTTGGCATGCAAATGTTTAGTTAACCTTGCCGCCATTGCCTCTGATTTGGGATTTGCGTTTGGATGAAAAAACTTGATAACGCGTTGTTTATTATTCTTAATGACCAGATCATTATCGCTAAGAGCTAAAGTAGCTAAACTGCGATTAACCCTCCCTTGCGAACCGCTACCTGCTAAAGATTGCTGATCAAATACTTCTAGACGATAGCCTATTTTTCCCATGTTACTTCTAGGGCGATGTAATAATGAATGCTCTAGTACAAGCTCTATATCTTCTTCACCTTGTTGAGATAATAAATAAATTTTGCCTTCTTCCCAGAAAGAATAGCCTTTTGCTATTTGCTGGAGTAAAAATTTATGCAAAAAATATTTATTAGTATTATGGCCTCGTTTTTCTCTACAAGACCCGGCTTGTTGAGCTAAATTTGGTAAATTTAAAGGATCTATATTTAGTCTAAGCACTGCGCTCCCCACAACTGAGCTATTGCTGACACTTACGCCGATGATTTATCCAATGTGCGCAAACAGTCAGCTATTTCATCAGCATAATGTTTAACTTTTTCTATTTCAGATCCCTCTACCATAATTCTTAACACAGGCTCCGTGCCTGATGGACGTAATAATACTCGCCCATTTCCTTGTAAATCTGTTTCTATACCAGCAACAAGCTTTTTGATCCTTGGATTTTCTACCAAAAATGCAGATTTGTTAGTCTTTACATTAAGTAGAACTTGCGGATATAAATCCATGCCCTTAGTAAGCTCACTTAATGATTGTTGTTTTATCATCATAAAAGCTAAAATCTGAAGAGCTGCGACAATACCGTCTCCTGTGGTAGTTTTATCCAAACACACAACATGTCCAGAAGGTTCGCCGCCTAAAAGCCAACTATTTGCTTTTAAAGCTTCCAGGACGTATCTATCGCCAACCTTTGCTCTTATAAAGCCTAGATCTAATTTCTGCATGGCTTTTTCAAGAGCGTAATTAGTCATCAATGTTCCAACCACTCCGCCTGCCATTCGATTTTGCAGCATTCTATATTTGGTAATTAGATAAAGTATTTGATCCCCATTAACAAGCTGGCCTTTTTCATCTATCAAAATAACTCTATCGCCATCTCCATCAAGAGCTATTCCTAAGTCGGCTTTTTCTTTTACAACTAAAGCTTGTAGCTTCTCAGGCGCAGTTGAGCCACATTGCGCATTGATATTAAACCCATCAGGATATATCCCCATAGCAACTACTTCGGCGCCTAATTCGTTAAATACGTTAGGAGCTATATGATAAGTTGCACCTTCTGCGCAATCTACAGCAATTCTTAGCCCTGTTAAACGTGTAAGTGAGGGAATAGTTGACTTACAAAACTCAATATAGCGGCCAGGAGCGTCGACCATACGCTTAGCCTTTCCTAGGGCTGCACTTGGAACAACTTGTAAGGGTTTTTGGATTTCAGCTTCAATCGCAAGCTCTATTTCATCTTGCAGCTTACTGCCCTCAGGATCAAAAAATTTAATCCCATTATCTTCGTAAGGATTATGCGATGCACTAATAACTATACCTGCTGCTGCGTGCATAGTTTTGGTTAAATAGGCAATTGCAGGGGTTGGCATTGGCCCAAGTAAGCTTACATCTACTCCAGCTGCTGATAGGCCTGCTTCTAATGCAGATTCAAGCATGTACCCAGAAATTCTGGTATCTTTACCAATAAGAACTCTTTTGCGTCCGCCGTTAGCCAAAACTCTACCCACAGCCCAACCAAGCTTAAGCACAAACTCAGGGTTTACGTGTGAGTGGCCAACTAAACCTCTAATACCATCTGTTCCAAAATACCTTTTTTGCATAGTTAGTTCCTTCTATATTAAATCAATGATAGCTTGCAGCATTAAAATTGCGTCTTTAGTTGCTCTAACGTCATGCGTACGAATCATTGCAACTCCATGTTGCAATAGATATGTATGCACTGCAAGGCCCGCAGCTAATCTATTATCAACATCTTGCTTAGTTATATCGTGTAAAATAGTTTTGCGCGATACCCCAACTAAAATTGGAAAATTTAAGTTAGTTAACTTTTTAATTTTTTTTAAAATCATAAGATTATGCTGGGTAGTTTTACCAAAACCAATACCAGGATCAAGCCAAATTCGGTCTTTGGCAATACCAAAAGAGATACATTCTTGTGCTCGCGCAAGCAAAAACTCTAAAATCTCATCTACAACATCAGCTTTATATAGAGGATTTTCTTGCATTAAGGCAGGTTCGCCAAGTTTATGCATTAACACAACTTGGCAATTTGCCTTAGCAACTACCTCAAGACTCTCTTTGGTTTTTAAGGCATTTATATCATTAATCATGGCAGCGCCTAATTGCAATGCTGCATGCATGACTTGGGGTTTTGTAGTATCGACTGAAATGGGAATAGAAAGTTCGCCTTGTAATGCCTCTAATACTGGCAAAAGCCTTTCTAGTTCTTCTTGAGTACTTATAGGTTTAGCAAAAGGACGTGATGATTCAGCGCCCACGTCAATTACATCAGCACCTTCTTTTTGCATGGCTAAAGCGCGTCTAAGTGCTTGGTCTTTATGCAAATATTTGCCACCGTCAGAAAAAGAATCTGGGGTGATATTTAAAACTCCCATGATCATGGGCTTAGATATCATTAAGTATACCTCTTACAACAATTATTAATTTAGCTTTTTTGGGGTTTGGTTAAACCTACTTTGTTGGGCCAAGGCCCAACCTACTGTCTTGGAGCAATTTACAATGGGTAATTTATTTTTCCAATAACTCCCAGCCATCAGGTGCTGGGGGGATTTTTCCTGCCATTATTGCTTCAATTTGCACTGTGCCAATAGTTTCATACTTAATTAATGCCTCTGCCATTTTATGGAGTTTTTGTTTATTTTTTTCGAGGAGTATTTTAGCTTGTTGATAAGTTTTATCGATAATTGAGCGCACCTCTTTGTCAATCTGCTCTGCTGTCTTATCAGAAATTTCTTTTTGTTGATTCATAGTTCGGCCAAGAAATATCTCACCCTCTTCTTCGCCAAAAGTTAATGGGCCTAAGGAAGATAAACCCCAAACGGTAACCATTTTACGCGCTATGGTGGTTGCACGTTGAATATCGTTGGCAGCTCCTGTCGTAACGCTCTCAAGCCCAAATATTAATTCTTCTGCAACTCTTCCCCCAAAAAGACTCGTAAGCTGGCTCTCCAAGCGTTGCTTACTATGGCTATATCTATCTTGCTCGGGTAAATACATAGTAACCCCAAGAGCTCTACCCCTTGGAATAATAGTCACCTTATACACAGGATCATGTTCCGGCATTAAATAACCTACAATAGCATGGCCTGATTCATGATAAGCAGTTAATTTCTTTTCACTTTCATCCATTACCATAGAGCGCCTTTCTGATCCCATCATGATTTTATCTTTAGCCTTTTCCATCTCAAGCATACCAACTTCCCGTTTATTAGCCCGCGCAGCAAATAGTGCGGCTTCATTGACTAAATTAGCTAAATCAGCGCCAGAAAACCCTGGGGTGCCACGAGCAATAGATAAAACCTGCACATTTTTATCTAAAGGAACTTTTTGCACATGAACTTGCAAAATTTGTTCGCGCCCCCTTATATCTGGCAAAGGAACTACCACTTGTCTATCAAACCTACCCGGCCTTAATAAAGCAGGATCAAGTACATCAGGTCTATTAGTTGCTGAAATTACGATAACTCCTTCATTACCTTCAAAGCCATCCATCTCTACTAAAAGCTGATTTAGGGTTTGCTCTCTTTCGTCATGTCCGCCACCTAACCCTGCACCTCTATGCCTACCTACAGCATCAATTTCATCGATAAAAATAATACAAGGAGCCTGTTGCTTTGCCTGGGCGAACATATCGCGCACCCTTGAAGCTCCAACCCCAACAAACATCTCAACGAAATCAGATCCTGAAATAGTAAAAAATGGGACTTTAGCTTCGCCTGCAACCGCGCGCGCTAACAGGGTTTTACCTGTGCCTGGAGACCCAACTAATAATACTCCGCGTGGAATACGCCCACCGAGCTTTTGGAATTTAGTAGGGTCTTTTAAGAAATCAACCAATTCTTTAAGTTCATCTTTTGCCTCGTCAATTCCTGCCACATCAGCAAAAGTTACTTTAACTTGATCTTCCCCAAGGAGCCGTGCCCTTGATCTACCAAAAGACATAGCACCACGGCCACCCCCGCCTTGCATTTGGCGCATAAAAAACACCCACACGCCAATTAATAGCAGCATAGGGAACCAATTGATGAAAATATGTAAGAGTAAGCTTTCTTGTTGTTTTTCTTGGCCTATTACGTCAACATTATTTTTTAATAATTGGCCTAAGAGAACATTATCAGGCATAGGAATATAGGTTTGAAAACGCTGATTGTTTTTCGTAACCCCGCGAATAATTTTATCTTCTTCAATATTAACAGCGCTCACTTGGCCTGAGTTTACTTCTTCTAAAAATGTTGAATAAGAAATTTTCTGTTGTCCAGAATTACGTGGCCCAAAATTGCTAAATACAGAAACTAATACAACCGCAATAATTAACCACAAGAAAAGGTTCTTAACTAAATCATTCAAAACGATCACCTCTTAAAGATTATTGAAAAAATAGTTCTACTATAAACAATAGCCTAAATCTAGTATTTATATATAGGTATTTGTCGAGTATGATACAATAATTCTCTTAGGAACAACAATTAGCATGAAGCTTTATAATAAGACTTTTAACGTTAACTATGCCTTCCTCAGTGAATCTATTGATAATCCTTCCATAGCATCTATCATAATTTTAGCAACACTCATAAGTATGTTAACCCTCATTGTGCCTATTGCTGCGCAAAGTCTTATGAATTTTGTTGCATTTGGCAAGCTCTTAAGGCCTGTAGTAACAATCTGCTTTATTGTTTTTATTTTAATGATAGGCTATACCACACTTAGCTTTTGGCAACTTATTGTTTCGGAAATAATTGAACAAAGGTTGTCAGTTAACATTAGCGTTAAAATGGCAAGGGAATTTGCTAATTTGTCAATTAATACACTTAACGATAATCATCCTTTAAGCCTAGCAAATCGGTATTTTGAAATTTTTACGGTAAGAAAAGCAACAGGGGCGTTATTTTTTTATGGCGTTACTATGTGTATGCAATTTTTATTTGGCCTAATCTTGTTGCTTTTTTATCATCCTGTGTTTGTCGCTTTCGATTTTCTTATATTGTTATCAATGTTTTTGATAATTTATATTCCGCATGGAAAAACAAAAATTATAGCTACAGCTGAGTGCAATGCTAAACACGATATTGGCTTATGGCTTGAAGAAATGGTACAGCACGCCTTACTTTTCAAGTTTAAACCTTTTCTAAAATATGCCTTTAAGCAAATGGATAGACGGTTAGTTGCGTTTCTGGTGGCACGCGAGTCATACTTCAGACAGCTTATAAAATATCAAGTTAGTTTTTATTCTTTAGCAATCCTATCAAGTACTTTATTGCTGGGAATAGGCAGCTACTTAGTTATTTTAAACCAGCTTAGTTTAGGTCAATTAGTAGCAGCTGAAATTGTTTTAAGTGGCATGCTAAGCGCTTTTAAACGCTTTACCTACCTCCTTGATAACTATTACATATTAAATGCTTCCATAGGCAAAATTAATGAAGTCTTTCTATCACGCCCAGTAAGCCCTGTATTTGAACATAAAAATTTTCCAGCTTTGTTAACTCCAAAAACCATAAATATAAAGTTTACTGATGTATGTTTATCCTGCTTTCCGTTAGCAAGGCAAGGTATAAATATGGAGGTTTCACCTAATAACGGGGTATTAGTGTTTTCAAAAGAAGATTATTACTGTCTAACATTAGTAGATACTATTTTAGGAATAGTCCCATACAAAGGTAAAATAATAATTAACGGCATTCAATGGAATAAAGAAATGTTATCCGCAATAAAATCATTCTCCATATTAGTTCGTTACCCTGAATGGATTGGCGGAAGTATTTACGATAACTTGACTATTTCTAAACAACCCTCTTCTCTTGCAGAGATTGATGATGCTATGCAAATACTCGGGCTTAGCAATAAGGTTAATTCTTTAAAAGATGGGATTTTTACTGTTGTTTATAGTTGGAAGCATGTATTTACTTTAGCAGAAACCATTAAACTTACTTTTTTAAGAGCTCTCCTAGCTAAACCTAAACTTATTTTGGTAGATAGATCATTTGACATTTTAACAACTAAAGACTTAAATGCCATTAATGATCTTACAACTAATTTACCCAACACAAGTTTAATCGTAACTACAAATAGAGACGATTTTAAACAACGTCTAACTTTCTTAAGTACAGTAGTGTTATGACTATGCATTCATATCGCCTGCTTCGCAAATCCCCCAAACCATATAAAATACTTAAGTGGTCATTGGGAGTTCTAATTTTCTTTATTGCATTTATCATATTTATTCCTTGGCAACAATTTTCTCTAGGAGAAGGACAAGTTATTGCTTATTCTCCAACTGAAAGGGAATTTCAAGTTAATGCCCCAGTTGGTGGCCGCATAAGCCGCTGGTATGTCAATGAAGGTAGTATTGTGAAAAAAGGTGATCCTATCTTATTGATTAATGATAATGATCCTAAATATATGGAACGCTTGCAATTAGAAAAAGATGCTATTTCTTTAAGGATAGAAGCTGCTAAACGCGCCGTTGATGCTGGTATTTCTAATGTTAATCGGCAAAAAAAATTATATGGCCTTGGGATTAACTCTAAACGGCAATACGAATTATCTCAAGTTGAATTAGCAGGTTATCAACATACCTATCTAAAAGCTAAAATTGATGAAGTTAACGTTAACATACGTATAGCAAGACAACAAACTCAAATGGTAAATGCTAAAGTCTCTGGGGTAATTTTCAGGCGCTTATCAGGTCAAGAAAGTGTATTTGTAAAAGCCGGACAAATAGTAGCCCGCATTGTACCCATAACAAATTCAAGAGCAGTTGAACTTTGGATTAGTGGGCGTGATATACCTTTTGTTAGGCTCAAACAAACTGCAAGGTTGCAATTTGATGGTTGGCCAGCTGTCCAATTTCGGGGCTGGCCTGAATTAGCTGTTGGTACCTTTAAAGGGGAAGTATCTTTTATTGATGCAACCACTAATAATGCAGGCTATTTCCGCGTTATGATAACTCCTACTGAAAAATGGCCTCATATAATTTTTCTGCGTCAAGGTGTGCTAGTTCACGGATGGATTCAACTAGGACAAGTTCCATTATGGTTCGAATTATGGAGACAATTTAATGGCTTTCCACCTAAGAGTAGCCCAATGGAGCCAAGTAAAACAACTAAAAAATCCTAGTATCGTTAACGCTAGGGATGACATGTTACCTAGGGTGTTGTGCATTTTCATAACTTTATTTTTTGTAGGCTGCAACGTAGCTTTCGCTAAACCAAAACATACAAACTATAATCCTCTTAGACTAAGAACTTTGCTTCTTAATGTAGATAAGAATTTCCCCCAAATAAAAATTGCGCGTTTGAGAATTCAACAAACCAAAGGTGAGCTTACAAGATCTCTTGGAAGCTTTGATCCATCTTTAAGCACAGAAACAAGATCATCCCCCATAGGAGGATATGTAAGTGAATATGTAGACAGCTCTATAAATGTTCCAACCCTAATGAATGGCCTGCAATTTTTTGGGGGCTATAGAAATGGTCAAGGAGATTGGCCTGTATATTGGCAAAATTATCTTACGAACTCTAAGGGTGAATATAGAGCTGGTTTTTCGTTACCTATTTTCCGTAATCGTCAAATTGATAAACAACGTACTGATCTTTGGACCCAGGCAAAACGTATTGCTGTTAATAAAAGGGAATTAGGCGTCACCAAACTTACTGTATTTCAAGGAGCCATAACAGCATATTGGCAATGGATTCAGGCGGGACGTCAATATAAGGCATTCTGTAGATTATTATCTCTTGCTAATAAAAGGCAAAAAGCCATTAATATATCAATGCAAGCAGGAGCTATGTCGCAACTTGTTATGGTGGAAAATAAACAACAAATTATGCAACGCAAGCAATTAGTTAATCAGAGTAAAATGGTCCTTAAACAAACCGCGCGTAACTTGTCTATCTATTACAGAGATACTAACGGTAGACCAATCATTCCAACTATTCATCAATTACCCAAAGATGAAAGTGGAAGTGAAAAAAAATATATCTCAAACGCTCAAGTAATAGAAAATATAAATAAGCATCCTGGATTAAGAAGATTAGATGAATATGCAAAAATCGTTAAATTAAACCGCGACCTTGCAAAGAATGATCTAGAACCTTTACTTGATATTTCAGCTTCAACATCAAAGCAGTATGGTATAAATGGTTATCCTCTACTCTTGCCGCAAGCTGCACTTATTGGCATAAACTTTAAATTTCCTATGTTTCAAAGGGAGGCAAAAGGTAGACTTATTGCGGCTAATAGTGAACTTAAGCAGGTATTAAATGAAAAACGCTTATTATATGATCAATTAAAAATAAGACTCTCAAACTTACTTATCGCAAAAGATACCCTGAAAAAACAGTTAACTTATATAAGACAAGAATTAAAGTTTGCCAGCCAAGTTGCTCATGGTGAAAATAGTAAGTTTTATGCTGGAGATAGTAGTTTGTTTTTAGTTAACCAGCGCGAACAAACTGTTACACAAGTAGAGCTTAACCTTATTGCAGCTGATATAAGCCTTGCACAGACAATTAGTACTATTGATTTTTTTATCTCGACAAATGCTTTAAAAACCCCCACAGTAATCGAAAAATCTAAAACCCATACTATATTTCCCCTGCCTTTCAAGATGCGAGACAAGCTCAATATATGATTCGTTCTAAAGCGAGCAAATAGGTTTCGCGTGATTGGGTTTTTGATGCTTTGGGTTTACGAATACTTACAGTTTTAAACTCTTTGCGCATTGCCAAAACAAATTCATCAAACCCTGTTCCATGAAATATTTTCATAAATAAATTTGCATTTTGCTTTAAATAACTAAGGCCAATTTCTAAAACAGCTTCGGCTAAGGCTATTGATTTTAGGCTGTCCATCATTTTAACTCCGGATAAATTTGGCGCCATATCACTTAATAATAGATCACATTTTTTCCCTGCTAGAGATTTTTCGATGTTAGTTTGCACATCAGGATCAGTAAAATCTCCTTGGATGAAAGTAACTAGAGGAAAGCTATCCATTTTTAAACAATCAACAGCGATGACTTGACCTTCACCATTAAGCTTTTCAGTAATATATTGCGTCCAACCTCCAGGAGCTGCGCCTAGCTCTAGTATAGTCATACCTGGCTTAATTAATTTTGCTTTTTCATCAATTTCTTTTAATTTATATACCGCGCGACTTTTATAGCCTTCAAGCTTAGATTGCTTAACAAAAAGGTCATTTTTATGGGCTTTTAACCATTTTTTAGAACTACTTAGGCGCGCCATCTTTAGTAAGTTACAATAAAGTTTAATGCTGGTATTATACACAAAATTAAGATTAGTTTACATAATGGTTTTATGTCCTCATTGCGTAAAGATATTTTATTTACCCTTTCTCTTAAACTTAGTTTATTATTTATGCTCTGGTTTATTTGTTTTAGACATAACACACATGTAGAATCTATGCAAAAACATTATTTTCAAGAAGAGATAAAATATGCTGCCAACAGAATCGGTAGTTGAGCTTTCTAGGCTCCAGTTTGCGATAACTGCGCTTTATCATTTTTTATTTGTGCCACTTACCCTTGGGCTGTCACTTTTGTTGGGTATTATGGAAACCCTATATGTAATGACTAAAAAAACCATATGGCGCGATATGGTAAAATTTTGGGGATTACTGTTTGGGATTAACTTTGCCCTTGGCGTTGCTACAGGGCTTACTATGGAGTTTCAGTTTGGCACTAACTGGGCTTACTATTCGCAATACGTAGGCGATGTTTTTGGCGTGCCTTTAGCTATTGAAGGCTTGATGGCGTTTTTCTTGGAAGCAACCTTTGTGGGCTTATTTTTCTTTGGCTGGGATAAGTTAACCAAACTCCAACACCTTATGTGTACTTGGGCTTTAGCATTAGGCACAAATCTTTCTGCTCTTTGGATATTAATCGCTAATGGGTGGATGCAAAATCCGGTTGGCGCTCTGTTTAATTTTCAGACTATGCGGATGGAAGTTGCAAGCTTTTACGATATTCTGTTTAACCCAGTCGCACAATCTAAATTTGTCCATACAATTAGCGCAGGTTATGTGACTGGGGCAGTATTTGTGCTTGCGATTAGTGCGTATTATTTATTACGCCAAAGAAACATTAATTTTGCTGTAAGATCAATGACGGTTGCAGTTTCATTTGGTCTTCTATCTGCCTTATCTGTTGTAGTTTTAGGTGATGAAAGCGGCTATGAAGCTAATATTAACCAAAAAATGAAAATAGCCGGCCTTGAGGCCATGTGGAATACTGAACCTGCGCCCGCTGGGTTAACATTATTTGGTCTTCCCAATAACAAAACTCATCAAACGAAATATGCTGTACATATTCCTTATATTTTAGGAATAATAGCTACGCGTTCTTTTAATCAACCTGTTGAGGGCATTAACGAATTAACTCAGCAAGGTAAAGAAAAAATTAAAGAAGGAATTGTTGCGTATCAGGCCTTAAGGCAACTGCAAAAAAATCCAAATGATAAGAGCGCGCAACAAACCCTTAAAGAACATCAACAAGCTTTGGGCTATGGACTTTTGCTAAAAAAATATGCGCCAAAAGTAATTAATGCAACTGAAGAACAAATTAATGCCGCTGCTAACGACCTTAAACCTAACGTTACCGTGTTATTTTTTACCTTTAGAATTATGATTGCGTGTGGGTTTTTCTTTATTTTTCTTTTCGGGGTTGGATTTTACCTTTCTGCTAAACATCGCCTTAAAGAAACCAAATGGTTTCATTACCTGGCGTTTGCATCGTTGCCCTTGCCTTGGCTTGCAGCAGAGCTTGGTTGGGTTATAGCAGAATATGGGCGTCAGCCTTGGGCTATTCAGGGAGTTTTGCCGACCTTTATGGGCGTATCTTCCTTAGATAGCGCTTCGCTTTATACATCTTTAACTGCTTTTATTATTTTCTATTCAGTATTAGCGGTTATTGAGGTATTTTTAATGATTAAATATATTCGCCTAGGACCCGAAAATGCTATTTGATTATGAAACTCTGCGCCTTATTTGGTGGGTGTTATTGGGTGTATTATTAATTGGCTTTGCGCTTACTGATGGTTTTGATATTGGGGTTGCTATTTTGCTGCCTTTTATAACCAAAGAAGATGTTGAACGCCGGGTGTTAATAAATACAATTGGACCTATATGGGAAGGTAATCAGGTTTGGTTTATCTTAGGTGGCGGCGCAATTTTTGCTGCTTGGCCAGCTCTTTACGCTGTAGCTTTTTCAGGGTTTTATCTAGCTATGTTATTAGTGCTCCTTGCGTTAATCTTAAGACCGGTTGCCTTTAAATATCGTTCTAAACTAGACAACCCTTCTTGGCGTAATGTTTGGGACTATTTGCTCTTTATTAGTGGTATCGTACCTGCTTTAATTTTTGGAGTTGCTATAGGTAACGTTTTACAGGGAGTACCATTTCACTTTAACGCCCAATTACGCTCTTTTTATACAGGCGAATTTCTTAACCTCTTAAACCCATTTGCTTTAATAGCAGGCTTACTATCTGTCACTATGTTAACTATGCATGGCGCGTGTTTTATAAATTTAAAAACCACTGCCAATCTTAAGGCGCGTAGCCAACAAGTTGTACAGAATATGGCTATTTTAAGCATAATAATTTTTGCTGGCGCTGGAGTTTATATTTACTTAACTGAACTTATTGGTTACACAATTAACTCAGAAATCCCCCATGATGGACCGTCTAACCCTTTATATAAATCAGTCGAACTTATCCCTATGGCCCTCTTTCGTAATTATAAGACCTATCCTTTAACAACAGCCATCCCCTTTTTAAGCCTTATTAGTTTAGTTATAACCGCATTATTTAAGCGCTCCGCAAAAACCGCCTTAATTTTTAGTGGCATTAGCATAAGCTCTATTATTACTACCGTGGGTGTTAGTTTGTATCCTTTTATCCTCCCATCCTCATCCCACCCTGCGCAAAGTTTAGTAATTTGGGATAGTTCTTCGAGCCAAACTACTTTATTTATTATGCTACTTGCATGTATAGTCTTTCTGCCTATTATTTTTGCATATACAAGTTGGGTATACTATGTCTTTCGAGGTAAAGTAACTACTGAACATATTACCCAAAATGACAAAACAAGTTATTAACATTAAGAATAGAACCAACGTCCCGCGGCTTGTCCGCGGGATCCATCAATGAGGAGTTAATTTTATGTGGTATTTCTCTTGGATTTTAGGCACTGGCTTAGCCTGCTCTTTTTCTGTCCTCAATGCACTTTGGTTAGAAGTTAGAACCAAGGACAACGACTAAATGTTAGCTATTATTTGTAGAAAGTTATGGAACTACAGATCTCTTATTGCGATAAGCATTATAACTGAGCTTAGGGTGCGATACGCTCGTAGTTATTTGAGCTTTGCGTGGATGATTATGCATCCTTTAGCTCAAGTTATAATATATTCTTTTGTTTTATCTAACATTTTAACTGCAAGGCTTCCGCAGGTAAACAATAAGCATGCTTATGTTTTTTATATTTTAAGTGGAACCCTAGCTTGGAGTTTTATCCAAGAGGTTATCGTAAAAACTGCAAGCGTATTTATTGACAATGCTAATCTAATTAAAAAAATTGCCTTTCCTAAGATAATTTTGATTTCTACAACTGTGTGTATCGCAATTGTTAACCACTTAATTTTACTAGCTTTGTCTTTACTTATTTTCCTCTTGTTAGGTCTAGATATTAACTGGTTCTTACTGCAACTTTTTCCGTTTTTTTTACTGATATTAATTGCAAGCTCTCTTGGATTTGGGCTATTAGTTGGGGTAATTAACGTATTTTTACGGGGTGTTGGATATACTATGCCGGTATTTTTACAATTAGTATTCTGGGCAACACCAATAGTTTACCCATTAGATATTATCCCTGCCAAATTACAATGGGTAATACATATAAATCCAATTGTACCTATTGTGAGTTTATATCAACAGGTGCTGTTATTTGGCCAGGTTAATATTGACACCTTAACTAAAAGCCTAATAATCGCAGTTTGTTTGCTGGCTTTAGGTAGTTTTACCTATAAAAGAGCTTGTAACGAATTGGTTGATGCATTATGACTTTACTTAAAGTAGAAAACCTGGGCAAAGCCTATGATATTTATAGCTACGAAGTGCTGCGTATTGGCAAGTGGTTTGGCTTGCCTTTTAAGCCGGTAAAACAAGAATGGATTCTTAGAAACTTATCTTTTGCCATAGAAGATAGTGAATCAATTGCCATTATTGGCGGCAATGGCGCAGGGAAAAGCACTTTACTTAAGCTCTTAACCGGCATTATAACCCCAACCGAAGGCCGTATTATCTGTAATGGAAGTGTGGCAGCCATTTTAGAATTAGGAACAGGCTTTAATTTTGAACTAACCGCCCGCCAAAATATTGTTTTTGCTTCACAACTTATGGGTATGGCTAAAGATGAGATTTATAATTACTTACCCGAGATCGAAGAATTTTGTGAACTAGGCGAATATTTTAATGCCCCTATGCGCACCTACAGTAGCGGTATGCAAATGCGCGTGGCTTTTGCCTTAGCGACCGCCAAAAGGCCAGATCTCTTAATTGTGGATGAAGCTTTAGCCGTAGGAGACACTTATTTTCAACACAAAAGCTTTCAGAAAATAAAAAGCTTTCAAGAGCAAGGTAGCGCTTTATTATTTGTCTCGCACGATAGAAATCAAGCGCAAGCAATTTGTAAAAGGGCTATTTTAATCAATGATGGTAATATAGCTCTTTGCGGCAAGACTGAAGAAGTCTTTGATTATTATAGCTCTTTAATCGAACAAAAAGAGAAAGATAAGCATATTGAAGTTAAAACCTCGCTAAATAATAAACTCCGTAAATCAATAGGAACAGGGCAAGCAAAAATTCAAACGCTTAGTTTATACAATCAAAATAATGTAGAAGTAGACTCTGTTGAAGTTGGCGAGCCTATAAGCCTACGCGCCACCGTAAAAACTTTTGCCAAACTTGACTCCTTGGTTTTAGGATTTAAAATTAAAGACAAAATGGGCCAATTAATGTATGGCACTAATACTTGCCATACCGATCAAGTTTTAGCAAACGTCAACGAAAACTGCGAATATGAATTCGCAATTACCTTCCCTGCTAACTTTGGAGAAGGATCATACGCCATTCAAATTGCGCTGCATGATTCTGCTACAAGTTTAGGTGGCTATTATGATCATATAGAGTACGCACTAATCTTTCAGGTTATAAATGCCGGTAAAAAAGCCTTTATTGGCGGATGCTGGCTTGAGCCTACAATAAAAATCAACACACTTGCCTGAAAATTTCTAAATATTCTGCTGCCATTTTACTAGGATTAGAGAACTTTGCGCTTTGCAGTACCCCTTCTTTAATTAACCTCTGCCTTTCCTTATTATCTTGGCTAATATTGACAATACTTGCGGCAATACTATCAATATCATGTGGATTAAATAACATTGCAGCTTGCCCTACAACTTCGGGTAGAGCTGTTACATTGCTACAAGCAACTGGTATTTTGGATCGCATAGCCTCGATAACCGGAATGCCAAAACCTTCATAAAGCGATGGAAAAACGAGCGCTAAAGAATTTTTGAGAATTATACTTAAATCATACTCACTAACATACCCTGCTAAAATAACATTTTGTTTTAAATTAAGTTTTTTTAAATCCTCATTAAAATTAACCTTAAGAGAGCCAGTACAGATAAGCTTGATGTGCTTGCCTAAGCCTTTTTGGAATGCTAAAGCAAATGCGGCAAAAAGTCTGCCATGATTTTTATGTTGCCAGTAATTTGCAGGATAAAACAAATACTGCCCCTTAATTAAAGTATATTTAGCCAATATTAGTTCTTCTTCTTCGCTCTTATTAAAATAGTTAGCCAATCTATTACCTTGAATATAAATAGTCTTAACTTTATTTTCATCAACCCTAGCATGCTCTAATACTGTTTTACGCGTATATTCAGAAATAGTTACTAAAAAGTCAGCTTTTTTAACAGCCGCTAAAAAGTTAGCATCGCGTTGCGCACATTCAGCAGGAGAAAAAAACTCAGGATAGGTTTTATATTGTAAATCGTAAATTAAACATATAGTAGGCACCTTAGAGGTTGCAACATTAGGCGCAGTAAAAGGGCAAAATAGTAGATCAAGCTTTTTTTTGTACATAAAAGTATTTTTACCTAATAAACGGCAAAAAAGTCTAAGCAAAAAACCAATGCGATATTGTGGGGCTAGCTGACATTTAATGTTAGGAAACATTTTTACTAAGCTTTTAATTTCAGAGTGTGCATTAGGAGAAGTAAATAAAATAAACTTAATATCTTTAGCAAGCCGCGCCATATTTATAATTAACTCTAAAGTAAAAACCTTAGCCCCACCATTTTCCCCTTTCATCAAAACCCGTGTAAGGTCGATACCTAAATGTTTCATTTCCACTAACTTCTCCCTGCACATAAAAAACTAATTAGCTCCGTATCTTCAAAACAATATATCTTATCAAACTTTTTCAATAAACTCATAGAAGAAACCACACTTTTCACGGCAATCTGGCCACAACTTTTGGGATAAACGTAAGCAACTTGTTAAAAATATACTATAATAAATACATGGTTAGTTTAATTTTTGAGAAATATAATGGAGCCTAACACTGAGAAGAAAATAAAGGATTTTTGTAAGAATCTACATTCATTTTTACCTGAAAACCTCAATTAACCTTATGTTTACAGAAATGAAATTTGGGTAAGGCCTTTTGAATCAGGCAGCTATAGTGCAAAAAATGAACGCCCTGCAACTACTAAGGAATTAGAAAGGTGTTCAGAGATAATTAATGCATTAAATCCAATGCCAGAACCCACGGCTGTCGCATTAAAATTTGATCAATCTGCCGTAGGTTGGGCCTTGGCCCAACAAT
>MHBC01000039.1:74534-87933 GCA_001804735.1 Legionellales bacterium RIFCSPHIGHO2_12_FULL_37_14 | reverse complement strand
TGAACCTTCCCTCTTTAGGGGAAGTGCATTCTAGCGCTTTTTCGAGTTTTGTCAAATTATTTCAAACAAAATTACGGGAATAAAATAAAAGCATGATGCTTGATATTAAACCACATAATAGCTATAATGACCGATTTACAAAAGCTGGTGTCAGTATGGGAAAAAATATTACCCAAAGGCTTATAGATGAAAGACTATTTGCCCATATCAATAATGATGCTCATCTTAAGGGATCTGTTGAATTAGAAGGGAATGCTTTCAATGTGACAATAGCTTATTTATGTGAATATCTTAATGAAATTCAAGGATTATCCCCTGAAATTACGCAACTGCAACAAGACTTTAAAAATATAGCAAAGGTCGAACAAGAATTAGCAGAAATAACTAAAAAAGATCAACTACAAGCCAAAACCGGCGAAATTGTTGCTAAAATTTTAAATCTTGCGCCTAATCAGTTTCTGCTTCTTCCTGGAGGGTGGCAAAGTAAAACCAATGGCCATGCAATGGTGTATCAGATTTCTAAAGATGCATCTGGCGATATTCTTTTTCAAATAATTAATACCGGAGGTGGTTTAGAGCATCATGGAAAAACCTCAACAACTGATAAAGAGCTTTATAATCCAGTAGTTACCTATTGCATTCCCTATGCCAAAGCTAATAAAAAAGATTTTTGCTGTATTTTAGAACAAATTTTACAATTACAAATTTATGCTTTGCATAAGCAAGATTCTTTCTTTAGTGATGTGCTTTATAAAGACATACTACAGCAATTTAGTCATCTTGACGGAGAGCTCGTTGAAAGTCCTCAAGATGAAAATCAGGCTTACTATACTCAAGGACAATTCTCCGGCACCTGTGCAGAGCGCGTGTTACATCATTTGATTAAATCAAGGTTTAAAGATGTAGATGATTATAAACGCTTTATTTATGATTTTAAGGTTAGATCCTTAGATGATTATTTTACTAAGCTAAAAGAAAGTGGCGAGATAAATAACGTTGAACGCCTGACGGTTATTGAAAAGGCGATACATCACCAACTTAGGATCTTAAATAGTTACAAAGGGGCAAGTCATGGAACCTATTTATTTCCTGCAGAAAAAAGACAGGCAGATTTAGCTAAATTTACTACCTATCTTGCAGAGATAAATGCTATTAGAGACGCCAGTAAAATTGGCAAAATAAATAGCAATCAAGAAACTATTAACCTAAATTCGACCAGATTTAATTTCAACCAATTTCCAACCATTGCTATATTAGACCATAGTATGGTCCCTGAAAATACTGCTAATAATGGCAGTTTACTTGAGGCATCAGGTGGCAAGGATTTATTAGCTAGCCTTGATAAAATAATTGATAAATGTAAACCGCTAGCTAAAACTAAGGATCATTGCCTATTAGAGCAGCTTGAGCACCTAATTAATCACCTACCATTACCAGACAAAGAGCATTTTAAACCTGATTGTGAGTTAATGGATTTTTATAGCGATCTTAGCAGCATAGAAAAAATAACTGCGTTTTATAACAAAGTTATTCAGTTACAAGAAATATATTTTGCCTGCTGCAAGCGCCTTATAGGCGAGAAGCAAAATATTCCCAAAATGCTGTTAGCGTCATGTACATTCCAAACGATAATCGGGCATATAAATTTAGCAAAATATAAACTTATGAGTACATCACCCTTTTATTCACTCGTGGGTAAACGCTTTAATCGTACTAGTTTATATTACAATAGAGACTCAGCATTATATGCAACAGAACATCCCGAGTTAGATTCAAGGTTGCAACAGATAAAGTCCTTGCACGAAATCATCCCTATGATGCAACACGATAACACGAAATACTTCTTAGAAATTATAAACTCTGAACCTTTATTAAAAATAAAACTGCAAAAATTATACAGTGAAAGATATGGCAATAATAACTCAAAGTTTCATTATGAGCTTAAAGAGCTAAACTATACTGAACTTTATTATTTTATTACTCATAACCGTGATCCTGACTTTCCGCAAGAATTTTCCCCTTTGCAAGCAAAATTTGCGCTGCAAAATTCCTTAGAATTAAATCTGGTTATGTGCGATTCATTGAACCAAGACCCTGTTAAACAAAATGGCATTAAGTTTTTGGAAGGCAATGAAATCCTTAAGTATCGTCCAAGAGTTACATCACCTGCTTCAGTACATTTATATGAGAGAATTGAAAATGGCCACATACCAAACACTAAATTTCTCACTAAAGATCCGCTGTTCCATGGGGTCTTAGACTCATATAATACCTGCAGCGAAGTCACTCCTGACTCATTTTATGATAGCAATCACATTCAGTTATGGGACGTAAATCAACAACAGATCGTAGGGCAGAAAAAGCTAATTAGTAAATCAATCCTAGCTAAACGCGAGTTATATCATTTACGAAGACATCCTGATACCCAAATTGATTTAACCTTAGATTACTTTGCCCGCAATATGCATTATTTGGAAGATATGGACTACCAGATTTATCTTATGGGTAATTTATTCCAGCCAGGAGTATTATTAAAAAAGTTAACAAGCGGGCAGAATAGCAAATATTTTTTCCAACGTTTTGATGCGTTTGTGCTCAAAGGTTTGCAACGGGCCAGAAAAAACAATTTAACCCAAGAGATTGTTTTTTTTATGCACCTTAAATACCTAGTAAATCAATATGCGTTTAAATACCATCCTAAAAATAGTGTCTATGCTAAGAGGATGCTTGCTTATTGTAACGAGTTAAATTCTTATCTTATTTCTTGTGAAGATAGGCAAACCAAATATTATTTTTCCAAATTTAAATTTTTAACTTTGCGTGATTATGCCACAAGGTCTACTAATTTCTCCCAAATTAATGAGTTACTCGAAGCATATTTTTATATAAATGCAAAATGCATGGATTATGCTGATGACGTAGATACTAAATTTAAATTTGAACACAAAAGGCTTAAGTTTAGACGCTTTCTTCTAGCAAACAAAAGCTTGATTAACCAAGAAAGTATCAAACATGTTTTCCACGCGCTTAAGATCCCTTTAATAGAACCTGTAACAATTAAGGGTGAATATCCATGTTTTGAGATTTTTAACCTGCAAAATACCAAGCTGTACTCGGTAAACATTGAGACAGGACTTGTATATGCCAAAAATGGAATGGCGTATACAACCTTACCTCTCGCAATTTTAAATATTCCTATAATTAAAATACTTGGTATAACTACAGAGTTTGGCTTTGTAGCCAAGGACGAGCGCACCTATAAAATAGACAACCCGCCCCACCAGCTACTTGTCTATAAAGATAATGATGGCAGATTTGTTATTCATAAGAAATTTTTAAGCCAAGACAACCAAGAGCAATACTTTCAATTAATGGCTAATAGCTATGAACACAGTATATATTTAGGCATTTCTGGTTATTGTATAAATGGCCTTGGCGGCAACTGTGTAAATGATTTTGGGTTTATGAAATTACTTACGCAGCGCGCCAACCTTGTCTATAAAAATTTAGCCAAAAATGAATTAATCATTACCAACAAAAAAAATGAAATATTATTTCAAGGAAAAGAGCTTCCTGGCCAAAGTGGTTCATGGGAAATTGCATCTTCCAAAGATAAACTAAAGTTACTCAAGCTTTTTAAATATAGCGATCATAGCATCTTTAAGTTTGAAGATATTGAATTTGCCAATATTTATGACGATACCAGGAACAATCAATACAAAATTTCTCTGGAACGCTATAATTTAAACTTATTAATGAATAAGGACACAAAGAAAGTTTCCTTAAGATTTGATGACCAAGACGAAGATTATAACTTAGTTACATTAAGCGAAAGTTTAGCTGATTTGCCGTTTTTACAGTTCAAGAAAACTACAGCTGCTAAAGAAATTGCCCTTATTCCTATCCAACGTTTTGTCAACAAAGCTAAGGCGCGGCGTAATGATGATGAGTATTATCAGCTAGATTTAGATACAACCCACTTTATAGCTGAAAAAAACATGAAAGAATCAGCAAACATTTTGTGGCAATATACAGGGTGTGAAAGTTATTATGCTTTCAACATGGTAGATGGAGAACCTAAACCCGCAACCCCTGCTGAAGCTTTATATCTTTGCTATCTATATTTGGGCGCTAATAAACCTAAAAAAGCGCATGAAATCTTAGAATATTGCAATAAGCATTTAGGCGGCCTTGAAGGCAGCTTTGAGGAGTTACGGTATATTTATTGGATTTTTAATGCTTTACCCTATAAACCGGAACAAACTGATAAAAACATAGACGAGGTAGAAAACCCTTTTCATGTGGCGTGTAAATTAAAAGTATTATCTTTATTCACCCGTTTTAAGCAACAAGGAAATGAGTTTAATGAGGCAGTAAAACTACCTGATGACTCTACTAATAATAGCTACACTAATCAGCAAAATACTCTAATTAACACATTTAGCGCAGAAATATGCAGTAATATTTATTCATACTACACTAAATATCAAAAAATGGAGCGCGAACAAAACGTCAGCTTAGAACTCTCTCATGAGGAAAAAAAATCTTTACTTAATTATTATTATGATAATATTCCAGGCTCTATAAATACAAAAAAGCCTTTAGGCGCCTTAGGACATGCCTTCGTAACAATTAGGCTTACCTCGCTTAAAAAAGAGCTTAGCGCGCTTAAAGCAAAATCTAATCCTAATAAATATGATCTTGCAAGAATTGCTGAGATAACCCAATTATTCCAAGATTATAATGGTTCTTGCAGCAAAGTTAGTAAATTAGCCTACGTTAAAATAGATACAAGTCTTCCATTTGCGACTGCACTTAACTGTATGCATTTTATTGACACTCAGGAGCTGAAAGATCCAACTGTAAGTCTGTTGTCAAGTAGAGACTCTTTAAAATTTGATGCGCCTTCGGCAATGAATATTTTGTGCCCCAACCCTAGTGAAAGATACTTCTTAACCAATTTTCCTCTGTATTTAAAAATTGCGGAAGATCCTACCTCCTCTTACTATGAAAAATTACGCCATTTTTGTTATGCAACTCTTGTGAGTAACCGGCATAAAGATATTACAGCTTCATGTAGCAACGTCCATATATTATGTAATGTCCTTTATCGCATAATGGAAGCCAAAGTAACGGCCCCCAAAGAACTTTCATATGAAGATTTATTAGCATTTGCAAGAAAGTTGCCAGAACCCCCAATCTATGTAACTGAATATAAAGACTTTACTGAAAAAATTATCAAAACCTCAGAAGAAATAGTTAATGACTTACCTTTATTCGAAGAGCCAAGCAAAGTTACTTGTACTCAAGATGAACTAGCAACGCTAAAAATTTTCTCCCTTTTCCAAGAAGAACTTGAGGAAGATTTTAAGGTAAACGCTAAGGCTTGGAGAGATCTTGCCGCAGGTAAATCACATGTGCACGCCAATGGTTTTAACGCTGAAACAACTTTTCTGAGTAATGAGGAATTTACCCAAGGTTTAGCAACGTATAATGGCTTACAAGATTTACAAAATCTTGCCCAAGAGCATTTTACTGCAGAAAAAATTGCTAAGCTTAATAACTCTGTGGATGCAAGAATTAAGTTTTTAACTACTAAATCTAATGAATTTGCCGATCTATTGTTAAAGCTTGGAAATACAGGTCCTAAGGATCAAAACCTAAACCTTAAATGGCAAATTGACATTAAAGCAGCCAAACGCAAACCTCTTGATATGAACCGCTTGCTTGCTTTATTTTGTAAAAATGATTTAGCGCTTTATAAAGAAGAAACTGGCTTAGATGAAACCCAAATTAAAAAACTGCACTTAGATCTAATGCAATATATTAACGTTGCCACAACCTTAAACCAGCTTAAACGAGTTAAAACAAGCCTTAACGAATTAGAAGCTGCACCAATTGAAGCCAAACCGCGCCTTAAAGTTAAATTAGGTGACGTTTTATATGCGCAAAACTTAATTGCAACCCATGAAGATTTAGATTTAGCAGTTTATCAGCTTTACGCAGATTTACTTATTCGATCTAATCAAAAAGATGTTATTAAACGTTTGCTGACAGAAAATAGTAACGGCGGCTACGTAGAAAATATTGAGCGGCTTATTATGGGAGCTGGCAAAACTAAAATATTACTCCCTTTGCTAGCTTATAAAAAGGCAAATGGAAAAAATTTAGTAGTTATAGAAGTTCCTAGATCTTTACTAAGAACTAATTTCGTTGATCTAAAAAACACCTCAATCTCTTTGTTTGGCCAAGATGCTTTTATCTTTGAATTTAATAGACAGAGTAATGTTAGTGCGCAAAATTTAGAAATAATGCATCGTAACCTAACCGATCTCATGGTAAACAAACACTACCTTTTAACTACTAATGATGCGTTACAATCGTTAGAACTTAAGTATTTAGAATTATTACACCATGGCGGCAGCGGAGAATGGCAACAACAGTTAGCTTGGTTAGAGAAGATAATTAAGCTATTTAAAGAACGTGGTGATTTAATTATTGACGAAGTGCATCAAGGTTTATTGATGAAAAATAAATTAAATTACGCGCTCGGGGAAAACTGCCCGGTAAACTCAGCTGTTATTAAAGCAGTACTCAACCTATATAAGTTTTTTGCCACAGTAAGACTTAAAGAAAATATTAGTTTTGCTGAGATAGTAGCTGATAACAAACAATTATCCGTTAAAGAGTTTAAAGATTATGCCTTTAAGTGTTTAGTCCATGAGCTAGTCCATAATGCTAACAGTCCTTTATATCAACATATAGATGTTTTAACTCCTGCCGCTAAACTTGCGCTAGAAGAGTACTTAGGAGGTAATGCAACAAAGTTCCCTGACTTTTTTAATAATATAAGCACAGAAGATCGAGAAATTTTAGCTTTATATAAGGGACAATTAACTAAACTACTTCCCCATACCTTACAAAGAAACTTTATGGAGCATTATGGCCCATCAAAGGTTCTTTGTTGCGCAGAACAACAAGTGTTAGCTATTCCTTATATTGCTAACAATAAACCCAATGAAAAAAGTCGCTTTAGTAATTATTTAGAAACTATTAATTATACTATTCAATCTTTATTGATTGGCGGGGTTACAGTTGAATTACTTGAAATTTACCTCAAAGCTATACTCTTAAAGGCCCAATGTGAAATTATTGACCTTAACTTGACCTCAATTGATGATACGCCTTCTGCTAAAGCATTTGCTAAAATTTTGCCTAATGCAAAATATGCATTATCCAAGATTAACCTTAAAGATCCTAAAATATTAACTGAGCTCTCTAAATTATTATCACATAAGACTGAAATAATTTATGCTGTGCTAGAAAATCACGTTCTCCCAAACATTAAGCAAGATGGCGAAATATTACATAGCGATGCCTACAATCATGTTGATATGCTCCTTTCTTGCCAAGGTTTTTCTGGCACCCCTTGGAATCACTCTACTTTTCATCAACGCTTAAACTATATAGAAAATAATACCCTAGGATTAGATGGCCTGGTCTTTCAGGCAATGCAACGGAAAACCGATCGAGTTAGAGGATTTAATTTTACTAATTGTCAAAATACCATAGAAACATTATTTGCCGAATACCCTGATAATACTCCTTTACGCGCAATTATTGATATTAATGCAACCTTTAAAGGGGTAGCCAACTTTACCCTAGCAGAGGAAGTTGCTAACTATTTGACCCAACATAAGCAAAAATTTCACACCCCAAAACGTCTTAGACATATTTTATATTTTAACGAAGACAACAAAATTACCGCCCTGCCTCTTGATGGATATCCTAATGTAAAACCAATAGTGATAGGAAGTAGTGATGTAAAGGTAATTAACGAACGCTTAGATTCAACCCCTGAGGAAAGGTTTACTATTTACGATCAAGATCACACCACAGGCACTGACATTACCCAAGCAGCTGATGCTCATGCCTTAGTTTTTATAGACGAACGCACCAGCTTATCTAATTGTTTTCAAGGTGTTATGCGCATGCGGAATTTAATTACCGGGAATCAAAGGCTTTTACTTGTTGTTCCTAAAGATCTTGCCACTAAAAATGTCGCCCAACTATGCGCAATAATGCATAATCACGAACAAAATAACTTAAAAGAAGATAACTATTATGCTGCATGCGCTAAATTAAGAAACATTATCCGTGACAACGCCCTAAAGATTCTTTTAGATTCACCAAACCCTCAAATTAAAAGGCGTATATTTAGCAGTCTAAGGGAAATATTTATTGAGTCCCAAAAAGATAATTTTTGGGAAAAATATGGCCAGCTAGATGCTATGGTCGATACTAAAGATTTACTAAATTTATATGCTAAAGCACTATTAGATAATTACCTAGCCAAGTTAGATAAAGTGCAATTAGCTTTAACCGATGAGGGCAAAAAAAACCTCCAAGATTCAATGGAACATATTATCAGCAAAGCAACTGCCCAAGGGGCTTGCCTTCCAATGCAAAACTCCCACTCAAATGCAATGAGTGAAGCAGTTGAAGTGCAAAAAGAAGTACAAGTAGAAAATGAAGTCCAAAAAGAAATGCAAAATGAGTTTCAGTGTGGATTTCTAAGTACCAGCAGTTATATAACATGGCCAGAAGATTTATTTGCTAAGGCCCTTAACGATCACTTAGCCATTCAATCTCTAAATACAATCTGCTCTTTAGCCTGTAACAACAATCCTGATTTTACCGAGAATATTAAAGGAACAGTGAATTTTTATGCAAGCAGTCCACAGCTTCCTTATTCTATGGGCCTTATAAAACCAGTGCATGCATTATTATTTAGACGAGTTAATAACCAGTTAGAATGCATTCTTTTATCCCAGAACGAATGTGAGGATGTATATAAAATTTTGACAAATAAAAATTATACTGATTGCTGGCTAACGACAACGCACCATACAGTCCTTGCTGGCAACCAACCTAAAGATATATTAAAAGACCAAGAATACCAAAAGATAATTGAGCAAATAAGATTTTTTAATGGCGAATTTTCGACCCTTATAGAACAAAAAGAAGAATATCTCTGGCTTTCTACTAATACAAAACAAAAAATGACTTTTTTTACCAGCAAGCTATATCCTTACCGGGAAACTTTACCCGCTCACCTGCAAGCAATGGAAGGAAAAACTACAATTAGAGTAAATGAATTAATTGGCTTAACAGAAGAAAAGCAGCTTGAATGTGTTGCCCATTTAAAAAACGAGAGTAAGATTTTACTTGATCTCGCAGAAAAAACCCCTTATGCATCCGTGCTAGAAAAGATTATCACTAACATAGATAAAGCTACCCTATGTGACAATGCTTTTTGTGAGAAAATTATTGCTAATAAAAATGCAACTACAAAAACTATTGCCGAATTAGTTAAAAGAGGAAATAACCGCAACGCTTTTGCAAAGCTTTTATCTTTAGTAACCAAATTCCAAGAACTAGTATCTTATGCTGCCACAAGCTTATTATCTTTAATGTTTAGGGCTTATAAATTTACAGTTAATCTAAAGAATTCAATCACTAGCAATAGGTTTATTCTTTTTAAAACTCATAGTAAAGAAGAAAAAGATAGCAAAATAAATACCGCTCTTTGTAGACTGAATATGGCCCTTGTTAAAAATCAAGACATAGAGATAACCCCTGCATTTACTGAATTATCAGAAGCAGTGTGCCGAAGAAGAAACTTTTTTAGTGCATTATTTTGCGGTAAATACTCTGATTCTACCAAGTCGGCTGAAAATATTTCTCAAGAAATAGCGCAAAATGATACTTTGTTAAGTAAATTAAGTATTACTCGTAATAAGGACATCAACCTGACTAAAAAAACTATTCGAGCGAAGATGCTAAAGTTGTGCCCGAAATAAGGTTTAAACAAGACAAACCTTTTCAATACGCCGTTTTCCAATTTGAATAATGTAATCTTTAGGCTCCGTAAGCTTTATATCAACATCCTCAATTTTAACCCCATCAATTTTTACCGCGCCTTGTTTTATCATTCTAATAGAATCCGAAGTGCTTTTCGTCATGCCAATTTGCTTCATTAAAAGAATGAGGGCAATAGGCTTATTAATTTCATGCGCAGTTAAATCTTCTGGAATAATGCCCTTTTGAAAGCGCTCAATAAAAGCTTTATGCGCATTTTCAGCATCTTTTACCGAATGAAACCGCGTAACTATACATTTTGCTAAGTCAATTTTAACATCCCTTGGATTTAGGCCTTCATTTACTTTTTGTTGAGTTTTTTTAAGCTTATCCTCTGGCATGACTTGCAATACTTTTAAATACTTCCACATTAAGTCATCAGAAACTGACATGATTTTTCCAAACATATTTTCGGGACTTTCAGTAATGCCAATGTAGTTGTCTAAAGACTTAGACATTTTGTTTATCCCGTCTAATCCCTCTATCAATGGGAGAGTCATAACAATCTGCGGCGCTTGGCCAAAATGTTTTTGCAGCTCTCTACCCATAAGTAGGTTAAATTTTTGATCGCTGCCCCCAAGCTCAATATCAGCTTTTAACATGACAGAATCATAGCCTTGCATTAATGGATACAAAAACTCATGTAAAGCTATTGGTTGTTGATTGATATAGCGTTTATGAAAATCATCTCTTTCTAACATGCGGGCAACAGTTGAAAGACTCGCAAGACGGATAAGCTCATCTGCTTTCATGTTTGCCATAAAGGAGGAATTAAAAACAACTTTAGCTTTATCCATATCTAAGACCTTACCAACCTGCTGTTGGTAAGTTTTAGCGTTAGCCAGTATCGTGTCTTTATCAAGCGGCGGACGAGTGGTGTTTTTGCCACTAGGATCGCCTATCATGGCAGTAAAATCTCCTACTAAAAAAACTACTGTATGGCCTAAATCTTGAAACAATTTTAATTGATTAAGTAAAACCGTATGGCCTAAGTGTAAGTCAGGAGCCGTAGGATCAAACCCTGCTTTAACTACAAGCGGTCTATTTTGCTTTAACTTATCCTTTAACTCGTCAATTAGTAAAACTTCTTCACATGGATTAATTAGTGAGTTTATTTGTGCCAAATCTAAGTTCATTTTTTCACCTTAAACGTTTAAAAAGATTGACCTCATTACTCTGAGCGGGTATCTTAGCCCGGTTGTACAATATACCGAAACTTCCCCTCCAATGCATATGATTAATAATAGACAAGACGGAAGATGGCAAAACAAACGAGTATTTTACTTGAACACAATGCTAAATCATCATGGCTGCCAGCGCTAGTATCAATTATTATTGTATGTGTTTTAGTATTTATTTTTACCAAAATATTTCGCTGGTGTGAACATGTAGATCTAACTCCTCATGAAACCCCTAATACCCTAAGCTTACTTTTACCCGAGACCCAAGAAAACCCTCTCCCTTCTTTACAAACAACCTCAAATACCTTGATACATGAGCAAGCTAAAATTACCTCTAATGAACGTTCAATAGTCGCTAAAAGGGGCGATACTATGGGTAAAATCTTTAATGTATTAGGCCTTAGTGCAAAACAACTTCAAGAAATATTAAAATCTTCGCGTGAAACCCATATTTTAACCCGCATAAAACCAGGGCAAACAATAGTTTTTACTATTAAAAATAAACAACTTGAAAAGCTGGTATATCCTTTTTCACCGCTTGAGGATCTTATTATTACTCATGATAATGGCAAACATTATAAAGTAATTCGCGTCCGCAAAAATACTACGCCTAAATATCAAACAGTTAAAACCACAGTTTCAGGATCTTTATATAAAACAGCTCAAAGACGCGGGATACCTTTATCTTTGCTTAACCAAATGAACAGTATTTTTAGCCGCGATGTGGACTTTAAAAAAGGCTTAAATACTGGCGATAAATTTTCTATCCTGTACAAAGCTGATTTCATTAAAAACGTTCAAGTCTCGCAAAGTGAAATTTTGGCGGCAAGCTTTACGCGCAAAGGGATAACCCATGAGGCTATTCGTTATACTAACAAAAACGGCACTAGTAGTTATTACACTCCCCAAGGCTTAAGCCTTAAAATAGGCTACGACAGATACCCTCTACATTTTAGCCATATCGCATCGCCTTTTAGCGCCTCACGCTACCACCCTATTTTACATTACCGTAGACCGCATTATGGGATTGACCTAGCAGCCCCACTGGGAACGCCAATTCATGCTATAGGCGATGGGCGCATTGAAATTATGCATAGGGAAAGCGGTTACGGCAATATGGTTAAAATTCGTCATAATGATATGTATAGCACTATTTACGGGCACTTATCCCGCTTTAGCAAAGGGCTCTACCGCGGAAAGATGGTAAAACGTGGCGAAATAATTGGCTACGTCGGTCAAACAGGGTTGGCTTCAGGACCACATTGTCATTTTGAGTTTCATATTAATAAACAACCTAAAAACCCAACCACTATATCCCTCCCCCACGCAGATCCTATTCCCCATCATGAAATGCGCACCTTTAAACAACGCGTCCATCAACTATTAGCAGCCTTACATCACCCCAAGACCTCTATTTCCAAAATTCTTACCCATGAGAAGAAAAACCATAAATAAAGACTTGATCATTCTAGCTAAGTATTGTACTTTGCACTATTTTTACGAGTTTGTAAGTTTTTCATGATTCAAAAAATTCCTGCTGCACAATTTAACCTCTGTCAAAAAGAAAAACACCAAGCTAAGAATAGTCGGCAAGTAGCTTTAAGGTGGCTGCAAACTAAGTTTCCCGAAGCATTTGATAACCAAATCCGTATTAGACCTCTTAAGATAGGCATAATGCAGGATATTCTTGAGTATGCTGATAAAGCCGCAAAACTTAATATTTCTAAATCTAAACTCCGCGAAGCTGTAGTGCTATTCACAAGACGTCTTGATTATTTAGTTTGCATTAAAGCCCAAGAACACCGCATAGACTTATTTGGGCAAAAAGCCGAAAAGGTTACTCCTCAAGAAGCTGAAAGCGCCAGCAATAAAATCAAAAAAAGGATTGAAAAGGCTAATAAGCATACAAACACTAAGCAACAAGCCACCCCAAGACAAAGTTCTATGTATCATGAAAAGCCTATGCAGATTACCTCCTTAAAGTCTCTGCCTGCAATTACCATTAAACGTAAATTTATGCCAGCTACTGAAGCAAATATTATGCATAAGTTGAAAGAGAAGTTGGATATTACGGAAGGGGATGCGTAGAGAAGTTTAGTATTGTAGGTCATAAGTTTCCTTTTCAAAAAAACCGCGCGAAGCGATCCTTCACGTGAACGTGCCTGTGCCTTGTTTTTTGCCCGCGTGCGAAAAATATTAAAAATAAAGTACAAAACTAAGATGACAATGAATCAAAAAAAATAAATACCCTAGGGTCTGTTGACATTTCATTTTATTACCCTCTACGCCTACGTCCC
>MHBC01000039.1:56161-74505 GCA_001804735.1 Legionellales bacterium RIFCSPHIGHO2_12_FULL_37_14 | reverse complement strand
AGAAAGATTCCTGGATCCCGCGGACAAGCCGCGGGACGTAGGCGGCGGTGATGAATTGTCAACACGCCCTAGGCTCAGTGAAAGTTTTATTGATTTTTTCGCACGCGGGCAAAAAACAAGGCAAAAGGCACGTTTACGGAAGATCCTAAAAATCATTCGCGTTTAGTATATCTTGCTTCTAAGATGGCCATTGCGGGTAAGGTTTTTCCTTCGAGACATTCTAAAAATGCTGCTCCGCCTGTTGATACATAAGAGATTTGCTGAGTTAAATTGTATTGATCAATAGCCGCTAAAGTCTCGCCGCCACCTGCAATTGAAAACGCTTCGCTGTTAGCAACCGCTATGGCGATACTCCTTGTTCCATAAGAAAATTGGGGAAACTCAAAGACTCCTAATGGCCCATTCCATACAACAGTTTTAGCTTGATTTATCATTGCAACATAGCGGCTTATCGAATCAGGGCCTATGTCTAAAATCATATCGTCGTCGGCTATTTGACTTAAAACCTTATTAAAAGCCGGACAAGTTTCGCTAAGTGACTTTCCAACAACTACATCAGTAGGTAACATAATTTCACATTTTTTAGTACTTGCTTGCTCCATAATTTCTTTAGCTTGAGCTAGCATGCTTTCTTCATATAATGAAATACCTATTTTAATATTGCTGGCTTTTAAAAATGTATTAGCAATCCCCCCGCCTGGAATTAAAACGTCAGCTATTTCAATTAAATGATTCAAAAGGCTAAGCTTAGTGGAAATTTTTGACCCTCCAACAATAACAACAATTGGGGATTCAGGATTAACCATTGCCTGTTTTAATGCTTCAAGCTCGCGTAATAATAACGGCCCTGCCATAGCAACTGGGGCATATTCAGCAACCCCGCAGGTAGAGGCATGTTTTCTATGCGAAGTTGCAAATGCATCCATTATAAAAACATCACAAAGTGCTGCAAGTTTTTTCGCTAAAATAGGATCGCAGGCCTTTTCGCCCGCATTAAAGCGAATATTTTCCAATACAACCAACTCAGATGGCTTAGCATCTACTCCTTCTAAATAGTTTTTTGCAAAATGGACAGGGTAAGATAAATGCTGAGAAAAATACGTGGCTACCGGTTTAAGAGAATAGCGCTCCTCATAAACCCCTTCAGTTGGTCTTCCTAAATGTGACATAACCATAACTGCTGCGCCTTGACTTAAAGCCTGCTCTAAAGTGGGCAAAACCGCAAGGAGCCTTTGATCGCTTGTTATTATGCCATCCATAATCGGAACATTTAGATCTTCACGAATCAAAACCCTTTTACCTGCAAGGTCCATATCATTCATAGTTAAAACTGTCATAATTTATCCTTTATGCTTGCTTCATCATATAAAGAGCTGTATCCAACATGCGGTTTGAAAAACCCCATTCATTATCATACCAAGCTACAACCTTAACTAAGTTGTTAAGAACCTTGGTTTCAGCTGCATCAAATATGCAAGAAGCACTACAGTGATTAAAATCAGTAGAGACCAGCGGTTCTTCACAAATGTGCAAAATAGAGCTTTTAGCATTTTGCATAACTTGATTTACTTGCGCTACTGAGGTGGGTTTTTTAGCAATAAATGTTAAATCAACTACAGAAACATTCATAACAGGGACACGCATCGCAAAACCATCTAATTTGCCGTCCAATTCAGGAATAACCAAGCCCAAAGCGGACGCGGCTCCTGTTTTAGTAGGAATAATAGAATGTGCTGCTGCCCGCGCACGTCTAAGATCCACGTGGGAGCCATCAAGAAGGCTTTGATCATTAGTATATGCATGCACTGTATTCATTAAGCCTGCTTCAATACCTATAGCCTCATGTAAAGGTTTAACAAGCGGCGCTAAACAGTTAGTCGTACAAGATGCATTAGACACAATAGTGTGTTCATTACGCAGAATTTGATGATTTACCCCATAAACTATTGTTGCATCAACGTTTTTAGCTGGGGCTGAAATTAAAACTTTTTTCGCCCCCGCTTCAAGGTGTAACTTGGCTGAATCTTTATCAGTAAAATGGCCTGTACACTCAAAAACGATGTCTACGGCCAAATCACGCCAGGGTAAGGCTTTAGGATCGCGTGAATGAGTGATATTGATAGGATGTCCATCAACTATGAGCTTCTCAGCTTCTAATTTAACCTCATAGGGAAATTTGCCATGCGTAGAGTCATAGCGCGTTAAATGCGCTTGGGTCTTAATATCAGCAAGATCATTAATCGCAACTACGACAATTTCGTGCTGCCGCGAAGTTTCAAAAAGCGCACGTAAAATACATCTACCAATTCTCCCATAACCATTAATAGCAACTCTTACCGCCATCATTATTCTCCAAAAAACGTACCATTACTGAGATTCTTTTAGCCAAGCAATAATGGCATCAACTGTTAATCCAAAAAATTTATATGCATCTTTACAAGGAGCAGAAACCCCAAAAGTACTTACTCCCATAACTTTACCTTCATCACCTACAAATTGCGCCCAATAAACAGGGCTAGCAGCTTCAATTGCCAAACGTTTTTTAATGTTAGAAGGTAAAACTGATTCTCGATATGGCCTATCCTCTGCTAAAAAACGCTCACAACAGGGCATTGAAACTACTCTCACAAAAATACCTAAAGGCTCCACTGCCTGCATTGCTTCAAGCGCTAAACTAACTTCTGATCCCGTGGCAATGATAATAATAGTTGGGCTTTCTTTTGGCTCAGCGAGAATATACCCCCCTTTTTTAATCCTTTCAAATTGCGCACTATCATGCGGTAATGCTGGCAAACCTTGGCGGGACAACAATAAGCAACTTGGGCCATGATGCCGCAACAGAGCCTCTTGCCAAGCAACTGCAGTTTCAAGTAAATCAGCAGGACGCCAGACATCTATATTAGGAGTCATTCTAAGCATTGCTGCGTGTTCAACTGGCTGATGAGTAGGCCCATCTTCGCCAAGGCCGATTGAATCATGAGTTAATACATAAATAACGCGGATGCCCATAATTGCGCTTAACCTGATAGCGTTGCGCGCATAATCAGTAAACACAAGAAAAGTCCCACCATAAGGGATAACTCCGCCATGCAAAGCTAAACCATTCATAATGGCAGCCATCCCAAATTCTCGCACCCCATATTCAATATAATTGCCACTAGCATCCATTGGGGTAATTAATTTACTCAAAGAAAAATCAGTTAAATTAGAACATGTTAGATCAGCTGATCCGCCGATAAGTTCAGGGCAATTTTTTCCCCAGAATTCTATGCATTTTTGCGATGCTTGTCTTGTTGCTAAAGGTTTATCTTGAGTCAAACAGCTAGTTAAAAAATCTTGCGCCAAATTAGGCCATTCATCGGGTAAGTCACCATTTATGCGGCGTAAAAATTCAATATAATCTTGCGGATATTTATTTTTATACAGAGCACAAACACTAAGCCAGGCAGCCTCTTCTTGTCTACCTTGCTCGCGATGCGACCACAAAGCCATTAACTCTTTAGGAATTTCAAAAGGTCTATAAGGCCAATTAAAAAACTCTCTTGTTTTATTAACTCCCTCTTCTCCAAGAGGCGATCCATGCGCTTTTTCTGAGTTCTCAACGGGAGATCCTAAACCAATTTTGGTTTTACAAATTAAAATACTCGGTCTTGCATCAGCTCTTGCAGCTTCAATAGCTGCTTTAATTTGTTCAGCATCTTGGCCATCAATAGCCTCTATAACCTGCCACCCATATGCCTTAAAGCGCATAGCGGTATTGTCAGTAAACCAACCATCTACAGGCCCATCTATAGAAATTCCATTGTCATCATAAAAAACTATTAATTTACTTAGCCTTAAAGTACCGGCTAAAGAACAAGCTTCATGCGAAATACCCTCCATTAAACAGCCATCACCTACAAAAACGTAAGTATAATGATCTACCAAGGTATAATTAGGCCGATTAAATAGGCTTGCCAGGTGCTTTTCAGCAAGCGCCATACCAACTGCATTAGCAAGACCCTGACCTAAGGGGCCTGTAGTAGTTTCTACGCCTTTAGCATGACGATATTCAGGATGCCCGGGAGTTTTAGAGTTTAATTGGCGAAAATTTTTCAGATCTTCCAGATTTACAGGATAACCTGTTAAATGTAATAAAGAATAAAGCAGCATTGAACCATGCCCATTCGACAACACAAAACGATCGCGATTAAACCAATCAGGATTTTCCGGCGAATGTTTTAAAAAACCGCGCCAGAGGACTGTTGCGAGATCTGCCATGCCAAGGGGCATTCCAGGATGACCTGAGTGAGCTTTCTCCACCGCATCTATACTTAAAAACCTTATGGCGTTGGCTAGCTCTTTACTCCATATCATTGTTATTTTCGTCTCTAGAATTAAAAGGGGTAATATTTTCTCCTAGACTGACAATAAAATCCACCTTATTTATTTTGCTTTTACTATTCTCACTAAGCGAGTTTTATGCTATTATGTTTGTAATTTTGTATAAAAAGAGTTATTTTTATGCAGTTTAGTAATAGGATATATATATGTCGGCTTATCATAGATTAAAAAGTCGATACCAAAGCATGCGGTTTTTTGAAAGTGACCGCTTGTCTTCTCCTCTGCTTACAGATGAAGAGCTCAATATTCTTTTTGCTGAATATCCTAATATTGCTATTGAATATGAAACCTTATGTATTCGTTTGGTAGCTTTAATAAACCTCTTCAAAGAAAAACCCAAAGAAAATGAACCTTTAAACCGCCTAGATTTTACATTACAGCTAATTAGTAAAGCTTTACAAGAAGCAAAAGCGTTAAACCTACTACTTAAAAAGATATATAGATATACAGGAATGCACGAAGTAGAACTATTTAAGCTTAACAAGCATTTTACTGAATTTCGCAAAATCGAGGCTGCTCCAAAAACCATTACTTCTGTTAAAAATAAAGATAAAAACGCTACAGCTAACGCAAATAAAAAAACGTTTTGGCAGAGGTTTTGGGCAGCTCTTACTTTGCAAAATTTTCTGAATTGGCTAAAAAGCTCGCGCGCGTTTATAACCAAACATAATCTCCATCGGTTATTTATAGCAAGATTAAGGCGCTACCTCTTAAATGCTAGTGCTCTTGCAGAAGCCCTTACAACTAATGCCAAGCTTTATAGTGAGTACTTACACTACGTTGATAATTACTTTCTTGGCCCTGTAGTAGCTTACTTATCTTGGCTTTTTTTACTCCCAAGGCTCCTAATTAATATCTTTCTTACCTTATGGCATACCATTAATCACCATCATTTAGGTGATGAGGAAAGGAAAATATCTTGGCATAAAAGATTTATTATACAACTACGTGATAGATGGCGCGAATTTGCTAACGATTTAATCTGGATCCCAGGCAGCATTATGATTTGCTTTTTCTTGCTCGGCTCTCTTACCACAATCGGACTTGCGTTAGGAACTGCAATGTTTGCTTGGGATTCTCTAATCGCAATTATTGAGGGCGCTACTAAAATTTCACGGGTTAACTATATTATTCAACAACATACTGCAAGGCTTGAGGCAAATAAACTTGATCCTGTAAATCGAGCTGAACTTATAGATTATATAGAAGAATTAAAGAAATTAAGAACCCATGAAATTAAGCAGCATACGTTAAATATCGCAAATAGAATAACAATTACCCTTTTATCCTTAGTAATTGTACCGGCTTTTTTTGTGCTCCCACTTTATATCCCTGTAATTGCTTCAACGCTACTACTTTGTCTGTCTATCGCTATTTACTATATAAATGAAAAATTTCGTGCTGAACGACCTGAGGCAAAATTTGATAATTTAGATCTTAAGACCTATTCTGAGTTTAAAAATATTTATAGCCTAGGATTGCAGCGCAAAGGAAGTTTAGAGGTAGAATTTTCTGCTGTAAATCGTGACTTTAATGCTTCACCTTATGCAAAGAGAGATAATAATGAAGGATCAGAACCCTCACCCATTACAACCCCTGAACGTTGCCAATCAGTTTATTTCTTTTAAAAATTGCCTTAAAGAAAATCTTGCAAAAATTACTGCCGCCATAAAAAAGCCCAACCCCAACTGGCAAAATTTAATTCATGTACTTGAAGAAGCTCAGAATAAGGTAGAAAAAACTTGGAGTTACTTTGCCTATATTTACGCCGTACAAAACACTAAGGAGCTAAGAAAAATCTATAACAAATGCTTACCCTTATTTATTAAATATAATACTAAACTCGCGCATCACACAAAACTTTATCAAGCCGTTTTAGCAACTCCAACCAAAAACCTTTCAGCCACAAAAAAACATATTATTCAACATATTATTCGCGATTTTGAGCTTAATGGAGTCAACTTAAAAAAGGGTCCAAAAAAACAGCTGGCAAATATTGCCGAGCGCCTGTCTGTGCTCCAAACAAAGTTTGAACAAAACCTTATTGATGCTGAATTAGCTTATACGTTACATATTGACTCACCCGCGAAAGTAAAAGGCATACCGCAATACGCCTTGCAAGCTGCGGCAAAAAAGGCCAAGAAGCTAAAGCTTAAAGGTTATGTCTTCGGCATAGATGCACCAAGTTATCAGGCTATAATAACTTATGCCCATGATCGTAAGTTGCGCGAAACTATTTATAAAGCCTACGTTACAAAAGCCTCTCCTTACGCTTTTAATGCGCCCAAGTTTGATAATTCAGCAATATTAAACGAAATCTTAAGTTTGCGTTTTAAAGAGGCTAATTTACTCGGATTTCCTAACTATGCTGCCTATTCTTTAAAAGTCAAAATGGCCCAAACTACGGAAAAAGCTGAGAAGTTTTTACAAGATTTATTAAAAAAAGTTAAGCCTTTTGCCGCAAAAGAAGCTGCAAGACTAAAGCAATATGCAAAGAAACATTGGCAAATTGCTGACCTAATGCCTTGGGATCTCGCCTTTATCAGTGAAAAGCTCAAAGCTTCTTTATATGCTTTTGATGAAGAGCAATTAAGAACTTTTTTTACAGAAAGTAGTGTTTGGCATGGCATTCTAATTATTTTAGCGAAGCTTTATAAAGTTAAATTAGTACCCCTTGAAAATTCACCCACATGGCATAAAGACGTTAGAGTATTTAAATTGACCCATAAAAATACTGATCTAGGTATGTTATATGTTGATTTATTTGCAAGGCCATATAAAAAATCTGGCGCCTTTATGGACTCATTGCAAACAAAGATGAAATTAAAAAATGGTAAAATACAACTTCCAATTGCATCCTTAACGTGTAACTTTGCAAGCAGAGAAGAAGGCGCAGAAGCTCTTTTATATCATGATGACGTAGTTACTTTATTCCATGAGTTGGGTCATTGTTTGCATCATCTCTTAACAGAGGTCTTAGAGTATAGCGCAGCAGGGACTAATGGGGTTGAATGGGATGCAATTGAGCTTCCAAGCCAAATGTTTGAACATTGGTGTTGGCAAAAAGAAGGTTTAGATTTACTCACTTCGTCAAAACTCCCGGAAAATTTATTGCATAATCTATTAAAGTCTAAGACTTTTAATTCTGGTTTGCATTTGTTAAGACAGCTGGAATTTGCGCTTTTTGATCTTGAGGTACATAAAGTGCCACCCCCACATTCGCCAAGGGTAACGGAGAAGCACCAGAAGCTTTACGATCCTGCTTATTGGGTGCAGGATATACTTAATTCGATTAGAAAAGATACTGCATTATTTAAAGTTAAGTCTTATAACCGCTTTCAAAACAGCTTTGCGCATATTTTCGCTGGCGGATATGCTGCCGGGTATTACAGCTACCTCTGGGCTGAAGTTTTATCTTCTGATTGCTTTGCGAAATTTGAACAAAAAGGTTTATTCGATGAGCAAACTGGCAAAGAGTTTCTCAAAGAAATTTTAGCGCGCGGCGGCAGCCGTGATATGGAGAAGAGTGTTAAAGCATTTTTGGGCCGAGAAATGTCGCTTGCAGCCTTTTTACGCCATCATGGGTTAATTGAGATTAACAACGAGCATCTGGCAAAACTATCTGAATATTAATACCCTTAATAGTAGGGTTTGCTTGCGCGCGTTTTAAGTACTCAATTAAAGGTTCATCAACTACTTTATGGTGCGTATAAGAAGCATTGCGAAAAAAGAGCGTGCCACTATGCCTAAAAGCAAATCCCATATGGGAAACATCTAAATTAGTGCCAATTTTATCCTTAACATTCCAGTTAGGTCTTACAATCTCTATAATCGCGCCGTCTGGAATTTGGGCAAATAAGTTATATTGAGGATCGCCATTTTTAGAGAAAAGTGCAGTTAAAGGAATATAGGCTAGCTTTGCATATATTTTTTTATATTGTTTAGCTTGTTGTTTTAGCTTATCTAGCTTTGCCGCTTTTTGTGTATTTTTTATCAGCCTAACGCGTAGAGCAGATAAATTTTTAAGCCACCCTCCTTTATCTATTTGGGTTTTTGACCATTTAAACACTGCTTTTTGTTGGTTATTAACGATAGATCTCGTGATATCACGTACTCTGCCTTGGCGTTGATTTTCCAGGTTCCATTCAATGGAGGTAAAATGATGCCTTGTTAAAAAATCCACTTCTCCTTTAGCGTATCTAATGGCGCGCAAACATTGCTCATAACCTTTTTCATCTTTACTTAAAGCTAAAGCAAGTGTGCTAGTTACAAAAGTTTCACAATCAAATTTATCCAAGCGAATTAAAGGACATTGATCAATACTGCTATTCGCCCCATCACCTAATACATACATAGCATAGGGTGAGTTAAGCAACTGGCTACTTATTAAAGCTAAGCGTTGGGTCATGGTTTTTTTGTGTAATTGAGGAAGTAAGCTGAAAATATAATCTTTATTTTCCCCAATTGGCTCACAATGTTCTCTATATGTGCTTGCATAAAGTGAAGATGTTAGAAGAAGGCTACTGCAAAATGTTAAAAAAGTTAACATAGCTAATCCCTTAATCGCTCGAGGCCTACGTGCCGCAGCTTGTCCGCGGCATCCAGACGATCTAAGTCTCAAAGCATTGGACCCAACAGGATGATATCACTTAAATTTTGCTGTTTACATAGAGAGCCAGATGTTAGAATCGTTATATTACGGGGTTGCTCTTATTTATCAATGAAATGAATATTAAATTGGTTTTAATTTAACCATATCCTGGATGCCGCGGACAAGCCGCGGCACGTAGGCGTTCGTTGGGGAAGGAAAACTAATGCTCAATACAATTTGGTTAGGCATGATGTTTTGTGCGGTAATTGTTGGTGCATTTACCGGACATCTTAATGATGTTGTGCTTTCTGTGACTGATTCTGCTAAGTTTGCTTTTGAGCTTGTTTTAGGTTTAGCTGGAATAATGACTTTTTGGCTAGGAATTATGGAGGTTGCTACTGAGTCTGGGTTAATGAAAATTTTTACCCGCTTACTTAAGCCTATTTTAACCTTTCTGTTCCCGCAAATTCCCCCCAACGATCCTGCTATGGAAGCTATGATTCTTAATATTACTGCTAATATGTTAGGCCTTACAAATGCTGCCACCCCTTTTGGCATAGAGGCTATGAAGGCTTTAGAAAAGCTTAATCCGCATAAAGGCGTAGCATCAGATGCTATGTGTACTTTTCTTGCCATAAATACTTCTAGTGTGCAGTTAATCCCTACAACGGCAATTGCTTTTTTAGCGGCAAATGGCGCTAGTAATCCTACTGATGTTGTTGCAAGTTCCCTAATTGCTACTTCTTGCTCTACAATTGTAGCCTTGATTGTGGTTAAGCGTTTAGCAAAATGGAAGCGTTACCGTATTAGATCCGAGAAGACTGATGACTTTACTATCTAATTTGCTGTTCTTAAGCTTTATTGTTGGCATTCCTCTTTATGCAACTTATAAGAAACTCAATGTTTTCGATAGCTTTATTGTGGGCGCTAAAAAAGGGGTAAATACTACTTTAGGACTTCTGCCTTATTTAGTCGCCATGATCGTTGCAATTGGAATGTTGCGTGCCTCAGGTTTTTTTGCTTTATTTGCCAAACTCCTAAACCCAATATTAGACAAAATAGGCATGCCTCCTGATTTACTTCCTTTAGCTCTTATTCGGCCTTTTTCCGGGAGTGCTGCTAACGGGATTACAGCTGAGCTTATTCATCATGAGGGTGGCAATTCTATAATTTCCAAAATGGCAGCAACTATTATGGGAAGTACCGAAACTACTTTTTATGTGATAGCAATATATTTTGGTGCAGTCAGTATTAAACGCACGCGCCATGCAATCCCAACAGGACTGATTGCTGACTTTGCAGGTGTTGTTGCGAGTATAGTAGTTTGCCGCTTGTTATTTTCTTAGGCGCTAAATATAACTTCCCCGGCCTCAAGATCAGCTTTGCGTGTGCGCATATAGGTTAAACCCATGCTTGCGGCATTATAAATTAACACGCCTATTAGCAATACTCTTAAAGCATCTCCCGACAAAGCGTTAAACACTGGTAAAGCAAATAAAACCCCAATACAACCTGCTAAACTTAAGATCCAAGTTTTTTTCAAAGGGATCCGACCTTTCTTTAAAAAGACCATGGTGGTTAGGGGCTGTTGCATGGCGCCTGCTGTGGTCATGATAGGAAATGCCACTTCAGGAGAAACATTTAACAAAAATAGTACGCTTTGTACCATTACGAATAAACCAACTCCGGCGCAGGTTAAAGCCCCGCATAATATTAGAGCAAAAAACCCAATAACTAATTTATACCCAGATAAAGATAACTCCTCTCCACCCAATGGCATAAGTTTAAATTGATAGCCTAATAAAAGGGTAATAACCGCTAAAAAGCATATGACCATTGTTATGCGAATAGTTTGTTTGTGCATATGGCTAATTAAATGCCCGCCAAAAAATCCACCAATGCAGGTTCCAGCAACTAAAACTATTAAGGTTGTTAAATCGACGCTGACCATTTGCATAAAAAATAAAGACTCAATAGCCCCTGGAAGAACCTGCGCACCATTTACGGCCCCCGGTAATTCATCGTCATGAAAAGAACTAAATATTTTTGAAAAGGCGATATTTACTGCAAAGCTGCCCACGCCAAATGTGTCTGCAATGAACGCTACAAACCCGCTAGCTGCTAGTTTAATTTGCTGTTTAACTGGCAAAAACTCTTTAGGTGATGTATAAAATTTATACGCCATGGCAAGCAAGCAAACTACACTTAAGCTAATTATTAGTAGCATTAGAATCATTTTTTCTCCTAATTTAGCGTTATATTTTACCCTAAAATTATATTTAATTCAATCAAAATTTATAATAAATAAACTTTGTGATAAAAATCGAATCATAATATTTTAACATCATGACAGTAAACAATGTCTAGTTAAGATTGTCAAACATGTGTTTTTCTAATATATTCAAAAATTTACCCAGAATGTTGCTATGAATTACTCATTTCTCAGCAAAGTTTTTTTTATATTGCTAGTTTACAGCAATTTAGCCTATGCAGATCTTGAGCTTCATCCTATCAAAGGTAAAAGCTTATATTTATCAGAGCTCAAAGGCCGCTGGGTGCTGATTAATTTTTGGGCTAGTTGGTGTGAACCTTGCATTAGTGAAATTCAAGAATTTAATCGTTTTTATAAGACTAATGGGCAAAAAATGCAATTATTTGCAGTTAACATTGATGAAGTCGATCCTAAAGAGCAGCTTAAACTAGCTAATGCATTTAACTTATCTTACCCAAGCCTTGATGCTGATAAAACTCGAGCCAGCCTAGGAAAACATATAGAAATAGTTCCAACAACCATTGTGTTTTCCCCAGACGGTAAATTAAAAAATATTTATTATGGGCAAATGAATTATGCGAATTTAAAACAAATCCTTAAATATCGCCCCGAAGTTCGACAAAGTTCGAAAAATTCGTTATCCTCGCGAGACTAAAAACCTAGACTATTTGAACAATAACATGACTCAACGCACTATGCTTGTAACCTGTGCCCTTCCCTATGCAAATGGCCATCTTCATCTGGGGCACTTTGTTGAGCACATTCAAGCTGACATATGGATACGCACCCAACGCTTACTAGGCAATAAATGCCTCGCTATTTGTGGAGTTGATGCACATGGCACGCCTATAATGTTAAAAGCCGAACAACAAAAAATAAAACCTGAGCTATTAACTAATCAATATAAGTTAAGCCATGAGACCGATTTTAAGTCTTTTGGAATTTATTATGATTCTTACTCAACCACAAATTCCCATGAAAACCAAGTCCTTACTGAAGAAATCTACACCAAGCTAAAACAAAACGCCGATATTTTGCAAAAAACTATTGCCCAAGCTTTCGATGCTGAAAAAAATATGTTCCTCCCCGATAGGTATATAAAAGGCACTTGTCCAAGGTGTAAAGCCACTAATCAATATGGGGATAACTGCGAGGTTTGTGGGGCAAGTTATCACCCTTCCGAACTAGTTGATCCTGTTTCAATTCTTTCTAACACTAAACCAATAACTAAAGAATCCGTGCACTATTTTTTTAACCTTCCTAAATACGAGCAATTTCTTAAAGCCTGGACCCAAGAAGGCCATTTGCAAACTGAAATGGCTAATAAGCTAGCTGAATGGTTCTCTGAAGGCTTAAAAACCTGGGATATTTCCCGAGATGCGCCTTATTTTGGTTTTTTAATTCCTGATACTAAAGATAAGTATTTCTACGTTTGGTTAGATGCTCCTATAGGTTATATGGCAAGTTGCCAAAAATATTGCCAAGAGACAGGGGCAACTTTTGCTGATTTTTGGCAAAAAGACTCTTCTTGTGAGCTTTATCATTTTGTCGGCAAAGATATACTCTATTTTCATGCATTATTTTGGCCTGCTGTGCTCTATGCAACAGGGTATCGTCTCCCTACGGCAATTTATACCCATGGTTTTTTGACGATTAACGGGAAAAAAATGTCGAAATCGCGGGGGACTTTTATTGAAGCTAAAGCTTACTTAAAACATCTTAATCCCCAATATTTACGCTACTATTTTGCTGCAAAGCTTAATGGAAAAACTGAAGATATTGATCTTAATTTTGCAGATTTTATCCTCAAGATAAACGCCGACCTCGTTGGCAAAGTTGTTAACATTGCATCGCGGAGCTGTGGTTTTTTACATAAATTTTTTGCCGGCGAACTCGCTGATTCATTACATAATGAGGAATTATATAATGATATCCTGAGAGCAAAATCTAGTATTATTGATGCTTACATCAATAGAGATTATGCGAGTGCTATACGCCTTATTATGGATAAAGCAAATCTTGTTAATCAATATATTGACGCGCAAAAACCCTGGATTTTAGCTAAAGAAAGTAGTCAGCTGCCTTTGGTGCAAAAAATATGCACTACCAGTTTAAATTTATTTAAACTTATAATAACTTATTTAAAACCAGTTTTACCAGTTTTAGCTGAAGATACCGAAAAGTTATTAAATATTAAACCTCTTGATTTTGTTAATAGTGACGCTACTGTTCTTAACCAAAAAGTACGCCCATTTGAAACTATGCTAGAGCGTATTACAGAAGCGCAAATTCATGCTTTATTACAAGAAGAACAATGATATTTTCTAAAGCAAACACGCCCCAAATTGCAGTTATTGATGAATCTACTTGTATTGGGTGCACCAAATGTATAAAGGCCTGTCCTTTTGATGCAATTATCGGCACAAATAAACATATGCACGTGGTATTACCGCAAGATTGCACAGGATGTGGTCTTTGTGTAGACCCTTGCCCTGTTGATTGCATCACCTTAATTCCTATTAAAAAACCCATGTACAAGAAAGAGCGCGCAGAAAATCAACTTATAAGAAAAGAGCTGCGCACTTTACAAGAGCAGCAAGCAAAAGCCGCTTTATATCAGCAAAAAAGATCAATCACATCTTTAGCAAAACAAAGTGAGAAAGAAGCGAAAAAAAATTATATTTTGGCAGCATTGAAAAGAGTAGAGCAAAAAAAACATGAATAAACTAAAATGCCAAGCGATTTTCGCAAGACTACAAGAACAAAACCCTAACCCAACCACTGAGCTTAAATATACAACTTCTTTTGAGCTATTAATCGCAGTTTTATTATCAGCGCAATCAACAGATCGAAAAGTAAATGAAGTTACCCGAGTTTTATTTGCCAAAGCTAATAAGCCAGAAACTATGTTAACTTTAGGAGTTGAGGCTATTAAAGAGATTATTCGGCCAGTTAATTATTATATTACCAAAGCAAAACACATAGTTAAAACTTGCGAGATTTTAGTTGCGCAATATAACAGTATTGTCCCTAAAGAAAGAGCTATGTTAGAAAAACTGCCTGGAGTAGGGAGAAAAACGGCAAATGTTATTTTAAATACAGCTTTTAAAATTCCTACTATGGCAGTTGATACCCATATTTTTAGGGTTGCAAATCGCACAGGATTAGCCAGTGGCAAAACCCCCTTAGAAGTTGAGCACCAATTAGTAAAAATTATTGCTAAGCCTTATTTACTCAATGCCCATCATTGGCTGATTTTGCACGGCAGATACGTATGTACAGCTAAAAAACCCCACTGCGCAACTTGCATTATTCAAGACTTATGTGAATTTAAACATAAGCATCTATCTTCTTAGTATTGTATCTCTAAAAAACTAATCTATAATCAATTTGTAGAGCATTTGTTAAAAATTGACTAGTTCAGGAGGAAGTGTCATGAATAAGTGTAAGTTTAGCCCATTGGCGTTTGGTTTAGCAGCAGGGATCCTTTGTGGAGTTCCAGTATTTCTTACTGGATTGTTAGCGCTTTATTTTTCCTATGGGACCCCTTTTGTCACAACAATGGGAACTTTATATGTAGGATATGAAGCTACAATCGTTGGAAGTCTTATTGGCGGTGGTTTTGCTTTTTTAAATGGATTAATTTGCGGTTCGATTTTTGCATGGTTATATAATTGTTTTATAGGTTGTTGTGAATGCTGCGCCAGCTCTTGTGAATCTTCTCTTTCTGTCCCTGCCCCTAAAAAAGCCAAGCCCAAGGCTGCAAAGACGGTAAAACGTGCTAAGAAAACTAAAAAATAATGCTCGTTTATTGTTGGACCAAGGTCTAACCTACTGGGGCTAAGTAGGTTAGGCTGCCTCAACTAAATAATGTACTAAGCTTACTACTTTTCTTACCCCTCTTGTTTGCCTGGCAATATTTATTACTGCATGTCCTTGTTCGACGCGCGCTTCCCCCATAATATATACAATGCCGTCTGTGGTGACGATTTTAAAGGCGTTAGGATCGATATTAGAATTTTGCATTATTTGCGATCTAACTTTCATGGTAATCCAACTATCTTCTAGTGTTTGGGGTAGGGCGTTGGGAGCGACCATTACTTTATTGTATAGATGTCTATATCCTGAAACTTCTAAAAGCCTATTACTTAGGGTATTAGCAATTTCTTGCGTTGTTACATGTCCTGAGATTAAAACATCTTCTTTAAATACTGTAATATCAATCAGACAAGTTGGACATTTTGAGCCTCTTTTATTAAAAAGCGCAGAATTTGCTGCTCTGCTTAGTTTATAGTCGCTAAGGGTTTTATAAACGCTATATCTATCATAAACAAGATTTGCCCCAGTCCAAATTCCGCTTACACATGAGGTTAAGAATAAAGTTGCCAATAAAGCTAAAATATATTTAGGATCAATTAACATATTTAAATACCTTAACAACTCTGCTCACCCCTCGTACGTGCCTTGCGACGTCAACTGCAAGAAAGGCTTGTTCTTTACTTACTACTCCCATCAAATAAACCACGCTGTTTTCGGTTACAACCCTAATAGAACCAGACTCTAGCCCTTTACGCATTAACATTTGGCCTCTTACCTCGCCCGTTATCCATGTGTCTTTAGCGCGATCTGCCATGCCTATAGGTTCTTTGATGCTGATTTCATTATAAACTCTAGCTACATATTTAGTTTTAGCGGCAATTTTTCCGGCTAAAACTCTTAAAGTTGCTGCTTGCGTTTCTCCAACTAACAAAACTGCCTGGCCAAAGCTGGTAACTATTATTCGCGAATTTTTAAAGCGTTTATCTTTAGCAATTTCTGCATTAATTAGAAAATCAATTTTAGTATCGCGCGCAATAATAATAGCCCCGCGCCCATCATAAATAATTGCGCCAGCAGCAGCTCCTGCTACAACTGCGGCCACACAGCCTGATAAATTGATTGCTAATAAAAGAATAATAGTTTTATAAAATTTCATTTTAAACTCCATTTAAGCTTTAACTTCCCCGAACAAAGTAGTATCTATTATGGTGCAAATAGCATGCATAGCCACAAGTTGTAACTCCAGAATCCTTAATGGAGAACTACTCGGGAGCTGAATTAAACAATCACTAGGGCCAAGGTAATGCGCGAGCACTCCTTCGGTTTCGCCACAAATTACGATGCTGTCTATGCCTTTTTCTTTGGCAACATGTAAAGCTTGCACTAAAGATGGGGCGTTAGCAGTAGTGCTTAAAATTAATAGTACATCTTGTGAAGATCCAAAAGCTTGAATTTCCCGGGAAAATACTTGATCGTCATGCCTTTCTTTGAGCAATACATGTAAAATATGTGGATGCATACCTAGCATTAGTACTGGTAATGCCGGTCTTTCTACCTCATAACGATTTAACATTGCATACAGAAAATGCAAGCCGTTAGCGTAAGATCTACCATGGGCACACAATAATACTTTACCATCAGCTAAAAGAGCTTCGGTAAGCCGCGCTCCCGCTCTAACTATTAAGCTTGAGAGTTGATCTGCAAGTAAAATTGCACTTTCAATGTGTGCAGATAATAATTGGGTTATTTTGTCTTCCATAATTAAGCTACCTAAAAAGCATTTTTGATCCATTCAATCAGCATAGGCTCACCTTGTAAGCCAATAACATCAAAGCGCAGAGGAGTATTTTGATAGAGTTTGTTATGCGCAATATATTGTAATGCAGTAAGCCTTAATTTACGCTTTTTTTTCGCCGAAATAGTTTCATAAGCAAGGCCAAAATCTAAAGAGCGCCTATATCTAACCTCAACAAATACTAAAGAGGTTTTTTCTGTCATTATTAAATCAATTTCTCCAAACCGCGAACGATAATTACTGCCTATCCATTTTAACCCATTTTTAATTAAATAATTTTTCGCAACTTCCTCTGCTTTTAGGCCTCTTTGCAATGACATTATTTTATAGCCTCAGCCTTACCATGGATAAAAGTTCCAAAGGTTAACATTCGCACTACTTGATTATCATGAGTTAAATACAATAAGCCACCTTCATTATCTACGCCCATTGCAGGAAATAAGAGTAATTTATTCATATCCTCAACTAAAGTTGCACTATCAAGACCTAGGGCGTACAACCTACTATAGCTATTTAACTGTTCTGGCCAATGTTTATTGGGTAGATTATGGGTAAAAACATATGGCATATCACAAAATATTAAGCCATCTAGGTCCCTATCTTGATTAGCATCGATACTACCTGCATATACAGATGAAGTTGCAAAAACCTTAGCCTTTCCAAGGCCATAATATTTCAGTAGCGGCATTATTGTGCGCGCTTTAGAAGGATAGGCAAGAAGAAAAACCATATCAAAATCTTCTCTTTGACTGTGCTGACCATCATCTTCACTATAATGCAAAAATTCGCGTACCGAAGATTTTAGAAAGGTATTGGGAGAATAGCGGAGAATATCAACAATCTGCCCTCCACGTGCCTGCCATTGCTTTTGAAACGCCAGCATTACTTCCTCGCCCCAGTTATTATTGGGCGCTATGATTAGGGCATGCTGATAACCTTCTTGTCGTGCGGCGTTCGCAACTAATCTTGCCTCATTTATAGGCGATAAAGTTAAGAAAAAGGTTTCCTTATCTCTTTTACTAGGAGTTTCATTAAGTAAAAGTGTGGGTACAGGGTGAGGTAAAGCCATTACTGCTAAAACCTCTGGTTTAGCTAAAGGACCAATAACAAAATCAGCTCCATCAGTAACCGCCTTGTCATACAAGCCTGCGGCCTTATATTTAGCCGTATCGTAGACCATAACTTGGTATTCATCTTTATTTATTTTTGCCATAAATCCATCGTAAACAGCATTGCCAGGGCCAGCTAATGGTCCTGTCATTGGCAGTAAGAGCGCTATTTGTTTAACCTTTTTATATAGATCTTGACTGCCAGATATAACCTCATTATGAAGCATGCTTTTCGCCGGATGGTTGGGAAACTCTTCTTGCCAGGCATATACTTTATCGAGCAAAGCATTACGTTTTACGCCTTTAGTTTTTGCTATTTCAGCAAGCTTTAACCAGCCTAATAATTCCGGCAAGTCTGTTCTTTCAGCAATTAAG
>MHBC01000039.1:20370-56147 GCA_001804735.1 Legionellales bacterium RIFCSPHIGHO2_12_FULL_37_14 | reverse complement strand
ATCAGGCAAGCGTGTTAAACTAAGCCATAATACCCGGCGATTACGGATTCTTTCGTCTTCTGTTGGCAGCAGTTTATCTAATATTATGCGCTCGCCAATTGCTTCAGGAAAATTACCGGTTTTATCGTATGAAAACGCTAAAATTTCATGATATTGCACCTGATAAAACAACGATAAATCTTGTAAATCATGTACTTTAGCAAGGATAGTAATAGCTTCTTTATATTTGTGGATATTTACTTTTATTTTTGCAAGTAAAATATACCGTTCTGCCGTTAATAAAGGCGTTAGATCTTGCAGATTATTTAATAAAGCATTAGCCATAGCTAAATCCCCATCTTCAATAAAACGCCCTGCCGCCATTATAACTAAAGCCTGTCTTTCATTACCTTCTTGTTTATTTGCCAAACTAAGGTACGCTTTGGCGGGTAAATTAAAAGGCGATGCGAGACCCTGACCCTTAGAAACTTGGCCGCCGCCTACTTTATTACAACCTTGCAAGACAAATAAGGCTAAAAGAAATAAAATACAATATTTAACTAATTGCACCATGAAGTATCTCATAAAGAATAAGGCAAACAGGATAATCTATGAACTCGTCCCTCGCAACTACTAAAGGCACTCTCTTTATAGTTGCAACTCCTATAGGAAATTTAAGCGATATTACTTTGCGCGCGCTTGAAACTTTAAAAAAAGTCGATCTTATCCTCGCTGAAGATACAAGATGCGCTAAAAAACTTCTTAACGCCTACAATATTACCTCCAAAATCACTGCATTTCATGCCCACAATGAAGCTAAGCTTGCTGCAAAAGTCATTGATCAAATATTACATGGACTCAATGTCGCTTTAATTAGTGACGCAGGAACTCCTATGATTCAAGATCCAGGCTTTCCCCTAGTAAAACAAGCAATTAGCGCCAGCATTCCAATTGTACCCATACCTGGGGCCTGTGCATTAATTACTGCCCTAAGCGCTGCTGGCATTAACTGTGACCGTTTTTTATATGGAGGTTTTCTAAATCCTAAAGCTACTGCAAGATCTAAACAATTAACCGAGCTTAAAAAACATGAATGCTCAGTTATTCTTTATGAATCTACCCATAGAATTATTGCAACCATAAAAGCTATTAAAGCAATATTTGGCGCTGATTACTCTTTTGTTATCGCCAAAGAACTTACTAAGGCTTTTGAAACCTTTATAAGAGGCGTTGCCCAAGATATGCTTAACTATTTTGCTCAGGATAGTTCCCACATAAAAGGCGAGTTTGTAATATTATTACCCCCTAAAGAAGATAAATCTAACATCTATAATGATGATGTATTACTTAAGGTCTTATTAGAAGATCTACCTTTAAAGCAAGCAGTTAACATCGCTGCTAAGTTAAGTGAAACACCTAAAAATAAGCTTTATAAATTAGCACTTAGCAAAGTTTGACAAAATCTAACTGATTGCATATCTTAGCGACTTAAAGCCGAGATGGTGGAATTGGTAGACACGCTAGCTTCAGGTGCTAGTGGGGGCAACCCCATGGAGGTTCGAGTCCTCTTCTCGGTACCATTGAAATTACCGTTGGCCTAATGGGTCATAACGAACGTGATATTGTGTTTCATCTCGACCAAGTTCTTGCAAGGCTGCGTTCACCATCCCCAAAGTAATTGAATTAACCGCTGTATATCCAAAATCTCGAAACAAAAAGCCTCTAGGATCGGGTGGAGACTCTATAGGAAGAATCTTAATTTCTTTAAAACCTGCATCATCTGCCTTCTTAACCACATTAAAGACATGACTATATTCAGCAGATAAACGCCTCTCCATTAATACCAGACGTTTATAGGATGAGGTTTCACCTGCAAGAATGAAAATCCCTATAATGCATAAAAAAGCATATTTTTTTCTTCCTATATTCGTCATTTGAAAGACACGATCCATGATGAAAACAATAGCTACAGCAATAATAGCCATCGGTGCAAATGTGACCCGGTAAAGCATGGGATAATTACCTTGGCCAATGATAACAGGAAGGGGGGATAATAATAAAATGAATGTCGCCAAACTTAACCCAAAAATTATCCGGTAAGTCCGATTTAAATTTTTAAGATAAGGGCTATCCAACGAAGCATAAGCCAGTGTAGACCAAAATACCGCCATAATGGGGATAATAAATCCCAATCCAAGTGGAGGGAACCAAATTGAAAAAATCAATCTAAATAAATCATAAAATCGTGCAATTTTGTCAACTGGATCAAAAGACACTGAAAACCTATAGGCAGTGTTTTTAACATCGATATCGTGAAAAATACTTGAGAAATTCATCCCACCAAAATGTGACGTAATTAGTATAGGCTTTAAAATATATTTAACAGTTAAAAAATAAACCAAGCATGATGTTAACAGAAGTACTATTTCTATGTGGATGTTGCATAACCTTGTTTGATGAACATCTTTGGCGCCAAACATAAACTTGATCAATGTTAACGTTAAAAAGAAGAACGTGGCTGGTGGATAGATGAATAGACTAATATAAATAAGAAAAAAAGCTGTAGCAAAACATATACAACGAATATACATAGCTCCTCGTATTTGCATTATTGAATGAGCAAGAAGAACAAAAAATATAGGTACTATTCCAGGAATAGATTGCGCTACCCAAAACGAGTTAATCGTCATCGAGGGTAAAGTAAATATAAGTAACGATAATACTGCAGCACTATATCGACTGATGTTGAAATGCCGCTGTATATGTACAAAAAAACCCGTTGCCGCAAAGCAAATCATCATTACAAAAAATATACGCATCGGTTGTAACGAGTCAATCCCATTCACAAACATGAGCTGCCAATTCAAAAGCAGAGCCTGTATTGGTCGACCAATTGCAAACAATTGAATGGTTTCAGGAAAACCTAGACAACATTGATGTGGATTGTATTCAAAGATTGTATAATCATTAAGGTAACCAAACTTACCCCCAACAGATGGAAGATAAAATAAAATTAAACACAAAAATACTGCCGTAATGCAAACATAAAGATTGCGATTTGATTTAGGATCTTTGGATATATCCATGAAACAACCATAGGTGGTATATAAAAAACAGGTTAAGATTTTAGTGTTTTTTCAATTTTATTGATAGCTATATTACCGCAAAATATCGTTTCCAAGCTTCATTGTACCCTTGTTAAACAATTTTATTTGTAGGCTCGACGGGATTATCTAAAGGTACTGATATACTTGACTTGCAAGGTAATAAGGTAGGTTAATGAGAAAAAAAGATTTTCCCTTTGGAGTGATAACTTTGCTGTAATTAATATCTCCTGCATAGAGCCGTACCGCTTTATTATGCTTAGCAGAATCCATATATTGCATTAAAGATTTTAATCTGCCAGTTGCCCCAGCCTTCACTTCAATAGGCACTAAATATTTTTGCAATGGAATCACGAAATCAACTTCTGCTTGCGATTGAGATTTTTCTCGAACCCAAAATTTAAGTGGATTTATTTGTTCAGGATATATTGTAAGCAATTCCTGACCAACCAAACTTTCTAGCAATTTACCTAAAAAAATCGCATTAAGATCAGTCACTTTAAAATAATATTGTTGAATTCCTGCAATGTAGTTAGTTAAACCAACATCTAAAAATAGCAGCCGCGGCGATTTTCGAATGTCTATTTCTGCTGGAGGGTTGGTTGCAACTGTTGGGTAAATCAATTTTAATAACATGGCTTTTTCTAACGTTCGTAAAGCCTCTCCCATCTCCCTTGATTTATAGTTTGACTGTCCGAAACCATGAAAATGGATGCGTTCACCTGATGCTATAGGTGCATGGGCAATAGCATGCCTTATTACATGTACCATGGTCTTATTAGGGGCATATTTTTCAACATCATTCATATAACCATGCATTAAATTTTCATATACTGCATTATTATCGATAATATTTTGATTAGTTAAAAAGGTCTTTATAGCTTCTGGCATACCGCCAACTAGCGCATATTGGTGAAACAACCGCAACATCCTTTGATGTGAAAATTTAGGACAAGGCACTTGCTTTAGCATTTGATATGCCTCTAACTCTCCTTGTGCCAATAAATATTCTTTAAAAGAAAATGGTTGCATAAACAAATATTCGACACGCCCGACTGGAAACGTAATATGTCTATCAAGTAACGTTTCTAATAAAGAGCCTGCAACTATCACAGCAAGCTCAGGGCGCTGTTCATAAAAATATCTTAAATAAGCTGCAGCCTTTGGGCAGGCTTGTATTTCATCAATAAATAATAAAGTATTTTCATCAGGTTGCATGGGTAAATTACGCTGAAAATAAATTGCAGCAACTAATTGGCTTATATCATAATCCTGCTCAAATAGATCCCTATCAGCCTTGATTTCTAAATTCAATTTGATGTAATTAGTATATTGCACACCAAACATATCTACCAAAGAGGTTTTCCCAACCTGCCGAGCACCTCGCAATATCAATGGCTTACGATTTGGTTTTTTCGACCAAGCCAGCAATGTCTTAAATAGCGTACGTTTATACATGGTTTGTTATAAAATAAGGGTTATTTATTGTGTATATTGTAATAGAATAAGGGTTATTTGTGCAAGAAAATCCGTATCTTGTAACTCCCCACGTCATCCCGGACCCAGAGTGGAACGACCTGTATCAATCGATTCTTTAAAAATTGTGCCGCCCGATAGGAGATCCCTCCCCCACGCCAACGCTCTGGGTCGGGATGACGTGGTGGGGAGTTACCATTTTCTTTATTACCCATAATACCATCCCCAGCCTCTATATCTCATCTAGCTATGCTTCATTTGTGTGTAGGTGCGTCAGGTTGCTTGTTTTCTTGCGAAGATTGCTGCTCACTATTATTGTTTACTTGCGATTCAGCGTTAAATTTCTTAGCTTCCAATTTACTTTGCAATTGGGTAAGTTCGCGATTCGCTTGATTAATTTCTCTTTCTATTTCCGGTATTCTCTGCATACATACTGCGCAACCTGTTCTCCAATCATCAACTTCTCCAGGACTAGTAGCTTTTGCTAACCCTGTTTGGTTATGAGTTAACATTTCCTTTAGAAATGTTAGTTGGTGATTCAAATCTTGTATTACTACTAGCTTTTTTTTAATTGCGTCTTCTATTTCCTTTATATTCATAAAAGCCTCTCAATCCAGGTCTACTGTTTTATTATTATAGCTGTTGATTAATAAATAATCAAATAATGTATTATTTATGCGATAGATGTAGATTTGAGTTTAGTGCCTATTTATTGGTTTTTCGCACGCGGACAATAATGAAGGCGCGGGCGCGTTTACGGAAAATCCGAAAATTTATGTGCGTTTAGAATATATTACATCCTTGCAACATAAACCAATATTGCAACGAAGACTATAAGGATTAATCCTAATATTCCCATAGTGCTAAAGCTTTTGCTGAGGTTTTCGCGGCTGAAGGCGGTTTTATCGTTTTTAATACGATAATAGAGGAACCAAATTATAGCTCCTGCTGCTAAAAGACCTAGTATTTGATATAAAGTTTGCATTATTGTTCCTTGGTTATACTTTCAAAAGCATCAGAAAAGAATTGATCGTCTTTAAACCCTATGCTTATACCTGCTTTTTTTAGCGCGTGCATGCGCTCAAAGGGACCTGAGAGCACAACCTGGACATTATGGAGATCGAAGCCTGAGTGCTCTTTAAGCTTATTTAAGATATTTAGATCAGTAAAATCTGCTGATAGTGGTAAGAAATGAAAATTTTCTACTTCAAAATCCCATTTTTCTACTAATTGACGCATGTAACAGTCGGATTTGGTCCTGGTGAGCCAACAAAATAAAGTTGGCGGGATATTTCCATCAGTTAGCCATTGTTCAATAATAGCCTTTATAGGAGCAAATCCTGTCCCCTGTGCTAGCATAATTGTCGCACGCTCAGTAGATAGCTTATTCACATGGCAAGTTCCCAAAGGAAGAAAAATAGGTAGCTCACCCACTTCTTTCATTTCTTGCATTAATTTTTGCAGGGCTAAATTTTGTGGGCTATGCCTTATATGTAATTCATAGTAATGTGCGCCTAGAGGTGCATTGGCAATTGAAAAACATAAAGCTTCTTTTTGGGTTAAAATTTGCAGATATTGGCCAGCAATGTATGGCACATAGTGTTGCGGCTTTAAAATTACTTTCAAAATATTTTGCGTAAGAGGCTCTATTTGGATAACCTCAGCTATTAGTGACAAGTCTTTTAGCATCATAATCCTAGTTTATCCCAGTAGTTATTAACTAAATCTAGCACATCTTTATCCATTTTTATTACATTTCCCCACTTGCGCTTAGTTTCACCAGGCCATTTATTAGTAGCATCAACCCCCATCTTTGAGCCTAGGCTTGATTTAGGTGAAGCAAAATCTAGATAATCGATAGGGGTATTTTCAACCATCATGACATCACGCACAGGATCAACTCTAGTGCTTAAAGCCCAAATTACATCATTTAGGTTGCGGGCATTTATATCGTCATCACAGACAACAACAAACTTAGTATACATAAATTGGCGTAAAAAAGACCAAACACCCATCATTATTTGTCTTGCATGTCCTGGGAATTGCTTACGAATAGTAACAATAGCCATACGATAAGAACAGGCTTCAGCAGGTAAATAAAAATCTACAATTTCTGGATATTGTTGCTGTAAAAATGGGATAAAAATCTCATTTAAAGCAAGACCCAAAACCGCAGGTTCATCAGGCGGCCTTCCTGTATAGGTTGTATGGTATATAGGATTATTCCGCATGCACACGCGCTCTACAGTCATAACCGGAAAAGTTTCAACTTCGTTGTAATAGCCAGTATGATCGCCAAAAGGCCCTTCTTCTGCTTGATGGTTAGGCTCAATATAACCTTCTAAGACTATTTCGCTCCTCGCAGGAACGTGTAAATCAGATCCAATGCATTTAGCAAGCTCGGTTTTGGAGTTACGTAAAAACCCGGCAAATGCATATTCCGAGACATTGTCAGGTATAGGCATTACAGCAGCAAGAGTTGTCGCAGGATCTGCTCCTATGGAAACTGCAATGGGAAAACGCTCATTCTTGTATTTATTTACAAAAGCCTGATAATCTAAAGCGCCACCCCTATGCTTGAGCCAACGCATTATAACTTGGTTTTTAGCTTTAACTTGCAGCCTATATATGCCTAAATTTTCCCTAGGTTTAGCAGGAGACTTAGTAGTTACTAAACCCCAAGTAATCAAAGGAGATATGTCGCCTGGCCAGCAAGTTTGAATAGGAATATTTGCTAAATCAACCTCATCTTTTTCATAGACATTTTCATGCACTAAAGGCTTTTTAGCGAGCTTAGGAGTTAAATTTAAAGCTTTAATTAATAAGAGCCCTTTATCAACAATATCTGTAAATTTTTTTGGCGGCTCTTGTTGTTTTAAGTTAGCAAGTAGTTGCCCTATTTCCCGCAAGTCTTTGGGAGAATTAACCCCTAAAGCCAGAGCAATTCTTTCTTGGGTACCAAATAAATTACCCAAAACTGGCATTTTTGCATCTTTAGGGGCAGTAAATAACAAAGCAGGGCCATTTTTTTTAAGTACCCTGTCACATACTACTGTCATTTCTAAGTAGGGTGAAACAGGATAGTTAATGCTTTGCAATAAACCTTTTTTTTCAAGCTGGGTGATAAAATCTCTTAGATCAGCATAGTGCATAAGTTTTTAACTCATTCTTGGCGTTTCATTGCCTCAAAAAATTCCGCGTTGGTTTTATGATTTTTCATCCTCTCGAGTAAAAACTCAATAGCGTCACATTCGTCCATAGACTGCAGAATTTTACGTAAAATCCAGGTGCGTTGTAGATCTTCAGGAGATAATAATAAATCTTCGCGCCTTGTGCCGGAGCGATTAATGTTAATCGCCGGAAAGACCCGCCGCTCGGAAATACTTCTGCTTAAGTGAATTTCCATATTTCCTGTGCCTTTAAACTCCTCGTAAATAACTTCATCCATTTTAGATCCAGTATCAACAAGAGCTGTGGCTATAATGGTTAAACTACCGCCTTCTTCAATATTACGCGCAGCACCATAAAGTTTTTTCGGACCCCTAAGGGCGTTAGCATCAACCCCACCTGTGAGAATTTTCCCCGAGGCAGGAACTACCGCATTATAGGCTCTAGCAAGGCGCGTAATTGAGTCTAATAACACCACCACATCTTTTTTATGCTCAACCAAACGCTTAGCTTTTTCAATAACCATCTCTGCAACTTGCACGTGCCTTTGCGGCGGCTCATCAAAGGTACTTGCAACTACTTCGCCCCGCACTGAACGCTGCATTTCAGTTACTTCTTCAGGCCGCTCGTCAATCAAAAGGACCATTAAATAACAATCAGGATGATTTTTTTCGATAGAGTGGGCAATATTCTGTAACATTAAGGTTTTACCAGCTTTAGGCGGAGAAACAATCAAGCCACGTTGCCCACGCCCAAATGGAGCACATAAATCGATAACTCGCGCAGTTAAGTCAGCAGTTGAGCCCGTACCTTGCTCCATAACAAGGCGCCTATCGGCAAATAAAGGAGTAAGGTTTTCAAACAATATTTTGTTTTTCGCGCTTTCAGAATTATCAAAATTTAGTTGATCTATTTTAACTAGCGCAAAATAACGTTCGCTATCTTTAGGCGGCCTAATTTCACCGGTGATAGAATCTCCCGTGCGTAAGTTAAAGCGTCTTATTTGACTAGGAGAAATATAAATATCGTCAGGCCCAGCGAGATAAGAGCCATCCTCAGATCGCAAAAACCCAAAACCATCAGGCAAAATCTCTAAAACTCCGCCCCCAAAAATTTTCTCGCCCTTTAGAGCATGCGCCTTTAAAGTGGCAAACAATATATGCTGCTTATGCATACGCGAAGGGTTTTCAACTCCCATATCATGCGCCAATTTCATTAAATCGGTAATTGGCAAGCGTTTTAATTCTCTAAGATCCATATTTCTCACTTACTGGTTGGTTGGTTGGTTGGTTAAGATTAATATCACGTCATCCGCCTCGAGCTTCGCTAGGTCCGTGATGACGTGGGGATTTATTATAAATTTATTATTTTCATTCATGAGTGCGGGATATATGCCATGCAATTAGGTTCGATGATGAGTTTATTATGAATTTGCTGGCTTTTATTTTTAGCCTTTCTTAAGCATAAGCTAATTTATCTCATTGATATAAAGAAAAAAATTAGCGCTTAGTCAATCAGGTATTAATAAATTGAATTAGGCAGACGATAAAAGCTCTTTAATATTAGATAACGAGGTTAACATATTTTTTAAACGAATACAAATCGTAACTTTGCGCCTTTTTCGCTTACAAGGCCCAATCAATAATCTCCCTTCCAATAGATGCTAAAAAAGCATTAGTCTTGGAAAAATGTCGACATCCAAGAAACCCTTGATGGGCTGAAAAAGGTGAAGGATGCGGGGCTGTTAAAATTAAATGTTTTTTTCCATCAAGCAAAGCTTGTTTTTGCTTGGCGTGCGCCCCCCAAAGCAAGAACACCAAAGGAAAGGGATAATCATTTAGCTTAGCTATAACTCTATCAGTAAAACTCCCCCACCCAATCTTAGCGTGTGACTGCGGCTTTGCCGCCTCAACACTTAAAGAAGTATTAAGCAATAAAACCCCTTGATTAGCCCACTTCTTTAGACAACCATGGATGGGGATTTTAACCCCTAAATCAGCATGCAATTCTTGCAAAATATTCTTTAAAGATGGCGGCTTTTCAACCCCCTCATTAACAGAAAAAGACAGCCCATGCGCCTGACCTTTACCATGGTACGGATCTTGGCCTAGTAATACGACTTTAACATCTTTGTATGGAGTTTCTTTGAAAGCGTTGAAAATATCGGAAGGATTAGGGTAGATAATTTTGCCTTTTTGCCTTTCAAGGTGGAGGAATTCTAGAATTTTTAAGAAGTATGGTTGAGATTTTTCTGCGCCTAGGATGTCTATCCAGGTTGTGGTTATATTCATAGTATTCTGTAGATTGCTTTTTGTGGGAACTTGAGTATAAACCTAAATTACTGCAAAATGTATGTTTATTGTTATTATTTCTCTGTACGGTACGATTTTTGAAATCGTCGTTGCGAGGAGCGTAGCGACGAAGCAATCTAGTGGCCTTAATGCATGGAGGTAGCTCACTGATTCATTGATAATCCATATTTTTTCCGCCAAGACAATGACATGAGGAAACAGCGATACGCAGGAGCGGATTGAACTAATCCAGCGTTATATCATGCAATTCGGCAAATCAATGATCGCTGGTTTACTTGCTGATCGTGAAATGGTTACAGACAGAAAAAATACCGTTCTGTATTCGCATTAAAAACAATGCTATTACCACCTCGTGGTTTAGAGATCAGTATTGATGCATTGTTTTATGATTTGAAACCTGGAGAACAAAGAATTCTCCAAGGGCTGCGTAAGTTATGGAAGCAAAAGGTTTATTTAAGTGCACTTCGACTCGCAGATGGTGAGTTATTGATTGTCGCCACGGATCATTTGATGGAATCACCCATCCAGCACTATTCCTTGCGACGGGAGAGTGGCGACATTTACAGAAGACAATCAAAATCAAAAAAACATGGACGAAAAGCCATCAGCTATTTTCGCTATGGCCTTGATTTATTGCGCGACATAGTCCTTAATGGTGGTCGGTGCATTCAGCATGGTTTAACCGATATACTTAGGTGCCTGAGTATTATTCCAACGACATGCTCAGTGCTATAGCTCGAGAAAAGCAGCTAAAAGGTGGGTCAAGAAAAAAGAAGCTGGCTTTGATTGAAAAGGTTAATCCTTATTGGGTGGATCTTTATGAAAAACTGATGTAGTCATTCACTACCTCAAAGCCACTAGATTGTTTCGTCGCTACGCTCCTTGCAACGACGATTTCAAAAATCGTACCGTACAGAGTTATTATTTATAGGTTCAAAACCCCTTCGTCCAAACCAAATAAAATGAAGGGCTGGTTTTAAGGCCAGATCCATTTAAAGATTGTATGTAACCCAACTGCCCAGATAAGCGCCCCAGATTTTTAGTTAAGTCAACAGAGCGGTTGAAAGAGAGCCATAGTAGATCTTGTTTATGAAATGGGTATCCCCAATTAAGTATTTGGTTGTATGTACCTACTTGATTTAGCTTAACGTAGCGAATCAAAATAGAGTCGGTATTGCCATTGGTTTCATTGAGTATTGCACCTACTGTATAACCTGTTGCATCAGATCCTAGTGTGCTTCCTATCAGTTTTCCATAATATACATAAGGATACGAACCACCATAAATATCATATTCACGTTCTCCCCAAAAATAATAGGCATATTGATGGGTATATTCAAACTCAAAATAAAGCCTTAGTAATTGATCATACATTGAGCCCCAAGTGCTTGCTCCTGCTAGAAAGGCGGTTCTTGCAGGTATAGGTGGATTGAGTTTAGGAAAAATTGCATGCCAGGCATTATAAACCCACATGTAAGAGTTAGATGGAATACGATCGTTAAATGTGGTTTGGAGGTATAAGTTTGCTGGAATTTTGAAGGTTTGATACCAATCCCAATCTCCTGTCAGCTCCCAAATTTCGTTGCCGGGAGTATTCCTTGCGCAGTACTCTTGGCCGTAGATGGAAGGATCGCAATTATCATCTGCTGTGATTAAATTTCCTATCATTGTCCAATTCACTGGGCGCTTTTCTCCTGCAAATAATGAGTTCCTTGATAAGCTCAATTGCAAACTCTGTAGTGGCCTTGCTGCCAAGTTAAGCATCCAAATTAAAGGGTATGGCTCAGGTACGTTTGGCCCGCCTCTTGATAATGATGTAGTTATGGACCAATGGCCTATCCAGCTCAACCATTTAGTTTCGAATGGTAAGGATTGATTGCGCCTAAAAGTAAACTTAGCTAGTGGTGGAGGATTAGAGGAATAAATCATACTGCTTGAATAACCAGGACCCCACCAATTATTAAGTTTATCAAAGCCCAAAGCCCAGTTACCGAACAAAAGGTAAGCGTATGAGTCATCAACATGGGCGTTTAGGGTCGCATCATCATATTCGCCATAATCAACAGCAGCTTTTATAGCAAGGTGTTTATTTTGACCCTCTAAAGCTACACCACCTTGAAAATTTGCCCGTGGCTGATAATCAATGGTGCGAAATGGGTTAATATGTTGACCCCCACTTACATAGGCAGAAGGTTTTATTTTTTGCTGTTCTATTGCAGTATAATATTGCGACAAAATGCGCCCATATGCTAATTGAACTGCAAATGGAGCTTTTTTAATTCTCTTTTTTGCTGTAGAGCTTAATAACGAAGGGCCAATATCAGTCCATGCTAATGGCCAAGTTAATATTGGAGCTTTAATTAAGCCGTAATGCGCCAATAAAGCAACATCGCTTTTGCTAGATAAAGTGGCTGAAGACTCCCATGCCTCACTTGGAACAAACCAAGGACCTGCATAAAGGGAAAACGAGTGGCAAAATAAGCATGCGGCACAAACAGAACAAATAACCGTTTTGAGGTTCTTCACTGACTATTTTCCGCACTATAGTAGTTATTATAGTGGTAATAGTGGCTATAATAATAAGGATTTCGTTGGCTTTTCATGTTGTGGAAGTTAAAAATAGATCCCCCTATTGTGATACCAGCGCCTTGTAAACGGGTAACAGCCATTTCCACTTCTTTATGTCGATGTGCATTTGATCCTAATACTAGATAGTTTGCTGTCGTAAGTGATCCTATAACAGTTGCATCTGTGACTAAGAGCACAGGAGGTGTGTCGATGATAACAATATCATATTGCTGGGAAAATTGGTTAATGAGCTCTTTACATCGTGTACTGGACAGCAATTCTGCAGGATCGCTGGGATAACTGCCTCTTGGTAGGATCGTTAAATTTTCATGCATGGTAGGGACTAAAGTTTCTGTCACTGTTTTTGACCCACTTATTAATTCAGCAAACCCAGGTTTAGGAGATACATTAAAATAACGATGCATAGTCCCGCGGCGTAGATCAGCATCAATTAATAAAACACGTTTTTCAGCCATTGCTAAAAGGTAAGCAATATTACTGGATATAAAGGTTTTGCCAACACCAGGCGAGATCCCAAGAATAGCAATAATATTGAGACTTTGGCAGCTTAAATGAATTTGCATGCTCGTTCGTAAACTCCTCAATGCCTCAATAGAGAGACTACGTGGGTTGGTTTCTGCAAGCAGTTTGCGTTTTCCATCCTGTAAATTTTCATGCTCTCGTGAATATGGAACAATGGCTAGATTCGATATGTTAAATTTCCGTTCGCTCCAAAGCGGATCTTCAACCTTAGAGAAAATTAGTTTTTTTGCAAAAATAACCATAGCACTTAATATCAATCCTAAAAGAACACTGGCTAAATAAATCGCTTTTTTTCTTATGGGCAGTGGAGCTTCAGGTAGTTTGGCCAATGAAAGTATGTTGACATCACTAACAGTTCCAGCTTTTATGACGTTTAAGTGCTGAATTTTACTGAGTAAAGCAGTATAAAGCTCCATTTTAACGCGAACATCTCTAGATAGATTTAGGGCTATTTGATCTGAATATGGCAAAACTTTTAACTGTTTTTCCAATCCAGCGCGCTCTTGCTCAATAGCTTTAATTTTTTGAGTTAATGCGATTAATGCAGGATGGGCCATGGTATACTGCTGTTTCATGTCGGTCTTTTGGATCTTTAATCTGGCTAAGTTTTTGTCAACTCTAATAAAATCTTCTAAAAGGGAGCGTGATTGCAGCCGAAAGTCTATTTTGCCACTACTGACGCGATATTGATTAAGTTTTTGTTCTGTCTTCTCAAGAGAGGCTTTTGTGATTGGTAATTGTTGATGTAAAAATTCCAGTGTTTTTGATGCCTCTAGAGATTGTTTTCGTGCATCTAGTTCTCGTATAGTTTTAGCAATTTGATTTAAAATGCGAACAGCTCGTTCTGGATTTGCATCTTGCAACGTCACGTCCACTATCCCAATTGCTTGTCTTCCTCCTAAATCTGTGATGTTAATTTTTCCGGATAGCGCCTGAACAATATGTTCAGTAGCGCTTTTCATCACAAGAAAATGATCCCCTTCGAGGGCGTTTATTGTCGCTATTTTTAATTTTATAGAGCCATCAGTATTTTGGAGGAGATCATGGATGGAGCCTCTGAGCAACATTTTTTGTTTATCATTATAAAGCACAACATGGCCTGGCTTATCATACACTAAATCGAGAGGCATATTGGTGTAGCTTTCTGGTAATTCCAGCTTATCAATTTCAATCGTAGAACGGTGCAATGGCAATAGGCGTGCGAAAAACCCTTGTTTTGGACTTGCAGATATATTGAGTCCTAATATTTTGCATACTGGCTCAAGAATGACGCGAGACCTCAGCAGTGCTATGTGTACGGCTGCGCCATTTCCACGCGCAAGTCCCATAAAGTTAGGATTTACAACCCCCAACCCCTTCCCGCCACTACTGTCTTCAAATTGAATGAGCGTGCTGGCTTGGTACTGAGGTATTTGTCTTGAGGCGTAGAAAACACCGCATGCAAGACAAACAGCTGTGATAATAAAAATTATTAATTTATTTTCGAGGATTTGTCCAATTATCTCCCAAAAATCAATGGTATTTTCTTGATGGAGAGAAGGTTTCAACGACGCTTTCATATTCATCATGTATCCTTAACCTAAACAGTACTACCTATGGCAGCTTGCGCAATCAGCGCAGGCTGCACTGCAGGTAACAATTGGCTCAAGAAGCGGTTCCAGCGAGCGAGCGGAGCTGAAGATACATACAAGATATCGTGCGGCTTTAGACTAAACCGCTCAGCAAGCAACATTCGATCAGGGGTTTCCATATTTAACCAAAAAATAAACGGTTGAGTATAATTCCCTCGAATCACATAAATAAAGGCAGGATTAGCCGATTCTGGGTTAATGCCCCCTGAGTAGGCCAGTGCGCTTGCAATGGTGAGCTGTTCATCATTAATTGGCAGCATGCCAGGCCTCATAACTTCGCCAATCACATAGACTTTTTGCCCTCGGTATTGAGAAACTTGGACATCAACTTGAGGATTTGGAACATATTTTTTCAATTTCTTTGTTAACTCAGCTCGTACTCTATCAGTTGTTTTCCCAGCAACCAAAACATAGCCAACAAGAGGAAAATGAATCTGCCCATTTGGGTTAACCCAATATCCCGATCGCTGTCCTGTAGGTCCAGATAAGCTGTTTACACTGGTAACATTAGTTGGGCTCATTAAAAAATCAAATTCGGGGTGTCCCAAGATATGGATTGCAAGTATGTCAGATGGGGCAATGTGATAATAATATGTACTGATCCTTTGATCTGCAATTAAAGAAGGCGTGATCGTAATCAGTGTTGGTTGAACCCGAACTCTTTCTGGAACAACCATCTTTCGCATATTTCTAGTTTCCAGATTTTGCATACCTGGCAACAGTCCGCAGCCGACTAACAGGATGCTTATACTAATCAAACTTATTTTTTTTAGCATTTATTCAACAATGTCCTATATGATGTATTGAATCATCTTCTTCTTATTTTAGTAACTCCCCAGGCACGTCATCCCGAGCGTTAGCGAGGGATCTCGTAGAAGATCTATTGATCTTAAATGCAGGAGATCCCTCGCTAACGCTCGGGATGACGTGAGGAGTTACTTATTTTATTCAAAATAACCCTCGGGAATATACATGTAATGCATCCTGATTGTCCAACACAAAATGATCGTTGGCCAGCTACTTCTATGGTAAACTATTTTGGCAACCTGGGCACCCCATCTTGCATAGTTAATGTGATTTTACGGAAGCGATTGGTATATGTATAAGCATTGTCTTTCTCTTTATGTAACAATAATTCCTCGTTGCCTGCCAAATAAGAGAGTATATATCTGAATAAATTATGTGATGATTTGATCTTACTGTCATATGTTCCTATGTAATCATCCCCCCATAAGATGGCTAAAAAGGCCCCTTGTCGTTCCATAATCTGATCGTTTTTATCGATCCCTTTTCTAGTGCATTGTCTTAAAATATAGGGGCCATGATCCCCTGCAACAATAATTAACGCATTTTTATCTCTCGCTTGTATGGTTTGAATGGTTGACCATACAAACTCTTCCGTCAGTTTAATTCTTCCTAAATATTTTTTTATCTCCGCCTGCTCATTACAATGATCGATTGTAGATATGTCGATGCCTGTATGGCCTGGCAAAGAAAAAGCATGAATATAAGTGAAATTTGGGGTTTTTAAATATACTTGATCTGCTAGTTTATTTGAGAAAAATGATGCTTCTCTGGTGCTTTCAGTTTTAATAGTAGGATCACAAAATAAATCGACTTTAGTGGTGATCACGCGTGGCAACAAAAAATGAATAATTCCAGCGACACGGGTTTTTAATGTTCTGTTCGACTGTTGGTCTCTGAAATAACACAAATCAGCAGAGCAGAATTGACTCCCAAAAAAATTCGCATCATGAACAATATTGATGCTGTAACCATTTTTTCTAAGTATATGGTAAAATTTTCCATCATTTAAAATATCATTTCCGTGGAACATTTCTGTCCTATACGCGATCTGCCCTGCTTGTTTGTAACTCATCGCGATGTAGGTATACAATGCATTGATTGTGGGCTGCAATGAAGTGTAAAAATCAGAATATACGGTAAATCCATTTTTTTTGAATTTATCGAAAAATGGTTTCGTTTCCTCCTTAATACCAATGCGATCCATGCCTTGTTCATTTGTAAGGCTGTCTGTCAAAATGAAAAAAATATTTTTCTTATTTTTGATGGCTACCGTTTGCTCCTCAGGAGTAGGGCTTTTAGAGTATGGCCTAGTAGGAAAAGCAAGAGCATGTGTGATATTCCAAAGATTTAAAATACCACATAACCCTAGAAAAAACCCCAGATTTTGTGAAATCAAAAAAAAACCAAGTGCAAAAACAAGCGCGCCACAAACTGCATAAATGATAAATTTATGTACATTAAAGTTTATTATAAAACTAGCAACATAATATAGCTCAGGATTTTCATAAATAGCGGGTTTCATCATGATGAGCCAAAGTAATAACAATAATCCTGTGCAAATCTTTACATACATGCTATTACTCATGCCTAATTTTGTGAGTATCATTTGCATGAATCCAAAAACAAACAAATTGCTTGCTATTAAAAGCCCTAGCGTTACCAGAACCTCCGGTAATTCAAACCGTTGCGTGTTGTTGGCTATATAAAACAACAATGGGTAAATGATTAATACTGTGCCAAATCCATAAAGCTTGAGATTTTTTCCCATGTTATTCAAATGCCTTTAGTAAATATAGTGTTCGAGTAGAGCCAGGGATGGCTTGTTTGCTTAAAATTATGAAATACTCTTGACATGCTAATTCAAAATTTGCTTTATGATAAAAATTAAATAAACTTCTGGATTCTCTTTTTCTTGCTAACAACACTTCTGCCCATGAATCTTCTGGAGGAACAAATTCTATAATTAAAAAAGGACTGATCTGTTTAAAGTAGCTTAAAATCATCGCAAAAGTACAATTGTTAGACAAACACAAATGGTGAATTAAGGCCAATGCTAAAACACAATCAATATTTTGGTGTAACAGTCTCTCTGTAAAAGACGGTCGCTCTTTATTATCAAACCCTATAGCAGGCGATGGATTTGTTATATCAACGATTAAAGGTGTAACGTGGCTTATTTTCTTTTCTTTGTTCATTTTGTACTGCTCATCTATCGCAGTAGCATCAATATCGGTAGCAATGACGCGCGTAACGTGAGACGAAATCGCACGTGAGAAATATCCATTATTACTCCCAACATCCCAAAGCGTTTTTGCGCCAATGCGATCGACCCATTGGGAGATCACTTGAGTCTTTGTATCAAAAGCAGCGGGTGAGTAGTTTGTATGATGATAATAATGACTCCACTCTGTTTTATTTTTTTTATAGCTCAAAGAGTTAACAAAAAAAACCATGTAGTCAAGCATATACTGTAATTTTCTTTTACTTAACATGGGAATAGATCGCATTTCTTGATTTGTATTTGACTGTTTCAATTTTTTAGCATGTAGGTGCACATTCATCTTTATAAATGGCGAGAAGTGAGTGCGCAATGGCAATACACTGCTAATAAAGTCCATGGGAAAACCATCCATATAATTCACCAATAGCTTTGCAGCCATCATCGTCTTGTATTTCATGAAGAGTAGGGGCGCTAAAAAATGACGACAAAATTGACCATATGCAGCCCAAGGGCTGCCCTCCTGATAAAAATCAAAAGATAAAGTATCAATGAATATGGGGCGGCCCTGGTACAGCTGTACATTATAGCTTGTGGCATCTTTAAGACACATTCCATATGCTAGCGCTTTTTTTGCAATAAGCAGTGTTAGTAGAGCAGCATCCTTCAGTAATTCAAAGCTCCATTCATAGGAATAGGTTATAAGAGGAATTTGCTGAGGCTCGATAATCATCTTGTTGACTGTTTGGTGAAGCAGCTCGTGTCTTACCAAGTAACCATTATCTGCAAGATGGTTGTACAACCCATTTTCCATCAAAGAGGCGTATTGATCATAGTAAGAAGGCAAAATGATCCGCTGAGTAGTCTTTGTCGTTTGATTATAGAAGACATACCCATTGGGATCTCTGAAGGAAGAGGGTAGGCGATCGCCACCTAAGTCTGACTTACTCATTGATTTGCTAAGATCTGTTGACAATTCATCTCAGTCTTTACCCGCAGATGATAAATCGCGATTTGTCTTTGTGGTATATGATGATTTTTTCTTAAAATGCATCCAAGCGCGTTTACAAAGAGAGAGCAAAAATAATCTGAAGCTAACAAGATACATCACCATGATACCAAAAAAGGAAACTGCTGCTTGGATAAGCAAACTACCCGTACCATAATCTAAATATGCATAGGCATTATTCGTAAAAAATAAACCAAGGCCAACAATCATAAGCAATTTATGCACAATGTTACTCCACAACATAGAATATATACTCTCGTCTTAAAAAATATGCCGTGGTGTGAAAAGTGAGATACTTCGCGCGATAACATGTTTTTTAAGCCCATACACTAGCATTGAGTACAAAATAAGCAGCATTAAAAACCCATAAAACAGCACGTCATCAGGTGTGTCATTGAAGTACAATATGATCCCGATCGCACTTATCATGCAAGAAGTACTCGTTAAAATCAACGTAGTCTGCCGTGGTGTGTAATGTAACAACAACAATATATGATGTATATGTCTTCGATCAGCTTGAAATGCAGACACACCACGTGCTTTTCGGTTAAGAATTAAATAGAGAGTGTCCATAATAGGTAAAGCCATAATCCACACCATCAAGATAGGGGGATAACTATTGGGCATTTTAGTGAGCATGATACACATGCAAGACAATGTGAAGCCAAGTAACATACTACCTGAATCCCCAAGAAATAATTTTCGTTTTTCGGTAAACTGACTAGGAAAATTAAATAAAAGAAATGAGGAAGTCGCTCCAAGAAAAGCAAGTATAAGCAGTGCCTCTTGGTTCGCACCAATATGAACTGCCAACAAAAACAACACTAAAAACTCAACACTGCTCACGGCAGCAGTTAATCCATCCACGCCATCCATCATATTCACTGCATTGGTAATGCCTATGACGGAGAAACTTGTGAAAGGAATACTAAGTAACCCTAGCAAGACTGGTGTATGTCCCCACAGATTGCCGAGGCTGCTGAGTCGCATATCACCGATTGTAATCACTAGTAATGAAGCGCCAAATTGCACTAATAGCCGGACTTTAGAAGATAGTGTTTTTTTATCATCCAAAATACACACACAAACCAAAATAAAACTGGCCATCCAGTACCAAAAGTACGTTTTGTTAGTGAAAGCGAAGGGTAAAAACAGGATACTAATACTACCAAAGATCCCAAGACCACCCACCAACGGGACATGTTGTTTGTGTTTTTTCCGACCTCCAGGATAATCAACCAAACCTATTTTAACGCCAACTTTAGAAAGCCAAACCAATAGCAAAATAGTCAACATTGAAGAAAATATAAACGTGAAAAAAGAACTATTAATAAGCTGTATCCATAGATCCATAGTCCGTCACTCCATCAACAGAACACCATAGGCTTCTCATAATTTACTGGTATACCATGACATGGCCTGTATTATCCCTAACTGCACAGTATACTGTGGATTATAACCCAAATACATCCTAGCTTTACGAATATCTCCCAAAGAATACTTGATATCACCCGCTCGATGCTCTTGATGAATTGGCGATCGATGATAATATTTACCATATGAAGCAATCGCCTCTTTTAAGTAATCAAAGAGGCGGGTTAAATTAGTAGACTCTTGTACTGCAATGTTATAGACATGATTTTTAGCAGAATTCTCTGCTGTTGCGGCCAATATATTTGCTTGTACAACATTATCAATGTAACAAAAATCCCTACTGGCTGTTCCATCTCCATAAATATAGATATCTTTTTGCTGAATCATCGCAGTTATCCATATAGGAATGACCGCAACATACGCACCATGACTATCTTGGCGTGGACCAAACACATTAAAATAACGCAGGCCTATACTATTGAATCCATATACTCTCGCAAAAGCGTGTGCATATAATTCGTTGGCATATTTTGTCACTGCATAGGGTGATAATAGACAGCCAAGGCATTCTTCTGAGTTTGGAGCATTCGCTTCTCCATCACCATAAACAGCACTAGAGCTTGCATAAGTAAAACTTTCAACGTTCGCCTCCCGTGCCGCAACCAGCATATTAAGAAAACCATTTACATTGACTGCGTTAGTGGTTATAGGATCATTTAAGGAGTACAGTACTGATCCTAAAGCAGCCTGGTGTAAAACATAGTTAACCCCTTCACATGCCGCACGACACATTGGAAAATCGCGAATATCCCCTTGCATAAAAAAAAAGTTTTGCCATTTTTCATCGCCAACAATAAAACGAATTTCTTCTAAATTGGCTTCATAACCTGTAGAAAAATTATCTACCCCAACAACATATTGGTTGTTTTTTAGAAGAAATTCCAACAAGTGGGAACCAATAAACCCAGCAACTCCTGTCACTAGCCAACGTTTTGGATTACTCTGTAAAGATTGCAGCATGCTTTGTAATCGCATCATTTTGTTCCGTCATCGTCTCTTTATTTTGTAGCCAAGAAGAAAATAAGGATCCCACCTCTCGATGTTTTTCTGCAACATCGACCGTCGCCTGAAGAAATCCAAGCTTCGTACCACAATCGTAGCGAGTGCCTTCAAATTGATAAGCCAATACCTTTTCATCCTGTAATACCTCGGCAATTGCATCTGTCAGTTGGATCTCTCCTCCAAAACCAGCGCGCAGCATTCTAAGCTTGCTAAAAACAACAGGGGTTAAAATATAACGCCCTGCAATGCCAATGGTGCTAGGCGCCTCATCAGGATAAGGCTTTTCAATCATCTTATCTATCTCAATTACTCTATCAGCAATATATTGCCCAGTCACGATACCATAGTGCATCGTCTCAGCGCGGGGAACTGGTTGTACTGCAATAACCGATGATTGATGCACAGCATATACATCCATTAATTGTTTCAGGACACATGGGCTCCCCTGCATCAAATCATCTGCTAACAAAACAGCTACAGGTTCATGCCCAATAATGGGTTCGGCACATAAAATAGCATGTCCAAGACCGAGAGATCGCGCTTGCCTAACATAAATACATTGCATATCAGCTGGTTTGACAGTATTCACAAGTGCTAGCAGCTGCTGTTTGCCGCTCTTTTCTAGCTCTACCTCAAGTTCATAAGCCGTGTCAAAATGATCTTCCACTGCCCGCTTTGATCGGCCTGTCACGAAGATCATTTGTCGTATGCCGGCCTCGTAGGCCTCTTCAACAGCATACTGAATCAATGGCTTGTCAACAATAGGTAGCATTTCTTTCGGTAAGGCTTTGGTGGCCGGTAAAAACCTAGTTCCTAGGCCAGCAACGGGAAATATTGCTTTTTGAACGACACTATTTGCCACTTGAGTTGCCTCTTAAAGAATATTTTTGTCTCAAGACCTTATACAAAAATACTGGACAAGAAATAAAGGTTCTACGCCACAATCGATGTGGCTCCCGCAAAAGTCGTTGCAACCATTCAAGACCAAGCTGTTGAAAAAAAGAATGGGATCGTTTGATATGCCCAGAATAAAAATGAAAAACAGCACCAATGGCACCGATAAATTTGACATTTAATCTCGACCGATTAGCCATAATCCACTTCTCTTGCTTGGGCGCAGTCATTCCCACCCAGAGCACATCTGGTTTTGCACGATTAATGATCTCAATCATCATGTCATTGTCTTCTTGATTAAACTCTGACTTAAAAGGTGGAGAATATGTACCGACAACCTGGATATAAGGAAATTCTTTTTTCATTCGAGAAACCATTTTATCAAGTATTTCTTGTTTCGACCCTATAAAAAAACAACTCATGTTTCCACGTTCATGCAATACTTGATTAAGCCTCATAAATAGATCTGTTCCCGTAATGCGATGTCTAATAGCGCCTCGCAAAAGTTTCGAGGCGAGAACAATGCCAGTGCCATCAGGAATAACAAGATCAGCGTGATGAATAGCCTGGCTAAATAATGGATCAGTCCCTGCCACAACCAAAGAATGAGGATTCGCACAGACAAAATATTTTGCCTTCGCATCACCAACAATCCAACTGCAAATTTTTGATATGTGCATGTCAACAGTGCCAATAGCGACTGGATAGCCAAGCACATATTCTGAACAAATTTCATCAGATAGTTGTACTTGTTTTTTCACTGACTTCTTCCTCTTTGCGCTCAAGGCTTTCTCATACAAGGGAAGCAAGCGATCGGTAACAGTATTTTTCCAATCAAACTGCTCAATAGAAGATCGTGCATTTAGGCGCGCTCTACTCAACCAAGAGGCATTGGCCATATCTTCTATACCTTTTGCAAAGGAAACAGGATCCTCTTTGACAAGCAAGCCATTCACTTTCGATTGTACAAATATTTTGTTACCAATTGTGTCAGTTGCTAAAACAGGTAGCCCGCAAGCTAAACACTCAAGTGCTTTTAATGGTGGAGCCATCTCATATAGATCTGATGGAATGTAAGAGATCCCAATGTCGTACTGCGTTAACTTATCAAACAGCTCACGCCTAGGGATAACTCCCATTAATCGAATATTTTTTATTTTTCTCGTGTCAAGCAGTGCTTTGATATTAGCTTCATCATTGCCAGAGCCATATATATCCAATCGCAATGAAATCTTAGTCGATGCTAAAATAATGGCTTCCAATAAACGCCTAATCTGCCTTTTTCTATCGAGATTTCCAATATACACCGCTTTAAACGGATCTCCTTTTAAGTAAGCTTCCTTTGTAAGATCAATAAGTAACTCAAAATCTACACCAGGTGGGATCCATTGAATAGCGTGACGTTTTCCTAGCACAGTGTACGCTGACTCAATTGCATGTGCTGTAATAACGTCATAACCTATCACCTCAATTTGATTTTTTAAGCGCACGGCTTGTCTCAAAATCCCGTAACGCAACAAAGGCGAGCGAATGTCTAAAACAAATAATGGCCTATTCGGCGTGCTTAACAAAAATGGATAAATCCCACAGCCAAGGTGTATAAATACATGAATAATATCTGGGCATAAGTGGAGTACAATCCGTCGTAAAGCTAGATACCAAAACTCATTGGGCTTGACATACACAACTTGTAGCCCATGTTGGAGCAAATGTTCTCCGGTGTTTTCACTTCTAACAACCAAGGTCACTTCATGGCCTAGTTTCGCAAGCGTCAGTGGGATCAAAAGTACATCAGCATCTGTCGCACCAAATCCAAATTTATATATGAATAAAATTTTCACATTAACGCTCTTTATGACGTGTTACCTTAGGAGTTACAGGGGTCTTACAAATAAACACTACATTCTTTGTCGTTTGACCGAACTTGCAGCGCTATAAATATCCATCAGTCTATTGTAATTTGCTTCAGCAGTATACTGGCTTTCAAAACTATTTCTCGCAGCTCTTCCCATTTTTTCTAAATTGCCTTCGTCCATCCATGCCTGCTTCAATACATGGAGCAATGCCTGCACATCACCAGTTGCAAATAAAAACCCATTTTTTTTCTCATTCACCAAACAAGTCATCGCTCCTAATCTAGATGCAATGACAGGTACCCCTAATGCAAATGCTTCACGAATCACCATAGGAAACCCCTCAAAAGAGAGAGAAGGCAATAGCAACATCTTTGCTTGTTGCAGACGATTTTGTGTGTCTTGAAAGGACAACTGCCCTAGAAATTTTATTTTATAATGCAGTCCTAATGCCAGTACTGTTTTTCTGAGTGTGTCTTCCTCAGCTCCAGAGCCAATGATATCAAGATCTAATGCATCAGATCCCCACATCTGCCAAGCTTCCAATAAGAGCCGGACGCCTTTTTCAGATCCAAGTCTACCAATAAATATGGCCTTATTCTCCCGAGCATCCCACTCAATTGGTGCTGGCGGATCAGGATAAAAATGGGGTTTAACATAGATTGTTTCTGCAGCCAAACCTGCCCTTATCATCATGCCACGTTGAAACTCCGTCAATGAAATAAAAGCATCTATCTTATTTTTCCAAGTATTAAGTCTCCGATGCAGAGCGATTGATAGCGCCAATGGCAGTGTTGCTAGACGACTATCACGGTAACAACCATATTTGATGGCTGGCTTAACGCTCGCACTATCAAGACAAGAAGTACATGATTGATCGTAACGCATTAAAAGCGCTTTCGCACAAAACAATCTGTAATTATGTAACGTCAGGACTGTGGCTGTAGGAATTGTGGTATTGACCGCATAAAAGATTGCAGGAGAAATCAATGGAAACGTATTATGAACATGCATAACCTCAGGTTGTTCTTTTTCTATCAATTTTCGAACCTGTCGCAGTATAAAAGGATTCCACGGGACACTCGCGCCTCCTTTTAATGCACCACGTACGCCTTGCTTCCTAATTTCATCACTATGGCGCGTATACTCAATCACATGATGCCCATGTGATCGTAACAACTGGACTTCTAAATCAAATACCTTATTCTCCCCGCTGGGCGACTCTGAACCATAATAATGGTGAACGCAGAGGATTTTCATTCTACAGAGATATCATCGAGAGTGGGGCTGGCCTCATACCTGAGAGCACCATAAGCTAATCCCAACAAACAATATTGCAAATTTCCAAAAAAAGAACTATAGACCATGATATTATCCGTCCACATGACTAACATAAATGGTAAAAATGTGGAAATTCCAGCGCAAAATAGAAACTTGACCTCCTTCTCGTTAGCTCGCTTTGAAGCAGTATATCCATGTTTGATCATCATAACATTACACAAGAGAAAGATAGCTACTCCCAATAAACCAAGATCGTAATAAGTTAACAACCAATCATTGTGTGGATAAGCCAACCTAGTCAAGCGATAGGTGACACTTTCAGCCTCTCCTACGCCATGTCCAACCAAATGCTTCTTTTGAGCTTCTGCAAAAAGGAACCCCCACAACCAGATACGTCCAGTAGTTGCAAAATCATCTTTCACAAAAATATCTGTCAGCGCACCCTGACCTGAATAAAACATTTTATGCTGGATCTGTGGTAAATAAAAAACACACACACCCAATAAACTCATGATTGTTATGGCAACTACCCTTTTTATCAAAGATAGAGGCGCAAACGCCGTAGGAAATACGATTAACATCACTGCGAGTACCGTACGCGTAATGGCAAGCAAAGGGAGCATCATCATCATCACGCTTGATATTAAATAGCTGAATTCTTTAAAGAATAAATATCGATTGACAAAGACGACTGCTAGCAATAAAGCGGTGATCGACTGGGTCGCAAGCCCCGTTGGCGTATTTGCACGTATTTCCTCAAAGCTCAACCATATTGACCCCATTATGAAAAAATAGGATGCCATTCTTAATAAAGCAATAAAACGACTAATAGCTTCTCTCGTTGGACGATAAGTAGAACTGGCCATCCCAACCAAGATAGGAGTAAGTATCTGCAAGACTCTGTGCAATGGATCCACAGTAGACTCAATGGTAGACTTATCATCCAATATTAAATGAAAGCCTAACAACAAAATCCAAGGCAACCATAGCTTAAATGGGAAAGTGAGCATCGGTAATCGCCTAACCAAAACAAGCGCTGACAAAATACAGGGGATCACCCAGCAAAACCCAGCAGTCTGAAACCCCAAAAAACTGCCAGGGATCAACCCAGCAGCCAATGTAAAAAAAATAATGGCATTGATAAATAGAGGCTGTTTTAGATAAGATCGCTGAAGGTAAGCTTGCGATGCAGTGTTACTGGCATGGATCACACACACCCCCTACATAGCAACGATACATCGCATGCATGCTCTGCTCAAAAGCTTGGAGTGAAAAATAAGCGTCAACTCGCAGCTTTCCATAAGCACCGAATTTCGGTATCAACTCTTTGTCATTAATCAGTCGAAGTAAAGCTATTTTAAGTTCATCAGCATCCCCAGGCCTAACCAGCAAGCCGGATTTTTCATGCTCAATAACTTCCGATAAACCCGCAACATTGGAGCCCACCACTGGAAGTCCAAACGCCATCGCCTCTATCGCAGTCAAACCAAACCCCTCATATAACGATGGCATAACCAATATATTCATCACCTGATAATAGCGAAAAACGTCCTGTTGTGCTTGCGCACCAAGCCACAAAATACTATCAGTCAGCGCGAGTCTTGCAGCCTTACGCTGCAAAATTTCGCGCTCTGGCCCATCCCCAATTACAATCAGGATAACATTCGAAACCTTTTTCTTTATCTCTGCCAGCGCATCAAGTAATATGGTATGACCTTTTTGTACCGCTAGACGCCCGACTATCCCAATCACCAAGCGCCCTTGCAATGCTAAAGCATGTCGCAAATTATATACATCCTTTGTGCTCTCCCAAGCTATACTAGCGGGATCCACGGCGTTATATATCGTAAAATGGGTGCGGCGTTTTGGATGCTTGTTCGCATCAAAAACCGCACTACTCCCAAACCAAAAATCTTCAACACCTTTAGAGACGCAAATAAAGGCTGAACATAGCTTCGCTGCAAAACGCAGCATGAGTTTTGCCTTTATTCCATAAACCAAACTGCCCGCAATATGAACTGTAGCAAACACAATAGGTACCATTGCTAATCTAGCTGATAGAATGGAAATGAGACCAGGAGAAATATACTGAACATGAATGACATCAGGCTTCAAGCTACCAAATAAGCTTACCAAACGCAAGGTTAACCTGAGTAATCCAAAAAAAGTATCGTCTCGCCTCATCCTCAAAAGATTAATCTTCGCACCAGTCGCGGCAAATTGATCAACCATCGTTTGATCGTACTCATGATAACAGCATACGATAACGCGATATCCACCTGAAATCAGCGCCTTTGCAACTGATAAGGTTTGTATTTCTGTCCCGCCAATCAACAATACAGGTATAGCAATCAAGACTGTTTTTGCGTCACGATTCACGCCTTTCTTTCCAAAAAACATCGCTTGATTTTACTCACGGTAAAGTATATGGAAGGCAGATAAGGGAATGCCGTCAGTTGGCGAATCAAACACCGCCTGGCTACACCGATATCACCATCCTCCCATGCCATTTTCCTTAATACCGCATAAGCTCGTGCTGCGCCTCGCCTCAGCAATCGCTTGTCATGCCATGTGTAAGTTCCAAACATCAGTGGCTCATGGAAGGCAGCGACATGTCCAAGTAACACTGCTTTACCACCTATCATAGAATCTTGGTTAGGATGACATCGCATCACCAGCCCTTTATCCTTTATCCAAGCAACGCGATTGTGTGCATCAAGCGCAATATGAACTTTAAGTGCGGTATCCCCAGCTCTTCCAGCCCTCATACTATCTTCCCAGCACTGTAATATCAGTTCTCGTTTAAATAAAGTGGCACCTACAAACCACAGGTTTCTTGCAACACAGGCTAAAAGCGCTCTGCGACAAATCACTTGCTCCATATCAAAAGGTGGAGGTGATTCCGAAGTTACCTGCCCACGCTCATCACAATATTCAAAATTAGAAAAAACAGCTTGGATATCTTTGTATTTATCAAACGCTTGCATTCTAGCATAAAGAAAATCTTGTCTATAAAAATCATCATCGCATAGAAAAGAGAGATACTCTCCTCTTGCTAAGTGCACTCCATATGCCCAATTTGCACTGTGACCAATATTACAATGATGTCTAATATATCTAATGCGTGGATCATGAAACTTTGCGACAACCTCTGACGTATGATCAGTACTGCAGTTATCCAAAATCAATAGCTCAAAATGCGCATAGGTCTGTGCCAACGTGCTCTCAATGGCTACTTGCAGCCAATCCGCTCGATTGTAGGTAAGAAGAATAACGCTGACTAATGCAGAAGATGTCATGCTCATAACACCAGCGCTATTGTGCCGATCACCATGGATTTCATAACATTATTGCCTCACAACATCAAGGATGGGAAGCGGAAAAATCAAACCAACACCCTGCTCAAGCATCTCACGCTCCCGCTCGAGAAATTCTTCCTTAAAATGCCATGGTAATACGAGATAATAATCTGGTTTTAATGCTCTCGATTCAGTCTCGCTGATAATTGGAATTTCAGTACCTAATGTCAGTGCACCATATTTATCAGGATTACGCTCTGCTGCATAATCAATAATTGTGGTATCAATACCACACCACTGCAAAATCGTATTTCCCTTGGTAGAGGCACCATAAATATGAATACGCTTTCCTTCCTTTTTCAACTGCTTCAAAAATACGCTCAACTCTTCTTTATGGTTTTCGATTCTTTCCTGAAAAAATCGATAGGGCTTGTCTGTATCCAACTGCAGCTCAAACTCCTTGTTTCTAAGCGCCGTCATATTCTGCTGATAAGCAGCATGATTAAAGACGAAATTATCCTCATGCGTTGCAAAACAACATATGCTGCCTCCATTAATTTGATTCAGTGTTGCGTTAACGAGCTTCATTCCCACTTTTTTTAGGATAAACTCAACTACTGATAAACTATAATACTCTAAATGTTCATGACAAATCGTATCGTAAGAATTCATTTCCAGCATCGACGGCATGTAAGACATTTCAAAGATCCAAATTCCATCATTCGCAAGTAGCTGTTTGATATGTTGCGTAAACACAACTGGATCTTCTAGATCATAGAACATGGCAATGGATGTGATAATATCCAACTTTTTCTCGCCTAAAGCCTTATTTAATTTTTCTGAAGGAAACAAATCTTGTACCACATAGGCATCATGAGACATTCCGGCCGCAACATCAGATGGGTCAATGCCGAATTTTTCACAATAAGTTGGAAAAGAGCTTAATAACGTACCATCATTGCAACCAATATCTAGCACACACGATCTTGGTTTGTTCACTACCCTACATGCCTCATCAGCAATCCACTTTAGATGGTCTCGCATGGTTTGGTTCGTGCCTGATCGATACCAATAAGATGAGTACAGAATCCGCGGAGGGACTGAGTGCTCCATTTGCAATAACCCACACGCATGTTCATCTTGTGTTGGATCACAGCGTAACAAAGTCATTGGAATTTTACGCATGGGAGGCCGCTGCATATCAGGCTTCAAAAATGATCCTTGTAAATATTGCTCTCCCAGATCGATCACCTTGGTTAATGATCGTGAACCACACACTCTACAACTTTTTCGATGCATCAAATGCATGCTAACACTCCCTAATTAATTGCTCATAGGCTGTCGTCACATCCCGTACACCAATAGGTAGTAGATCTTCAGACACATCATCTCCATCATGATAGGAATAACTTGTTTTAGAAAAAGAGAATAGCCAAATCATCTTGTCGCTAATAGGCATATAAAAGGTTGGGCTAAAGCGAGTGCTCGATATCACTATCAGAGGTATTTTGAGCATGGCCGCCAAAGTCATCGTCCCCGTATTATTCGATATGCAAGCGTCACACAATCGTAATAATTCAATCAATTCCTGCACGGACAATTTGCCCGCAAGGCTCTTTGCCAGATCCCCTGAAGTATGCACTACCTCATCACAAATATCTTTCTCCGACTCAACACCATTAATAAGTACCTGTGCGCTATAGGTTTCAACAAGCCATTTTGCCAATTCACCAAAACGTTCTGCAGGCCAACGGCTTGCGGCTAATTTGCTACCAGGGTTAAGTAATATCATGGGACCGTTTCCAACGACTACCCCAACTTCCCGCAATATCTTTTCGACAGCCATTTTTACAGCACCATCATGTGAAAGTAAATCGATATTTTCTATCGGGGAAATATCTAACTCTTGTAGAACCATTCTTGGGCGTCGCGCCTCGTTCTGCATAAATAAATGCTGAACCCGATTGAATCGGTTTTTTCGATTATAACTATTCAATCTGAAGCCAATCGCTTGACGTGCGCCTAAAAACCTAGCTAGAAGCATTTCGCGTATCACTTGGCCAAGACAACCTCGATTACCTAGTGGCGATAAATTTATAAATAAATCACACTTAATATCTATCAATTTATCTTTATCGATGCATATTCTAACGCCATGACGTTGTACAGATTCTTTTGTCAAACATACCAAGTTATTGACATAAGAAGTCTGTTTCCAAATTTGCTGTAATGTAGAAGTGAATGCACCACAAAACGCTATGAGAGTAATATTAGCTTCTGCGTAACATGCTCTTACTGCTGCAACCGCAGGGATCATAAGAATATTGTCCCCAAGCGTTCCACAAGTATAGATAACAACATGTGAGGGTACATGGGTTGCTGACGAGAAGCATCCTCTCTTAAGCAAATTAAGTACCCAATTAGTAAACATCAAACAACTCTTGATGATGACAATGGCCATCATATCAAAAAAAGAACTGTGATTTTGCGCTAATTCAACCGTTACAGCTTCTTCAAAGCTATTGACTGAGAATACGCTGGGTAGGATCACACTCGCTGTTTTAGCTTTTTTTCGATTGATATTAATATTCTCCTCCTAACTGATCATACAAAGAGAACCGATTGATAAACCTTTTCAAGATCAATCACATGATTTTCTATAGTGTTCACATTTTCAATTTGTTGCGCCATAACTTGCACTAACCCAGGATCGACTATAAATCGTTGCATCGCATCAGCCAATGCATGTGGATCATTAGGCTTGATCAAGAGGCCATTCTCTCCATCTCGGATCTGAATTTCAGGCCCACCACACCTTGTCGCAATCACAGGCCTACCAACAGCCAAAGCTTCAGCGATACTAAGTCCAAACACTTCTAAACATAGTGCAGGGTGAATCATAATATCGCAATCACTGATCACGTTTAGCATGTCGTCAAACTGCTTATGTCCATACCAAATGATATTTTTCAGTTTATAGATCTGCCGTAAATCATGATAATAGCGAGTGGCTTGTCTACCTACAGGCGCACCAAGTATATGCAGCTCATAATAACAACCACTTAACATAGAACAAGCCTGAAGCAGAATATGCAATCCCTTTTCATAGCTTATGCGACCACTAAAAACAAATCGTATGAATCTACTATGTAAATTTCCTATCAAAGGCCGTTTAGCAATCCTTGGGATCCCATGAGGAATGACACAGATTTTATTTTCAGGGATATCATTACGGATTAAAGACTTTGCAATCGCTGGGGAAGGAGCAATTATTTTACTCGCATACGCCCCGATATAAAAAACCGATTGTGCCTTTTCTCTTATTGCACCTGTCATGAGACCAAGTGGCGTTAGGAAAGGAATAAATGGCAACTTACTTATAAATCGCCCAAGTCTAAGTCGAATAGCGCAGGGAATGTATCTCAATAATAAGTACCATATTCGAAACCCTGGAACTTGTTTCACGCAGCATTTTAAGCAATGCGTATCATGAGCAGGAACATCGCAAATGGTATCGTCTGCTTTTAATAACGCGCCCGCAGGACAAACTATTCCTCCGTGATGTGCTGTTACGATGCAAGGTTTATTAGCCATTGTCGATGCGAGACAAAAATATTGTTTCCAAGCATGCGCATGAATAATATCCGGATTGATGGTTTTAATGATCTCAGCTAGGTGTTTAATCAGCGCAGATTTTGGAGAGCTGGCATCATGAAACCATTTTTGCGGAAATAATAATTTATACTCTTCTATGCTGTCATTTCTAACTCTCACTTGGTCAGGTTGCTCTATTGCACAAGCAGCAAGAGAGATATAAATGACGTTGTGGTTTTTTTCTATTAATCCAGCAGCTAAATGTCTGATATAAACCTGTCCCCCACCGTGTATTTGATCGAAATGCTCAGGACCGGTTAATAGTATATGCATGTCAGGATTTACAGTTGTCTCGAATTGCAACAGTCGCTTTAATTGTCGATGCATAAAGTGAAGCCAAATAATTATATCTAGCAAGTTCCCAAAGAGGCTTCCACCTGCGCAACAAATTGCTCTCTATACTCTCTTGGACAATTGTCTCATATTCATCCTTGAGGCCAAATACACGCGCGACCAAGGTTTTATCACGTGTACATAACGTTTGTCTTGTTCTCTTTGCTTAGTCTCTGCATATTATCAAGCGAAAGAATTTGGCTTGCTGATGTTCCTTCGGGAGAAAAATCAATGGTCACTCCATTGTTTGATTTTACCTTATTATGCTTTTCAGTACTAAAGCCAAACATTTTTTTTAATCGATTTATCGTGAATTTAGTCGATTGTAATTTGCTCATTAACCAGGAGTAAGTTCCTAAAATAGTTAGGACAATCTCCTTATCTTCATCAAGAATCACTCCAGAACTAAGGCGCAACTTAATGTTATCTAATTCTTCAATTGAAATATTAATAATCTCTGGGGGCTTCCTTCTCTTCATGACTTCATTTCTCACTAAACGTAATTATGAAGCATATTAGGATCCTGAGACCGCGGAAAATCAAGAGATTTTTTTAAATATTATAGTCAAAAAAACACGGTCTCACTACCATATTTTCCAGGGCGCCTTTCCCGATTGCCACAACCCCTCGAGATAATTTTTGTCTCGTAAAGTGTCCATTGGCTGCCAAAAACCTCTGTGCTCAAATGCAGACAACTCTCCATCGCAAGCTAACTGTTCCATGGGTTTAGTTTCCCAAATCGACATATCCCCCTCAATTGAATTCATTACTGTAGGTGAAAGGACAAAAAAACCACCATTAACCCAACCGCCATCCCCATGAGGTTTCTCATTAAATCCAATGACTTTCGTGTCTACGCGCTTTAACGCTCCAAATCTTCCTGGTGGCTGAACAGCGGTTAAGGTTGCTAATTTTTTTTCCGATTTATGAAATGCAATCAAATTTTGAATATTGATATCGGCTACCCCATCACCATAAGTCATACAAAAGGCTTCTTCATTTTGAATATATGGCTGTATTTTTTTCAGCCTTCCACCAGTCATTGTATGTTCGCCAGTATCCACCAAGGTAATACGCCATGGCTCAGCATAGCGTTGATGCACCTCCATTTTGTTTTTCATCATATCAAATGTGACATCCGACATGTGCAAAAAATAGTTCGCAAAATATTCCTTGATCACATATCCTTTATACCCACAGCAAATAATAAACTCTTGAATATTCTGTGCTGAATAAATCTTCATAACATGCCAGAGCAGAGGCTTTCCTCCTATCTCTATCATTGGTTTTGGCTTCAGATGACTTTCTTCACTAATCCTCGAACCCAATCCACCAGCTAGAATAACTACCTTCATGTTTCTGCCTTTATGGTTCTTGACTTGCAATCACCATTTCCATGACAAAGAACGGCCATATTTGGTCTAGGATACATCCAAGGGAGGTAGCAGCGAAACAACCGAAGCCATATTTTCACGTTCAAAGGAAATGCAGATAACTGACGAAGGAAAGATCGTCTAGCCACCTTGATTTCACCTTCGTCCCATGATGCCCGACCTAAAATATCGTAGGCCCAAGCAGCTCCTTGTTTCAGCAGGAGCCTGTAGCTCCATGTATAGTTCCCAAACATCAGTGGCTCATTAAATGCAGCAATGTGCCCATAAAGTACTTGCTTTCCACCTATTTTACTATCTTGGTTTAGATGCTGCCGCACCACCATACTATGGTTGCTCATCCACACAACTAGGTTTGTTGTGTCAAGAGACATACGAACCTTTAATGAAGTATCAGCTGCTTTTCCCGCCCTTATACTATCTTCCCAATACCGCAATACAATTTCTCGCCTAAATAATGTCGCAGACAAAAACCACGTATGCCTTAAGACACATAACAATAACTTTTTGCCATAAGTCACTGTTTCGGAGTCAAAAGACATTTTCGAAGTGGCTGTTACTCTTCCATGCTCATCACAAAATTCGTAATCAGTGAAAACCGCCTGTATGTCTTTAAACCTCTCAAATGCATTAATCCGTGAAGAAAGGAAATTTGGTTTATAAAAATCATCATCACATAAGATGGAGAGATATTCACCTTTTGAACAGTATATTCCATGGATCCAGTTTACTACACCTCCAAAATTGCATTGATGTCGAATATATTTAATTCTTGCATCGTCAAACCCATCAATAATTTCTGGTGTATGATCGGAGCTATAATTATCCAATATCAATAACTCAAAATGCCTATATGTTTGAGCTAAAACACTCTCAATAGCGACTTTGAGAAAATCAGCACGATTGAATGTTGGGATAATCACACTTACTAGTGCTTGGTTGCCCGCCATTTTAATTTTCCTTAATACCGCGCACGTAATAAAGCGCTTTGCGAGCCATTCTTCTAGGCCAAGATCGCATTATGTGACTGACTGGTTTGAGCTTGCATAGTACTTGCCGTTTGGCCTTCTTGTTACAAATCTCTGTCATCATTTGAAAAATGTTGTATTTATCTAGCACAAGCTTTCTCGCTTCAATTATAGATGGGACGTAACTATCATAGTTATCCTGTTGTAGCAAATTCTGTAAACGTGCAGCACTACCTTCAAAATCATCAATATTAATAACGCACAGCGCATGTGGCGCAAAATAATCTGGGATATTCGGACAACCAGAATAGATAGGCAAAGCAAAACCAAGATACGCATCCGCCAATTTCTCAGACCAATAATCCGGCACAACACTATTTTCCAATACCAGATGATATTTATAAGGAGCAATCGCATCCCATTTATCTAAAATAGGGCGAAAATCCCCCCCAAAAAAGTCAATATACTGACTAACCGGATGAGCCTTCAATCTTTTCAAAAATGCCAAGCGTTTTTTATGCCCAGGAAGTGAGTTATTTTTTGAACAAATCACAGACATGCATTTTTGTTTCACACTCACTGGCATTGCTCTCAAACTATCATAATCCAGCGAATAGTCAGGTGAAAAGTGATGGCCATTTTCATGCCGTACGCTTATTCCTACCCACCAAGTCAGGCCATTAGCATATTGGATATCTCTATGCTGTACCTTACGATCACAAAGTATCAACTTTGAAAACTGGGTATGGAACCCTGAGGGAACCCATTCTGCAGGCTCCATCGAAATATAAACAATATGATCTGGATCACATCTTGTTACTTCAGGCATAACCAAGGATGAGCTATGACATAC
>MHBC01000039.1:0-20350 GCA_001804735.1 Legionellales bacterium RIFCSPHIGHO2_12_FULL_37_14 | reverse complement strand
AAACCCTTTCCCAGAAGGTGTTTGTCGCAAGCAAAGTCCAGAGTTTTCCGGCCTTCCAGTGGTTACTTTAATCAGCATGCGTTATTTCTCAAGGTGTTTTTCCTACCTCTCTAATTGAAGTAACGAAGCTTCAGCAAGGGGAATGACCATTTCTTTTTTAAGAACGTCCAGGGGCAATAGTGGGCTCATATCCTCCAGCGGCATAGAGAGCATTGACCCGTCAGCTTGAGGGATGGCGGTGACCTTTGGATAAAGCGCTTCGTTTGGCTTAAGCATCACTTCGCAGATGAATGGCCCCTTATGTTGCAAGGCATTATAAATCTGTTGCGACATTTGATCAGGTTCCTCTATACGCATTGAAGCAATACCATAGCCTTGAGCTAGATCCTGTAAATCGGGAAAATGTAATCCAGCTTCTGGCCCTGTGGCTACATATCTACCATCGAAGTAGTTGCGTTGTGTATTTCGAATGGACGCATATCCCCTGTTATTGAGAACAAAGAGAATGATAGGAAGATCAAGGCCTTTCATGGTAGCAAGCTCTTGTACATTAAGTTGTAAACTACCGTCACCTTCAACCGCGACTGTCTTTTTTCTATCTAACCCTATACAAGCGCCAATCGCAGCAGGAAGACCATAACCCATAGAACCAAGACCAGCTGTAAGAAATATCCGTTGATCAGGTTTGTTCCGAAATGCTGTATAAAAAGCTTCCACAGCTAAACCTGAACTACCAGTAACAATAAGTGAACCTTCAGGTACCTGTTGGCTAAAAGCATCTACAAAATGTAAATGCCTGATTTCTCCTTTATTAGACTCAAATGGCTCCATACTTGCAAGGCTATATCGACGCTTCCATCCGCTGCAACGCATTATCCACTCGTTCCAATTGACCAATTTCAGATCATTCACTTTTGTCAATAGACTATCAAGGAAATCTCCTGCATCAGCCAAAACCGCTAAGTCTGGAGGCGTTTGGAATTTTAATATTTCATGAGCATCGATATCAATCACGATCTTCTTTGCCTCTCTCGCAAAACCAGGCCAATTATACGCGGTGAGAACCTTATCGAGCCTAGTCCCTATCGCAATGAGGAGATCGCAATTTTGTATTGCGAAATTTGGTGCACGTAAAGCAACAACACCTGGGCTCCCAACATAGAGAGGGTGATCATAGTGGAGTAGATCCATTGCATTCCAAGTAGCAACTACTGGAATCTCGATCTCTTCAAGAAGCTTTCGAAAGGTATCAGCTGCACCTGCTAAGCGCACACCGTGTCCAACGAAGATAAGCGGTCTTTGAGCGATTGAAAGATGTGCAACTATCTCTTCAAGCTGCATGGTGGGCTTTTTAATACGCTCTATTGGTGGCAACTTTCTGTTATAGCTAATAATAACATCAGGATCAACCCGTGCAGCTTGAATATCCAATGGAATATCTATCCATACAGGTCCTTTTCGGCCACAACAAGCGAGTGCGACCCCTTTTTCCAGATGATAAGGCACCTCTTTGGGCGATTTAACTGTCACTGCGTATTTTGTCACGGATTTGACAATGGAGATAATGTCTACCTCCTGTACACCCATCTGACGAACTCCTGAGTCGTGCATCAAATCAGCGCTTTTTACCTGACCGGAAATAATCAACAATGGTACAGATTCAATCCACGCTCCAGCTACTGCAGTTATGGCGTTCGTGCCACCTGGACCCGTAGTTACTAATAGGACACCAAAATGTTCAATAACTCTCGAATAAGCTTCTGCAGCAATACCTGCAGCCTGCTCATGATGAGTTGGAATAGCTTCTAACTCATCATTTTGGCCTAAAGCATCTACAAGATGCATAGCACCACCGCCTGGTAATAAAAAAACATGTCTAACTCTCTGCGCAACCAGGAAAGACATGATGTAATCAGCAACTCGCATTACTTCAATTCCTCTTGCAGCCAACTGCTACGAAATAATAGTTGGGTCTTACGATCCTTATTCGCATTGATATTAGATTCGCAATAAAAAGAATCGTCAACGTAATGAGTAGTAGAAAGCTCTTCAAAGATGACACCGTTAGAAGTTTCAAACGCATGGGCTACTCCTCGTTCAATCGTAACAAGTTCGCCTACACTTACTTCTTGCTCTTGCCCATTTAGTTGTAGCCTCATAGAACCGTATAATACATGAAAAGTTTCTTCTTTCTTCCGGTGCTGGTGTACTGGATGTTTTTGTCCAGGTAGAAGAACGATGAGTTTTTTGCAATATTCTCGATTAACCACATCGATAATAACAGCGCCAAATTTTGAAAAATTTTCAATCCCAAAATGGTGTGAGATCTGGCAACTAGCTCCATCTGGAACGATCACCTTGCTATCGTTCAACACCTTGATTACTCTACTCATTATCTCCAAAACATCTTCTCTGATATTCTTACAAACTAGATTTGTAAACAGCAAGGGAGCGTTTATAGGTAGTTCCTCCTTGACAGTAAAATGACAGTATTTTGAGAGCGAGTTCGCTAAAAGCTGGCCAGGCTTACTTGGAATAGCAAAAAATGTATTACTAGAATTTAAACTTTCTCCCGATCTTATTACCTTCTTCGCGAAAACACCTCGCCTTAAGGCGTTAAGGGTATCGATTTCTTCATTAGTAATCCATGTTCTTTCATCCTTGGAACCGGTCATCCGAAAAGCATCTTGGGCGGATCTCAACCAAGTCTCCACCTGAGTAGGGTTAGCAGAATATGCATTCAGTTCTCCCATACCGACATGCTTTTCAAATAAAGTAGCTCCGTAAGCAATGGCCATTTTGATCGCTCCTACTTCATCTGGGTGTTCGTGAGTGGAATACCCAATGGGAATATCTGCGTATCGCTCTTTTAATAGAGCAATTTGTCCCAGTTGTAGATCATCAAGTGGTGTAGGGTACTTAGCTATACAATGCATTAGGGCAAATGTCTTTTTGCGGTTCCGGAAAAAAGCAACAACTTGATCAATTTCATCAAGTGAAGCCCCTGCAGTTGAGGCAATTACCGGCAATGGACTCAGAGCAATCCTTTCTAGCAACGGCCAATCTGTGATTGAGCAACTAGCAACCTTAAGAATATCAAAACCATGTTGTTCAATCCACCCAACGGAATCTTCATCAAATGGAGTACAAATAGCGGTAAATGTGTGTGAAGATATCGCTTTTTTTAATTCGAGAAGCGATGGTTCTTTTAATTCTGTCTCTCGAAATCGCTTTACATACTTTATATCCTGTTGGTCACGATAATCTGGGTGAATGAAAGTGTCTAAATTTCGATATTGCAGTTTGACAGCAAATTGAAAAGGAAACTCCTGACTTATTTTTGCCATAGAACGAATAATTTCGCATCCATGCTCAACACTGCCATTATGATTATTAGCAATCTCGAAAATAAATAATCCTTTAAAAATTTTAGTTTTCATGACCATTTGACACCTGTTTTTAATTTTTATACAGCTATTTCAATCTATTTACCACGATCCATTTGCATTCTAACTCTTAACTACTTCAAGTCCAGCTTCTCTAAGAATGGCAATATTTTTTACTTTTGCATATCTATTTTTAAGGATTCTGGAAATTTCAAATGAATAACTAGCAGCCATGATAATTACAGCTTCCACTGGATCTGTTTCCAATACATCTGGAGGTACAATCGGAATATGCGTCACTGGAGTATATTTATGTTGTTTATAGTCTGCCGAATCAATAACGTATTTGAACATGGGTGAACAATCTAATAGCGACATTAATAGTAATGCTTGATGCCCTGCTCCCCAAATCGCTATTTTTTTCCCCCCAAATCTTTGGCAATAAGTAGCGATGTCCTGTTCGATTTCCTTCTGATGATTAGAAAAATGTGAAATATTAAGTCTCGGTCGTTTTTTGACAATGGCTGAAATAATATAGTCATGCCATACTGTATTAGTCTCGACTATATCAAATCCATTGATTTCGAGTGTTCTGGTTAAAGTTTCTTTTGTAAAGTAAACCAAATGATCACTAATAAATTCAGCAAATAAATTTCTTTCCAAAATCATATTAAAATTCGGCACTTCAATAACTGCGATTGCATCATCCGTCATATTATGATGAATACCTGCTAATACTATATTGGGATCAGGCACATGTTCAAGGAAGCTTAGGATAAGAATCGCATGAAATGGGCCATTTTCTATGTTGTAATCTGGGATGTTAATATATCCTTTCAAAACATTTAATTTTTTTTCTTGGCATGTTTTAACAGATGCTTCTGCATATTCGATTCCAAATGCTTGAACACCAAGTTGATTGATGATAGAAAGATATTCTCCTTTCCCGCACCCGATTTCCGCTACTTTTTTGTTATGAATTGAAAAGCGCTTGAATATGTTGTCAAACTGCTGTGTTCTAAATTCTGTCATTTCTTTTGAAAACCCAGAAGCACGAATGACTTCGCGATAATAAGGTGGAGGATCGTTATTCAATTGAACGAGACCACACCTTGAGCATTGGTACACTTCTAGACAAATGCCTTCATCACTTTGAAGGGTATCTGCCGTTGGAAAGAACTGTGCCGCTTTAGGAGCATTTTCAAATCGTAGCAATGGGATTTCAAAAAAATCAGCTAAACACACTCTACAGTTTGTGATAGTCATAATTCAATATACTCTCTATACATCTCATGAACACTTAGTAATTGTTCCGGGCATTTGGCATGCCATCTCAAAAATCCTTCGTCATTTTCGTTTAAATTTTTATTATCGATCTGATATATATCAGGTACTCGGCATCTGAACAACAACGAAATAAAATGCCCTCTTGTATCATGGGAACAGATTACTTGTTTGACCGCAGCCGGATTCTGTTCAAACTCAACAGTTGCACCTAACTCTAATCTAGCCACTGTCTGTATTCGGTCTACAATGGTTTCTTTATACCTGATAATACCCCCAGGCACATGCCATCCGGGTCGGCCATACGTGTTGTTACGCCATGACAGCAAAGCACGGTTTTGTGAATCTTTGACCAGCAAATCTACATTTATCATTGGGGTCAGTCTACTAACAAAGAAAAATACCTCCTGAGGAAGTCCTTTTTTAGGATTTTCTACTGCTCTTTCAATAGTTGCCAGTGCTTTTTGAAGGTCTGTCACTGTTAAAACCAATTTAGTTGTTTTTCATCAATTCGATCTTTGTTTTGTTCATACCAAGCATATAATTTTCTGATAGCTGTCTCAATATTGGTAAATTCCATGTCTTTTATTTCATTTAGTAGTAATGTATTATCCCCGCTACATTCTCCTCCAAATCCCTTTTCTTTGACTTCTACAGGCAGTCTTTTTCCAGAAATTGTTAAAACCAATTCCGTCAACTCCTCAAATGAATACGACACACCTGGGCACACATTATATACTTGATGCATATGGGCATTTTGAATAAACCAATCCACTATTTTAACCAAATCATCAATATAGAGGAACTCAAATGACTTGTTTTGATTGTACACGATAGGAAGATTAAACATAGCCCTGCAACAGATATTGGGAATAAATCTATAGCGCCAATCATCATATTCTCCAAACAATCCGAATAGTCTTAGGTTGATGATTTTTTTATTCGTTAACGTATGCCTGGTCATGATGTATTTGGAAAGACCATATTGATCTCTCGGGACGTGCTGATCAAAATAACTTTCTTGCATTTTAGATTTCCAATGATGCCGTCCGAATTCAGCGCATGATCCAAAATAAATCATTTTATTGAAGTAACATTCGCAACGCATCAAATTCAAAAACATTCGAATATTATTTTCCAATACCATTTTTGGATCTTTAATCGAGCATTTTGGTGCAGCATCGTAGGTTGCGCTATGAATAACAACATCAAAGCAGTGATATTGCAAATACTTAAACACCATTTCTGAATCAAGAAGGTCTAATTCACTGCTATTTTGGGCGATGATACTGTATGTACTGCTCAGTTGTTTGTGTAGGCTTTTGCCAATAAATCCATTTCCTCCGGTAATTAATATTTTCACCTATGAGGCCTCTAGAGCGTGTTGATTAATTCATATACTATTTGGTCTTAACATGGTGTTCAGTCACTTAATACAGTAAGTCCAGAATTCCAATACTCAGACACATTTCCAAAGTGCCCTTTTCGATTAAAGGTTAAATTATATCCATAGGCTTCAAAATGATACCCAATAGTATGTTTTTCAGCCTCTAAACCTGAGAACCATAAAAGCGGGGTATATTTCTCCTTGTTAAAAAGTAAATCAGGAGATCCAATAATGGCAGCTACTGTATCAAACCCCCCTGAAAGAAGAAATTCTTTCGGCAGATTTGCGATGATTTCTCGAGTCGCTGGAACCGAATATTCTAGTAAACAGGGAAAATAAATTCCCACTACATCTTCTTGAGTCAATCTTTGAAGAAGCTTATCATGTCTAGATCCAGCTGCCACTGTTAGCAACCCTTTCAAGCTACCAACAATATGGGACACAAATTGGTAATCGGGAAATTTTTGAGCATAAGATTTTCCTACAGTCGGAATAAAAAGAGTTTCAAGTGTTTCACCAATATCAGTAAATGAAAGTCTAGGTATAAAAAATGGCACCATGATGCCCTGTGTAATATTTCTAGTAGCTGCAGAACTTTCTAAATTAGTTTGAATTGCCTTAATCTTTTTTGCAAACAAATCTATTGTTAATTGAGTTGATTTACCAAAATTAGATCTTATACGGGAGAAAACAGTTGCATAATCTAATTCTGGCTGCTTAATCTCATAATAACGGCGAATTTGTGCATGAACTTGGGAGGTAGTGCCTTGAGGCAAGCATCTACCATAGTCATCAAACAGGGAACTCATGTCCATTGTAGAAGCTTGAGTGTGTTGTGTTTGTATCGCCATGAAAAATTTCTCCTATTTCTTTGTATTTATGTACTGCGACTCGAGAATATGAGGCACTTATTGAATACCTTCAAGCAATGAATCATGATCTGAAAATCCTTCACCATAAGGAACAGGTAAATGTGTGTATTTAGCAGTGATATCAGTATGTTTCTTGATAAAATCAGGATCTTCGCCGATTAAACAATCTGGTCTATAAGGCCCAGTCCAGGGATTTCGCATGCCTCTAGCTAAAATTTCTTTTAATGAAACATTCTTGACATTACCAAACGAGAAGTCAATATAGGGACACGGTGTCACTTCACCAGTCGAGGTCACCGTAATAATACCTTTGACAGTGATACATCCCTTAAATGAGCCATATGAAGGTGTCATATGCGTGCATACATTGTATATCTTTTCCAATTCCCGCACTATATCTGCATCTTCTTTTGTAATTACAAATTCAGGATGATTGGTACAAGCGCCTGTGGGTTTTGCATAAGAGACATAAAGCCCAACACCTTTTTCAGTGGCAAATTTACACATATCTTCAAATTCTTTGGTTTTGGCACGCCCTTTGACCAAGACGGTTGAAAGCAGCAAATTTAGGCCTGCATTCAAAGAGGCATCAACTGCACGCATGACCCTTTTATAAGAGCCTCGTTTATTACGAAACTTGTCATGCTCTTCCTCAATGAAACTATCCAATGACAACTGGATTTTTTCAACACCAATACTTTTAAGATGTTTGGCTCTTGTATCATCTAGAAACCATCCATTCGTATCAGAAATGATATAATGTTTATCAGGATCAATCGCTGCGACTACTTGGTCGAAATCTCGCATCACCAAGGGCTCTCCTCCCGTTAATACGAATCGCGCCAACCCCATTTCATCTGCTTCTTTAGATAACTTTCTAATATCATCATAATCAATAGTAGGGCGCGTTTCTTTGGAGGAAACTGTTTTGACAAGATGGCGATCCATATAATATTCAGCCGAACAGTGCGTGCATTGAAAATTACAAAGATAACTCTTTTCTAGTCGAATAATAGGACTGATTTCCCCTTGCTCTTCCATGTTGGCAATATTGGACAACTTTTTGGCAACATAGGGCTTGCGTCGTTTTAAATCCTCTCGTTTCCCTTGCTCTTTTTCAGACAATCGGCTGTTCTTAATTTTATAAAGCTCTTCTTGTGACATTGTAATCTCCTTTTTCCTAGTAAAATTCTCTATATCCCAATACCCATCCAGCGAGTCAGGCTTTTTTCTGACAACCTGTTTACCTTGATAATGCAGTCCATTGAATAAAACTCTTAGTTTGGGAATTGTTTGTAAGCCGCTTGCTTGAACTATCTTTCTTAGATAAGCTTTACTGATTGATCGATAAAAAACTGATGGCTGCCCCAACGGCCGCTTCTGGAAACAGAAGAGCGCTAAATTATTTTATAGCCTCAAGATTTAAGTTAAAAGGATAATCTTTGCCACAAACCGTCGCTGGTCCATGAGCAAATCCCGCAACAGAATGCAATTGATCAGTATATGAATTCCACTCCCTAACTACTGAAAACCCAGCTGAATATAAAAAATCAGACAAACTATCATGAGTAAACGCGATTTGATGAAAATTATATTGATTATCCTGTCCACCCATTAAATATCCTTGAATCGCATCTATCCTGCGATCACTATCAAAATAAATATCTAGCAGTAGATTAAAATCTGGGACGGACAGACATAATATGCCACCTTTCTTAATCACTCGATGCCACTCTTTTAATACTGAAAGCACATCTCTATGCGAAAAGTGCTCTAGACAATGTGAAGCAAAAATAAAATCTACGGTCTCATCCTGAAACAATCTTAAATCGTCGATAGATCGTACGTAATGAACATGACGCCTAGGTACTGCGTCAATATTGATAAAACCAGGAGCCTCAATATCGCCACAACCAAGATGCAAATAAACCTGACCATTTGCGTTCATAGGTAGTTGTGATTTGATAATACATCGCTTCAACTTACCATAAGCGCTTGCGATGGAAAACCTCACAGCATAACTCACGCCACGTATTTTTTTATAACCCACGGCAGAAAGTCTTGGTTTAATAAAGCGAACAACTTGTTTTTTAATTAGTGTTTTCATGATGCTCAAAGCAAAGCATTGCGATCAATCCTATGATATTTTTCAAGATCGGCGAGACTATCTACTTCATACCAAGGCTCATGGATTTTAATACCCTTAATCTTTATCCCAGAAAGGATTAAGTGGCGAAACAACCCTGTCATGTCCATGATATCTACGTCTTGCTCTGAAAATTTACTCAAACTTTTCTCTACTATACGCCATCCCATTGATGTAAAACGACATAACCCCATATATTGTCCTTGGATCTCTTCAACAACTTGCGGTCTACTCCCAATTTCAGTCACATACCCTAATGTATTAATTTTGAATGTTTCTGCATCAGATAGCGGGTCACTAAATCGGAGAGACCATAATGACAACCAATTTGGATCGTAGGTCATGGCAATATCATCCACACTCTCCAATAAACGGCGTACCGAATTTGATGAGTAGATAATATCAGAATAACTAACAATACAAGTAGAGGACAGCAATACATCTCTAGCAGTATAGAGTGACCGAAACATATTGGTTTCTTGCCAACGTGGATTCTCAATATATTTGCAACAATACTGAAATGCTTCTGCGAGATAGCCACGAACAATAGTAATATCATCAATCCCTGCTTGTTGTAAAGCTTCCAATTGCCACTCAATTAATCGCTTTCCGTGTAACTTTGAGAAACATTTTGGTTGGTGATCGGTAGCACTGTTCATCCGACTCCCGCGACCTGCGGCCAATATAATTGCTTTCACAGTTTACCTAAACATGTGTTTGATGAGGTTTATATTCTGTTCAGAAAACACGATGTCTCGCTCTGGATGCCACATCCATCCCTGCCATGGTAAAGCGAGATGGCCTATCGCCTCTATTTCACCATCTTCTGACTGAGCCAACACTTTAAATCCATCAGGACACGTCGCAAGTGAAAAATTATGATAACTATTAACGACTATTCCGTTTAAAACACCTTGTAATCTATGAAAAGTAGACACGTGCCCCTGTGTTTTTTTAAGCTCTACTCCCGCCCAGCGCCCCATCATCTGCATACCACGACAAATACCAAGAACGGGTAATTTGTGCATAAAAGCCCATGAAAGCAAATATTGCTCCGTGGCATCTCGTTCAGGAGCATCTGCACCAATATCATTTCCTCCAGATAACAACACAGCGCTTGGTTCCATTTTCTCTAACCATGCGTGTAATCGCTTATTATCAAAAGTAGCTAAGGTATTGGGAATTGCAACTGGCAAATAACCAGCATATTGCACAAATTCAGCCAACCGCTGATCGACAACATCTTGCCTTTCCTTTCGACTCTCAACAATTTCAACTCGCTGACTAATCGCCACCAATCTCATGAAAGAATTTCTACGCGACGACTTGCACAATCAATATGTAATGCTTTGGCACTCGACCATTTTTTAAAAAGTGTATCGCCTGCGCCAATAACAGAAGGAAGACCCAGCTCACCTGCACGTATCGCCATATGACTATTAACACCACCATACGCAGTTACAAGCCCTGCAATCGGATGTGAAAATAGCCAATCAAACCCAGGATCGGCACTTGGAATAAATACGATTCCACCAGCTAGTTTCTCGTGCTCATCCAATTGCACGACCAAGCCTTTTGTTGCTCCTTGGGTAACAAAATTGGGTTCACACTCTGGCACATGGAAAGCCCAGATCTCTTCAGGTTTTGTAATAAGTTGCGGCAACCAAACACGACTAGTTTCTTCATAGCGCGCTTTACCATCAGCAATTGAACGCCTGATCATATTTTCAGGATCATCTGCTCCTGCATACAATTCGCGAATACAAGCAACATTAGCATAGGACAGATCTTCTGCTGTAAAACCAAGCTGCGCTCCCCAAGAACGAAATAGAGATATTGCATCAGAAAGATTGCGTGTAAAAACAAATTTTGCATATTCTCGCAACTCAATGCCAGCTTGAAGAAACTCAAACAATTCCACTACATCTGATGATAAACTATGTTCTTTTAACAGGTGAGTAATGCGCCTCATCTGCTCCAAACTTAACGCAAATGGTTCATTTTTTTTGTACTCATATTTATACTTATTTTGAGTTACTAAATATGCCTCTGGGGCTTCATCATAGCGAGAAGACCGAATATCATAGGTGCCTGGACGTAAATGACCATATCGTAATAAGAAACTTGAAGTATCTAAACTAGAAAAGTCTCGTTTTAGCTGAGCGCTAATTGTATTGAGAGAAAGCATAAAGCAACTATAATCTGCTTCCGTCAACACTCCAATGGACACCAGCGATCTTAACATTTGTACTGCGATAAATCCCGCCCTGGCCAATCCTGCAAATGGTAAAGTACCATATCGCTTGCAATCTTCTAATAACCAATAAATATGAGATACAGCGTCAAGCTTTGATGTCACTAACTCCTCTCGGCGCTGAGCAAGTACAGAAAGTTTTGCTTCATCTTCACGCCATAATCCTTCATTACAATGAATAATACGATTGGTTAAGTCCAGCAAACTATTAGAAATCTGATGACAATCATCTTCACTAAAACCACCTTTCAATAAGGTTTTTAATCGCTCCTCTAAATCAAGGGTATAACATGAAAATACAACCTCAAACTCTAGTTTATCATGTAAGACAGGCGCCGTTGTTAATCTATCAATATAATAATCAACCAATCGATCAGCCAGCTTATTTTCTATATCTTTCGGAATAAATGAATTAAAGGAAAGTCTCACATCAATATATGGTTGCCCTGCAAAATGAACCAAAAGCGGAAAACTTCGTAAATTACGATAACCATAATTATCCCGCTGATACGCCCAAATTGAGTCTGTTATCAACTCTTTATATAATGAAAGCGCAAATGGACGAGGACGAACTCCAATCATTTCTGCTGGATTCCAATCAGGCATCACGCCATACACTGTCGTCCGTCCAGGCAAAAAAGGATGTAGCTGTTGGCCGCATCGCACCTTCTCAGCAAGCCGAGAAAGAATAGCTTGATGTCTTTCAATGTCACCATGAAGGGATTGTATAACGAGTGGACGTACCTGCAAAAGAAATAAGGTATCTTGAGAAGTAAAAGCAAACTCTATGTCAATTGGAACATCTGAAAAAAAATCTTGTAGCTCCTCAATTAAATCAATCACACGCTGCATCGTTTGTGGAAGGTTTTGCGCACCGTGAGCAGCGACAAACGTTCTAGCTTGTATCGAACCACTAGTCACCGCAGTTGTATCATCCCCCAAAGAGTAATTGATCACACGATAAGGAGATCCAGTAGATGGATCATGGCTAAAGGCAACGCCAGAGAGATGAACATCAAGCAACATAGGCTGAATAAGCACTTCATCTTCTGAAGACACTTCAGCTCCATAAGACGCGATCACTTGTTCAATCGCATTGCGAAGTTGAGCCTCATCCCTAACATGTAATATCGATGTATAACGACCTGCCATAGAAGCAGTGCTCAAATCCTCATTGTTAGCACTAGAGCGCACCGCCAGTGACGTTGTCTTGTCAAATTTATCGAAGACTCGCCTCAAAATCAAATCACAATCAACTCGCCATTCAGCTACTGTAAAATACAGTAATGCTTGAATTTTTGCAGTCTCAAGATGACCTACAAGCGCTGCTAAGGTAGTTGCTTTAGTTAAAAAAATGGGATGGGTCATATGGGACTTACTTGTCATGAAATCAACCTAGCCATCCAAATTTTAGTCGAGTAAGGGACTTGTATCACCTTTGCATTTAATCCCTCAACATAATCTTTGATATCTTGAATCACCGCTGTAAGACTGGAACCAGACTGCCGTGCAAGGGTAGCATGCGAACACCATGCTTCAACACATTCATCCACAGTTTGCTCATGAACAATTCGTGCAGTTAATCCAATGACCGAGTCAAATAAACCACTCTTATCAATAATAGTAGTTTGATCTTCACGGCGCACCCCGTAATCATATTCTGGGACATAAGATTTGATAATCGTTTCAATTTGCAGCTGAATGGGATCTTCCAAATAACGATGATTCCACATACATGCAACCCAACCAAGTGGTTTCAAAATACGCGCTGTTTCCTTTAAAGCTCTTGTACGATCACATACATTAAACGAGCTGCCAAAAGTCACCGCATCAAAGGCCTGATCAGGCTGACCATTATCCTCGCCAGTACCTTCATGCCAACGAACATTTTTCATACCCTTCGTACGCTCCATGCCAATAGTACGCATTGCATCATTTGGCTCTACAGCTGTGACACTCAAACCACGTTTTGCCAACATCAGTGTCAAATGCGCCACACCTGAGCCAATATCACACACATTATTTGCGTTTCTATTACCCACAATATTTAACATAGCATCAATTGCCGCATCAGCGTAATCCGGTCGCTTCACATAGGCCTTCGCAAGTTCCGTATAATTCCACTCAGTTTCCATAACGGTTTCGCCTCCACTTCAAATACTCAATGATCTGTTTCAATGCCTTTTCTACAGTTAGATTTGGATCCCACTCAATAACAACATCTGGTATTTCAGGATAATCTATGATGAAATCCAACCCAGCAACGTTCTGTATTTCATTTTTTGATACACGTTGATAAATTGCCTTAGGATCACGACGGGCCAACTCATACAGCGGAACATTTAGAAATATTTCAATATATTCAGGAATATTTTCCCTATTCCAAGAATGTATTTCTCGAAACAGTGAAATCGTCGCTATCACCACATCAAAACGCTGCTTTGCAAGCAACTGACAAAAACGTGCATAACGCCTTGCTAGCATCAAGCGATCTTCTCTTGTATAAGAGTCACTCGCCCCCATCACCTCACGTAGCTCGTCTCCATCTAACAGGATGACAGGGCGACCAAAATCTCGTAAATAGTTTGTCAGCGCACGACTAAGCGTCGTTTTTCCTGCCCCAGACAACCCTGTAACCCAAAACACTCGGCCCTGACGAACGTTTTCTGTTGTGACATCATGTATATTTTCGAACAAGAATAATACCTTGTTTAAGTATCAACTTCAAAATGTAAAATGGACTACAGTGTAGCAAAGCAGACACTCGTCGAGTTTTTCTAAAAATCCATAGATATAATTGCGATGCTGATCCGATATGCTTTTTATATAACCGTACGATACTACGAAATACTAATGGATCGCTCCTATAGGCAAGTGCAGCTAGAGACTTGAGTAAATGCGAAATTTGTCCTTGGTGTAATCCAGTATCAATAGCCTGCTGGTAGAATAACTTCATAGAAAACAACAAGGCACGCTTTTCAAGCGCAGCTATTCCTCGTAGAGAAGGAACCATTTGCTCAGGAAGAACAACTCCTTTTAACAAACTATTTTTTTTCAAAAAGAAAAGGTAGGTAAAAAACTCTGCCTCATCTGAAGAATCGATTGCCATTTTGAGATCAACAATATGTTCAGCAAGAATCTTATCTTTCCCTGTCAATTCCTGCCAACGACCGACAACTCCTCCTTGATTTACTATTTGGATCGGTTTGTTTATTTGGTCAAGTTCATTAGATCGATTCCATCGCCTCTCCATTTCGGTTGCCTTTTCAGAACTGGAAGCATCTAACGCTTGAAATAGCTCATAGTCCGAAACATCGATATTGATATAAGCCAGAATAGATCGAAGGGTTTCCTCTGGATCTCGTTTATACTCTTCAAAACAAAATTCCTGAACCCGAGTATGTGAACACCACAACTTAGTAAAAACAAGATGAATTTCTGCCTTATTCAGCAACAAAGCAGGATCAAGAAAATTCACAAACTCGCTAAAGCTAGCTTTCGGTGCCTCACGTTTGTACCGAGAGTAAAGCGCATCTCTTGGATCTCGAGAAAAAAAGATAATTTGTTTATCTGAAAACCCCTTTATTGGCCACTCATGTACCCACTCAACTTCAATTTCTCGTCCAAAACAAAAATACTGTTTTACACTTAAACTCGGCAACCATTTTTTCAACACATCTTCCCTCGATGAAAGCATGAAGTGATTGCCGTGCTGAATCCACATGTTCTGCCATGTTGGCGAACGATAGGTCAAAATACCCAACTCAAGAAAACAGTTGATGAGCCAAGTTGCGCCACATGGCTCTAAGGGTGATGCAATAATAATTTTTCTTCTAGCACTCATACGCTGTGAGTTGCCAATTAACTTTTTGATTGACCATACCCCAACGATAATCATACGGACTGCCATCCAAAAATGTCGAAAGGATGTCAAACGTTTGACATCTATCTATCCATTCCAAAAATGTTTTTCCTTTATCAAATGCACCGACTGTGACAGAATAATGTCCTGGCATTAATCCTATGTCTTTCATCATACATCTTAAAGTATAAAGACCAGGATCCACTTTTAGTAACTCAATATCTCCTTGATGAGAGCTTAATACAGGAGTCCCCTCTGCATTAAAGATAATGAGCCAAAAATACATGGAATTATCGTGCACCGTCTCAAGAAAAATATCTATATAAAATTCTTCGCCAATTAAAAAAGAATTCGCTGGTGTCGCATCCATCTTAAAAATGGAGCAAGATTTAAACGTAACCCATCCATTACCTTTAGCACGCATCTTCGGAACGATGTCTACCGTATGTTTTGCATCTTCAAAAGCGAGATAAGCAGAAATGACATCGTTCGTTTCATCACACTTAACTAACCTTCCATCTTTCAGCAGCACGCACCTTGTGCACATAGTCTTTATTGCACCAATGTTATGACTAACAAAAAGCACTGTGCGACCATTTTTCCCTATATCCTGCATTTTCCCAAGGCATTTTTTTTGAAATTGTACATCGCCAACTGCTAACACTTCATCCACAACAAGAATATCTGATTCAAGGTGCGCCGCTACGGCAAAAGCAAGGCGAACATACATGCCAGAAGAATATCGTTTGACAGGTGTATCCAGAAATTTTTCTATTTCTGCAAACTCAACAATAGCATCAAATTTACGATTAATTTCAGATCGATGCATACCAAGAATCGCCCCGTTAAGGTAAATATTTTCACGACCTGTTAATTCAGGATGAAATCCAGTACCAACTTCCAATAAACTTGCTATACGGCCACGAAGTCTAACACTCCCTAGAGTTGGCTCGGTTATGCGAGATAATATTTTTAGCAGAGTGCTTTTTCCGGCGCCATTTCTGCCAATAATTCCAATCACCTCACCATATTGAACCTCAAAATTGATATCCTGTAACGCCCAAAAACGATCCTCTTTTACCATATGCCCAGTCTCTTTTTTTATATGCCTGAGTGGGGCTTTTATTGAATCCATTAAGGATTCTCGCAACGTCCTATAACCAGTCTGTTTGCCACCGATAATATATTCTTTACCTAGATTTGAAACACTAATTACTGGGAACATGGATTACACTCTTCTCAACGAAAACTGGCTCATACAATATCCACAAATCTTCGTTCTACCTTTTCGAAGTAGCTCACACCAATCAATAAAATACTAATTGCTATTCCAAAAGAAATACTTATAGCACTCATATTGAATGGCATGCCAAGAAACGCCGAGCGAGATGCTTCAATCACACCCGACATTGGATTAAGAAACAATAACCACTGCCAATTTGGAGGTACAAGACTAGACGGGTACACAACTGGTGTCAAAAACATCCAAAACTGCACCAAAAATGGCATAACGTAGCGAAAATCACGATATGCAACAATCAGCGCTGCCAATAAGGTTCCAATCCCAAGAGCCGTAATGATTATGATAATCAGCAAAAGAGGAATCATGAAGAGATTCCATGTCCAACCAACACTGTAATAACACATCAATAATAACATCACTACAGATGAAATCGCCAAGTCCATCAACCCAGAACCAATGGATGCGACAGGAATAATAAGCCTCGGAAAATAGACTTTGCTAATAAGGCTAGCCTCATTAAGAAGCGAATTAGACGATGCATTGAGGGCATTGGCAAAAAATGTCCATGGCAATAAGGCTGCAAAAACATAGATAGCGTAAGGGTAGTTATCTGAAGGCATCTTCGCTAATCTACCAAAGATCACCGTGAAGATAATCATATTACATACAGGTTGTATAATGGCCCAAAGAGCACCTAACGCAGTCTGCTTATAACGCACTTTAATGTCTCGCATTATCAAGACAAAAAGCAATTCCCTGTATGCCAAAAACTCTTGTAAATCCAACAATCTCCAACCTTTAGTTGGTGTTATGACTGTCAACCGGTCGTTATGTAAACATTTTTCTGAATTCATATTAGTTGTCTACGCATTCTACCTGATAAGCATTACTCTCAGCGTGATATGAAATTAGATGAGAGCTTGTTCAGATCACGGAAGGAGCTGTAATCAAGGATAGTTACCGCACACGACCAGCAAACTCTTCAAAAGAGCGATGAATATGAGCCATCATGTCTGTCGTGACGCCGTGATGACAAGCGAGCAATAGCCCTCCGCGCATCACTTGATCTGCATTGGGGTAGCCATGTAGGGTTTCTCTTCGTTCTATCTCCCTGAATCCTGGCTGCCGTAAAATGTTCCCCGTAAAAACTGTTCGCGTTTGTATATTGCGTTTTTCAAGAAATATCTGCAACTCTTTACGGGTAAAAGGAGCGTCGTCTTTAACTGTAAGCGCAAATGCCAGCCAACCAGTTTTTGATCCAGGTAACTGTTTCGGTAAAATAAACCAGTCTTGATAGGAACTAAAAAACTGTGTGTGTCTTTCAAACGCATATTCGCGAACAGAGATATTATATTGTAATTTACTTAACTGAACTAACCCAAAGGCGGCCCCTATTTCCGAGGGCTCAAGATTATATCCTAAAGTCTCAAACACAAATTTTGCATCATAATCAATTCCATCGACACTCGTGTTAAATCGATTTTCAATAGCTTCTGACTCAACGAATAAAGACGAACTACGTCCCCAGCTGCGTAATAATTTTGCTTTTTCAGAAAGGCTTGGATCATTGACACACAACATTCCCCCATTTCCCGCACAATTAATCACATGTGAACCATAAAAACTCGTGGTGCTGATGTCAGTGTATTGACCTACCGATAGACCATCAATGGTTGCCCCAAGTGTATCGCAGGAATCTTCAATCAAGATTAAGTGATATCTATCAGCGAGATCTCGGAGCTTCTTCCACTCGGGAAGATTGCCTATCAAATTAGGGATCATCATCGCGACTGTTTTTGACGAAATCATGTCCTCAACTTGAGAGACATCTAGATTGAATGTCCCAGGTTCAACATCAATAAAAACAGGAATAAGACCATGCTTTACAAGAGGTGCTACTGTAGTAGCGAACGTTAATACCGGCGTAATCACTTCAGAACCAGCAGGCAACCCTAATAGCTCTATCGCAAGATAATTTGCTGATGAACCAGAGTTCACCATAATGCCATGCCGCTTGCAAAATAGCTTGGCAACTTGTTCTTCCATGTCGCGAACATGCCTCCCCATTTGGGTGGAAGTGCGTAACACTTTTACAACTGCTGCAATTTCCTCTTCACCATGGACTGTTTTTCCATAGGGAACATGTAGATGTTGCTGTTCATCCATTAATTATTCTCCACTTCAAACGTGTTGTGCACATTGACTTCAACAAAATCTCTTATCTGAGAAATCGTTTTGATCCGTACATCTACCCCAGAAGCAAAAGCATTATACCAATTTACTGTCTCTGCCAACCCTTTTTCTAAACACCATCTTGGTTGCCAGCCGAGCTGTGATTTTGATTTTGAGCAATCAAGCTTTAAATAAGTTGTTTCATGAAAATCACTTTTGCGATCCACTCGCCAGTGTACTGGCTCGTGCAACAGTGTTGCAATGCGATCAACAATCCAACTGACAGGTTTATCATCATAATCATCCGGCCCAAAATTCCAGGCACCAGCATAGACGGAAGGTTGGTCATAGAGTTTTTCTGCGAGCAGTAAATAACCACTTAATGGCTCCATGACATGCTGCCAGGGGCGCACTGCTTCTGGATGACGAATCAGTACAATAGACTTGGCCATGCATGCTCGAATAATATCTGGAATCAAACGATCTTCCGCCCAATCACCACCACCAATAACATTCCCAGCACGCACCGAGGCAAGACCAATCGACATTGTGTTAAAATACGCATGTCGATACGAGCTTGTCACCAACTCTGCAGAAGCTTTGCTATTGCTGTAAGGATCATATCCTCCTAACGTATCATTTTCGCGATATCCCCAGCACCACTCTTTGTTTTCGTAACATTTATCCGTGGTGACATTCACGATTGCTTTTACGCACCCAATTTGACGGGCAGCTTCCAAAAGATGCACCGTGCCCATCACGTTCGTAGCATAGGTTTCAATAGGGTTTTTGTAAGCGTAGCTAACTAGTGGTTGGGCCGCCATATGCACAACTATTTCAGGTTGATGTTGCTTAAAAACAGCTAAAATTTGCTCAAAATCTCGTATATCGCCAAAAAGACTAGTCATCCCCCTCGAGATATCTGCCAACGTGAATAAATTAGGCTGAGTGGACGGCGGCAAGGCAAAACCCACAAGATCAGTACCAGCTTCCTGTAAAACCAACGACAGCCAACTGCCTTTAAACCCAGTGTGCCCAGTTATAAGAACTTTTTTATTCTGCCAAAACGACATGTTCTTAAATATCCTTGCTGCTGTTAACTTCCATGAGGCCTTGTACCAAAAACGCAAAGCGTTCGATAAGTCATCATCTTTCATGCTTATTTTATGACACGCTACCGCCCTTGGATTTTATAAGTTAATTTCCAAAGAACAAACCTGATTTTTACCAGGGCGAGTTTAACTCAGGCACAAGCCTCAACTGCATGCACCGAAAGTTCGATTGAAATCACGACACGATCTCCTGGATTTAGCAATGCAGCTGGGACCTGACTATTTAATTTAGCACAATGTTGTTGTAAATTTTCAACGAGTGTTGTTTCTAAAGTCGCTGGAACGCTATTCAAGCAAACCATGCTGGCGCCGCGTGTGGATCTGACTGTGCCAGCAACTTTGCGTTGCACGGGATAAGTAGGATGAAAGCAAGTATAACCATGATTACGGTTTAATGCGGCGCGAAATCCCTCCTTGGGCTTACACCGAATCAAATACCAGCTTTTGGTGTTTAACACATCACACACTATGACATCCTTACAACACTAACCTCCAATAAACTCTAACCATATTACATAAGTATTTAAATTTAGTCAATGTCACATTACATTTATTGTAGCGGACTAATTAATTGTCCGGATCTGTAGCACATGAGTTGTCCGGTTTAAGATATCCCTGAGCCATCAAGGAGG
>MHBC01000038.1 GCA_001804735.1 Legionellales bacterium RIFCSPHIGHO2_12_FULL_37_14 | reverse complement strand
TTTATTGTCACAATTTGCTCATCTTACATTTGATACAATGTTTTCATATTTAATATTAATTGTAATGGTATTGAGCTATTTATGCATAACCTATCGATAATTCAGCATTTTTTAGTGCAGTTAATTGTTATTTTAGCTGCCTGTAATATGGTTTCCTACATAGGTACAAGGTTTTTGGCGCAATCGCGTGTTGTGTGTGAAATGCTAGCTGGAGTAATCTTAGGGCCAACTATTTTAGGTTTTATTGCCCCAAATTTAACCGCGTGGCTTTTTCCTCATCAGGATTTAGTTCTGCAAAATAAAACTCTTATTACAAATCCTTCTATGCAAATCCTTTATGTGCTTGGTCAGTTGGGGCTTATTTTAATGCGAATCCAAAGCCAAAAAACAAACACTGTATTTCATTGCCACCAAGACAATAAAAGCCGCACGCCGCTACGCTGGGCGCGGGCTCGTTTACGTTCACGGGAATGAGCGCTACGCGCGTATTAATTAATTTTAAAAATCCAAGCTATTGGATTGAAAGGTAATCCAGCCCACTTATAATCGAACCTGCTTAACCGACTAAAATTAATCAGGAGTTAAAAGTGGACTGGGAAGTTGAATTAATATCACTATATCTTTTTGTGTGCAAACATTACGAAGCAGATCTATCTCATTATTGCTTAAGAATGACAAATTATGCATCTTTACAGTTCAGTGATGCTGAGGCAATAACCCTACCTGGTTACAAGGCTTTCGATTACCGGCTCAATCAGCTACACGATGTTTTTGCGCCGTTAGTTGAGCGTATTTGTGCTGAGTTAGCGCACATGAAAAACAAGGAGCTTCTCACGGGATTAACAGACTCGATGCCAATTATTATGGCCCAACGGGGTAGACGATTTCATGCAAAAGTGGCTCCAGAAATTGCCTCTAATTAATTGGATAAATGAAAAAACTGGAATTCAGCTTGCATTTTATTATAAAAACCGTCGCGACAGCGACTCCTTCCCGTGAACGTAAACGAGCCCGCGCCCAGCGTAGCGGCGTGCGGCTTTTTTAGTCCAGAAAAGTGTTTCATTTTTAAGCCTTGGATTGGCATATTATAACTCCATGATTGAAAATTATTAAAATCGAGTCTATAATCTTACTAGTAAGAAAATATGGAGAACATCATGAGTAATCTAGCTACGACTAAGTTATCTTCAAAAGGTCAGGTTGTGATTCCGGAAGAAATTCGCAATAAAATGAATTTACATACTGGTGATCAGTTTCTTGTTGTGGCAGAACAAGGTGTTGTAATATTAAAAACGATTGCGCCACCTGCACTTGATGAGTACACCCAATTAATATCAAAAGTTCGTAAAGCTGCAAAACACGCTGGTTTAACAAAAAAATCTATTAAAGAAGCCATCCAAGAAGCTAGAGAAAAATGATCCGGGCCATTATTGACACGAATGTTTTAATGTCAGGCATATTCTGGTCCGGCATGCCTGCAAAAATTCTAGATGCATGGCAAGAAAAAAAGATAAAGGTAGTGATTTCACCGGACATTTTAGAAGAATATACGCGGGTTAGTAAAATATTATCTAAAAAATATTCTGGCGTTGATATCATGCCCATCATAGACTTAATAACTATCTATAGTGAGCTATTCACACCACAACCATTACCAACATCTGTATCACGCGATCCTGATGATGATAAATTTCTTGCATTAGCTATTGCTGCAAATTGTAAAATAATCATTACTGGCGATCGAGATCTTTTGGATATCCAGAATTATGCAGGAGTAACTTGCATTAAGCCGATTGACTTTATTAAATTATATTTAGAGAAAAAATGAAGACAGATTTTACTATTCGTCTAGCAACACTACCCAATTGTGAAGCCATTGCCGCCATACATGTAAAAGCTTGGCAAGAAACTTATATTGAGATCGTTTCAAAACAGTCACTTGAAAACCTTTCTTTTGATGACAGACTCCAATTACGTAAAACAATCATGGGAAAAGAGAATCATGATTGCATTCATCTAGTCAATGTTGTGCCACACACAGGAGATCCCTCGCTCCGATGTTTGCCCCCAACGGGGCTAGGGTGATCGGGATGACGGGGTGGGGGGAGTTACGAAAATATGCATAAAGAGTTGCTTAATCCAATATTATACGCTTTAAAGCGCGGGGCTTGGGTCATTACGCCTAATAAGCATTTAGCGCATGTTATTTTGCAGCATTTTTTCGCGTTTAATAAGGTAAAAGTTCAAGTTAAGCCACAGTGTTTGCCTTATCAAACATTTATGCAAATCTTCTATGATAGTTTAATTCAAGAATCGCCGCAGCTTAATCACCCGCGCTTACTTACTGACATTTTAGTTAAATATTTATGGCAAAAAGCAAGGAGTTCGCAGCATGATGCTCTCACTATTCCGTACTCTAGTTTCCAAATTTGCAAACTTTGGGGAGTTGACTTAGAAGATCCTTTATTTAAAAGCATCACCCACACTAACCATTTTGCCAAGCAAGCTAAGACTTTTAACAAATATTTACGTGAATTACATGCTATTACTAATGAGATGGTAATGCCTTACATATTAAATAACATCCAATCTTTGCCGTTTAAAGAGATAATATTTGCTTGCTTTGATGATTTTACTAAGCAGCAAGTAAGCTTAGGTGAGTTTTTAGACGCAAAAGCTCTACCTTGGGACAAGTTTGATCTTCCTCTTAATCCCTCCTTAAACTATCAATATGCAGCAAAAGATGAACAAACTGAATTATTAGCCTTTGCAAATTGGGCGCATGAGAACTTAGCTAACGCCCCTATTGCCTTACTTGTTCCTGATATGGAGCAAAAAGCTCAGCAATTAAAAAACTGGTTTTTATATAATTTTCCTAATTTAGAGATTTATTTTTCGTTAGGTAAAGCTTTATCTAGCTATCCTATTGTTCAACATGCATTGCTGTTACTATTTTTACATGCAAAACCCTTTGATCTTCTTAAAGCAAAGCAGCTTTTGCATACACCTTTTATAGGGTGCAGCCAAGATGAAAATGAAGCTAGGGCTAATATTGCCTGTAATCATCCTTTGCTTAAATCAAGGTTTATAACCTTAAAGCAGTTTATAAGCGCACTAACTCCTAGCTGTCCTTATTTTGTTAATATTATTAGTAATCTTAGCTCTTATCCAAAGAAAGCTTCTGCTCATGAATGGGGAGAAATCTTCCTTAAGCGCTTGATAGAATGTAAATTTCCGGGAAATTGCGCGCTTAATGATGAAACTATGCAGGTTTATCAACGTTTTATTGATCTAATTGTAAGCTTTAAAGAACTTCATGTTCTTAATTCTTGCCTTTCAAGGGATGAAGCATTCAACTTTCTTACGCATATATTAGATAGCTGTCTATTTCAGGCACGCCAAAATATAAATGCGCCTATTCATGTTTTGGGGCTGATGGAAGCGTCTGGCTCGCCTTATGCTAAAATATGGATTATGAATTTTAGCCGGGAAAACTACCCCGCTTTTCCCAAGCCAAATATCTTTATTCCGCTTAAAATTGCTCAAAAGTATAAGCTGCCTCACACCAATCTGCAGCACGAACATATGTTAAACCATAAAAGATTTAACCGTTTTAAAAATGCAGCTTCTCTACTTAACGTAAGTTACCCCAAGCAAACTGCGAAGGGTGAGCAAAGTCCTTCACCTTTTATTGCTAATTTTAGTTTAATTAACTTAGACGCAATCGCAAAGCATCAAGTAAGCACGCGCGAAATTTATCAAGATCCAAAATTTATTCCTCTTGCCGCCACTGAAGAACTTTCTAAAAGTTCGCGCTTACTAGGAGAACAAGCCAAATGCCCTTTTCGGGCTTTTGCTGCAATTAGGCTTAAACTTGAGCCTCTTGAGCCTCTTAATAGTGGCGTCACTGCTAAAATACGAGGCATTTTACTCCATAAAATCTTAGAGATTTTTTGGCGCCAGGTTAAAAGTCAAGCAATGCTAAAATCATTAGAGGAAGCTGCTTTACATAAACTAATCCACAATTGTGCAGTTAAGGCCTTTGCAGTAAGTTCTTTGCACCATGTACAAAAAGATCTGCAGAATCTCGAAGTAAATCGTTTAAAAAAACTACTTTTAGCCTCATTAGAATGGGAAAAAGCCCGACCTGATTATAAAATTAGTGCCCTTGAATCTAGTGTAAGCCTTAAAATTGGTCCTTTAAACTTAAACGTAAGGCTAGATAGGCTAGATTGCGTAACTGGAGGAGAAAAATGGGTTATTGATTATAAAACGACTGCTCCAAGTCCTTTGCCTTGGACCCAAGAAAGGCCTTTAGATGTCCAAATTCTCCTTTATGCTTTAGCTTACCCTGAAATCCGCGCAGTAATCTTTTATGAATTAAAGCACAATAAAGCGCTTATCAAAGGCCTAAGCGCAAACCCATATCCTTCCCTTCCCTTAACTCTAATTAAAGATTCTGCTAGTTGGGAAAATAAATCAAGCCAATGGCAAGCCTATTTAGTAAAGCTTGCTGAAGATTTTTTTCGAGGTAGATGTGAAGCTAGGCCTGATAATCCGTATCTATGTAAGACGTGTGAGTTTAAAGTCTTATGCCGTTTTCCACTTTTGGAACAAGGCGCATTAAGATAAAAAATAAATCGATATGCTTTATGAATTTACAAATGCGTGCTATAATAGGCTTTTTTAGTTTTACGTATACATAGTAACTATGGGTAAAAATACGACTTTTAATCTTATTGATGAAGCTCTTTTTGCACACATTAATAATGATGCCTATCTTAGAGGTTCTTACGCATTACAAGGTTATCCACTTAGTAAAACTATAGCTTATCTTAGCGCCTACATAAACGATATAGAAAATGTATCAGGTGAAATTAAGGACTTACAATTAGCTTTGGAAGAATTACTAAAAATTCAAACTGAACTATCAGCTACCCAAGATGAGGAAGGTCTCACTGCTTTAGCTAATAAGATTGTTGATAAAATAGCAAAGCTTACAGAAGGAGATAGTATTCTTCTTCCAGGTGGCTGGTTAAGTCGCCTATCTTCAGGCCATGCTATAATTTACCAGATTGATAAAGATAATGCAGGCAATATTCTCTTTAAGGTTATTAACTCTGGAAGAGGCATTAATCAGTATCATGCTAAAGACTCATCTTTGCAAAATGAACTATATGACCCAATATTAACCTACCGTATCCCTAAAGATAAATTCAATAAAAAATTTTTTAGCAACATCCTAGCGCAGCTTTTAAAACTCCAAATCCCCAAATTACATAGATACGCAAATATTAAACCTGAGCAACTTTATCTCGATATATTACAACAGCTTAGCTATATGGATGGCGAATTAATTTCTGATTTTAGCTGTAAGAGCCAATATACCAAAGGCCAACTGTCAGGTACATGTGCTGAGCGGGTTCTGCATCAAATGCTTAAACAACGATTCAAAAACATCGATGACTATAAGCGTTTTATGTATGGATTTAAGCTGCGATCATTAGAAGATTATTATGCCAAACTTAAAAAATCTGCCGATTTTAATGAAATTAAATATTTGGAGGTCGTAGAGCAAGCAATTCGCCATCAATTAAGGATTCTCAATAGCTTTAAAGATGGCAAAAAAACTGAGTATTTATTTAGCAAAGAACAAAGACAAGCAGACTTAGCTAAATTCACCAATTATTTAGCAGAAATACATTCCATTAAAGCTCTATCAGCGAAAAACTCTGCAGTTAATTCTGCTAATAAGGCTGAATCTTTAACTAACTCGGAACAACATCTCAATGACAAATTTTACGTTAGCTTCCCTAAGACTATCCCACTAAGAGACTTTAGTGATGTTGCACTTGATAAAGATGAAGCTCTTACAGAACAATTATCAGTCCGTTGCGCCAAGGATTTATTAGCCGATCTTGATAAAATAATTACCCATGCGGAAAAATTAACTGCAACCCAAGATCATACTCTACTTACCGAACTTGAGAATTTAATCAATAACCTCCCCATCCCAGATAATATTTTTTCTGGCTGTGGGCTCATAGATTTTTATAGTGATATTAATGATCACGCCAAAATGCAAGAGTTTTATACAAAAATATTGCGGATCCAAGAATTATATTTTGCTTGTTGTAAAAGACTGATAGGCGAACACGTTACGCCTAAAATGTATTTATTCGCCACTACTTTACAGACTATAGTAGGCTATATAAATTGCGCCAATTATAAACAAATGGGTGGTGTCTGCTTTTATGCTGATTTTGGCGGATTTTTTAATCCTGAACTATTAAGTAATAATAAATATTCACCATATTTTGCTACAGAAAATCCAGATTTAGATGCAAGGTTACAAAAAATACGCTCACTCCATGCTAATATTTTACCCCAAGGACCAGCAAATTGCCGCAAATTTTATACAGAAATCGTAAAATCAGACCCTGTATGTAGAAATATAATTATTGATCTAATGAACAAAAATGGCTTGGATATGAAGATATTTTCCGGTGAAGATGAAGAAAACTTAGCCGTAACAATTTTTATCTCCTCTTTCCTAGAGAAAAAATATGCCAGAGAAGATCTTGGTATACATGCGAACATGTCTTTATTGGACAAATTCACCACGCAAATATTATTAGAGCGGTGCTTATTTTTTTCAACCAGAATGCAAAATTCTTCGGGAAAAATGTGCCATTTATTCCCTGCCGACGAGACAAAAATTTTTACCCTTACTCATGAACTTAAGGAAGAAGACTCTAAAATACCAAATTTACTTCAAACTAAATTTACCTCTTTAGGTAAGGATTTTCAGCATGCATTGCATGAATATGCTTATAACGAAAAAAGCGCTACAGTGAATAATGAAATCCAGCTCCGCAATATAAATGATAAAACTCCCATAACAAAATCAACTTTTAAAGAACGTGAGTTATACCACTTAAGGCTGCATAAGGATACGCAAATTGATTTGACATTAGACTATTTTTCACGCAATTTGCATCATTTAGAAGATAAACAATATCAAACTTATCTCGTAGCTAATTTGTTTGAACCAGGGCTTTTATTAAAAAAATTAGCATCTCCTCCTGATTTTGGCGCCTTTTTAAACCATTTTGATGAGTTTATTAAGCTTGGCTTACAACATGCAACAAAAAGTAATTTATCTCTTGAACTTATTTATTTCTTACGTCTTAAATATTTAGTTAATCAATATGCATTTACGTTTGACGTCAAGAACCCTGTTTATGCTGCCAGGATGACTGATTTTGCGCATGAAATAGACGCGTATCTTAGAAGCCCCTCAGACAAAGACACTCAATATAAGCTCCACGCACTTAGATTTTTAACCTTAGCTAATTTTGCAGCTAAAACCCCTGATTATAAAGATCTCCAAGCTCTTCTTGTTTCTTATTTTTATCTCCAAACTCAGCCTGCAAATAGTGATGATGACTTTGATACTGAATTTCAAATTGAACGCTTTAAGCACAAATTTAGTTGCTATCTAAGAGAGAGAAAAAAAGATATTAACGAAAATCACATCCAAGAAATTTTGTCTGCCTTAAATATCCCTTTAACTGCCCCTTTTAGCATACGGGGTGAATATCCTTTATTCCTAGTTCAGGGTAATGAGAAAGAGGAGCAATATTCCGTTAATGTGGATAAAGGGGTTGTTTATAATAAAGACAATTTAGCATATACCTTACTACCTAAAGAAATCTTAAATTTACCGCTTTTTAAGATCCTGGGCATAAAACCAACTTATGGATATGTCTCTATTGATCAATTTACCTACCAAATAGATGAACCGTCAAATTCTTTTTTTGTGCATAAAGATGATAGAGGCTACTTTATCCAAAGAAAATTCATAGATTTAAATAATGAACAGCAATATTTTCAATTAATGCCCTTTAATGAAACGCAGGGTAAATATTTAGGGGTTCCATGCTTTACGGCAAGGGGTCTTAGGAACCTTGAACTCCTTAGACAACGCGATGTTTTTATTTATAAACATCTAAATAAAAATGAGCTAGTTATTACCGATAAAGCAAACAATATAATTGTGCGTGGTGAAGGTGATGAAAATAATAATTGGCAGTTATTTTCTTATCCAGAAAATCATGTTTTAGTTGATAGTGTAATGATGGAGCATCCATTATTTAATTGCGATTTCGAAGATAAAAAATTTATCAATGTATATTATAACGCAAATAAAAATCAATATGAGTTAAAATTAGGCCGCTATAACTTATCCTTTAGCGTGGATAAAACCACAAATAGTCTTTTGCTCAACCATAAAGGGAAAGAATACACTTTAAAAACCACGAGCAAAAACCTAGAAGGATTGCCGTTTTTACAATTTAAGCAAAATAATACGGCTAAAGAAATTGCAATTATTCCTATTCAGCGTTTTATTAATATAGAAGAACGTCATAAGGACAATGAATATTATAAATTTAAATTAGATGTAAAACACGATATAGCAGGCATGATGGCGGTGGATGATAAAGAAGAACTTTGGCAATACTCAAATGAAGAGCGCTATTATACCTTTAACATAGTAAATGGTGTGCCCAAACCTGAAACACCTGCTGAAGCATTATATCTTTGTTATCTTTATTTAGGCAACCATAACCCTAAAATGGCTCTAGAGGTATTAGATTATTGTAAAATGCACTTAGGCGGTCTTGAGGGTAAATATGACGAGTTACGCTATATAGATTGGATATTCAATGAACTTCCACATCGCATCCTAAAAGATGATTCAGCAGTCCCGGTAAATCCTATTTATACAGCTTGTAAATTAAAAGCTTTGGCATTATTAACTAGCTATCAACAACAAAGGCGCGAATTTACTCTTCCTCCTAATCTTGAGCCCGATAGTAGTAACAATAGGTATATGAATCAACAAAATGACGATATTAAGGATTTTTATAAAAATATTTGCTCAACCATATACGCAGAATACAGTGAATACCTCAATATGGCACGGGAAAAACATGTTGAATTTGAATTAAGTGAAGATGAAAAAAAATCTTTACTTTACTATTATCACGATAATATTCCTGAAGCAGCAGATTCTCCTAAAGCTTTAGGCGCTTTAGGATATGCCTTTGTTTCCATACGTCTTAATGAGCTTAAGAAGGAACTTGCAAGCTTACAGGTTAAACTTAATCCTAGCGCGTATGAATTAAACAGAATCAAAGAGATAAATGCATTAATTAAAGATTATAAGGGGGTGGCATCAAGGCGTAGTGAGCTGACATATGTCCAAATTGACACTGATATACCCATTTATCTCACATATAGATATGATAAAAGTGCTGAGCTAAATAATAGCTGTCTCGAAGAAAGAATGGAGACTAATTTTGATGTAGATACCTTGATGAGCTATTTAGAACCTAATCCAGATATAAAATTATTTAGCAAAGCCTTTCCATTTTATTTAAAAGTTGCGGAAAACCCTAATGATCCTAATCATGAGAAACTACGCCACTTTTGTCATGCAACCCTTGTGAGTAATAGACATGTGGAACTTACATCTAGAAAAAATGATATACCCTTATTATGCAATATACTTTACCGTGTTAGTAACGCACGCAAACCGTTACCGCAAAAACTTACCTACAATGATTTATTGATCTATGCAGAAAGATTGCCAAAGCCTAAAATATTAGTTCCTGAGTTTAAAGACTTTACTAACAAACTCTTAAAAACTTCTGATGAAATAATTAATGAATTACCTTTATATGAAGAGGTTACCAAAGTCACTCTTACTTCCCTTGAAGTTAAAAGCCTACAATCATTCCCGCTTTTCTTGGCTCTAGAAGGCCAAAATTATCAAACTAAGGCTAAAGAGTGGAATAAATTTGTTACTGGCTTGCCAATTGAAGCTAGAGAACAAGATAGCGCACAAACATTTTTGAGTAATGCTGAATTTACGCAAGGTTTAGCTAAATATAAAGGCTTACAAGCCTTAACAGAGCTAGCTGATGAGCACTTTAACCCTGTCAATCTTACAAAACTAAGCTTAGCTGTTACCCAAAGAATTGAATTTTTGACCGAGGTACAAGATTCCTTAGAAAATATTATTTTATCAATAGCGAACAGAGGCCCAGAAGATCAAAATCTGCATAAAGAATGGGAAATTGATATTGCCGCATCTAAGCGCTTAAAGCTCGATATTAAGCGTTTAATTGCGCTATTTTTTAAAAATGATCTAGAGCTTTATAAAAAAGAAACCGGTCTTAAAGAAGAGCAGATTAGAATTTTACATGCTCACATAATGCAGTATGCAAATCTTGCTACCACATTAGGCCAGCTTAATCGAGTAGAAAAAAGCATCGAAGAAATAAATAGCGCAAAAGAGGCCGATAAGCCAAGGTTAAAAGTTAAATTAGGCGATGTTTTATACTCTGAAAACCTAATTTCCCACCAGGAAGACAATGAGCTTCTAGTATATCAATTATATGCAAATTTATTACTAAAACCGCAACAAAAAGATGTTATTAAACGCCTTATTTCCAAAACCGCGAATGATGGCTATGTAGAGAATATCGAGCGCCTTATTATGGGAGCTGGAAAAACCAAGGTTTTACTACCTATTTTAGCTTATAAGAAAACTACCGGAAAAAATTTAGTCATTGTAGAAGTTCCTAAAGCCTTATTGAGAACAAATTTTGTTGATCTTAAAGATACTTCTCTTTCATTGTTTGGGCAGGATTCTTTCATCTTTGAATTTAATAGACATAGTAATGCAAGTTCAGAGGATCTGGAAAAAATTCATCGTGACCTTACCGATATTATGGTGAATAAAAATTACTTGGTAACAACGAATGATGCTTTGCAAGCATTGGAGCTTAAATATTTAGAGTTGTTGAGTAATATTCCTAATACAGAAAAGAAAGAATGGGAGAAGCAAATCCTTTGGCTAGACAGAATTATCAAATTATTTAAAGAGCGTGGCGATTTAATTATTGATGAAGTGCACCAAGGTTTATTGCTTAAAAATAAATTAAATTTCACTTTAGGTGATAGCATAAATATAAGGTCTAATATTATCCGCGCAAACCTTAATTTATATAAGTTTTTCTCTCAGGTTAGCCTTGCCAATAACCTTACTTTTAATGAATTATTAACAAACAATAAACTATTATCAGATCCAAAATTTAAAGAGCAAGCCTTTACAAGATTAGCGCATGAACTTGTCTTTAAAGCCACAAGTCCGCTCAATCAATACATTGTAAATTTAACTGCGGAAAATAAACAAGAATTAGCAAATTATTTATCTGGTAATGCCACCACAATACCTGACTTTTTTTCTAAAATTGGCTCTGATGAGCGGGAAATCTTAGCTTTATATAAAGGCCAAATAACCAAACTATTGCCGCACACTCTTCATAGGAACTATATGGAGCATTATGGTCCATCAAGGGATATAAATGATTGTGAACGTCGAATGTTAGCTATTCCATATTTAGCCAACAATAGTCCTAATGAGCGTAGCCGCTTTGGGAACTATATAGAAACTCTTAATTATACCACCCAAGGATTATTAATAGGCGGCATTCCTATTGAATTATTAAAAGAATATTTAAAGTCTCTCCAGCAACAAATGCGTTTTGAATTAATAGATCTTAATTTAACTAAACCTGAAGATACACCTTCTGCTAGGCAGTTTAGAGTAGTGATAAAAAATGCTAAATATCAATTATCCACCCTTGATTTACAAGATAATAAAACCATAGGTGAAATTCATAAAATCATCCTCAATAACGAAGAGATAATTTATGGAGTTTTAGAAAAGAATATTCTGCCTTTTCTTAAAAATGAAAGTAATATTTTACATAGTGATGCCTATAACCATGTTGATATGGTACGTTCCTGTCAAGGATTCTCTGGTACCCCATGGAACCATTCAACATTCCATCAACGCTTAAAATATTATCAAGAAGGAGCTCAAGGCTTAAATGGATTAGTATTTCAAGCATTTAAACATAAAACCGACAAAATTATAGGATTTGATTTTGCACATTTAGATACGGCGATAGAAGAATTATTCTCCCGATATAATGATGAACCTTTACGCGCAATTATTGACATTAACGCAACCTTTAAAGGAGTTGATAATGCAACTCTAGCAAGGGCAATAGCAGACTATTTGCTTAAACACAAAACCAAATTGCAAAATCCAAAACCTATACGGCATATTTTATATTTTAATGAAGATAATAAAATTACCGCTCTGCCACTTGAAAATTATCCCAATGAAAAACCCATAGTTATGGGCAGCAGTGACGGTAAGCTGATTAACGAAAGGCTTAATTCAACAGAAGATGAAAGGTTTACTATTTATGACCAAGATCACACAACCGGAGTTGACATTACCCAAGGGGAAAATGCTAAGGCTTTAGTTTTTGTAGATGAAAGAACTACCCTATCCAACTGCTTTCAGGGCATTATGCGTATGCGCAGCTTAATCTCTGGCAATCAACGCATTGACCTTGTGGTGCCAAAGTTCATGGAGTCTTCGAATATTGAAGATCTATGTACAACTATGCACAATCATGAGGCGACAAATTTAAAAGATGATAATTATTTTGCCGCATGTGCAAAGCTCAAAAACGTTATTCGCAACAACGCTTTGCAACGCATCTTAGCCTTAGACGGTGAAAATGCCAGCTTAAAGAAACACCAAACTTTTTTAGCCCTTAAAAACGTATTTATTGAAACTCAAGAAGATGATTTTTGGGCTAAATATGGTCAAATAGATGCTATGGCAGATACCAAAAGCCTACTTAATTTATATGCAAAATCCCTAATAGCTGCATATCTTATGCAGCTTAAGCAGCTTAATATAACACTAACTATGGAAGAAAGAGACAGCTTGCAAGAAAATATGACTTTTATTGTCACTGAAGCAGCAAAAGAAGGCGTTTGTAATGCTGTCAATCAAGCACGCCAGGATAATATGAGTGAAGCAGTTGAAATTCAAAAGGAAGTGCAAGTCGAAAATGAGGTGCAAAAAGAAATGCAGCAAGAATATTATAATGAATCTATTTTTCCAGCTTACCATATTTCATGGCCAAAAGATTTATCCGATCCATTTCTGTTTGAGACATTAAACCCTAAGCGCTTAGATGAAATTTTTACCTATGGCAAAGATAAACTTGCCATACGCTATCAGCCAGGATTCACTGCCAATATTAGTGCAACTGAAAACTTTTATCGCTCTTGTCCTGCAAACCTTAATGGAAATATCAGAAAACCAGTCCATGCTTTATTATTTAGGCGTATATATGGAAAATTAGAGTGTATTATATTGTCACAAAGAGATTGTGTAGATGTATATGATCGCTTTAAAAACCAAGGGCATTTACTGGCAGGTAAAGAATGCTGGCTAACAACAACCAACCACACTCTACTCGCAGGATCTCGGCCAAAAAACTTTTTAGAAGATAGCGAGTACCAAACAATAATTGAAGAGGTTAAATTTTTTAATGGTGAACTTTCTACCTTATTAGAGCAGAAAGAACCATTTAGCTGGTTATCCAAAGACTCTAAGAAAAAAATGGATTTTTTTACTAGCTATTTATATCCAAATTGCGAAACGCAACCACGGCATTTAGCCGCAATGCATAAAAGGCTTAATAGTCCAAATAAACTATATAAATATATCATAGAAAACTTAAGCCTAGATTTTGCCGAATATCCAATTGAAAATAACTTTCCTGCCCTTGACAATAATGTAAAACAAGAGGCCAAAAAATTATCCGCTGCCTGCAATATTTTAGCGCAAAAATGGGACTCAATGAACCTAAACAGCCCTGCAGAACTAACAAAATTTGATCTTAATTTTGAAGCTAGTAGCTATCTAAATATTGTCGTTGATGATCTTATTACCATCAAAAAATTAGTGGAAGTTTTATTTGCTATTGCAAAAAGCAAAACTAAGCAGGAGCATTATTGCCAATTTGTGCAAAATTTTAAGCTAAACTCTAAGCTTGCACCTACCGTTAATAAATCATTTTTTGAGTTTGTTCAGGATGTTATGCAATATTTACAGGACAAAGGCATACATATACCCAGCATGCTATATGCAATTCTTGCAGACGATCCTAATATTTCCCAAGTACATTTTGCCATTATTAGTAAGCTTGTCCTAAAAGATACTACTATGCTAACAAGCATTTTAAATAACCCAACCAGCTTAATTACCCCAAAAGAATTAAACGCATTTTTAAATGCCGAGCACTCAAGTGAGAGTATTTTGGCCTTAGCAAAACATAAAAACCTTACCCAAGATATGCAACTAGCTGTAATTAAGAAAGCTATTCGCTGTAACTGTACCGCAGAAGTTAGCGCGCACTTTTTATCTAACCAAGAATATGCCGCTAATTTTTTCCAAGAAATTATTAAAAATGATGCTATTAAATTAAATTTAGAGGATTTTGCCAAAGTTGCGCATACTTTACCCAATTATGATTTAATAGAAAAAAAGCTTAAACTTAAAGATAAGCCGCAAAATATCCCCAAGCTGCCCGAATTTTTAGATCTTAATAAACTAAAAGCAACTTCAATAAGTGCGTTAAAAACCTTAATTCAAGCTTATCCTTCACAAGAATTGTTAAACTTAATCGTTGAAGGGTTAAGTGAAGGCAAATTTGCGGAAAATACCGAAGAATTACTCCTTTATTTGCTAGACGAAGAAAAGTTATATGACCCTAGCTGGAAAACTTTAAAACCAATGACACCCCAACCATTTTATGCAGAAAAATTAATGGCAAAAAAGGCTAGACTGTTGCTAAAAATAATAGTGAATAACGACGACTTAAGTGAAACTACGCAGCTTAAATTACTTCAAAGTGATAAAGATTTTTATTGTGATGAAGTTTTCACAAAACTAGCGACAAAAACTAAATCTGCCAAGGTTTTAAACTATATAGCATCCAAAATAGTTTATAAATTCCCTAAAGAACTAAGTGACAGCATTATTAATAATAAACATGTTACGGCAGAAACAGTGCGGCTTGTTTTTGCTAAAGGACGAACAGTTGGAATCTTCCAAAAGCTTTTATCTCTAGTAAATAGCATAAAGGAATTATTAACATATGGAATGAATGTAATAAAATCCATGTTTCAACAATTTATAGGGACAGTTAATATAGACAACCCTATAACAAGCAACAGGTTTATTTTATTCAAAACCCAGAGTAAGGAAGAGAAAGATACTAAAATTGATAACGCTTTAGCTAGATTAAATATGGATATTGTAAATAACAAAGCTATTGATCCCGCATTTATTGACCTTTCGCGAACTGTGTGTACAAGACGCAACAAACTTAGCGCGTGTTTTTTTGGGACATATTCTGTTCATACAAAATCTGCTGAATATCTTGTTGATAAATTGGCAACAAATAACACGATATTGCAAAGATTACACATAAATTCAGTTAATGATAAAGAAATTAAAGACAATTTAAGGGCAAAAATGTCTGCCGCCTGCCAATAAACCAGCTAAACCCTATCAAAATAAAAACTAAGTACATTGCTAATAGTGGTTTCATTTAACGCTAAAGCTATTAACCTATCGACACCTAAGGCAACGCCACTACAATTTGGTAGGCCCTCTTTTAAGGCTCTAAGGAAGAATGGATCAAGGGGAGGACAGTCAATCCCTTTTTTTTCGCGCGTTGTTTTCTCAGTTGCAAAACGTTGGCTTTGCTCTTCTACATCGGTTAATTCGTAAAATCCATTCGCAAGCTCAACCCCTTTAAAGTATACCTCAAAGCGCGCCGCGCGATTATTTATTATGCGCGCTAATGAAGACTGAGTTATAGGAAAATCATATACTGCTGTTGGTGTTAGCTCTTTTGCTAAGATAGGTTCTATTACGTGTGACATTAATAAATATAAATAAGAATCCATGTCATCATCGAGTAAAACATCAGCAAGCTTATGTTTTTTAGCAACATTTTTTAAATCATCTAAAGGCGCTGTATGCGGATTTATATTACAGTATGTTGCAAAAACTTCTTGATAACTACGTTTTACTAAGGGTTCACAACCTAAAATATGCTGTAAAAATTGATCTACTTCTTTAAGTAATTCATGGTGGGAAACCTCAAGTTTATACCATTCTAATAAGGTAAACTCAGGATTGTGCCACCTACCTTGTTCAGAGTCGCGAAATACTTTGGCTATTTGAAATATAGGTCCACTGCCTGAGGCTAATAGCCTTTTCATAAAAAATTCCGGCGAAGTATGCAGATAACAGGTTTTACCAAAACAAGTTGCTTTTAAAGAGAATATATTGATGTCTGTTGATCCATAGTGACTTACTATTGGAGTTTCTACCTCTAAATATTTGCGCTCCATGAAAAATTGCCGAATTTTTTGTATAAGTAATGATCTGTTACGCAAAGTTTGTAAACTTGCCGAAGGCTGCCAGTGCATTAATAAAAAATCCCTAATTCAAGGCGCGCAGCTTCGGTCATTCTCTCTTGTGTCCAAGGTGGATCCCATACAAGCTCAACAGTGCAATCAGTAACGCCTTTTACTTGATTAACGTTGCTTTCTACTGTGCCAGGAAAGGTTTGCGCAACCGGACATCCTGGAGAAGTTAACGTCATTTGAATGTGTACATGGGATTTTTCATCAATATTAATATGATAAATCAAACCCAAATCATAAATGTTTACCGGAATTTCAGGATCAAAAATAGTTTTAAGTTTCGCAATAATGTCTTCTTTAAGAGAATCTTGGATATTGGGTTTTTTCTTTTTAAAACGTAGCATCAGTCTCTCCTTCAGTTGAGACAGTTGCTTTACTTTTATGTAAAGCTGCCTCAAAAGTATGCCAAGCTAAAGTTGCACACTTAACTCTAGCAGGATAGCGCCTAACATTTGCGAGGACTGCTAATTTTCCTAAAGGCGCGACCGGGCCATTTTCTACCATCATGCCGTGGAAAGCGTTAAATAAATTTTCCGCATCTTCAATTGACTTACCCTCTAGCATGTCAGTCATTAAAGAAGCTGATGCTTGAGAAATTGCACATCCACAGCCTTGAAAGCTTACTTTATTTATAACATCATCTTTAATTTGTAAAAAAATGTTAATTTTATCCCCGCAAATAGGATTAAAGCCTTCTGCATTTGTCGTTGCATTTTGCATTAAATAAAAATTCCGCGGATGTTTGTTATGATCCAAAATTACTTCTTGATAAAGTTGAGTTAACGCACTAGTCATACTTTACCCCAACATCTTAATAACAGTTTTTAAAGCTTTAATGCATCTATCAACTTCTTCTTGGGTATTATAAAACGAAAGCGAAATACGATTCATAGCTGGAACTTGATAAAAATCCATTATTGGCATAGCACAATGGTGCCCGGTACGAATTGCAATGCCGCTATCGTCTAAAATTGTGCCAACATCATGGGCATGAATTTTAGGGTGAGCAAAGGCTATAACTGGTACTTTTTCCTTAGCTTGCCCGTAAATCTTATACGCACCAAGTTCCAGGATTTTCTCCTCAGCATAAGCTAAAAGATTAGCCTCATAAGCCTTAATCTCGGCAAAATTAAGGCCTTCTAAATAAGCTAAAGCAGCAGAAAGCCCAATTGCGCCACTAATATTAGGTGTGCCAGCTTCAAACTTAGCAGGAATTGGCGCATATTCGGTTTTAGCGAAGGTAACGCTTGTAATCATTTCGCCACCCCCTTGGTAAATATCCATATTCTCCAAAATATTTGCTTTACCAAATAAAACCCCAATACCTGTTGGCGCAAACACCTTATGCCCTGAAAAGGCAAAAAAATCGCAGTCTAAGTCTTTAACATCTACCGGAAAATGCGGCAGTGCTTGAGCGCCATCAATTAGAACTTTACAGCCAACTTTATGCGCACTTTTAATTAGTTTTTTGATATTGTTAATGGTGCCTAAAGCATTCGATGCGTAAGTTAAAGCTAAAAGTTTGGTTTTAGGAGTAAGCAAAGTTTCTGCAGCGCTTAAATCTAATTCGCCTTTTTCTGTTATGGGGATAACTTTCAAGTTAGCTTGGTGTTTTTTACTTACTTTTTGCCATGGAACAATATTTGAATGATGCTCCATATGGGTAATTAAGATCTCATCATCTTCTGCTAATATTGGAGATAAATAAGCGTCGGCAACAAGGTTAATAGCTTCTGTTGTGCCGCGGACAAAAATACATTCGCGCGCTTCATTAGCATTAATATAGTGCGCTATATGTTTTCTTGCATCTTCATAGGCTTCAGTTGCCTTTACACTTAAAGTATGAACCCCACGATGGACGTTAGCATTATAGTTTGCATAATAGTTTTCGATTTTAGCAATTACTCTTTTAGGTTTTTGCGCGGTGGCGGCATTGTCAAAATATACTAAAGGTTGTCCATGAATTTTGGTGGTCAAAATAGGAAAATCTTTGCGAATTGCGTTTACATTAAAATCTTTAGTATTCATCTTACGCTCCTTGAAGATGCTTATGTAAACTTTCTAAGCAAAAACCTTGCGTGAGCTTATCTTCTACCGTGCTTATATTGGAGCTTATGAATCCATTAATCAGAAGCTCTATGGCTTTAGCTTTAGACATACCGCGTGAAAGGCAATAAAACAAAGCTTCTTCGTCTAGTTGCCCAACGGTTGCGCCATGAGTACACATAACATCATTAGCTTCAATTACAAGTTCGGGTTTGGCGTTAACTAGAGCTGTTTGGGATAAAAGAATATTTTTGTTTTGTTGGGAAGCTTGGGTCTTTTGCGCATTCTTTTGGACAACAACCTTCCCATTAAATACTGCTTCAGCGCTTCCTGATATTATACCTTTGTAATCTTGCTTACTAATACAGGCGCCTACTTTATGATCTACTAAAGTATGTTGATCTAGATGTTGCTTGTCTTTTAAGGCATATAAACCATTTAAATTAACTTCAGCATTACAGCCATTTAGATAAAAAGACTTATCGCTTCTAACCCATTTGCCACCCCAATGAAATGCATGGCTATGTAACTTACTTCCTGCCTCTTGATGAGCTAAAAAATGCGAAAAATGATAGGATTCTTGGCTTTCTCGTTGGATTAATACATGGGTTAAGGCTGAATCCTTATGTAAAAAGGCTTCTGTTATAACGTTGGTAAGGTAAGGAGTATTAGCTTCTCCTTGATAATCTTCAATAAGAGTAAGCTCTGAACCTGGCTCTAGAATAAGTAAATATCTTGCATATACCGCATTATTTGCCTTATTTTGCAGGTGAGATAATTTTATAGGCTCTTTTAGTTTAACCCCTTTAGGAAGGTATATAACTAAGTTTTGCTTTAACATAGCGGTATTTAATGCCTGAAAACCATGTTCGCCGATAATAAGATTTTTTAAATAGGGCTCAATAAGCTCTTTATGGTTTTTTAAAGCGTCAGCGAAGGTGCAAACTAATATGTGTTCTCTTCCTACGCCGCGCTTTTTGCTTACTTCTCGCGGCTTAGATGCACGCAGTGCTAAAATAGGCTCGGGAATTTCTGCTTCAATAAACCTTTCCTTTAAAAATGCATCTGGCGGGCTATATTTAAAAGCTTCATCATGGCGCGTTGGAAAACCTGCTGCCAATAATTTTTTCAGGCCCTTGGCCTTAATTTTCGCTAATAATGGTTCTTGCAAGGAGGTTTTATGCGCTTCTTGTTGATAAAATTCTACTTCAGCCTTCATACTGACTCATCCTCACGCAACCAAGCATAGCCTTTTTGCTCCAGTTCTTGCGCAAGCTCTTTTGTGCCTGAGTGTTGGATTTGGCCTTTAACTAAAACATGCACAAAGTCTGGTTCTATATAATTAAGTAAACGTTGATAATGGGTAACTAACACTATAGATCTATCAGGAGATCGCATAGCATTTACTGCATGGGCAATAATTTTAAGGGCATCAATATCAAGACCAGAATCGGTTTCATCTAAAATCGCAAGCTTAGGCTCTAAAGCAAGCATTTGCAGCATTTCATTGCGCTTTTTCTCACCACCTGAAAAGCCATCATTAAGACTTCGATATAAAAATCCTTCATCCATATTAAGTAATGCGCATTTTTCGCGGATAAAACTTAAAAAATCAATTGCATCTAGAGGTTTTTTCCCTTGGGAAGTGCGTACCGCATTAACTGCGGATTTTAAAAACTGGATATTTACTACCCCAGGTATTTCTACTGGGTATTGAAAAGACAAAAATATACCTTGTTGCGCACGTTGTTCGGCTGTTAAATCAGTTAAATCTTGATCTTCAAAATACATTTTTCCAGCTAAAATTTCATACGCCGGCGCGCCAGCAATTACTTTAGATAAAGTGCTTTTTCCCGAGCCATTTGGGCCCATAATAGCATGCACTTCACCTTTTTTTATGTTTAGATTAACCCCTTTTAAGATCTCTTGTTGGTTAACCGCTACTTTTAAATTTTTAACTTCTAACATATTTTTATCCTACTGAGCCTTCTAAACTTAAGCCTAAGAGTTTGGTCGCCTCAACCGCAAACTCCATAGGTAACTCTTTTAAAACCTGTTTACAAAAACCATTAACAATCATAGAAATTGCTTCTTCGGTATCTAAGCCGCGTTGTTTGCAATAAAATAATTGCTCGTCGCTAATTTTAGAGGTTGTAGCTTCATGCTCGACTTTGGCTGTGTTATTTTTAACCTCTATATAAGGAAAAGTCATAGCAGCAGAGTTAGCGCCCATTAGCAAAGAATCACATTGAGTATAATTACGTGCCAAAGCTGCTGTTGGTAAAATTTTCACTAAACCCCGATAAGCATTGCGTGAGTGGCCTGCACTTATACCTTTAGAAATTATTGTTGAGCGCGTATTTTTCCCTATATGAATCATTTTAGTGCCAGTATCCGCTTGCTGCAGATTATTGGTTAATGCAACCGAGTAAAACTCACCTACACTATCATCACCTTGTAAAATCACACTGGGATATTTCCAGGTAATAGCAGATCCTGTTTCTATTTGGGTCCAGGAAATTTTGGCCGCCTTACCTTTGCATATGCCTCTTTTAGTAACAAAATTATAAATGCCGCCTTTGCCTTCTTTATCTCCTGGATACCAGTTTTGGACCGTTGAGTATTTTATTTGCGCGCCTTGTAGGGCAACAAGCTCAACAACAGCTGCATGTAATTGATTTTCATCTCTTTTGGGCGCTGTACACCCTTCAAGATAGGATACATAGCTATCTTCATCGGCAATTATTAAAGTGCGCTCAAATTGCCCTGTAGATGCGGCATTAATCCTAAAATAAGTTGAAAGCTCCATAGGGCAGCGCACCCCTTTAGGAATATATACAAAAGAACCATCGCTAAAGACCGCAGAATTTAAAGTGGCATAAAAATTATCTCGGTAAGGTACTACTGAGCCTAGATATTGCTTAATTAATTCATGGTGTTTTTGCACTGCTTCAGAAAAAGAGCAAAATATAACGCCAACTTCAGCTAATTTTTCTTTAAACGTAGTTGCAACCGAAACGCTATCAAAAACTGCATCAACTGCAACCCCGGCTAAAATTGCTCTTTCATAAAGCGGGATCCCAAGTTTTTCATAGGTGCGTAATAATTCAGGATCTACGTCCTCCAAGCTCTTAGGGCCTGACTTTTTGTCCTTAGGCGCTGAATAATAAGAAATATCCTGATAATCGATGGGAGGAAAATGTACGCTTGACCAAGCAGGAGGAGTTAAAGTTAGCCAATGGCGGTATGCTTTAAGGCGCCATTCTAACATAAACTCTGGTTCATTTTTAATCAAAGAAAGGCTACGAATGGTTTCTTCAGTTAGTCCTTTTGCGAAAGTATCTGCTTCTATATCAGTAACAAAACCATGCTGATATTCCTTCGCCAACATTGTTTCAACCGCCACATTACCTTTACTCACTTCCTACTCCTACCTTTTTCGAGGCAAAAATAAAATCAGGGTTAATCTCAGGAGATGCCAAATCAGCAAGAGAAATAGTTTTTAAAGCTTGTTGCACTGCTTTACTTATTAACCCCCAATTACCCCTAACACTGCATACCTTTTCAAACATACAATGGCTTCCATGAACGCTACACTCGGTTAACCCTGGCTTATCATCAATGGCGTATAAAATCTCAGCAACGGAAATAAGTTTAGGTTCGCGTTGCAAGCGATAACCACCATCAACCCCTCTTTCTGATACCAAAAGCTTAGCCTTGGTTAATTTTTTTAAAATTTTACTTACAGTTGGCACTGATAAATGGGTTTTAAGCGCTATTTCTTTAGCATTAAAAAGCTCTTGATGCCTGGCAAAAAAAGCCATAACAACTGTCCCATAATCTGCCAGTTTGCTGATGCGCAGCATAACATCCTCCGGTTTATTAATCTAGCACTAAATTAGTCTACATTCCATATATTAAATATAGTACTATTTAAGGTCTAAATAAAGCTTATTGAGTTTTTATTATCACCAATGATCAAAAAAATCCAAAAACTTTAGTTAAACCTTAACTAAAAGTATTGTTCACCAGGTTTTTTTTATGTATGTTGAAAATTGCGGCTGCATTTAAGGATAAATGCAGCGCTTTTTTTTATAATCAAGGAGGAAACTTATGCCTACAGGTGAAGTTAAGTGGTTTAATAATGCCAAAGGTTGGGGATTTATCGTCCCTGAATCAGGGGGAGATGATATATTTGTGCACTTTTCAGCTATTCAAGGCACAGGATATAAAACCTTGCTCCCAGGCCAGCCAGTTAATTATGAAGTTAAAAAAGGTGAGCGCGGTTTACACGCAACTGAAGTTGTGGTCCTGCAAGAAAATAATGGGGCATAGGTTGCAAGGTAGGTTTTAAGCGTTTATTTTTATTTCTTTTTGTGTATCCTTTACAATTCAATTAGAATTGCAAGCTATTTACACCATGAAAAAGGGCTTACTGCTTATTAATTTAGGTACACCTCTTAAATTAACTAGATTACATGTTGCGCTATTTTTGCGGGCATTTCTGCTCGATCCTTATGTAGTAACTTTGCCGTACCTATGCAGATCTTTGTTGTTTTATTTAATAATTTTACCTTTGCGGCTGAATAAAACTTTTAATGCATATAAAAAAATATGGAATAAACGCGGCTCTCCTTTGCTATTTCACAGCCAAGACTTAGCTAGTGCGTTACAAGTAAAATTAAAGGAAAAATATAGAGTTGCGCTTGGTATGCGTTATGGCAAGCCTGCAATTAAAGACGCATTACTTACTTTAGCAACCTGTGAAGAAATCATTATTCTGCCGCTTTATCCGCAATATACAGAATCTGTAACGGGCTCTAGTATAAATTTTGTGCTTAAAACCGCAAAAAGCTTAAACCTCAGGGCCAAGCTTAAGTTTATTAACTCATTTTACTCCCATAAAGCATTTATTAATGCCTTAGCCAGTAAAATTAAACCTTTAATTAACCACTACGATTTTGTCTTATTTAGCTACCATGGCTTACCGCTAAAACAAGTTAACGCTGCAGGATGTAAGCTCATTTGCCCAAATGAGTGCGATCTTAAAAAAAATAAAGCTTGTT
>MHBC01000037.1:22757-80334 GCA_001804735.1 Legionellales bacterium RIFCSPHIGHO2_12_FULL_37_14 | reverse complement strand
GCTTTTAAATCAAATTCGACGTCAAATAAAGCAAAAATTCCTAGGATTAAAATTGGATCGTGAATAAGGCCAACTAATGCACTAATACCTAAGCGGTACTCAAAGCGCATGGCAATATAAATTAGTAAGGCAATTAAAGAAATTAATACCGCAAGCGCGCCTTTGGTTGCAAGTTCCTTGCCAACTTGTGGGCCTACAATATCTACTCTTTCTTTAAGTGGGCCATTTAGCGCCGCAATTATTTTATCAACTGCTAGAGCTTGCTCTTTAACAGGTTGCGGACCTATGCTAATCATAAAACGCTTACTTGTGCCGTAACTTAAAACTTGGGCTTCTTTAAAACCGAAAGCCGCAATGCGCGCACGAATATTGTCTACACTAGGTGCGTTAGCAGAGTATTTGACGACTACTTGAATACCGCCGGTGAAATCAAGCCCCCAATGTAAACCTTTAAAACTTAAAATAAAAATTGAAATTGCACATATCAAAATTGAAAAAATGGCGCTCCATTTGCGTAGACCCATAAAATCAATATTGGAATTAGGGTTAAATAGTTCCATATCATTCCTCTTGAAGTATTAAGCAATCCCGATAGAGAGATTTTTGGTATTTTTGTTAACGTAAATAAGATTAACTATGGCTCTTGTATAAGTAATGCTGGTTAGCATTGAAGTTAATAAGCCTAAACATAAAATTACTGCAAAACCTCTAACCGGGCCGCTCCCTACTGCAAACAATACTAAGCCAACGATTAAGGTGGTTAAGTTTGAGTCAATAATGGTGGCGAATGCCCTGTCGTAGCCAACTTCAATGGCAGCAAGCGGCGACAAGCCTAAGCGTAACTCTTCGCGAATTCTTTCATTTATTAACACATTCGCATCAACAGCCATCCCAACAGTTAACACAAAACCGGCAATTCCTGGCAGGGTTAAAGTAGCTCCAATTAATGACATTAAAGCACTTAAAAAAATAAGATTTAAAATTAATGCTATATCAGCAACTAAGCCAAATAAACGGTAATAAATAAGCATAATAACTAAAATTAACAACATGCCAGATTCAAGAGATATTAAGCCTTTCTCGACATTTTCCTTCCCAAGAGATGGACCTACGGTAATTTCTTCAATAGGATAAATAGATGCAGGTAGTGCTCCTGCGCGCAACAAAAGTGCAAGGTTTGCAGCTTCTTCTGCTGAAGCAAGACCGGTTATTTGAAAACTATTGCCTAAAGCAGAATTAATCACGGCAACACTAATTACGCGCTCTTCTTTATGGGTGTTATGTACCTCTTTACCGTTAATATTTTCAGTTTTAGTTTTATTTTCGACAAAAACGATAGCCATGTGTTTGCCAACTGAATTGCGGGAAGTTTTAATAAATAACTGCTCGCCTCCGCCACCTAACTGAATATGTACTGCAGGGGATGCTGTTTGTTGATCAAAACTTGAAGATGCGCTCGTAATGGCATCTCCACTTAAGATAACCTGCCTTAAAAGCAGAATAGGCCGGCCATTATGGGAGTAAAGCTTGCTTTGTAATGGGACAATACCGCTACGTTTAGCTAGTAAAGGGTCGTGCTCTTCGTCGAGCATCTTAAATTCAAGGGTTGCGGTACCACCTAAAATTTGCTTGGCGTGGGCTGCATCTTGAATTCCGGGTAAATCGACGGCGATTCTACTTGCTCCTTGTTGTTGCACAACAGCCTCTCCAACACCCAGCTCGTTTACGCGGTTACGTAAAATACTCATAGTTTGTTCAATGGTTATTTGCCGAATATGGTTTAATTCTTCTTTGCTCATAAACATATTAAGCATATTTTGCGCTTTATCTTGCGTAAAAGTAAGTTCTGGGTATTTGGCTTTTAAAACATCTGCGGCAATATTAAGACTAGAAGCATCGCGTAATTTAATTGCAACTCCACCAGAACCTAACTTCCGCATACCAATGTAACGAATACGCTCATCGCGTAAAGATGAAGCGGCATTTTTCAGCAAGCCTTCATCCCGCCTTGCGATTACACTATCAAGGTCTACCTCAAGTAAAAAATGCACTCCGCCACGAAGGTCAAGACCTTGTTTCATGGGAGAAGCGTGAAAGTACTTCATCCAATTTGGAGTTGCAGGAGCTAAATTTAATGCCAGCGTTATATTATCATTTATTAAAGGTTTTAAAGCTTCAAAAGCCTGCATCTCGATGTCTGGGTTAGCAAAATAAATTATTAAGGTATTTTCAGCGAGAACAATTTTTTCACTCTTAATATTATTAGCTGTAAGGATCTTTTCCGCATCTTGCTTAAGCTTGATTAGCAGGTGTGGATTTTTGGTGGAAAATTGGACAACTGGTTGTTCGCCATATAAATTAGGCAGCGCGTAAATTATTCCTAAAACAACCAAAACAACGAGCAAAGTATTTTTAAGGTATGAGTAATTAGTCGTCATGCAGCTTTAATCCTAAATAGTTTTCAGCGTGCCTTTAGGCAGTACAGATGAAACTGCTTGACGTTGGACTGAAATTTCACAGTTTTCGGTAATTAAAAGCTTAATATGTTGGTCGTTAATCTGGGTAATCCTTCCCATAATACCTCCTCCAATAACAACCTCGTCACCCTTTTTTAAAGCCTCGAGCATTTGGCGTTGAGTTTTCAGTCGTTGATTTTGCGGGCGGATTAACATGAAATAAAAAAGCACAAATATTATTGCGATCATAAATATTGAATACATGCCATCACCTTGAGCTGGGTGCGCGGTACTTGCGTATGCGTTAGAAATAAAAAATGCCATAACCTCTCCTATTTTTAGTGCGAGAAAATCATCTTAGAAAAAGCAGTAGCCACTATAACTATAAAATAAAGGAAACTCCAGGAGATTCTTTATTAATGCTTTCTGAGTGGTGACTGTGAAAGAGGTGTATTTGCTGGATCCTGCAATTTTGAAGCTTCTTCGCGCATTTTTTTCCCTACATCTGCCACATCCATAACATCCTTGGTGATACCTTTTTGCTCCCTTGATGTTGCATATTTTAACCTATCTAGATCTTTACTAAAATTTTCCATTGCTTGGACACGAGGATGCTCTTTAAACTTATTATAAAAGCTCTCGCGAATTAAATTTCCATGACCAATAGTGCTTCTCCAGTTACTATTGCTAAATTCTTTTGCATTGGTCACGATATTTATGCATTTAGGATCGAATTTGCGACCGCTCTTTTCCAGTAAAGCACAAACTGCCGCAATCGTGTACTTTAATTGCTCTTTATCATTACCAGATATTGTAATAGGGTGTTCTTTACTGGGAGGATATTTTAGTCCTGATAAAATTTGCGCTGCAACTGCCAGGGAAAACTCAACTGCTTTATCATGATTTCCACTGGGAAATTTAAGGATGTTTATTTTAGGAAAATCATTGCTATCGCATGACTCTACAAAACGTCCATGCACTTTGCCTGTCGGAGCTGGTTGTGCTTGTTGTGGTTGTGCTGCTGCAGGCTGCACTGCAGGAGGAGGATCACCAAACTCATAGACTCTAGCTTGACCTTTTTCGATATGTGGAACTATATCATAGTTTAATCCGCCTCCGCCGACACTGGAAGTACTCGTTGTAAGCTCTGTTTCGGGAGTGTCGCTAGTACCTAAACTCATAGCCTTATCTATTGGCATATCAACATAGGAAACCTGTAACAAAGTATCTATAACTTTAACTGCGCTATGGTGCTTTTTAGCTTTTTCTATTGTCTCTAAAACACCATCACGCAGCATTGCATTAGTTGTGGTTGTGGTTTTTTCTCCAGTTCCATGCATTCTTATCAGCAAATCTTGGGGAAGTTTTAACTTGTCTTCGATTAATTTTAATTCTGCTACAAGTATGTCTCTTTGATTATTAATGCGCGTGATAAGATCAGCACTAACGCCAGGAGGATTAGTTAATTCAACATTAGTAGGAAGCAATGCTAGTTGCTGTTGAATATATAACTGTTGCTCAACAAGTATAGAAACTATCTCCCCAGCTTCTTGGGCTAAAATTCTATAAGTATTACCATATTGCTCCGCATACTTTTGCGAAGATGCTTGAAATTCAGGACTAAGCCAAAAACAAGTATCAGCGAGCAGCCTGTTGGCTTTTGTTTCGAAAGATTCACGGCTAAACATTCTATGCTTGGTATCTAGACTTTTTCTAACTTTACTCATTTTTGCAAGCATCGCAGCATTCATTTCTTCTACTTCCTTCATGCTGTTACTATCAAAAGTAGTAGGTGGTTGTGGTGCTTGTTGCTGCTGTTGCGCTGGTGGTTGCTGTGGTTGTGGTGGTTGTTGCGCTGGTTGTTGTGGTGCATTTGGGAGACGTTTAACAATTTTATCATGTTGAATATCATATAGTTCTTTTAATCTAATTAATGCATCCTGACGAACATACTCAGATCTGGTAACTCGTTTTGGATCGCTACCAGCTATTTCCCTATATAGCTTGGCAGGGAGTTGAAAAAACGCCTGGTCATTGGGTTTTGTTAGAAGTTTAGCTAACTCAGTTTCATTATAACATGCGGCTATTTTCATTAATTTATCAATATCATTTTCTTGGGAAATTATATTATGTATTTTCTCAAAAGCATTAGCTTGTTCGGCCGCTAGTTTTTGAATTTCAGCACAATACTTTTCATCTTTTGTAATATTATCATACATTTCATCCCATTTTTTATTCATCCCTTTATGTAAAAATGGTTCTTTAAAATCTCGTGAAGCTTCAAACTTGGGGCGAATAGTATCAAGGCAATGTTGTACATCTTGAGGAGTTTTAGCAGTAGCTAGAGCTCTTAAGTCCGCTACTACCCCAACCAACCCTACTAACTCTGCTGTAAGTTCTTTATATGTATTAAGGCAGCGTTGTTTAAGCTCATTGGGGATGGATGGTGGGGGTGGGGGCTGCGGTGCTGGTTGTTGTTGTTGTTGTTGTTGTTGTTGTTGTTGTTGTTGTTGTTGTGCTGGTGGCGTCAAAGTGTGATTATATAATGCAATAAATCTATCTATATCATCTTTTTTTGCATATCGTCTATTGTCATTATTGAATATCCCATTTTCCAATGGGATAACAATTACTTGATCTGGTGGTTGTAAAAAGTAACCTACTTGTTTTTCTTCATCTAAAATATGGCAATATGTTCGTTTATTTCCTTGACCATATTCGCGGTGTTTTTTCTCCGCGTTACTTAGATAAAAATCGTGTCCATCCTTAGTGTGTTTTTCATTTGTTCCAGGTGGTAATTGAGCTATCTTTTGAAAGGCTTCTTTAATCAACCTAAGTTCATCAGCAGTTGGTGAATATGGTAGTGGTCTATTTTGTGCTGGTGTTGGTGTTATTTTTGGTTGCAGTGTTGCTGGTCGTTGCTGTACGTATGATTTAGGTTGTGGTGGGGTAATCTGCTGCCATTGTCTTCTATTTTGGACACTTTGCGGGCGTTGTTTATGGACTTGTTTTTTATTTGCTCTTGGTGGTGTTTGTACTGCTGCTGCTGTTGGTGATTGTTGTTGTTTTGGTATTGGGTGTACTGTTGATGTTGCTGTGGATTGATTTGGTTGTGTTTGTACTGCTGCTGTTGATTGTTGTTGTGTTTGTACTGCTTCATCTTTTGCATTTGGTTTTTGTTCCTGCTGTTGTGTTGGTGTTGGTATTGGTTGTTGTGGTTGTAATTCATGATGTTTATGTGTATCGCTTTCTTGTGATGTTTGAGTTGGTTGGCTCATAGTGCCTGACTGTTGTGCTTGCTGTGTTAGGTTAGCTTGTAGTAGCCTATTATGATTATCTATCTCGTTATTTAATGTAGCTATTTGTTTGTGAATATTACTAGTTAACTTGCTTAATTGCAGATTGAAAGCTCTCTTTAGTTGCTCTAGCTTTAGAGGATCATAGTTTGTTGCACCTTCTTTAACTTCTCTGAAATATTTTCTGACATCATTTAAAAAACTATCCCTTAATAGAATAAGACTAGTTATGTTTGCAGAACAATATTCATCTATATTGCGGGAGGGATCTTGATTTTGGGTTTTAGAACGCATAGTGTTATATTCATCTTTACAATATTTAATTTGATTTCTCACTGTCCTACCTATAAATTTTCTAAATTTATTACATTGTTCACGCGGTTCAAGTAATTCCATTCTTGACCCTCTTATGCCCGATGTATTTGTCACAGCAGCTCTGCGTTGATTGCTCAAAGCTCTACTGGCGGCAGTTGAGGTTGATTGGTTTCTTCGTTTTGATGTTACTATTGATGGTGGTTGCAGTTGTTGTGGTGATGGTTTCTGACGTATAAGATTAACTCTACGTAGTTTGGCTTGTGGTTGTCCAAGTTGTTCTCTTCTTGGTTGTAGATTGCTTGAGGCAGTTTTTCGTGATGCTTGCGATGCATTAGGCCTAGTTCTAACTCTAGACCCAGATATAGACACTACTCTAGGCAATTTTCTAGACCATTTACTTTTATCTGAGCTGGTTTGACTAGCATTATTACTGCTAGAGGGCTCTTGAGTTGAGGATGGCGGTGTATTAGACCCAGCGCTTCTTTTTTTATTATGACCCAGAATATTCTTGGTACCACTATGATTGCCCTGAGTAAGCCCTACAGAAAACATACTTGAGCCTGTACTTCGTGGTGTGATATTTTTATGATTATTATCGGTTGCAGCACTGCTTGCTCTAGTGGATGATAAAGCAGCTGCCCCGCTTTCAAATGCGGCGATCTTTTCATCTAATAATCTTATTTCTTCTTTTGCTCTTTGTGCTTCAAGCCTACTTGCTAAAACTTCGCCTCTTAAGTCTGCAGTCAGCTTTAATTGGTCATTTTCCAATATTTCAAGGCTAGCTATTGCATTTTTAATTTGACTCTCAACTTCATTTAAAGCACCTTCATCCTTATCATTTCCAGCTAATGAAAGAAATATATTACGCTGCTCAATAAGGGATTTTTGTGTTTGTAAAGTAGTTAATAGTTCTCTATAATTAGCTCTTTGTTTTACAAAAAAGCTAAAAGCAGTATCTGAATATTTATTATCAACTGGTTCACGTGGAGGTCTGGTTGATCCTATTTTCCCTTCTAGACTTAAAAGCATTGCGCTATTTTCTTCTATTTTACTGTTTAAAGCGGTTGCATTATGTGTATATTTTTCTATTAGTCCTTCTTCATACTTTCTATGGCTGGTTTCTAATTCGTGAATTTGACCTTCCAATCTTTCACAACGATCGCGCAATTCAACTATTGATTTATTAAGGCCCAATTTCTCATCTTCTGATGCATTATTGCTACTAGATGACCAGGAAACTAATTTCTCATAAGAGTCTCGTGCCTGTGCCAAAGCTTGGCGTAGGTCTTGAAAAGTTGCATCATATCCTGTATCTATTTGCTTTGTTACAGCTTCAAAGTGATCAGACATTGCTCTTAGTCGCTCAGAAAAATCAGCTTGCTGCTGCTGCAAATTATCGTTCGCTTTGCTAAGCAACTTTTCTAATTCCTGAATTCTAGAGCATAAATCATCATTATCTTGCGCATTACTAGAAAGCCGAGATTTCAATTGAAGTATTTCTTGTTGCGAGCTAAAATTTAACTTTTGAAATTCATCACTCGCCGCTATACTTTGTTCTTTAATTTCACGCATTCGCGCATTCAATATACTTTCTTGATCTACTAAACTTCTACGTGCTTCCGCAGAATTAGTGTAGTATGCCGTTTCTTTGCTTTCTAATTCTCTTCTTAAATTCGCAACATCTTTTCGAAGATTAGCTATTACCTGCTCTTGGCTTTTATTTGAAGATTCTTGGGTAGTAAGTGATAAGCTAGTTTGAATCAATGCACGCTCTTTCACCGCAAGGTTTTCTCTCATTGCAAGCATTTCTTTTCTAGATGATGCTCCTGCCTCTAAAGCTTCTTGCGCTTCTAGTTGTAATGCCTTGATTCTGCGTTTTAATAAATCATCTTGAAACTTTATTGCATCTTCTAGTTGATTTTTTCGCATATCATAAGTTTTATGGTTCATGTGTAGAGCATCTTGATGCATGTCAACAAACTGTATCAAATCTTCCAGCTTGGCTTTCTTTTGATTCAAAATACTTAACGTTTCTATAATATTATCAGTACTCTGCCCATCTTCAGTAGCTGGTGGATTTAAAGCGTCTACCGCGTCACTCATAGATGTATATTGCTTCCGCAACATTTTTTCTATTAATTGTTTATTTTGTAATTCAGTACTCTCTTGAGCAGCTTCAAGCTCACGTACTCTAGATTCAAGTTCGCCATTCTTGTGATTCAGTTTATTTATATTTAATATTATTTCGCTACTGAAGCTCTTTAGTTCATCTAATTCTCTTTGTAATGAATCTTTTTCTTTCCTTATAGATTTATTAGACGAAGTTAATAGTAGTATCTGACGTTCCAGATCTATTATTCTAATAGCTGCAGTATCTAATTGAGACGTTAATTTACCAATTATGGTATCATTAGAATTATTAGTATTCCGTAATTGAGTTATCTCTTTATTCAGCCTATCTTTATCCTCTTCAAATCTAGATGTTATTCTTGTAACTTCTTGAGCTGTACTTGCTTCCAAGCTTTTTATTTGTTCACTAAGTGTTTCAATCTTACTTTGAAGACTTACCCTTTCAGCAGAGAATGCTTCATTAGCATTATCTTTTTCTGAAGCTAGGTCAGACAAGCTACTTCTTAATCTCTCTAGCTCAGATACGTATTTAGATTTTAATTCTTCTACCTGTTCACTATGTAAATTTCTTAACGATACTTGATCTTCTAATAACCTGTGATTCTTCTCTTGTTCTTGACTCATGAGGTCAGCTTGGGCTGACAGTTGACTTGTTAGTAACTCAATTTTTCTCAAATGATCTGCGATTTCTTTATTTTGTTCTGATGTTAAATTTTCTGATGCTTGAAGTTTGCTTAGTAACAGATACTTTTCACGATCCAATTCCCTATTCAGCACTTTAGTTTGGTCAAGGGTTTCTGATAGTTTCTGTGAACTGGCTTCTAGACCACTAACCAAATCTTCTATTTCTGCCATTTTGGCTTTTAGTTTATTCTTTTGTTTATCAATCAATGCATTCGCAGTATTTTCAAACTCTTCATGAGATTTGCGTTTACCATCCCAAAAGTCTCTTTGTGGTGCCTCAGGAAATGAAGCAAGGAGATGTGTATAATAGTCCTTAAATTCTTTATGGATCATTTGTTTAGTTCGTAAAGCCATTAATACATTTTGAGAGTATTCATAGGATTTGGTTAGTTTGCTGACATCTGTATACGGTATGTCTAGCATTTCTATATTTTGTGCTGTGCGCAATTCATGCTCGCAACCAGCAAGTTGGCTCTCAAAAGCAGCAACTACATTTTGAACAAATTGCTCTAAATGTATACTTAATGCTGCTCTTTCCGCTTCATAGGCAGCCAATGTAGTATATTGATCATAATTTCTCTGCTCTAGTGCCCCTATTTCTTCTTTTAAGGCTAAAATCTCTTGTTGCCTAATACCCTTATTAGCATCCCCTTGTGCTTGATTACTTTCTAATTCACTGCGTTTAACTTGCAGCTCATTAATGGTTTTTTTATTTTTTTCAATCTCTTTTTTAAGTTGAGAAATTTCCGCAGCACTCCTTGTGTTTTCTGAGCTAAACTCTTGAACTAATTTATCGTGAGATGTTTGATATAATTTTTTTAACTCTTCGAGTCTTTGTCCATAGTCTCTGTCAGCAGTTTCTGAAACTTGAGTTTTATAAACAACCATCTCCTGTTGAAGGACTTGCATGTTTTTTTCGTGACTTTCTTGTAATTGTCTCAAATTAGCAGAATGTTTTTTTCTTTCTAAATTATATTCGTTCTTTAGATCTGCCAACTCCTTCGCAAGTGCAGCATTACGAGCTTGAAGTTCTGAACTATCCTTGTCTTTTGAGGAAAGTCTATTGGTTAAATCAGCAACTTCTTTCTCTCTTTTGCCAATTTTGTTTCCTAAATCTTCTAACTTTTGTGCTGAATCACTTAATGAACGCGAAATGCGTTCATTAAACTGACTAAACTCTTTATTAATTGATTTTATTGTATTATTAATTTCATCTTGCTCTGTATTTATAAGTCTTTCTATTTTAGCTATTTCTTGATGTTGGCTTTCTATTTCTTTTTGCCATGCATCACTATTAGAGGTAGCAGGAAATGCTACGCAGTTATTTTCCAATAGTTTTACAATAGACCGTCTAGCAGCTAATTCTTCATGCAAGGCGTTTAAATGAGAATTTATGCCTTTTATTTTTGCTAATTTTAGTGGTTGAATTATGTTGGGATCTGGTTTTCCTTGTTGGGCTTGTACATCACTATCCCTGCTAGCTTTAGCAGATTGGGTTGTACTAGCTAAAGATTCGATATTTTGATGAGCTTCTCGTATAAGTGTGGCTTGCACATCATATATCCTTGCTATTTTAGTTTCATAAGCTGCAACTTCTTGTGCATGTTTTTCTTCTAATCGGCTTTTTTCATCAGATAATCCTTGACATTTATGCTCTAAGCTGTGTTGCAACTTTACAAGTGAACTAACTTGTGCCGCAATTTCCTTTGTTTTTTCACCTGATAGTTCTAAATCTGATATTCTACTATTTAACCTCAAAATAACTTGTTCTTGGTCTCCTATACTTAATGTTAACTGTTCAATGGTTGACTTGGATGCTTTTTCTGCGGCCCCAATTTTTTCTTTTAGACTTCTAATCTCACTTAAGTTAAAGTCACGTTCTGTAAGTAGGCTAGCATTAGTGTCTTCTAGGGTTTTAAGCTTAAGTTGTAAGGTACTAATACTATTTTCGCCTGCACATTTAATTTTATTTAATCTAGTTATTTCTTCATCGTTTGAGGCTATTGTAATACGCAAGTCATCAATATCTTTCGCAGATTTAGACTTATCTTGAGCAGCATCGTTAACAAGATCTAAATTTGTCTTTTCAAGAAGATCTACCCTTTCAGCAAGGGAGTGCTGTTCTCGTTGTAAAGTAGCTGCTAATTTTTTGCCAGCATCAATTTCACTTGCAATGTCTTTGAGTAAACTTGAATACGTTGTTTTTTGAGCTTTAATTTGTTCCGCAGTACTTCTAACGTTAGCATTTTCTTGCGCAAGTAAATCTCGCCATAGTCCCACTTTTGGATCTTCAGGAGAACTTACTAAAACCTGATTTAAGAAATCAACGAAACGAACATGTGTTTCATGTTTTAAAATCAATGTGTTTAGAATCCCAACCTCTATATTCAATTTGGCGGTTAAATCTTCTTGTTGTACTCTACTTTGCTTTAACTGCATAAGATCTGCTTGTCTTGCTTCTTCTAGACTTTTCAAAGCAGAAATTTGTTGCGCAGCATAGTTACTAATAGATCCTGCGATATTAGCTGCACGAGATTTATATGCCGTTGATGCATACTCTAACTCTTTTATTCGTGCTTGCGCTTCCCCAAGACTATAGTTTAATACTGGAATTTGCTCTTTCTCAACATTTGCACTTTCTAATGCATCACTTAATCTTTTAATTTCTTCTTGTAGCACATCTTTTTCAGCTGAAATAGCTTTAACATTAGCATTAACCTTTACAAGGGTTTGTGATAGATCCTGTGATTTGGCTTCTAGACTACTAACCAAACCTTCTATTTTAGTCATGTTGGCTTCGAGTTTTTGCTTTTGTTTAGCAATTAATCTTGCTGAATCACTCTCCTGCAATTCATGTTTACTTATTTCAAGCTCCAAAGCGGTTATTTGCACTCCATATCCATCAGGTAATGATTTAAGGAGTAGGTTATAATAGTCCTTAAGCTCTTTATGGATCATTTGTCTAGTTCGTAAAGTCATTAACACTTCTTGAGAGGTTTTGTAGGATGCGGTTAGTTCATTGATGTCTGTTGATTCAAGCCCTATTGATATACTTTCGTTATTCCTTGCTAATTCTAATTCATTATCGCAATTAGCAAGTTGCCCATTAAGATCATTAAGTATTGTTTCAACAAATACCCCTATACTTCTATTGACTTTTTCTCTCTCCAACTTATATTCAGCCAATTGAGTAGTTTGGACCGCATTTTTCTTTGTTAGCATTTCTATTTGTTGTTGTAAATTTATAATATCATTTTGCCTAATATCTGCTTTCCTTTCGTGAGCTTTGCTTATATCAGTTAATGTTGTGAGTTTATCTTGCAGCTCTTTAATGGTTGCTGTATTTGTTCCTATCTCATTTTGAAGTTTAGCAATTTTCTCCTCACTCCTTGCTTTTGCTGCCTCAAACTCTGTAACTAATTCAACTTGAGATGCTCTATATATATCTTCTAGTTGTCTATAAGTTTCTTTAGCAGCTGCTGAAGTATCATCTCTAAAAGTAGCCATTTCCTTTTCAATGGCTTGCATTTTATTTTCATAATTACTACGTAATTCACTCAATGCTACAGAATGTTTTGATCTTTCTGCATCATGTTGCGTCCTTAGCTCTGCCAACTCCTGCATAAGTGCATCATTACGACCTTGAAGGTCTGAACTCTTCTGGTCTTTTACGGAAATTTGATTGTTTAACTGAGCAAATTCCTTCTCTTTTTCGGCAATTGTTTTTTCTAACTCACTTAACCTTTGTTCTGACTCACTTAATGAATGCGAAATGTCATGTTTAAAATTAGTAAACTCATCATTAATTGATTTTATTGTAATATCAATTCCTTCCTTCCCTGTAGTTATAAGGTTTTCTATTTTAGCTATTTCATTATCTTGACTAGTTATTTCGCTTTGCCATTTTTTATTATTTTTGTGATCAGGAAATGCCACGCAGTTATTTTTCAATAGTTGTACAATAGACTTTCTAGCAGCTAATTCTTCATGCAAGGCGTTTAAATGAGAATTTATGCCTTTTATTTTTGCTAATTTTAATGATTGAATTTTGTTGGGATCTGGTTTTCCTTGTTGGGCTTGTGATAAACGCTTTTCATCACGTTCCATGCTAGTTTGAGCAGATTGGGTGTTACTAGCTAAAGTTTCGATATTGTCATGAGCTTCTTGTATAAGTTGGTCTTGCGCTTTATATATCTTTTCTATTTTAGCTGTATTATCTGCAACTTCTTTTGCATGTTTTTGTTCTAATAAGAGTTTTTCAGCAGTTAAATTTTGAAGTTTAAACTCTAAGTCGGTTTTCAACGCTGTAAGTGCACTACATTTATCCTCAATTCCCTCTTTTTTTCCAATTGAGTTAGTTAATTCTGATATTTCACTCCTTAGACGAGAAATAACATTTCTTTGTTCTTCTATCGTTGTTGTTAACTGCTCAATGGATGACTTGGATTTATGTTCTGTGGCCGCCATTTCCGCTTTTAGCCTGCTAATTTCTCTTGATTTAGCATCAAGATCTGTACGTATGGTATCAATAGCGCGCTCTAGGCGTGCACGGTCATCTTGTAAGGAATCAATTTGGGTTTCAAGATCATGTTGACTTTGTTTTAAATTCCCTATTTCGGCTTCGTTTTTGAATATTTTCTCATGCAAGACAACAATCTCAGCCGCAGATTTAGACTTATCTTGAATAGCTTCTTGAAGAAGTACCGCATTTTTCCTTTCAAGCTCACCTACTGTAGCATTAAGAGACCTCTGAGAATCTTGCAAATCAGCTACTAATGCTTGGTCAGCAGCAATTTTACTTTCAATGTCTTCGAGTAAAGATGAATACGTTGTTTTTTGAGCCCTAATTTGTTCTGCAGTGCTTTTAACGCTACTTTCTTCTTGCGCAAGTAAACTTTGCCATTGTTGCACATTTGCATCTGTAGGAAAATTATTTAAAACCTGAGTTAAAAAATCAACGAAACGAACATGTGCTTCATGTTTTAAAGTCAATTTGTTTATAATATCAAATTCTATATTCAATTTTGCGGTTAAATCTTTTTGTTCGTCCCTATTAGTCTCTAACTGCGTAAGATTTACTTTTCTTTCATTTTCTAGGTTTTGCAAAGCAATAATTTGTTTCTCAGCATAGGTGCCAATAGATCTTTCGATAGCAGTTGTACTTTCTTGATATTTCTTTGATTCTTCCCCTAATACTTTTATTCGTGATTCCGCTCGCTCAAGCTTCGATATTAATATCGCTTTTTCAGCATCTTTATTTGATAATTGATCCTGTAAACTGGCAATTTCTTGTTGTAGATTATAATTTTCATCTGAAATTCTTCCAACATTATCATTTAATTCTGCATATTGCGTTAATAATATTTCATAAGAACTATTTGACTTCTCCTCAGTTATTTTTGCTCTCTCTACTGCTTCGGTTAATACTGCTATTTGCCTTAGATAATCGCTGACTTTACTAGCATGTGAAATTTCTTGCTGCTTATAAGTATTCTTTAATTCATCTAACTCCCTTTGCAATTCTACATTTCTTGTTGTTTTATCTTGATCAGATGTCGACGCATCATCTTTCACACGTTGAATTTCAGCTGTTTTACTAGCAATATCTTCTTGTAGTGTAGCTAAAGTAACACGTGAAATATTTAGCTCTTTGTTAACATCTCTATAATCAGCATTAATTGAATCAAGAGTTGAATTAATATTTTGGGTATCAGCCGCTATTTCACGTTGTAAATCTTGTATCTTCCTCTCATGTGTTTCTATTAATTTTATCCATTCATCACTATATTGGCCATCATGAAATAGGTCGCAATTATTCCTCAAAACCTGCAGTAGAGCCTTTCTTTCGGCCAATTCAGCGTGCAAAGTGGTTGTGTTGTTTTGCAATGCTTTTATTTTATTTAATTTGCATTCATGTAGTGTATTAATGCGATCAGTAGGGGTTGCGCTGGTGCTACAAGCTGCTGTTTTTTCCGCTAAAACTCTCTCAGCCTTTGCTTTTTCCTCATGAGCACTAGCTGTTTTCGTTTCACATTCTTTGACATTTTCGGATAAATAAGTAATAAAAGTATTTGCACTTTCTTGCATAGTTAATAAGATTTTTGCTTGTGAAGCTTTTAGGTAAGAATTTAGCCTCTTTAGTTCTTCAAGTTCTTCAAGTTCTTTCTGCAGGATATGGTCTTTCTCTCTATATTTATCAACTTCTGCAGTTATTTTTTCTATTCTAGTGTTAAGATTCTTTTGTATTTCTTCATTTGCAAGCTTTAAAAGTTTCATTTGTTCATTGTGTTTTCTTTCTTGAGTAAATATTTTTTCTTGCAGTGTGGCTATTTCCTTTCTCAATCCTAAATTTTCATCACCAACTCCTCTTAGTTTACTTTGCAAATCATCCATTTCATGTGTCAATTCAGTAACATACTGGTCTCGCTTATCTGCATCTTGTACTAATTTTTTGATTTCATCTCTTAAACTTACCACTGTGTCAGCTTGTAGATCAAAGGACTCTTCTTGACCTCTTAATTCCTCTCTTAATCTAGCAATCTCAGCGAGATTCTTGCTATTACTTGCATCAAGATCTGCAATCTTTGTTTTAAGGGCTTGAATTTTGTTAGTTTGGATAAATATCTTAAAACTAGTATAAAGAAGATATTGAGGCGGTACAGTTGTTCCCTTACGAGGCTTTTTATATTCTTTAAAGTACGCAAAATTCTCTTCAAACGTTACCAAGTTTTCTTCTAGCTTTTTTTGTAAGTTAGTCTTGTTAGCTTTTGGGCTACATTGGATAAGAAATCTTAAGTGCTCTATCACAAACCAGCCTTCCTCAAATTTGATTTTAGGATTAACTAGAGTCTCAATAGCTTTTTTCCATTCATCTTCTACCCATCGGTCTTTAAATGGTTGATCTTTATAAGTTTCCCAAAGCCCTATGTAGCTCTCTTCTATTTTACTCTTTGCTTCTTGGGATAAATTAGATCTACGGTTATTTAGCTCTTGCACTAAATAAGGCCATGCTAACTGCTTAGTCTTATCATCTACCTGCTTAAAGTCTTCGATAAATTTAGTGAATGTATCAATATATTTTGGAACATATTTATCGAATAATAGTATAATTAAGCGCTCAAAAAGCTGTTCTCTAGTAACTGGTTCTACATTGATTTGCCTTTTATTTAATAATAGGTTAAGTAATACATCAGGATTGTTCCTTATATGACGTTCAAGCTTATTCAAATCAATGGCTTTTTTGCTAGTTATATCTTGAGCAATAGCATCATCTTGACTTTTAACACTAGCTTCTAGACTATTTATGACACCTTCTAAATACTGCTTACTACCTTGCGATAACGATACCTTACCTGGTTCTAAGTACCTTCTAGCTAGTTGTTGTAGTTTATCTACAGACAATCCTTGAGTAGTAGCAAACAAGGCTTCAAATTCAGCATAATTACGATCAGTTACAGCATTTAATTTTTCTATTAATTGATCTTTATACCGTACCATCAAATCATAACGATCTTTTTGCTTAGTTTCATCTGTATTGTTTTCTGATACTAAATTCAAGATCCTATTAAATTGCTCAAGGCCTGATTCTTGTTGCAAGAGCTTTATTATGGCATCGTTAGCAAGGCACGGGGTGAACATAGACATTAGTGTTGCGTGGGCTTTATCGCCTAATTTACTACGTACCTTTTGGTAAAATGCTATAAATAAATCTGGTTGCTTGCTTTCAATGCACTTAAACAAAATATTTTGCGAATTTTCGGTTTTCAGACATAAATCATGCAAGGAGGCTGCATCAAGCTTATCAGCGGCAAGATCAGCTAATTTATTAAATGCTGTGTCATTTTTAGCTGATATGGCAACTAATAAAGGATATGGCGGCTTATCTGGACACAAAAATTCTTTAATAATCTGCTTATTGGCTTTATTCAGTCCATCCCAATCAATGGCCTTACTTAAACTTTCATCGTTTAATAAAAGATTATAGATTTTAAAAAGCTCAGGTCTTGTAGCTTGATTATCTAATACAATCTGTTCTTTTGCATCAGAACAAGCGTTATATTTCTCTAAAAGCATCGTGACGTACAGTTTGTCTCCACCACTGTCTTTTTGCTTAGTACCAAGTAAAGCAGCAAAATTTAGCGCACTTTTTAGTTGATCTTTATGTTTACTGATATTACCTTTATCAATACAGCCTAATATCGTGGTAAATAATGGCATATCTCCATTGCGGATGGCAGTTAAAAGCACGTTACTATTAATATTAAGGTTGTTTTTACGGTTTGGATCGCTAAGGAAGGCAGCTAAAGTTTCATCTTGAGTTAATTGTAGTTGCTTTACTAATGCTTCAATTACTGCAGTAAGGCCATGTTCTGCAGCCCGATGGAAAACCGCATGCTTATTGATATATTTGAGTATGTCATCTTTATTCAGAGCTTTAAATTTCTCAGAGTTTATTATTCCAAGCAATAAATTACGTTGCCCTGCTATAATCATTTGCGCTAAAAGGTTATTAGTTCCTTCTAATTGGTTCTCGTTAAAAAATGTGGTTAATAAGTTTAGATCAGGTACAATTGAATTTATTACCTTAGAAACTTGCTCTTCATTACTTGCATTAGTTAACATACAAGTAAGTTCATTATTATTTTTAGTAGATGAATATGTGACATATGCCCTATCAAATTTAGCTGCTTTTTCTTCTTGGTATTTTTTTGCGTTCTCAATTGAATAGATAAAATTCAGGGCATAATTAATTTTTTCTTCAATTATTTGCTTTGGCCATGGTTTACCAGTTTTAAATTGGGTTTTTACATCATCTAAGAATTTTTTTAATTCAGCTTTCTTAGGACCATCTAATATCTTTTCTAAATCTTTTAATAACCCAAATAAATATAAGGGACCGCCTTCTTGCTCTGTGCCAGGAACGTGCATTAAAGCATGTTGGTCACCAGGAGAATTTTCCAAACCATCTACTAAAAATGAATCATCAAATCTAGCATCTTTAGCTAAATACTTCTTCCCATCGCTTCTTGTTGCAACTTTTAATACGTCAGATATGGGATACCTATCTTCTAGTTTTCGGCCAACTGAAAGACTTTTTTCTCCTAGGAGATCTTCTTGGCGACAAATACCGAAAGCTAGGACCATTAAGGCCCAATTGTCCATTTCTTGCGCATTATTCTGACTTAGAGTCCAGACACCATCGACGGGTTTTATGCCATTTACCTCTGGAGAAAAAATATAAGGCAAGGTTGAATGATAAGCTCCTGCCTGAACCTCAAGTACAGGATCACGACCTGCATAAACAGTGAACTTGCCATCACTTCCTCTTACTTGTCTAAAATAATTGCCGTTTGCATCTTTTACACATATTTCATTTTCTTTTTTAGTAACAACTAGTTTTGATTCTTCTGATATTTTATAAATTGTAGTAACTAATTTCTTTAATTGATGCTCATCTAAGCAGGTTTGTTCTTTTAGTGCTTGCTTAATTTTATCATCAGGGCATAATTGTTGAAACATTTTGCTATCTTGAAAATCGCTGCTTTCAGCGGCCAAGGTTCCAATATCAATAATTTCTACTTGATAATGCCCTGCCACTTCACGCACAATTAAATTTTCTGGTTTAATATCGCAGTGGTGAAAGAACTTATCTTTACTAGTATATACATTTAAAGTTGAGCTAAAAATTGCCAATTTATCTTTAATTACAGATTCAAGCGCTATTCTTGTTGCATATTGGGGTTGAAATAAATCCTTAGTGTTTTTAGTAAGGGTAGAAAAAATTTGATTTATTTCATCGATTTTTACAATTTTATTCATTAATAATTCAGTTAATTGACTTTTGGCTGCGACCCTAAGTTCTTTAGCTTCTAGTGTAACTTTTTGAATATACTCTGAAGGTAAATTACTTTTTGCAAGTTCTTGAATAAAATTATTTATTTCCTGATCAATTGCAGTAAAAAGTTCGTCACTCTTAGGTGTAAGAGGTGCTTTAATTTGTCCATTGTCTTTTGCATAATCTATGAAAGCCTTAATCTTCGCATCAATGCTAGCAAATAGAACATTGGTTTTTTCTGCAATACCTGAAAAAATTTTGTTAGTTTCAGCTTCAATGCGTTTAGCTGGACTATGATACAAACTAGTATCTCTACTGTATCCTGTGTGTTCGCGCACTTCTATATCGCGCAGACTAAGGCCTTTTGCATACGCTTGGAACATTTTATAGCGCTGAGGCAAAGTTGCTTTCCAAAACTCTCCGTCAGGTCTTTGTTTATCAGCAAACTCTTGGTAAGCTGGGTTGGCTAAATTTGGTTTAAAAATTACTTCATAAAAAAATGCTTCTGCTTGCGCACCAGTATCGTCACGTGATGCTACTTCTCCCATTGCGCTATGTTCTTTAAAGGTTGGTCCTTTTCCTTCTTGCCTTACAACACCAGTTTTTGCAACAAATAGCTCTCCTGAAAGCAACCTTTGGCGCATTTTTACAAAAGCTTGCTGGCCTTTACCTACTGCCATAACAGCAGTCATACTCTTCTTATCTTTGCGGCCGTATAAATCTAGCATTAATTCATTAAAAACTTTTGATCCTCTGGTTCCACCATACGAAAAATCAAACCCTTTATCCCCTTTGGTTTTAAATAATGAATAAGGTAAATCTGCTTTAAAATTTACAAGCTCATATTCTTTTTCCCCGTACTTAACAACAACAGTTTGTGTCTTTCCGCCTCTATTATGCTTAACTTTGAATTCAGCTTGTTGCATATCAAAGGATTGGGGACTAAGTTTAATTTTCATTCGTTCTTCTATGTCTTTGATAACTGTTAGATATTTATTAAACTCTTCATCATCTAATAAAGGTTCATTATTTTGAGCTCTTACATACATTTTACTTACGGTCTCTGTCATAGCCTTAATATCTTCTTTGAGACGCCGCCGATCTTTTTCTACAACTCCTGACAGTAAGACCTGATCCGATCCTTCCTTTTTGTCTAGTGAGTATGGAAGTGGGTTAGCTAAATTTACTTTAATTGGAATATCTGCACCTTGGTAATTAACAGTAACTTCAATTGCACCGGTTTTATTTGCAGGTATAGTAAATATAATATCCTTCCATATTTCTAAAGCATCTATGTCCTGCCCCTGCATGTCTTGCATAATTTGATTAACAATCTCGTCACAAATTTTCCGGTATTGCGCATGATCTTTGCTAGTTAATATATCGGTATTTGCAAGTTGAGCATTTCCCGCCTTATGACTAGTTTCTTCAATCCTCTTGCAGGTACCATTATAGTCACCTATATTAACTGCCAGTGCATTAATGTTTCTTAATTTTAATTCTTCAGCAATTGCATAATCATTGAAAAATTCTTCCATAAATAACTGATTTAATCCTTCCGCTAAATTATTTTCATCAAGTTCTTCCTTGGCAAAAAGCGCATCAATTTTGTCAATATTTTCTTTTGTGCTTTCTCTAGATAAATGGTATAGCACACCTGAATCACGTAGATCCCTAAATAGAGTCCTATAGGGACCACTGTCCGACGCCAAATGTTTATATTGCTCACGGATTTCACGTGGTGAAGAATCTATTCTTAGCTTGTATTCCTTAGGAAGGCATTCTTTCAATTTTTCAAATAGTGTTATTTGAGCCTGTCCTGATTTTTTCCTTGTAGTTAGATCCAACGGTTGTGATTCTCTTTTCTCTTGTGGTAGGTGAGACCACGTATTCACATAACCTGTAAAGTATTCATTATGCTTATAATTTAATTTTTTGTATGCAGCTTCTATAAATTTACATTTTTGCTCATAGCTTTTATCTTGTAATGGAATATCCCAAGCGTTTATCGCATTCTTACAGTTTTGTTTCTCTTTTTCGTCTGTATTACTAGAATTAAGTTTACGTAAATTAGCTTTATGTTTTCTTACATCGGCAAAATATTTAGTGTGCTCAAATACTTTTTCAATTACTTCTTGTAACTTCCTATCTTGTAAAGTTGTTTGAATAGTAACAATTTCTTCCTTAGGGGGGGTTAATAGACTTTTTATCGCATTATCTAATAATTCACGCTCATCTTGTTCTACACCAGCAAACATCGCAAAAATTTCGGTACCCCATGCTTCTATTGCTGACAATTTTGCGAAAAGCTCTTGTTGTGTTGGGGTTAGTTGGTTTGAAAAATTATTCCTTACATTTTCTTGATATGCTTTTATTTGCGCGGCTAAAAAAGTATTTTTTTCAATTACTGCTTTGGGAACGTCACTTAATGAATTGTATTTTGATGTAGTTTTTGTAAAAGCCGCTCCAGTATTCCAGGCGTTGCCAGTTATAAACATGGTAAGGTCCGTGCCGGTGATTTTACGTTGAAATTTATGTATATTTTCAACAAATTTATCATTTATTTCGTATGTTGTTACAACAATATTATTTTCCTTATCTATTTCATAATCATACATGTATGACTGAAGTTCTTTAGTAAGCTTGTTTTTAATGTCATCTGCTGTAACTTCTATACCTTTTCTTGCAGCTTCGTCCTTTAATTCCATAAGCCAATCATTTAATTTAGTAGCAACAAAATTCTTAAAATCTCCGCCTATGCTAGAACGAGCAAAATCTACTTTCTCCTGTCTTACCGGACGATGACGCTTAACAAACATCCTACTCAACAATGGTTCTTTACTTGGCATTTGTTGCAAACGTTTTCTTTCAGTTTTTTGCCTTGTTTCTAACAGCATTTCTTTTAAACGTTGCGGGATTGCTTCTGCATATGCCTTAAACTCTTCTTGCCCTGAATGGACTCTTTTATAAAACTTAAACTCTGCATTTGCTAGTTCTCTAGTATATGGAGTAGTTATTTTTCTTTTAACGTCATTAAGTAATTCTCTTAAACTCTTTTTTTCCCCTTCAGGGATAAAAATTAGGAGATCTTGTAATAAATCATCAGATTCAACATCTGGAAGCAAGTTTTGTAATGTAGTAAGAAAAGAAATATATTCATCTGGGGATAAATTGTCTTTAGCAAGCTTGTTTTCACAGTCACGTGAAAATAATACATATAGTCCACTTAAGACTAAATGCTTTATTTGTTGAGATTTTTCTGAATTATCAGTTTTATAAGCTCTAGCTGCTTGTTTGATTAGAGATTCTAAAAATACTGGAGATACATCTCGAATTTGCTCTAGACGTTTGGCATCGTTAGGCAAGCCTGCAAGTAAGAGTAAAGCAAGATTGGTTTGTAGATCAGCCCCGTCTCTACTAGACTGCAAACTTTTTGGTGCATCAGAAAGGAGCTTAGTTAGAGTATTAAGATCAGCTATCTTACCATCGCTTACTAGAAAATTAGCAAACTCTGCTATATCTTCAGCTTTCAGTTGGGTAGATTTAAGACTGTTTTCCCTAATTAATTTTTCAATTTGCTCATTTTCATTCTCTAAGAAGGCTAATCGCTTTTGTAAATAAGTAAGAGTCTCCTTAAACTCATCCTTCATATAATCTTTAATTAATGCAATTTCAGCGCTATTTTGCTCTAAAATCCTACTATATTCATCATATAATAGAGCATTTTTAATGCGCAACTGATCCCTATCTAGAGCCATCTGGTCAATGATTGCTTTAAATATTTCACATGGTAATGGCATAAATTCACCCTATATTTCTACTTTATGATTTAATTGTAGACCATTTTTCTTAACATTTTATTATTTGGTTAATTTATTTTTTTTATAAAAAATAGTGCGTTGTGCGTAATTTTTATGTATACTTATAATTATGATTAACTAAATATAGGATTTACCATGCCTGGCAAAGTATATCTAGCAGACTATGCTGCAAGTATAAACACAGATGAACTAGCAAACAAAAAACTTGCTGGGGAAACGGCTTTTGATACTTTTTATGCAAATAAAGTTTATGGCGCTGAATTACTTAAGAATACTCGTGCACCTGGTGCTAAACCAGATGCTAAGTCATTTCATGATATTCTAGAAGCTGCAAAATCCGATCCAACTAAACAAGCTAATGTTACAGCTATATTAACCATTTTTGATCAAACTATAACCCCTACGGACCTAAGACAAGCTAAGGATGATTATAAAGCCGTCCATCAAGCTATAGCTGGTGCGATCAAAAATCCGCCTCAAGGATTTAATATTTTAGATTTACCTGGATATTTAGATGTTTTTAGATCTGAAACTTTAGCCGAAATTGATAAAATTCATGCTGCTCAAAAAAAGAAACTTGAGGACTTGCTGGATGCTGAAATAAAAAAACCTAATGGAGGCAGCTTAGAGGTATTTTTGCCTAAACTCAATGGCGAAGAAGTAAAAAAACAAATGCTGGCTGCACTTGATGCTAATCAAGCTAAAGTACGTAAAGAATTTAGCGATGGCCCTCAGCCTGATGCTAAAGATGCTAAAGATAAGAAAGATCAAGATGATAGCCTTAATAAAGCAATTAATGACACAAAAGAATTCCTCATAAAGGAACATAATAGGATAGTTGCACTTGCAAATCTTGGTGAAAAATATAGTGAACAGATTGCTGCACAAAATGCCGCTGCGCGTGGTAATGCAGTACAAGTCTCTCAAGATGATAGTGAAAAATATAAAGGTGTATCTATCATTAATATCCATGGTGTTGACCTTAAAGTTGGTAATAATATTTATGATTCAACCTTCAATACAGTACTTGAATTCTTACATATCCGTAAAAAACCCCCCACCTTCAATGAATTAGTCGAGAAAGTAAAAGCGCTAATTGCACAAAAGCTCGCAGAAGCTCATGCAAGGGGAGAAGATACAATAGACATTACAATTAGTGTTACAAACCCAAATGATCACGCGGGGCTTCCTGAATATTTAACCCAAGCAGTTATAACAGCCTGTATGCAATGTGGCCTAGATGAAAGTAAAGTTCGAATTAAGGCCCCTAAGAAGAATGGCGACAAATATGAAGATGGCGTAATTTGTGGCCCTGGGGGAGCAGATGGCAAGACTAGCTCTATGGAACAAGCCTATACTGCTGCAGGAGGAACTAATTGGAAGGCTTTACAAGCTGAGAAGGCAAACTACAATCAAGATATGAATAAACACATAAGTTCTGGAGCAACTCAAGCAGAGCTAAAGAATGAATTGGATGGTTTAAAAAAATCTCAAGCAGCTGCTCCGCCTGCACCACCACCTCCACAGGGTGGAGCGCAGCAGGCCGCGGTGATACGACAACCACAACCACCGCAGCAGGGTGCTGGCGGACAACCGCAGCATGGTGGTGCTGGTGGACCACAGCAGCAACAGCCACAACCACAGGGTGGTGGTGCTGGTGCTGGACAGCCACAACAGCAACAGGGAGGTGCTGCTGCTCAGCAACAGCAACATGGTGCTGCTGGAGGACCGCAGCCACAACAGGTAGCCGTGATACGTGGACCTAAGTAATCGTATGTAATCAAAATTTGGAAGAACCAAGTAGTGAACTTTACCGTCATAGCCGTCAAGTTAAGGAAAATTGATTAAAAAACATCCGTCTTTGCGAGCGTTAGCGAAGCAATCAAGTACGATTTTCAGTCAAATTGCCGATCTGGATTGCTTCGCTAACGCTCGCAAAGACGGGTATTTTCTCGCAAAGACAGGTATTTTATCTTAACTCGATGCCTATGACGTTACCATCTGCGTTACCGTTACCGCCATCTGCCAAATACACATCAAACCGAATAGTCTTTCCTCCTATGCTATGATTAGGTATACATACTGGTGGCTGGGTTACTGGGCATTTTACAACCACCCTTTCTCGAGCACATCTTCTTGCCAGAGTTAGGAGATCTGTATAATTATCATCTGGCTTAATAAATGTTTGCAGAGCAAACATAACTTTTTTAACCTGCGCAGATTTTTTTCTAATAGGATGCATTGGATCAAGGTAAATTACCTCAGGAAGATTGGCTTTATTAAGTTTAGTTAATACCTCTTTAGCTTCACTATTAATAAGCCTAATCTTTGCTTTGAGCTTAAGATCAGCCCTTGCTAAGCCATCTTGCAGCAAAATTTGCATAATTTTATCGCGTTCTACTAAGCTTACACTTGCCCCTGTTCCTAACAAAATCGCAGCGTCTCTTCCAAATCCTGCTGTTAGATCTAAAATATTTACGCCTTCTTTGGCTTTACAAGCTTTAACTAAAGCTTCATTTTTACACGAATATTTGCCTTTGCGCCAATGTGAAATATTAAAATCCACCCAGATTGGCTGCATGCCATTAAGTTTTAAAGCCCACTTATCTTCTAAAGCGCATAACTGCACATCATCTGTGTTATTAATAGGCAATGCGAGCTTTTGACTAAGCTCTGTTGCTTCAGCAGCGCGTTCATTTGCGCTATAACTTATACTAGGCATGGACAAAATCAGGTTGATTTTCTGGCCTTGCCTTGGCAAAGTAGCTTAAAGTTAAACAGTGATCATATATTCGGCGTAAAGTCTTGTAGTTATCTACGGGAAAATTAAACCTATAAGCATTATAAATTTGGGGGATCAGCGCACAATCTGCAAAAGTAGGAGTATCTCCAAAACAAAAATTTTGGCATTTAGGGTGTGTTGCCAACAATGATTCTAAGCTATCAAACCCTTGCTTAATCCAATGATGAATCCAATTGGTGACCGCGTTTTGATCTTGGCCTAAGGTTTCTTTTAAATAGTTTAAAACACTAGCATTATTAAGTGGATGGATATCAGATATGATAATTTGGGCTAAATAACGTACCCACGCTCTTGCTGGAATGTCTTTAGGTAATAAGGAAGGTTCAGGGTATATTTCTTCAAGATATTCTAAAATTGCGGCAGATTGCGCTATTTTAATATTATCATCTAGCAAAGTAGGCACGCGCCCTTGATTATTTATTTGCTTATAGTCGGCTTTAAGATGCGCTTTTTGCAGTAAATTAACCGGGATAATATCATAAGCCAAATTTTTATAGTTTAAGGCTATGCGTACGCGATATGCAGCTGATGAACGATAATAGCTGTATAATTTCATTAAGATTTATCCTTAAATACTTACTAAACGTCCATCAGTACTCTCTGTTGTACCTGCAAGCTCTTTTTCTTGCACTTGTATGCCGCCATAGGTTTCTTTCAGGAAGAAAGTTAGTACTGTGCCAAGGATTACCCCTAATGGGACTATATTTAAGGCAAAGGTATAATCATGCGCTGTATAAATAGGTAAGCCTGAGCTTAAGTGACCATTGGTGTGCAGATCTAATAGGCTGCCAATTATTGGGGGGAATATAACGCCGCCTAACATAATAAATGTGTTAGTTACTGCAACGGCAGTCCCAGCTAAATGCTGAGGATAGTTTTCTTTGCCGATTGCAAAACATAAAGGGTGCGCTCCACAACATATGCCCGCGAAAAATGCTGCTACGTAGAGCTGATTTACTGTTAAACCGGGATAATAAAAAATTGCGTATAATAAAACTGCGGTAATGGCGCTTGTTAGCATAAGTGGGAAGGTACGTTTTTGCATTTTATCGGATAAAATCCCCATAATAGGCCCACCTAAAATCCACCCAAAAAACGTAAGTGCAGAAACGTTTGCAGCTTGCTCAGAAGACATATTATGGGCAATTTTAAAGTACGAAATACCATATACATCTAAAAAAACTACCGAAGGCAAGTAAAGCACACAGCCAATTATGCCCACAATCCACATTTGCGGGTTAGAAAACATAACTTTTAAAATGCTAAAGATATTTTTGGCATCAAGAGAAGCTGTATGTCTTGCTTCAACTTTATCGTGCGGTTTATGTCTTAGCATATAAAGAATAAATAAACTCACTATAATTCCAATGATTATTGCTACTTGTAAAATAGGTTTATAGTTAAAAATATCAATAAGTTTAGAAAGGTATTTTTGCGAAAGAGCAGCGCTTGACATCCCAATTGCTGTGGTCATGCCCGCTGCTAAAGCAAAGCGTGTTGGAGGAAGCCAGATAGATGCAAGCTTTAAGACCCCAATATAAGCAAATGCCGAGCCTAGACCAATTAAGAATCTTCCTAGACAGGCGACTAAGAAACTTTCTGCAACGCAAAAAAAGCTCAGCCCAATAACTGCAACTAAACTTGCGCTAAACAATACAAAGCGCACCCCAAATTTATCGTAAATCATGCCCGCAGGGATTTGCATTGGCGTATAGGCAAAATAATAAAAGGAAATCATTGTGCCAAATTGCGTGGCAGTAAGATGTAACGCTTCAATTAGGTTACTTTGCATAAAACTTGGAGAACTACGTAAAAAATAATTAAAGCAATAAAACAGCATGCCAGCAAAGCAAATTAGCCAAGATCTATGTAATGCAGACTTAGTATTTGTTGGTTCATTTATTGACATATAATTTCTCTCTTAAATACTGAGGTTGGACTTTGTAACAGAATTTTTACATCAATGCAATATTACTAGATAGGATGTTATTTTTTCCTAATTGTTATGTTATTTTTTAGTAAAATGCATTGTCTTTAATCATATTGCTTTTATTCAGCTAGGCACAAAGCACACCTAAATGTTAATTTCGAATGGATATTTTATCATTTTTAAATCTTTTTGTATACATTTTTTACGTAAAATCCTTGGTGGCGTGTAATTTTTTGTGGGTAACTTTTTGTGGGTAACTTTTTGTGTAACTTTTGTTGGGTCGAGGCCCGACCTACTGTATAATTTTCTTATGAAAAAAATTTTTATTGTCTTAGTTGCTATTTTGTTTAGCTTATCTTTAGCTAATGCTTGTACAAGCTTTGGCATGATAACCAATGATGGCACTATTATTGGGAAAAATCGGGATTTTTATTATGGGCCGCAACATGTTGGGGTTTTTACGCCAAAGCCGCGTTTTTTCAAGGCGTTCCTCAATAAATATTCCCATAAAAATCTTTTTTATGCTTTAGAATATAAAGATGGTATTTCTATGGGAGTTAACCAGCATGGCTTAACTGCCATTCAAGAAGATTTTACTCCCCCACACAAACCTGCAAAACAACGACGTTTTAAAGAGCCTCTTAATGGTTTAAGAGATAGTAATCTTTTATATGCAGTGTTACAAAATTTTAATTCTATTGAGGAAATGATCCCTTATATTAACAATATATTTAAAAAATCCGCCCCAGGGTTTTATCAATTTGCTGATGCTCACAAGATTTTGACTGTGGAAGTTGCATTTGCCGCCAATAATAAGGCGCCAAATAGGCAGTTTACTTACAATATCTTGAGCAAAAAGGGCGAATATTTTACGCATACAAACTCTTATTTGAGTCCAAAATTTACCCACCTTAACCAAGGAGATCAACAAAATTTTATTAGTTCCAATAATAGGCTTAAAACCATAACTAACTTAATTTCTAACACTAAAAATGTAACTATAAAAAATGCTAGCGCTTGGTTTTCGCTTACAAGATCGAATGTTAGCGAAAAAAATAAAAATGGATCTTGTTTTAACTCTAGTATTTTTCGCTCCTACATTAAAGGCGCAAAGTCAGTAAATTTAAAGCAGCAATCTACTAAAATATATGGAACCATGAGTAGTATGATAGTTCATAATAATAAAGATCTTGCAACTTCAAAGCTGTATTTAAAACTAATCAGTGGAATAAGCACCGACCAATTTGGCAGACAACATATTAAATACCAAAGCCTCTACACAAACCTTAAAGACTTATTTTCTGCTAAAAAGCTTATCTTTAATAACCACAAATTCACCAGAATGCCCCCAAAAAACGGAGTCTGTACGTAGGTTGGGCCTTGGCCCAACATAAATAGTAGATTTGGCCAAGACCCAACATAACACCTACCAACACCAAGTTACCGTGAGTGGTTTTATAGATAAAATACACAGTAAGATAAAATAAACCCACCAAGATGCGCTCACAATAACTGGAAATAAGGTTCCCAACATTAAGGCAAAAAAGAAAGCTGAAAAGAATAATAATACCTGGTTTGACGGATTATTAGTTTTTATATATTTTTTTGACCTTTCTATTATATTGCCCTTTAAAGAGCTCATATGAAACCATAAAGGCATAGCGGCTGTTACCCATAAAAACAAGTAAAGCCACCAATCTATGCTATTTAAAGCAGGATAAAACGAATAAATAAATAACCCAAAAACAAAATAGGTTAATTTCACAAGACTCAAGTCAACGAGCGAAAACTGTTGCAGTTGTTTAGCGAGATAATTATCAATTTTCATTATGCTTACTCCAATTTTATGTTCTATTATTAATAATAGTAGACTATTTAGGAGTATAAACATGCTTACATTACAACAATTAGAAAAAGAGCATTTACGTTTGGTCGATAAAATTAGAGTTGTTAGTCAAAATGAATCTAACCCAAGGAGCCAAGCAGAACTTGCAAACTTACGTCTTGCTTTACAATTAATTCAAGATGCAGAAAAAGCTATTCAACAAATAGCACAACTAACCAAAACTCGGGAAAATCTAAATATGCAGTTTTCGCGGCTTAAATTTTTACAAAAAGAAACCCAAGAGTCTGCTGAAAAAAACAAGCTTATTGTAAAAAAACTTAACATGAAGCTTAAAGCTAACGAGGCTGATAAAAATCAGCTGGTAGAAAATCAAGAAACAATAACGCGCCTTACCCAAGAAGCAAACGAGTGGCGCCAGCAAAATCGAGATATATCAAGCTCTATTACTGAGATTTCTGCCGAAATAGATGGGTTAAAACAACAAATGTTCGCGGCGCAAGCTGATTTGACTGAATTGGGGGATAAAATTCAAAAGATGATATTATAAGCGCTTTTTTAATAATCTATTAATAAAAAACTGCCAAGTGCTGTAAAAACAACAGATTGCACGAAATTGTCTAAAGCCGAGGTTTTCTACTAGAGTAAGGCCAATAATATGGATCCAGCGCTTATAAGCTTGTTTTTCGAATACTAATACGTTTAAGAATAGCGCTAAGATAGAAAATATTACTAATGCGCCATAGGAAAAGAGCAAAGCAAATACCAGCTGAGTTCCGCTTATTAAACCAAGGAGTAAACAACTAATGCCAGATAAATACGCTATACACTCAACTACAGGTCCAAAAATTTCATATAAAACGTAACATGGGAAAGTAAAAAGACCTACAACCCCATAGCGTGGATTAAAAAACATAGATTTATGCAAATAAGCGCTTAACAACATGCCTCTTTGCCAACGATTACGTTGGTTCCAGAAGCTTTTTAAGGTGCTTGGTACTGTAGTCCACGCTATAGAGTTAGGGCTATATCTAACATGGGTAGGAAACTTTTGTTTACGCATAAATTTATGCATTTTAATTATTATTTCAGCGTCATAGGAAAAATTTGTCGAATCAAAACCGCCTAAATCCCTTAATATTTTGGTTTCAAAAAGCGTAAAAGCTCCTGGGTAGCATAAAGCTCCGCTAAGCGGATTTAGGGCAGTGCGTCCAAAGGTAAAAGAGCGTAAATATTCAAGCCATTGCACAGCAGGAATAAATGCACTAGGGATTTCTCTTGCTTGTAAAACCCCATTTTTAATTGGATTGCCGTTTAGGACGTAAATAGCTCCCCCTACAGATAAACAATGCGTGTGGGCAAGAAAATAAAATAATATTTGTCTTATGGCATTAGGCTCAATTACCGTATCAGCATCAAAAGTAATAATTATTGGGGCTGTAGTTGCATTTAAAGCCGCATTATGTGAATCTGCGCCATTATTGTTGGGGCCATGCTCTTTGTCTATTACGTGTAAATTAGGGAATTTAGTTGATTGATAATAACGTTTAACAGAAGCTGCAGGGATATTTCCCGTTTCGGCTATAGGTAATGGTTTTAATTTAAATTCTTCTGTCAAAAGCGTAAATGTATCATCGGTTGAGCCATCGTTGACGATTATTAATTGCAGGTTTTTATAATCACTATAGAGCACGCTATAAATTGCATTAAAAACTCTAACTCCTTCGTTATATACAGGCATGCTAATGCCAACTGGAATGCTACATTCTTGCATAATAGTATCTATATTCCCAAAAACATCTTCATCATGCCGTCTAAGCAATACTGGCAGGCTTAAAGCAAGGTTTATGCTATACCATAAAAGAATAGAAATAAAATAAATTAAAATAGTTAAATTAAGGTAAGTAAATGCTTGTTCCATAGTTAAGAACCTAATACCCGTTTCGCGACGCTATAAGCTAGTTTTTTTGCTGCTGATTGCTTTTTTAAGATACTTATCCCCTTACTGCCAAGCTGACTTAAACTAAACGCAGCATTATATCTCACCCACCATACTTCATCTTCTAATAAAGCTTCTAAATGACAAGCGGCCTCAATAGCATGCATTTCTCCAAGTAACTTACAAGCAACTGATTTAATCTGCCAGCTTGCAGTATGGAGCTCTTTGGTTAATATAGCTACTGCCTTACTATGATATTGGGCTTGCTTAGCAAGATAGCGCATAGCGGCAATAGCTAAATCAAGAGTATTAGCTTCTATGTCTTTTTTAATTGTTGCAAATTCAAGAGAAGGCGAATTTATGATACTTAATAATTGATAACAAAAAAGCCTTTTGTAACAACTAGGGGTGTCATCACAAGAAATATTATTTAACTCATTTTTGATATATTTACTCAACATAGAGATCTTGGCTGATTTAACGTTAGCCAAAATTTCTATACATAAAGAACGATTCAACGCCCTACCATTATTAAACACTTCTATCAAAGCATTCACTGTCTTTTGCGTAGGATATTTAAATACCAGTTTTGCGGCATTAAGTGAAACTATTAAACGCTCTGACTTAACTAATTTTACTACTGAAACCTCATCAGCTGCTTGAAATCCATAACTTAAACATTGGGTCGCAAAATAGTTCTTAAGCCAGTTATGCGATCGAGCAAATTTTTTCGCCGCAGGGTTAAGGCATTTTAAGACAATTTGCGGGTTAAGGGTTAGGGATTTATTATCCATTTCACCAAGACATTCAATAAATAAACCCACATGCCGCTTAAAAAAACTGAGCTTTTTATTAGCAAGATTTGAAGATTTGGAAAATAGGTTTTCAGCTTGCATGTAAGAATGGATTATTTTTTTTTGCCGCTTTATTATTTTACCATGGAGCCATAAATATATTTTAATTAGGAAATAAAACAGCACTATACACAACACACATACAAGCTCTACATAAAATCCTCTTTCGACAAACAAAAATATATCAGTCATAGTCATTTTTTAAAGTCCTCAAAGCTCATATTTAAGCCAAATACTATGCCCGAAATATTCCATACTCTTTTGTCGGGAAATACCCAGTGTTGATAATCCCAACCGACGTTACATGAGAACATATGTTTATATAAAGGAAATTGGATTTCTCCTGTGATAAAGTTATTGCTAACCACAATAAAGTCTACAGTTAGCAAATCCGCTAAGTTGGGCGAAGTGCCAGAACCTAGCACAACCTTGGCAAAAAAATCTCTAGTGGCAAAAAACTTAGCAAAAGTAAGAGTATAAAGCAAAGAATTATCTCCATGAATGGGAATATAATAATAAGGTCTAAAACTAACCAAGAAATTTTGCCATTCTTTTGCTATTGAGCCAGTATACTGCGCAAAGGCAATGGATGGAGCTAAAATTGTTGAATTGCGAAATCCTGCCGAAACTTCAGCAAGGTTACCAGCCAAAAATGCTTCAGCTCCAGCGAATACTTTGGGAAACAAGATGGGCTGTTGCGCAAAACCACCTTCTAAGTTTAAATACATATGACTATTTAAAACAGGGTATAAATTTACCATGGCTTGCGAAGCGTTATGACCAAATCTACTGGCATTATTCACGCTAAGAATCATTTTCCCCCTTTCGCCAGCACGCGAATAATACAAAGTGGAATACTGCCAAGTAGTGTTTAGGTATGTTACGTGGTCAATCTCGCTATTAAACCCTGCTTCATTAACCCCATAAAGTATATGTGGATTTAAGTCTTTTAGTGATTTAAAAGCTGCTTTTGCAGCAGCATTATTAGGATCGATTTGCCTTAATATCTTTTTATCTACTTGAGCTGCCATTGCATACTGGTGACGTGCTAGATAAAGATCTGCTTGTTTATTCATAAAATCAGGATCATTAGGATGTAACAGAAGTGACTGCTCTATAAGCTTATTTGCAGCATCAAGCTTATCTTGTTTTATTGCAGCGTCAATTTTTTGCAATTCCTTGGCATTTTTAGCCCTATTTAAAAACGCTTGTAAATTTTTTAGCTCTCTATAATTTGGCTTGGCGCGCGCAATTTGGTTAAGCATATCTTCTGCTTGCCTATATTTTTGCATTGCAACATAGGCTCTAAATAAGGCGACCTTAGCGTCAAAATAATTAGGAGATATATTAAGAGTTTTTTTGTAATATTTTTCCGCTAACGCGTGGTTTCCTTTTTGATAGTATAACAATCCCATAAGTAGGAGGACATCAGCGTCCTTTGGATGCAAGTTAAGGTAGGTTTCTCCCACTGTAATTGCTTCATCTACTTTATTTTGCTTCCTTAACTCTTGCATGGTGGTAAAAGCAGCTGGCAAATTAGGAGCAGCAAAGCTTACTGAAGTTAGGATTGCAATGGAGCAAATGAGAATTGGGTATTTTACTAATTTCATTAAGGAACCGTTTATGGTGTTTTCTTTATAAGATCAAGAATCGTATCCTCTAGGTTCCACTTATATTTATAAGAAATCAAGTTTGATAATTTTTTTAAACATGGTTTTCTACGTTTTGTTTCCTCAAACAAGGTGCCATAGGCTTCTTTATAGCTTAAATGGGTAATTATTGAGGAGCTCTTAGCTAATTTTTTAACGCTAAGTGCTAAATCTTCAATCGAAATTTCAGCATCCTTGCCCACATTAATTATCTTTCCTGCGGCTTTATCTTCACTTACCAGCTTATCTAGCATAACAACCAGATCTCTAACGTCACAAAAACTGCGTGTTTGTTTGCCACTACCGTATACCGTTATAGGCTTATTATTAACTGCTTGGTTAACAAACCGGGGTAAAACCATGCCATACTCTCCTGTTTGGCGCGGACCTATAATATTAAAAAGCCTAGCGATAAAAATTTTAGATGTTACTTCTTCTGCATATGCAAGGCCAAATGACTCATTGGCTAATTTACTAATCGAATAACTCCATCTACTATGCGCCGCTGATTTAAATATAAGATTATCAGATTCGATAAGGGGTTGGCGCGCGGACGTGCCATATACTTCAGAGCTAGATGCGATTAATAATCTGGTAGCCCATTTACTATCTTTTACCGCCCTAAGTACCCTTTCGCAGCCTGCTATATTGGTAGCTAATACTGCAATAGGGTTTTCAAGTACCTTATAAACTCCAACTACTGCTGCCATATGATAAACTCTATCAGCCCACATCACAGCCTCATAGAGTTTAGGCCAAGTTAAAATATTAGCAATTTCATATTCAAAGTTAGAATTTTGGCTTAAAAAATCAAGGTTAGACTGCAAGCCAGTCTCTAAATTATCCACCACATAAACTTTATCGTGATGTTTTAAGTGATATTCTGCCAAGTGCGATCCGATAAAACCTGCGCCACCTGTAATAAGAACGTGCATTTTTATCCCTAATTTAATTGATACCTACCTTTACCAGATTTTTTTGCTAAATACATTGCTATATCAGATCTTCTTAATAAATTATTAACTTGATCTCCATTTTGATAGCGCGTTATCCCAAGGCTTAAAGATATTTTAATTTTATTCCTCTTGGTTAGAAAATGGGTTTTAAAATGGTTAATTATTTTCTTTGCAACGCAAATTGCATCTTCATCATTATGGATGTCTTCTAAAGCCATTACAAACTCATCTCCGCCAATTCTTGCAATTAAATCAGAGCGGCGCATGCATTTTTTGAGTTGCTGCGCAATTTCTTTTAAAACAATATCACCTTCTTTATGGCCATATTTATCATTTATATCTTTAAAGTTATCAAGATCAATAAAGACAACAGCAATTGCTTTATCATTTTTACGCCATCCTGTAATAACATTCTCCAATCTTTCTTCAAAAGAAACGCGGTTCATAAGGTGAGTTAGGCTATCATGGTGCGCTAGGCGTTCTAGATTAATTTCAAACTTTTTTTGTAATGTCATATCGCGGATGGCCGCGAAAATAAACTTTCCTTCATTAGTTGTAAGAGGGTCCAACATAAGATCAACAGGAAATTTTTTACCATTTTTTTTCAAGCCATATAAGCCTAAGTTACTCCCCATACGACGCATTTTTGGATGTTTATTGTACTTGTGGCGCTCTTCAATGTATTTTTTCCGCAAACTTTTAGGTATTAAACAGTCAACTGTTTTACCTAGCAACTCATCTTCTTTGTAACCAAAAAGCTTTGTGGTTTGCTTATTAAAAAAAACGATTTCACCTTGAGGATTAACAATTAATAATGCATCAGGTACTGATTCTAAAATCTTGTGAATATATAAGTTATCATTAAGCTTTTGCATATTTTTATCCTTACAAAGCCCAATACTCAATGTTCGCGTAATTATTATTATTTTCAGTGAACATATTGGGAATATCCATGATAATCCCAGGGCTTTTTAATAATTTTAGAAACCCATTAAACCCTTTGGCTTGATAAAATTCATGCGCAACCACGATAATCGCAACTGATAAATCATGCATTGATTCAAAAGACTCAAGTTTACAAGGCGCCTTATCTAACTCATATAATGGATCATGAATATGGCAATTAAAATGATATTCTTCTAATTCATGAATAAGGTTTAAAGAAAGGCTATTGCGCACATCACTTACATTTGCTTTATAAGTAATGCCGAAAACACCAACATTAAGATCTTGATAATCAATTTTGCGGTCAATTAAACATTTTAATAATGATTGCACAACAAAAAGCACCATACCATCATTTACCTTACGCGCTGTAAGGACAAGTGCTGGCTCTACTCCATGTTGTTTTGCCTTATATGCAAGGTAATATGGATCTATAGCAATACAATGCCCACCTACAAATCCTGGCATATAGTGCGCAAAGCTCCATTTAGTCTCAGCTCCTTTAACGACTTCAGCAGTATTTATATTAAGTGCATGCATTATCTTGCTAAACTCATTCATAAAAGCGATATTTACATCACGTTGGGTATTTTCAAGTAACTTAATTGCTTCAGCAACACGAATGCTCGATACAACATACACCTCTTTACAGAGAGCTTGATAACAAGCTTTAATTTTCTTTAAGGCATTATTATCAGCGCAAGCAACAATTTTAGTAATATTTTTTAAGGTATGGGTTTTATCTCCTGGGTTTATTCTTTCCGGAGAATAACCAACAAAAAAGTCTTTACCTTGCTTTAAATTGCTATGTTTTTCCAATATGGGAATACAAATATCATCAGTAGCACCTGGATAAACAGTAGACTCAAACACAATAATATCATCGCGTTTTATTACCTTAGCAAGTTCAAGACATGCAAGCTCAAGCGGGTGCAAATCTGGCAGTTCGTGCATATAAGAAGGTGTTGGAACTGAAATTAGAAAAAAAGTAGCCGAATTTAGATCGGCAAGCTCGTTAGTATAAGTTATATGTTTTGCGCTAAGTAAAGATTTTTTAATTAAATGATTGTGATCAAGCTGCTTTTTAAGCTCTGTTATGCGCGCTTTATCAATATCAAAACCAATAACTTTATGCTTTTGCGCTAAAGAAGTCGCAAGCTCTAACCCTACATAACCTAAACCTACCACCGCATACGTCTGCATACGTTTTCCCCTAAACCCTCTTAAGAACGAGAAGGTGTAGATTGTAAAAATTTAATAAGCTCATCCATATTTAAAGGATAGCTCAAAAAATATCCTTGGCCAGCGAAACAATCGTTTTTAATTAAATAGGTTAATTGCTCAGCATTTTCTATGCCTTCAGCAATTATATGCATGTTTAACATCTTTCCAATGGTTAAAATACCGGAAACTATGGCCACTGATCTTGGGTCATTCGGCAACCCTTGGACAAAACTTTTATCAATCTTTATTGCATCAACGGAAATACGATTTAGATAATTTAATGATGAATATTTAACCCCAAAATCGTCAATACATTGTTTTAGGTTAAGATTTTTCAAAGTTTGCAAAATTTTTTCATTTGCATGGCTCATCTTGATAAACCAACTTTCCGTAAATTCAATCCAAATATGTTCATGGTTAATTTTGTATTGATCTAATTTTTTTACTAAAAAGCGGATAAGAGGCATACTAAGCTGGGAAGCTGAAAAATTAATGGATAGCATGCCGCGATAATTATGCTTTTGCTGCAGTGTGTGTAAAGTACTTATTGATTTTTCAATTACATATTTACCGAGCGCATCCATCAATTTAAAGCGCTCAAAGTCAGGGATAAATTCATCGGGATATTTTATTATGCCTTTAGAGGTTTTCCAGCGTATGAGAGCCTCTAGCTTGAATATATGCTTTGATTTTAAAAAGATAATTGGCTGATACACTAAAAATAGTTCTTCTTGTTTTAGGGCATTATATAAATCATTTTCTATATTAAGATTAATAGAATTAGGCTCTACAGTTTGAAAACATGCCCCACCATGATCTTTGGCCTTTTTTAATGCAAGGCTTGCATAACGCATTAAATTTTCCCCAGAACTTGCAATTTCAGGGTATTTGCTAATCCCCATACTTGCGGTAAGAAAATATTTTTCATTATCTAAGTTATAGCCTTTGGCGATTGCTTTTAAGATATTGCTACATAAGCTATTTATTTCCTTTCTTGAGCTTACATTATGTAAAATCATTAAATATTCATCACCACCTATTTTATTAATTAAGTTTGGATACTGAATCAAGCCTTGCAAACGTTGCTCGACCTGATGCAATAAGTTCTGTCCAAGGTTTTCTTTAGCTCTTAAATTTATATAGTTAAATCTATCTAAGTTAATAATCGCAACGATAAAGTTTTGGGTGTTTTTCTTAGCAGTTTTAATAGTTCTGTTAAGCTCAGCAATAATGGAGTTGTAATCTAAATATTCAACAAAAGCTGCAGAAGTTTTTAGACTTTGCGGAAATAACTTAATCAATACTGCTTGTTCTAAGGCTTGTGGTAAAGAAAAATAATACGCATCTACATAAACATTTTTTTGCTTTTGGAGCTTGGTATTAAGGCTTAAAACGCAATGGTACACCTTTTGTTGTTGTCTTATGATTTCAAAAAGGGCATCTACTTCTACGGAATCAGCAAAATATTTTTTAAGCTTACCGCCAATAAGACTATTTTTTCTTAATCCTGTATAAAATACAAACGAATCATTGGCAGCAATAACTTTACCCTTGAGATCAGTAATAATCATGGGCTCTGTTACTATATCTAATAATGTATAAAGACACGCTTGTAGGTTCACGAGTTCTTATTTAAGTAGGTAACTATATATATAGTTTAGCAAAGAAAAAATTATTTACCTGCCTTTGCTTCTTCCCCGCCAACGTGATTTTTTTAGTCTTTCATTTATAATAGGTAAACATTGGATGGGTTCAAAGTTTTCCATTGCTATTTTTTTTAATTTTAGGTTAATTAACTTTTCAATAGAGCGCAATTGATTTGCTTCATCAGAACTAACTAAGGATATTGCCAATCCTGCTTCTCCCGCACGCCCAGTGCGCCCAATGCGATGTACATAATCTTCAGGACACTTAGGTAAATCAAAGTTTATTACACAAGGAAGTTTTTCTATATCAATGCCTCGAGAAGCAAGATCTGTTGCTATTAAAATGTGGATCTCTCCTGCTTTAAAGCCGTTTAACGCCTTGGTGCGTTGCGCCTGAGTCTTATCTCCATGAATGGCTACAGAATGTATTTGGGCAGCTGTTAACTGCCTTACCAATTTGTTGGCGCCGCGCTTAGTTTGCGAAAATACTAAGGCTTGATTCCACTTGTGTTGATGAATTAAATGACTCAGCAAAGAGAACTTGTTAGCTTTATCAACTGGATGGACATATTGCTCTATGGCTTCTACCGAAGTATTTTGGGTTCCAGCATGAATTTCCTTAGGATTGATTAAAATAGTCTTTGCAAGCTTACGAATTTCCGGCGAAAAAGTAGCGGAAAACATTAAAGTTTGTTTATTTTGCGGAAGTAATTTAATTATGCGCTTAATATCATGAATAAATCCCATATCTAGCATTCTATCAGCTTCATCTAAGACGAAATGTTCAACTTCATCAAAACGAATAGCCTTTCTATTATGTAAGTCTAAAAGTCTTCCGGGCGTTGCAACTAAAAGTTCTACCCCAGAGGATAATTTGCGGATCTGCGAATAGAGCTTGGTCCCACCAAATACGATTTGGGCGCGTAAATTCAGATAACGGCCAAATTGCAGAATATTTTCATGCACTTGGGCTGCTAGTTCTCTAGTTGGGGTTAAAATTAAAACTTTAGTTAAATTGCTTCTCTCTTTTGGCTTAGAGGCAATTTTTTGCATTAATGGCAAGAGAAAGCTTGCGGTTTTCCCGGTTCCTGTTTGTGCTGATGCTAGTATGTCGTCACCTTTTAAAATAATTGGTATCGATTTTGTTTGAATTAAAGTTGGCTCTTTATAGCCAAGTTCAACAACTACGCGCAGTAAAGGCTCAGAAAGCCCTAATGATTTAAAACTCATATTATTCCTCTTTTATTAACTCACCAACGTCATCCCGAGCATTAGCGAGGGATCTATTCTTTAAGGAGATCCCTCGCTAACGCTCGGGATGACGTGCCTTTGGAGTTACTTTGTTTATAAAAATTTCTTATTACTTGAACACCTAGAGAATAATATAAGTCATTAAAGTGAGAAATAATTAGAAAACTTTGATTTATAGTTTTACAATCTTATCACAAAATACTATCTTTTCCAAGCCTTGCATATAAGGCTGAATAACTTTAGGTAGAGAAATTGAGCCGTCTTTGTTTTGGTAATTTTCCATAATTGCAAGCAAGGTTCTGCCAACGGCAAGTCCTGAACCATTAAGGGTGTGAACTAAGACTGGTTTTTTAGTTGTAGGACAGCGCATGCGGATTTTCATACGTCTTGCTTGAAAATCTTCTAAATTTGAGCACGATGAAATTTCCCGGTAACGCCCCTGGCTGGGGAGCCAGACTTCTATATCATAGGTTTTAGCAGCATTGCCAAGATCACCTGCACATAAGTTAACTACTCTATAAGGCAGCTCAAGTAGCTTAAGGACGGTTTCTGCGTGATTGGTAAGCTCTTCAAGTACTTGGTATGATTTTTCGGGGTGTGCGATAATAACCAGCTCAACTTTTTCAAACTGATGTTGGCGTATCATGCCTTTAGTATCTTTTCCATAAGAACCTGCTTCACTGCGAAAACATGGTGAATGGCAGACAAAACGTAAAGGCAGATTGTCTGCGTCCAGGATCTCTTCTCTTACAAGGTTAATAAGCGCAACCTCACTTGTGGGCACTAGATAATAAGGATACTGGCCATCAATTTTAAATAAATCTTCGGCAAACTTAGGGAGCTGCCCTGCCCCATAAAGGCTTGTTTGGTTAACTAAATAAGGGACATAAACTTCTTGATACCCGTGTTCTTTTGTATGCAGATCTAACATCCATTGGGCTAAAGCGCGCTGCAATTTAGCGAGGGTTGAATTTAGCACTACAAATCTTGCCCCAGTTATTGTAGAAGCTTGCGCAAAACTCATTTGCCCTAGGTTTTCACCCAGATCTTCATGGGGTAATGGGGTAAAAGAAAACTTACGTATAGTGCCATAGCGTCTAACCTCAACATTATCTTCTTCACTTTTACCATCAGGGACAGAATCGTGCGGCATGTTGGGTAAGATCTCAATCATGTGCTGCATTTTAAGCAGCAATGCATCAAGTGATTTTTGCTTTTCTTCTAATTCTTGAGAAATATTAATAACCTCAGCCTGAATATGCTGAGTTGCTTCCCCTTTAGCCTTTAGTTGCCCAAAAAGCTTAGATTGTGTATTACGTTGATGCTGTAAGGCTTCGGTTTTAACTTGCAAAGCTTTGCGCTCTTCTTCAAGCAAACGATAGGCCTTTGCATCAAACTTTAAGCTGCGTCTTAACAGCTTTTTTGCAACTAACTCAGGGTTATCGCGTAAAATTTGCGGATCTAACATCTTGTTACCTTACTATACCGCGCTCAGTAGCACGCAACATTTCTATCATGGGAGTGAGTTCATTACAGCTAGGGACTAATTGCAATAATTCGTCCAGTGCTTGCGCAACTACAAAGCCACTGCGAAATATTATTTTGTAAGCTTTACGGATAATATCGATAGCTTCTGCAGAAAACCCGCGTCTCCGTAAGCCAACTACGTTTATCCCACAGGTAGCCGCATCATATCCTGATATCATTAAATAAGGCAAAACATCTTTAGAAATGTATGTTGCTCTACCAATAAAAGAGCTTGCGCCAATATGGCAAAATTGATGCACGCCTGCATAAGCGCCAATGTTAGCAGCATCATGCACGGTAACGTGGCCTGATAAGCCAGAGTAATTAACCATGATTATATGGTTACCTAAAACACAATCATGCCCGATATGGGTATATGCCATTAGATAATTATTGTTACCTATTTTGGTAGTTCCAAGTCCATTTTTAGCACTACCTCTACTTACAGTTGAGTATTCTCTAATTACGTTGTTATCACCAATTTCTAGTTTTGTTGGCTCACCTTTATAGTTAACGTCTTGCGGAGCTGTACCTACAGAAGAAAATTGAAAAATTTGGTTGTTTTTACCAATAGTAGTGTTATTTTCAATGACAACATGGGGCCCAATTATGGTACCCTCACCTATTACAACATTAGGACCAATAAAAGCCCAAGGACCTATAGAAACATTAGCACTAATAATAGCCGAAGAATCAATAATTGCATGTTCACTAATCACGTTTTACTTCCTTAGATGTACTTATTAAATCAGCCATACATGCGCATTTATCTTCCACAAAAATTTCAGCATGCATCCGCCAAAAGTCTTTTTTTTGTCCTAAAAATTTAACTTCTAAGCGTAATTGATCTCCTGGCCTAATAATCTGCTTAAATCTTACGTTATCTACGCCAGCAAAGAAAAATAAAAACCCATACCCAGGCTTTGGGCTGCGCGAAAGACTAGATAAAAGCGCGCTAGCTTGGGCCAGGGATTCGATCATAATTACTCCAGGCATTATAGGGTTGCCAGGAAAGTGGCCTTGAAAAAAAGGTTCGTTAATAGTTACATTTTTTATTGCGGTCAGGTATTCGAAGGGGGCATAAGATATTATCCTATCGACTAATATGAATGGATAGCGATGGGGAAGTAGTTCTAAGATTTTTGCTATTTCTATGGATTGTTCCATATTATTTCCTATTAGGATTTAGCTGGGGTGTTTAATAATTGTTGGGCCAAGGCCCAACCTACAATTTATCCGTAGGTTGGGCCTTGGCCCAACAAAATTCATGAATTAGGATCTATTTTAACTTCGCTAAAACCTTATCAGTCATATCAAGTTGCGAAGAACTATACGGCGCGGCTTCTTTTTGTAGAATAACATCATATTTATCAGCTACCGCAACAACTTCAATAGCTTTACGAATTCTGGTGTAGAGCTCTTCCATTGCTTCGTTATGCGCAGTGCTAAGTTCTTGTTGATACTGTTGTCCTTCGCGTTCAAATGTTTGCTGTGAATTTACGATTTTCTTTTCTAAGTCACGTTTTTGGTCTTGATTCATTACGGCAGCGTCACGTTTAAATTTTTGCATGTCGTTTTTTAAAGTTTCTTCCATTTTGACTAATTGATCGCGCCTTGGTCTAAACTCTTTTTCAAGCTTTTCTTGAATAGACTTCATTTGCGGAGCTGTTTGCATTATACGCTGTAGATCAACAACCCCAATTTTGGTGATCTCTGATTTAGCATCACTAGCGGCATCAGCAGCATAAACGAATGGTGCTGATAATCCTATTATTAAGGCAAACAAAAAACTGAACAAAGATTTCATTAACACTCTCCCCATAAACAATAAAGGTGTGATGCTACCACACTTCTTTTTGACTTGCGATAGGAGTTTGCTAAAAGCCTGAAGACATAGAAAATTGAAAGTATTGTTCTTCGTCAGTTGGTTGTTTGTTAATCGGTTTAGCAACGCTAAAAGCAAGTGGGCCAAAGGGTGAACGCCATTCTACTGAAAGCCCTAAAGAAGTACGTATTGGGCCTGCGCCGCTTCCCCTTAAAGCTTGCGGTAAGTCAAAAGAGTAAACGTTACCAAAATCAAAAAATGGCATGGTTCTTACCGCATCTTGGCTTAAGGGATAAGGTAAAATTATGCCAAAAGAGCCGTTAGCTAAAAAGTTGCCGCCTGTTGCATTGCCATTTAAGTCAAGCGGACCTAATGAATAGCTTTGATAGCCTCTAACTTGGCCAGGTTGCGCTATACCTCCGGCGAAATAGTTTTCAAAAAATGGTAAGCCAGAAATACTAAACTGGTTTCCGTAGGCAACATTGCCTAATAAAGATAAGATCATGCCCTTAAATAAAGGCTGATACATTCGTGACATGTAACCTGCTTTAAAATAAGAGAATGATTTTGAATTAGCCGCCACTGCAGCAAGCGCTGTAAGTTGTTGGTTCCAGCCATTTTTAGGATATGGCATTTGATCGTAAGTGTTGCGCCCTACTCCTGCTGCGAATCTAATTTCTTGAAATTGCCCGCCATATAAGGTTACAAAATTTCTAATTTGCTGCACATTCCCTACTGACTTAATTGCAAGTCCTTGATATCCATAGCTAAATGACATACTACTATGCTCGCTTAGGATCATAGAATAATTTACATCTCCCCCAAATCTATCGTTAGAATAAGCGGTAACGTCTAATTTATGCGGATCAACGCTTTCATAGTAACCATTAAAACCCCGCCCTATACCATTTTTAGAATAAAAAGGATTAAAGTAATTTACTGAATAGTTTTGCCCCCAATAGCTAGCATTAAATGATACTCCCATAGAACGCCCCGTGCCCATAAAGTTATGTTGATTAAAGGCTGCGTTAAACTGCGGTCCATTAGAGCCATATCCAATAGATGCATTGGCTTCTGCCGATGGGGCTTCTTCAATATCGATATCTAAATCTACTTGGTTGTTTTCTCCTGTTACCGGAGTTGTTTTAACGTGTACCTCTTTTAAATAACCTAATACTCTAAGATGCCTTTCTGATTCTTTAATGTTATGTAAAGATAATAAAGCTCCTTCATTTTGGCGAATTACACTCCGCAAAACATAGTCAGCAGTTTTGGTATTGCCATGGAAATTAATACGTCTAACATAAACATGGCGCCCAGGCTCGACAATAAATACCATAAAGACGGTTTTATTGGTTTCATCAATTTGTGGCTCAGCTCTAATAATAGGAAATCCGTAGCCTACATCTCCGAGGGCATTGCCAATTGCGGTAATACTTTCTGTAACTATTTTACGCGAAAAAATCTCGCCTCTTCTTATCGCAACTAGAGCATCAATTTTTTTACGCGGCAAAATTGGGTTACCTACTACATCAAAGCCAGAAAAGCGATATTGCGGGCCTTCTTTTAAATGGATATCAATAAAAACGTCTTTTTTGTCCGGCGATAATAAAACCTGGGTTGAGACAATTTTAAATTTAATATATCCCCTATCTAAATAAAACGAACGAATTGCTTCAAGGGAAGTATCCATAGCGTTTTTGGAATACTGATCTTTTTTCGTAAAAAAAGTTATGATATTGCTGGTATGAAGAGACATCTCGCCTCTTAATTCATCGCTATTAAAGTCATGATTACCGATAAATTTAATTTCTCGAATTCGCGCTGCGCGGCCTTCAGATATATGTACAAAAACTGCCACTCTATTTTCGGTAAGAGGTGTTACTTTAGCTTTAATTTTGACGTTATATTTACCTCTTGCGGTATAAACTTGCTTAAGTTCGTTTTCTAGACGTTCTAGGACTGAAAGTTGAAACACCCTACCCTTTACTAGCCCCATTTGCTTTAAAATGTCTTTCATTTTATCGCTTGGTATTTCAGTATTTCCTACTACACTTACGCTACCTATGGTAGCGCGCTCAACTACATAAACGATTAATGTATTGCCTTCTTTTTCTAGTCTTACCGATTGGAAAAAACCAGTATCGTATAACGAACGAATAATTTGCGGGGTATCATTGGTATTTAATTCTTCGCCAACCTGGACAGGGATATAGTTATACACAGTACCTGCGCTAAGCCTTTTAAGACCTACAACCTTTATAGACTTAACAACAAAGGTATCTGCATTAGCTACTGCGAATGTAAACAATAAAAATATTCCAATAAAATATTTTTTTGCGTTAAAAGCTTGCACAAACGTCATAAACACAATCTTCCTAATCTTACGCCTAAAGCCTTAGCTAAAATTATCTCATCATCTGATAGCTCTGAATCATCACCAAAAGCAACATGTGTAGCCCCATAAGGAGTGCCGCCCGTGCGGGTATTAAAGAGTGCGGACTCAGTATAAGGTATACCAAATAAAATCATGCCATGATGAAATAGGGGGATCATCATACTCAATAATGTTGCCTCTTGACCACCATGAATCGAGGTTGAGGATGAAAAAACACAAGCTGGTTTATCAATTAGCTCTCCTGAAAGCCAAATTGCGCTTGTTGTATCCCAAAAGTATTTCATAGGAGCAGCCATATTGCCAAAGCGTGTTGGGCTACCCAAAGCAAGGCCTTTGCATTGACTTAAATCTTCTAAGGAGACGTAAGGAGCGCCTTTATCAGGCACACTAGGCTCAGTTTGCGCACAATTTGGGGAAACCCGTGGCACAGTACGCAAGCGTGCTTGGCAGCCAGTAGTTTCAACTCCACGAGCAATGTATTTAGCAAGCAGAGCCGTTGCGCCAGAAGCTGAGTAATATAAAATTAATGCATACGGCTCCATCCGTGGTATCCTTCTATCAATTAAACCCACGCATTATCCTATGTCTGAGCCATTAATCAATATCTCTAAGCGACAAGCATTAATTTTTGCGGTTTTTTTAGTGAGCTTTGAGTTTTTAACTTATATAACAAACGACATGATAATGCCTGGTATGTTAGAAGTTGTAGAAACTTTTCATGCCAATGCAACAGCTGTAGCTGATTCAGTTACGGTATATTTATTAGGTGGAGCAAGTTTACAAATATTTATAGGACCAATCTCTGATGCCATAGGCAGAAGGCCTGTTATGATTTTTGGCAGCATAATTTTTATTATATTTACTTTGTTAGTAGGTCTATCGCAGTCTATGCCGCAGTTTTTGGTTAGTCGGTATTTGCAAGGCATGGGATTATGTTTTCTAATTATTGGGTATGCTGTTATTCAAGAAATATTTGCTGAAATGGATGCTGTAAGGTTAATAGCGCTTATGGCAAATATATCTACCGTTGCACCTTTAATTGGCCCTTTGCTAGGAGCGGTATTTATTTTACATTTTCCTTGGCGCAACCTTTATTGGGTTATCGCAAGTTGTGCTATTTTTTGTAGCCTTGGGATATGGTACTACATGCCTGAAACTATAGGAGTTAAGTGGCGCAATGGCAACTTAAATTCTAAAGCCGCAATTTCCCTACGCCAAATTTGTAAAAATTATCTAGACCTATTAACTAATAACAAAATTAATATAGGTACATTCGCCTTAGGTATATTAAGTTCTCCATGTTTAATTTGGATAGGCTTATCGCCTATTATCCTTATGGAAGATGCTAAACTTTCGGTAATAAATTATGCGCTTTTACAAATACCTTTTTTCGCAGCTTGCATTATGGGGAATGTTTTTCTAAGATTTGTAAGCTACAACTTTGCGCTGGAAAAAATTATTTTCCTAGGCTCAACTTTTGCAGCAATAGGATTAGTAACTCCATTAGGGCTCAGCTATTTTTTTACCGGACATTACCTAGTTCTAATTGTTGGTTTTTTTATTTATGGATTTGGGTTAGGAATTACTGTTGGCCCCTTGACGCGTTATTTGTTATTTTTAACTCCTGTTAGTAAGGGTACTACAAATGCTTATATTAATGTTTTCGATCTAATAGTTATGAGTATAGCAACTGAATTTGCAAATTTGCTTTATCATACATACACTAACAACTACGTAATGGGATTTATATGCGCTAGCATTGCCATTGTTTATTATTTACTAATATATTATCAAATTGAGCCTTATGCACAACATAAAACATAGTAAAGAATTTTCACTTTTTGTTATTAAAAAATTTATGCAAGACGATTGTTTTTATCGGGCGTCGGCGCTTACTTTTACTACGCTCTTAGCAATTGTTCCTATAATGTATGTGACTTTATTTTTGCTATCTTTGACTTCATATACACAACATTTTGTTGGGCCTATAGAGGCTTTTATTTTAAAAAACTTTATTCCCTCTACCAGCTACCTAATTCAAACCTATCTCCAACGCTTTGCTGAGCAAGCAAGCAAAGTGCCTAGTGGCGATTTATTATTTTTAGTAGTTACGGTTTTTTTTATGATGCTTACCATTGAGCAAGCTTTTAACGTTATTTGGGAGACAAAAAGCGCGCGGGAAAACCTTAAAGCATTTTTTCTCTACTTTGCCATTATAGCGTTTGGTCCAATTATTTTAGGGGTTTCGCTCGCGCTTAGCTCGTTTTTCTTTTCCCTGCCACTTTTTCATAAAGTCCCCATTATTCCTTATTATGCATTTACCATCTTACCTTTTATCTTCTCCTTACTAGGCCTTACCTTTCTCTACGTAATTGTCCCAAACTGCCCGGTAAGTTTTTCACATGGTCTTGCTGGCGGCGTATTTGCAGCTTTTGCTTTTGAAATAGCCAAAAGAGGTTTTGTCTTCTATTTATCCCAATTCAACGGCTACACAAGGCTATACGGCGCCTTTGCTGTAATCCCGGTCTTCTTTTTTTGGGTTTATTTATGCTGGTTAATTATTCTTATTGGCGCAGAAATCAGCTATGCCTGTTCTAAACCACCAAGCGGACGTTAGCCCAAGAAAATCATTTGATTTTAGGCAAAACAATCCTCAGTCAGTTAATTTAAACTCTATTATCAGGATTTCTTTTATGCACTTCATTCATTAAACACCGCATAAAGTAGTCTTCACTACTACTATTAACTTTACCAATATTATCTGTAAAACCTCTGATAGTATCTTGATATTGCCTAAAATCTTTTGGTATTGGCATATCTTGGTTATTATTCTGCTTTTGATATACAGCTAAATCATTTCCCGCTAAAACTATTTTTTTATACCCTATTTCTAAATATGGCCTATTATTATTATCCCGTCCACAGGTAATTGTTGGATTTTCTCCAAATTTAATTTCTGCAGTTGGAGTTGGTAATTCTTGCTCCAGCTTTTCTAGGATATTAACTAATTTCAGCTTTTGCACGCTACGTTTATTATCTTCTATCGGATTCTGATTAGGATTTAGAGCTTTATTTTGGAAACAGTTGAATGCTGTAGTAAGTTTCGTTTCTTGATTAGTAATATCAATTGGTTTGTCTTGACCTTCAACAAATTCAAACATTTTAAATACTGGTACACCAGTATCGAAAGATACTTGGGCTCTATAATTCCCAGCCTCGATAAAAGGAAAACCATTTCTCGTCAACCCTATGAAAAAGCCACAATCAATAGCTTCTGTTGACTTTCCTTGGGATTTGGCCATAAGCATTGCACTTTTAACGTCAAATAACATATTTTTTAAAGTTTCTTTGTTAGCATTGTTATCTTTGGCAGAAAGGTTAGCTAAAGCGTTAACATTATTTGCAAGCACCCCAACTTGTGCTGTTTGAGGAGTTATTGGTTGCTGGGGTTGTTGGGCTGGTTGCACATTAGGTAAAGGTTGTTGTTGCATTACAGGAGGAGGTGGTGGCGCTACTGGTTGAGGAGGCGGTGGTGGTTTCGCTACTGGTTGTTGTTGTGGTTGCGGTGGTGTCGGTTGTTGTTGATTCGCTACATTATAGCTAGGGTTCATTCTGCGCATGCATTCTTGATATTCTGGGCTATGCGCAACGTCAATTGTGTTGCCTGCTATTGTATAATTATAATCTTGAGGGCCAGGACAATTCGGCAGGTTAAGATCTCCTCCAAATGTTAATCCATTTTGTCTAGCATAATTAATATTAGCTTCTGTCTCTTGTGGATTTTTAAAATTACCATGAATATTCGCTATATGCCTTTGCACTCCATTTTTATATGTAACTGTACACACTTGCATATTATTAGTAGGGATATTAGCTTGCTGAACGCTCTTTACTGTTTTATTGTTTACAATGGTGCATATCCTGGATTGCATATGCCGCACAAAATTCTGTTTATCTAGAACATCTAGTTGTTCTTTACTAATTTCCACTTTACCATTGGTAAGCTTTGCAGCTTCTTGTAATTGTTCAAAAAAGTGATTTCTGAGAGCAATGTCCTCAGGCACTTCTTGCAAACCTACAACATTGATTCCTTTTGCCATTTGCGCAACTATAACTTTTGCTACCTCGGTTAAATGTCTTTTCTTATCTTCATCTGAGCTAATTCTTGCACCTCCTTGCTCAAAATCAACCAATTTATGCTGGGGCCCAACTTTAATTGCGTATGGTGAAACAGGGTTCCATATATTGAAAAACATAACGTCACCTTGACGTACAGGAGTATGATCACTAATTGGAACTCTCAGCTTATATGTTGAGACTCCTACAATGGGAATAGTAGGGCCTGAAATAAATTGATATTGTGTACCGCTAAGCTTTTTAAAATCATCTGCAGGTTTATTGTTTGGGTTAGTAAAATTAATTTCCATGGTAGGTAGTATTTCTTTTTGATGAGTCACAGGTATATATTTATTCTTACAGTATTCTACAAAAAGGTCATATAAAATATAGTTAGGAAATTCTACAAAGCTGTCACCACTTTGAGATACGTTAATTTTTAGCTTAAGAAGCTCAGCGTTAGAGCAAGCATCAGGATAAATGTCGTAAATCCTTGCATAATTAATAAATTTTATAAATTCATCTAATGCTAGATTTGGCGTAAAGAATGGTGGCAAACCTAGGTAAATAGGCGAAATTTCTAACGCAGGGTTTTGCTTTTGCAGAACTTGATTATGTAAATTAGCCAATTTCTCTACTTGTTGATCACTCGCATTAACAAACTTATTATCCTGCTTATACCAAACCATGCCTTTACTATCTATTTGATATTCTTCTGTTTTCCCGCTATTTCTATCTTCAATTACTACTTGGTTGCTTGCAAAAGTATGTGTTGTATAAGTAATTGAGATATTGTTAGGAAGATCAACTTTTGGCTTCTTGCCATTTTTGTTAATAATCTCATCTAAAGATGCATTACTAAACAATTTTGCTATTTTGGTTGCATCATATGTAGGCATGAATCACTCCTATCTAATTCGGGCCTAGAGTACTAGATTGAGGTGGAGGTTGGTGTATTAGTCCTTTGTTCACCGCCGCTGTATGTGCTTTATTTAGGTACTGTAAATATTGAGGATTAGCATGGTCTAACATTGTTGGACGAGCGCCTTGGTTTCCTCCTCTTACGGGAGTCATATCGTAAATTTCTAAACCTGTTTTTGATACCAGTACTCTAATATCCACCTGACTATCGCGATAATCCATATACTTGTGGCCATGTCTATCCTGTTGTTGAGACCTATTTAACAATTCAACTAGTTCCATCACTTTATTAACATAACTTTTAGGCTGAGCTTGAGTTATTTCTAACTCTTTCATTGCATATACATCTTTAATTGCATTATTATATTTGCTGTCTGTGCTTTTAACTTCGTTTGGTCTGCCTTCATTATCTATATTTTTTTTATCAAAGACTCGCAATGTACCATTTGTTTCCAATTCTATTTTATACGATTCATTCGCAATAAATGGACGCTGATTAGTATAAGTTTTACCTACCTCAACATTACCTATTCTTATGGATCCTGAAGTGACAGGTATATTATTTAAAATAGCCTTCAGCCCAACTTCAGGATCTACCTGTACGGTTGCCTGTACGTTTGCAACTTGAGTACGCATAGTAGTTGTTATATTTTGGGTATTTGATGGAGGTTGCGAAGCTGCATGTGGGGCTTGTGGTGAAGGAGGTACGGTTTTCTGCAGTTGTGCAGCTTGTTGAGGGTGTTGTGGAGCTTGTTGTTGCTGATTGTGCTGTTGGGGTTGTGATGCTTGTTGATGCAGTTTTGCTTCATTAACTATTTCAAGACATCTTGCTATTTGAGAAGCATTTGCTACTCCAGCCTCTTGGTCTGCATATGCTCCATTTTTGTACGGCACAGCATAAAGTGTGTTGTTTTTCATGAAGTATCCAATTTGATTTTTATTATCAAATAGCTGGACATTAGGAAAGTAGCCATCATAGCTATCACCTTTATGGCGCATATTTAAATTTCCAAAAGAAATTTCACAATTATCAGCTGACATAAACCTTACAACTTTTGCATTTTGATCATTAAATGATTGAAATGCTTCTGTAACCAGAAGTGGAATTACATGCGGCATTGGTTGCGAAGCAGCAGGTTTGGATTGGGGTGGTGGTTGCATGTGCTGTTGAGTGTGTTGCTGTGGTTGGCCTTGTGCAGAGGATTGTGATGGTACTGTTGGTTGTGTAGCCTGGGTTGAGGCTTGAGTGGCTTGAGTGGCTTGAGGTGGATTGAGGTTTGCTGGATTATTTGATGCATCATATTTAGAAAAGATTATTGACAAATAACTTAACGCTCCTGGAATTTCAGTCTGCGATAATTCCCGTTCCAGTACCTTTTCATCTGCTTTATGGAATACCTTACCTGTATTAAAGTCATACTTAAAGTATTCAACTTTTTGCGGATTAGATTGATATTCGTGCTTGATAAGAAACTCGTCACCCACTCTTATAAGCTTAACTTCTGGGGAGGAGTTAATAACTAGGTACGAATTATTTCCCATAATTTCTCTTAAGAATTCAAAAAAATTTTTTGTATTTATTAGCTTATCCTGAGAAAAATTTTTTGAAGAATCGGCTCTATTATTAAAATCAGCAATTACTTCTCTTCTGGTAGTTTCATCTTGTACAAGTTCTTTGCCACCTGTAATGTTCTTTTTATATACCTCTACCTTATCGCCATCAAGCTCAATTTGATATTTATCGTCTCTAAAAGTAAGTTTATTGGAGCTTTCATCTCGACCAAACTTTAGGTTTTTTTTATCATTATTGATTGGATTAGTCCAACGTCCCTTAGGAAGAATAGGAGCCCATTGTTTGTATTGTTTGAAATTAGCTTTTAATTTTTCTGTTGCTTCAATATCAGGGTCAAGCTTATTGTGTTGTTGATGATGCGGCACTTTAGGGGGAGGAGGGGGAGTAGGTGCAGGAGGAGGCTCTGGAATCACACCTGATACTCTAGCATTCCTAATTAAAGTTAGACATTCCTGTAAATCATCTTCGTCTGCAGATACGGCGGTTTTAAAATCATACTCACCATCAACAAATCCTACTTTAAAAACATGATCGCCCTTTAGGAGGTAGGCATAGCTATTTCCTTGTTGATATATATGAGGGCATGACATATAACTACGATCTGTACTATTCTCTCTCGCATAGATATTGGATAAATAAATGGTAGACCTGTTATTCTGAAAACTAAGAGGGTTCTCTTTAGTGTGACTGGAATTTCTTATAGAAGCAAATGCTGTATTTATTTCGTACAATTCTTGTGCTGGAAGCATATCAATATCCTCATAAAATACTCGATATTTATTATTATAGTACAAGAAAATAATTATGCTTAATAATGTTACTTTACGCTTGATATATCGACTTATTCTAGTGATATCCCGCTATATGTTCTTTGTATAAACAAATTTTCTGACGGGATGCAGAGGAATGTTATTACAAAATATACTTCATTAAATCTTCGTCTGCTAACAGTTCGCCTAAGTGTTCGTTTACATAGTTAACGTCTACTGTTACTGAAGAGCCGCCTTTTTCTGAGGCTTCGAAGGAAAGGAGGTCTAGGAGGCGTTCTAGGACTGTGTAGAGTCTTCTTGCGCCTATGTTTTCGGTTTTTTCGTTTACTTGCCAGGAGACTTCGGCAATTCTTTTTATACCTGATTCGGCAAAGTTTAGTTCTACGCTTTCTGTTGCCAGTAGGGCTTTATATTGTTTAGTTAACGAAGCATTTGGTTCGGTTAAAATTTTAGTAAAATCTTCAACCGATAAAGCCGATAGTTCTACTCTAATTGGTAGGCGCCCTTGCAGTTCGGCTATCATGTCTGATGGTTTAGTTGCGTGAAAAGCGCCTGACGCTATAAATAAAATATGATCGGTTTTAATCACGCCATATTTAGTGGTTACTGAACAGCCTTCAACTAAAGGCAAAAGATCGCGTTGAACCCCTTCGCGGGAAACATCGCCTGTATGTACATCACTATTGCGCGTTACTTTGTCAATTTCGTCTATGAAGACTATGCCATTTTCCTCTATATTTTGAATGGCGCGGATTTTAATATCCTCTTCGTTGACACGCTTCATAGCCTCTTCTTCTTTTAGAAGTTGCATGGCTTTAACGACGGTTAATTTACGCTTTTGTTTTTTCTGGCCGCCAATTTGCTGAAACATGGATTGTAATTGGCTGCTCATTTCTTCCATGCCAGGAGGCGCCATTATTTCAACCCCAACTGATGAGACTCTTACATCTATTTCGATTTCGTTGTCATCTAATTTGCCTTCGCGGAGTAATTTACGTAAGCGTTGTTTAGATAATGAATCTTCGGTATTGTCTTGCTCTTTAGCTTCACTAGCACGTGCTGGAGTTAATAATACTTCTAAGATTCTTTCTTCTGCTGATTCAAGTGCTAAAGCTTCTACTTTATGCATAGCTTCTTCGCGCGCTTGTTTCATCGCAATATCTGCTAAATCACGAATAATAGAGTCAACATCGCGCCCTACATACCCAATTTCGGTAAATTTAGTTGCTTCAACTTTGATAAATGGAGCGCCAGCAAGATTAGCTAACCGCCGCGCAATTTCTGTTTTACCAACCCCTGTTGGACCAATCATTAAGATATTTTTCGGCATGATTTCAGCTCTAAAAACCGGATCTTTAATTTGCATACGGCGCCATCGATTTCTTAACGCGTTGGCTACTGCTCTTTTTGCGGCATTTTGGCCAATTATGTATTTGTCTAGTTCTTGAACAATCTCTCTTGGGGTCATCATTATTTGGTTAGCCATGGGACTTATTTTCCAGTGATTCTAGGGTTAAATGTTTATTGGTATAAATGCAAATATCGCCCGCAATATTAAGTGCATTTTTCACAATTTCTTCTGCTGATAGATTAGTTTTATCTAAAAGCGCGCGTGCAGCAGCTTGGGCATAAGGGCCACCAGATCCTATGGCAATTAAGCTTTCTTCAGGTTCAATAACATCGCCATTACCAGAAATTATTAAAGAAGTTTTGCTATCAGCAACTGCGAGTATAGCTTCGAGCCTACGCAGCATACGATCAGTTCGCCAATCTTTGGCAAGTTCTACAGCAGAGCGAATTAAATGCCCTTGATGCATTTCAAGCTTACGCTCAAAACGCTCAAATAAAGTAAAAGCATCCGCAGTCCCACCTGCAAACCCCGCAATAACTCTGTCTTTATAAAGCCGCCTAATTTTACAAGCATTGCCTTTCATGATAGTAGGGCCAAGAGTAACCTGCCCATCACCACCAATAACTACTTTATCATTTCTGCGTACACAAAGAATGGTAGTGCCGTGATATTGTTCCAATGTTTGAACCTTGTTTTAATTTTGGTAATAGGCAAATGGGGATTAATTTACAAAATTCAAGGGGATTTGCATGACGGTAATAACGGAACAGCTTTCAGCAGTTCCCGGCGAATCCTGGACTGCTGTATTTTAAAAGCCGCACGCCGCTTTGCTGGGCACGGACGCGGTCTCGTTCACGTGAAGGAGTCGCTATCGCGACAATTTTTATGGTTAAAATTCTTGAGAAATGCTAGTCTGGGCACAGGAAGCAAAACCAACCTAAGGAGCATATTATGCAGTATTTTGACCATGAAAAATTGGACGTTTATAGAGTAGCTATAGCGTGGGTGATCTTAAGCGAAAAAATTGTTTTACAATTGCCACGCGGGCGAGCTTATCTTGTTGATCAACTACAACGTGCTTGTACCTCTATCCCCTTCAACATTGCTGAGGGTGCTGGGGAGTTTGCCCAACATGAGAAAAATAGATTTTACCGGATGGCTAAACGCTCTACGACAGAATGCGCCAGTATACTTGATGTATGTTATCAGCTGCAGATGCTTGATGAGTCTATGTTTCAAGAGGGCCGGCAGTTACTTCTGCGTATAGTAGCCATGCTGACCAAACTGGCACGCAAAGACAGAGATACTGCATAATGCAGTCCTAAATTAATTCGCGCGTAGCGCTCATTCACGTGAACGAGACCGCGCCCGCGCCCAGCGAAGCGGCGTGCGACTTTTAAAAGCGTTCAAAATTTAGATGCGATGAGAGTGTAAACTTTGGTAAAAGTCGAACATCGCGTTAAATTCTTAAGCGGGAGCCGCTGCCGCTGAGCGGCTTTCATTTTCCCAACCCTGTGCTATCCTCAATTATATGAATACTATAAAGGCTTTACGGATGACAATTAAAATATTATTAGGAATTTTAGCGGCATGTTTATATAGTCAGGCGTATGCTTCTTATGGTTGCATGTCGCCTCCTGATATTCAATGTATTAACTGTAACCCAGATCCTTGTTGCGGCAAGATGGGGGGGATTAATTATTGTGATTCTTCTTCAGGGAGATATGTTTGCAATAATGGGTTTAACTCTTCTTGTTATTGCACAAGACATGCTGTTATGGATTTACAACATGTAGAGGGATGTTGTTTGTGGCAAGGAGGGGTTGCTGAAGATAATCCTGAAGATAAAGTTATTTGTCGAGATGGACGCATTTCTCTTGTATGTACTTCTTTGATTGAAAAAGAAAAAGGCGCCGCTTATTGATAATGTAAAGATGTACTGTTCACAAAATACTTGCTTTTGTTGAAAAATTACATTAAAAGACTTTTTTTTCTAAACTAACAAAACTCTTCTATCAATATATTTATTAATGCTATTCTGATTATAAAATTATAGAAGCCTAGGAACTATATACCTTGGATACACTTCCGCAGCAACCTTTAATGCAAGATGGCGATTATCGTCGGGCCCTAAAAGATAGGCATGTGCAGCTTATTGCTTTAGGTGGGATAATTGGATCTGGTTATTTTCTAGGTACAGCTGAAGTTGTTCAAATGGTTGGACCTGCAGTTTTCTTTGCTTATCTACTTGGTGGATTAATTGTTTATTTAACTATGCTTTGTATGGGTGAGCTTGCTGTTGCCATTCCCATTTCTGGATCATTTATTAATTATACTGCTGAGTTTATCTCGCCTACTATTGCCTGCGGGGTTGGGTGGTCTTATTGGATTACCTGGGTTGCTTATATTCCTGCTGAATGTATTGCCGGCGGGATAATTATGCAGCATTTTACTGGGATTAATGGTTATGTTTGGGCTATATCTATAGGTTTATTAATCACTTACATCAACATCTCTAAAGTCGGGACCTTTGGCGAAATTGAGTTTTGGCTTGCCTTGGTTAAAATTGCGGCATTATTAGGCTTTGTTATTTTGGCGTTATTAATATTTTTTGGCCTAATCCACGGGCCACATGGTCCTTTACCTGGAGAAGTTATAGGTGGGCGCTATCTTTTTGATTTAGGAGGTTTATTTCCTAATGGTTACTTACCATTTCTTAGCGCTATGGTTTTATTGCTAGTAAACTACCAAGGTTCAGAAATAATTGGTCTTGCCGCTGGTGAGTCTATTAATCCTAATCTCATGATTCCGCAGGCTATTCGCAATGTAACCTTTAGAATTTTATTTATTTATATTATTCCTATCTTTTGCTTGGTGCTTATTTTCCCTTGGGATAAAGCTAATTTGCAGAACTCGGTTTTTGCTGATGCCTTGTCTTACCATGGGTTGCATTGGGCAGGAATTGTTACCAGCATTGTAACTTTAAGTGCAACTTTGTCCTGCTCTAACTCAGGGGTGTATGGTGTTGTAAGATCTTTAAATGCTTTAGCCAAAAATGGTATGGCGCCAAAATGGCTTGCTAAGCTTAATAAAAATGCCGTGCCACAAAATGCCGGAATCGTTACCCTACTTGCTATTTGGTTTTTACTGGCTATAAGTTTCTTTTTTGGTCAGAGCCTACTTTATATAGCGTTACTCCTAGTTTCAGGGTTCACCGGCGCTATCGCTTGGATTTCACTCTGCTGGTCGCAAATTAATTTTCGTAAAAGGTTACTTAAAGCAGGCTATACCGCCGATGATCTATACTATAAAACTCCGGGACACCCATATACAGGTATTATTGCAATTATTTTAATGGTTGCTTCTTTAGTATTTTTAATGTTTAACGAACAAATTACTTACCGCATTGCTTTTGCTATTGGCTTATTTACTTTTATAGCTCCTATTGCCATCTATAAACTAGGCGGCCACGATAAACACCATCACAAAATCCTTAAACGCCACTTTAAAACTAATTTT
>MHBC01000037.1:0-22729 GCA_001804735.1 Legionellales bacterium RIFCSPHIGHO2_12_FULL_37_14 | reverse complement strand
AAGCCGCGGGACGTCGGCGTACTAGATCAATCTGTCAAGCCGCTGGACGTAAGTTATGGATTGGAAGAGAGTTTTTTATATACTTCTATGGTCTTTGCGGCGCATTGATCCCAAGTGAATTGTTTGGCTTGCTTTAAACCTTTATTACGTAATTGTTCTGCGAGGGTTGGGTCGTTGATTAGACGTTGCATGGCGGCATTAATGGATAGTTTATCTTGTGGATTAACTAAAAGTGCGGCTGTGCCAGCTACTTCTGGAATGGAGGTGGTATTTGATGCTATAACCGGGCATTGGGAGGCGAAAGCTTCTAAAACCGGGAGCCCGAAACCTTCAAATAGCGAAACAAACACTAAAGCCTGGGCAAGTTGTAATAAAGCTTGAACTTCTTGTTGCGGTAAGTGTTTTAGCCACTTAACAGTATCCTTGCTTTCACCTTCTTTAATTTTATTAATGAGCTCATCGGTACCCCAGCCATTTTGTCCTACTAAAACTAGTTGATGTTTGGTTTGTAATTCTAGTGGTAAAAGAGCGTGGGCATCAATTAGTTCTATTAGGTTTTTCCTAGGTTGGAGCGTGCCAATGAAAAGAAAAAACCCTGGTTTTATTTTATGTTTTTTTAGGATTTTTTGATAAAAGGTCGGGCTACACCTTGCAAAGAAAGACTTATTAACTCCTAAATGGGTAACAGAGATTTTCTCCTGCTTAATACCCATATAATTTACCAGATCATTTTTACTATATTGCGAAATAGTAATTATATGATCAGCTGATTTAATTAGTTTTTTAAAGCCATAATTTTTAAGACCCCTTAACTTACTTGAGACCCACTCAGGATGTAAAAATGGGATTAAATCCATAACAGTTGCAATAACTAAGGTGTTTTCTAATGCTGGAATATAGTGATCGGTTGCATGAAAAATATTTATTTTAGGATCTTTGAGGTTCTGCTTTTTATTCGCAATAAGGTAAGGCAAGATATGTAATAAATAGCTATTATTAATAGTATTGCTATTATTTAAAGCCCGTCCAAACCCTAAGGGATGCAACTTAATTAAAGGGTGCTTCTGTAAGGCATGAAATAACTCTTTGGAATAAATGCCAATGCCATCAAGGTGTTTTTTTTTGGTTTCATTATTTAAAACTGTAACTCCAAAGCCTATGTTTATCATTTAAAAGATACCGTTTAAAGTTTATAACCAACTGTCATAGCATCGTCATAAAACATTCTTACTGTATCTAATGAATATGCTCCCAGATCATAATTTACCATACTAAGCTTTTTTAAAATATCAGAAGTGACCGTTATTACATGACAGCCTATTGAATCTGCTTGAAATATATTTAAGAGTTCTCTTGGGCTTGCCCAAATAAGCTCGGCTTTAGGTGAGACTTGTAAAATTTTAACTGCTTCTGCCATTAATGGAACAGGATCGCGCCCGGTATCTGCTATACGCCCGGCAAATACTGAAACATAGCTTGGGGTTTCTTTGTCAAGGCAGGCTGCAACTTCTTTAACTTGGGTAAGTGTCATTATGGCAGTAATATTAAGCTTTACTTTATTAGCTGCTAGTTTTTTGACTAATTGATATGCTGGAACTTGTTTAGTATTAGTAACAGGAATTTTAACATATACGTTATTACCCCAACTCGCTATTTCTAAGGCTTGCCTTTCCATTTCGTTAAAGTCATCAGAAAATACCTCGAATGATATTGGCTTGTCCTTAATTTGCGTTAATACTTCTTGGCAAAATGATCGATAATCGGTAATTCCGGCTTTGCGCATTAAAGAAGGGTTGGTTGTTAAACCTTTAATGTAATGCTGATTATATAGTTTTAACATGCTTTCTTTATCAGCGCCATCGGCAAATATTTTAACCTGTAAATCTTCAACATTTTTTACTAATTGCATTAACTATCTTCCTCAATAATCTTACCTTAAGCTTCAATTAATGAACCTAGAGTATACTCTTCTTCCCATTTTGTTATATGGCTTTTAAGCTTTGGGTGCGATACTAACAAATGCCAAATAACTCCTTGAAAAGCTTCAGCATGTGGGGTAATTGTTTGCTCATTAACTGTTGGGATAATAACACAAACATCTGCAGCTTTTGCAGTGTATCCGCCATCGCGCCCCACTATTCCGGTAATTTTAGCGCCAACTTTTTGCGCATAGATAAGCGCTGTTACTAAGTTTGGCGAAATATTTTTTTCTAAATTGCCGCCACCTACCGATAAAACAAAAATAGCATCTTTGGAGTTAAGCTGGCTTACTTTAAGCCACTCAACGAATACTTTTCCCCAGCCTTCGTCGTTGGTTCTTGCGGTTAACTCGGCAACGTTATCGGTTGGAGCGTAAGCTTCTATTGCAGCAATTTTACGAAAATCGTTAACGGCATGGGAGCAATTAGCGGCGCTGCCGCCTACGCCTAAAAAAAAGAGTCTGCCCTTTGCTTGTTTAACTGCCAGAATTAAGTCTGCCATTGCTTCGATTTTATTGGTGTCTAGAGTTTCTAGAATTTGTTTTGTTTCTTCTAGGTATAGTTGGGGGAAATTTTTCATTAGTTTTCCTTTTTAGGGGTTTGTTGGGCCGAGGCCCAACCTACTAGGTATTTGGTGGTTTCTTCTAGGCCTTTAGGGGAGCCTATTTCGTAAAATCTTTCAAATACTTCATGGCCGGCTAATTCTTTTTGCAGCGATAATTGGAAATAAAGAGTGGCAAGATCGAATTTTTGCGCGGTTTTTTTAGAAGTAAAAGCTTTTTGAGTTAAAATTCCTAAGCCATAGTCAATATATTCCATAGCAGGAATCTGCGTTTTTTTAGCGTACAAATGGACTAAATTATTGCGATAAATTACGTTACTTTTATCCCACTGATTGTTATTTTTCATCACTGTCAGCAAAGCTAATTTGTTTGATTCTTTAAAAGCCTGAAGCACGTTAGCATAATTTATTGGTAAAAAAGAATCACCATATAATACAAAAAATTCTTCTCCTAAGGTTGGCAAAGCTTTAAGCAAAGCGCCACCTGTTCCTAAAAGCTCTGGTCCATCTTCAACGTAGCTCACTTTAAGGCCAAACGCCGCGCCATCTTTAACTTTTTCTTGAATAAGGTTGCCTAGGTAACCAATAAGCAAAACTACGCGTTCTATCTTGGCTTTACGCAAAGCGCGCAATTGATGGAATATAAAAGGTTCCCCTGCAACTTCAAGAAGTGATTTAGGAATTTTTTCCGTTATGGGGCGTAACCTGGTTGCAAGTCCGCCAGCTAAAATAGCAACAGGTAACATTACATAATCACCTTAGTGCCTTCAAAGTCAAAGCGAAAACGTACTTCTTCAAGTCCTAATTTTCCCATAGTATGTTTTAATTTATTTCTATCACTAGCTAAAAACATTAAAAACCCTCCCCCACCAGCGCCAACTAATTTACCTCCTACAGCTCCATTTTGCATAGCTAAGTCGTACCATTCGTCAATTTGAGTGTTACTCATGTTAGAAGATCGCTTTTTCTTATACTCCCAATGCTCGTGCATTAATTCACCAAATAACCTAACCTGTCCTGACTCTAGAGCTTCTTTACTTCTTATGCCTAACTCTTTAATGTAATGTAAGTTTTTTAGCATATAAGCATCATGCTTAATTGATTTAGTATGTTGATCTTGTAAAATTCCGCTTGCACTTCTACTAAAACCGGTAAAAAAAAGTAATAAGTTATCTTCTAAATCAAACATAGTTTCTGTTGATATATGTAAGGGCTCTGCTATTACGTCATCATCTTTTTTAAAAGTAAATGTGGTAAGGCCGCCGTAAGATGCTATATATTGATCTTGCTTCCCAATTGGTTCACCTAATCTTTCTATTTCAATGTGACAAGCAAGCTCTGCTAGCTCTTTAGGATGAATAAGTTGCCTTTTATGGGCGTATAAAGCTTTAATAAGAGCTGTAGTAAAACTGCCTGATGATCCTAAGCCAGTTCCTGAAGGGATATCTGCTAATGTTGTAAGTTCAATTTGCAGATTCTCGATCCCTTGCATATGTAAAACTTCGCGAATAATGGGGTGTTTTATGTCTTCAGCATTAGCAACGTGTTCAAGTTGCGAGTATTTTAAAAATATCCCTTGGGTAAATGGACGCATAACAGTTACATAAACGTATTTATCGATTGCGCCAGCAATTAAAAAGCCTTCATGTTCGCGATAGTAAGAAGGTAAGTCAGTACCGCCGCCGCCTAAAGATATCCTAAGAGGGCTCCTTGCTATAATCATTTACGCCTCCTTGTATATTTCTTGAATAATTTTTAGGGTTTTATATGCATCGCTTAGACTTGATGAAACTACCCGATTTTCCCTAATATCCGCATAAAACTCTTCTAATTCACATGCCCAGGAATCATCTGCCATAGGGTATTCATAGATAATGGTTTCAGGAGGACCCATTTCTTGTAGCATATGGTAATGAGAAAGCCGCTCAACTCCATAACTACCGCCAAGTCCGGTTATTTCGAGCTTGCCTTTTGCGCCCATAATCTCCATGGCAAATGTATTTTTCCATTCGGTGCATGAAACATGTAAAAAAGCTGTTTGACCTTTAGCAGTTTGTAACAGCATAAATGCATTATCATCAACTGGCATATCCCAATAATAAGTCTTGGCAAATCCTTGAACCTTGGTAAACTCACCTAAAAACCACCTAGATAAATCAATTACATGTGGACCTTGATCAATAAGCTCACCACCCCCTGATAAATCACGATTAGCACGCCATTCTTTTTCATAACCTAACCTGCCACCGTGTCCATAACGCGCTCTTATATACATTAAATCACCAATAAGGCCTTCATCTATCATTGTTTTAGCTTTGCGCATAGCCCGATGGTAGCGATGGTTAAAACCAACGTGGACTTTTACTTGATGTCTTTCTGCTGCATGAATAATAGGTTCTAATTCAGAAGGAGTGCGCGCTGCTGGTTTTTCTACTAGTACATGTTTGCCACTTTCGATAGCAGCTAAAGTAATGGCAGCTAAGCTGTCGTGTAAAGTTGCGATGATAATAATATCAAGATCTGCCTCTTTAATAAGTTGCCGCCAATCTTGGAATAGCGCTATATTACTTATGCCTGCAACTTTCTTGGCATTTTCAAGGTTAAGATCAGCAAGCGCGACTAACTTAGCGTTCTTACCTAAATTATTAGCGCGTTTTTGGCCAATTAAGCCACATCCGATTATGCCAATTTTAAATTCCGGATAAGTCACACATCCCCCCAAGATAAACCCCTATCTTTACCTGTTATCCGCCTTAAAGTATAAGAGTCACTGTTAGCTAACTCCTCTTTATAAGCTGGCCAACTTTCCCATTTATCCCAAGCAGCACTTATTAATTTGCCAGTAATGCCATCGCTTGCATGCGCTGCTAGAAATAAAATTAAATCAGTTGCTATTATAAATGAGGCTCCGCCAGATTTTTTTTGATCTACACTTTTGGCGTAGTAACTTTTCCCTACTTTATCAGGGCCTGCTAGTAAAATTTCTTCAAGCATTGCCGTATTTAAAGCTCCAGGGGCTACCGCATTTACATCTATCCCAAAACTAGTTACTTCTTTAGCTAAAGACTCGGCAAATCTAACAACCGCAGCTTTTGAGGCTGCATATGCGCTAATAAATGGCATGGGTTGAGTTGCTCCGCCACCTGAAAGCTGAATAATTTTTCCATATTTTTGCGCTTTAAAATGGGGTAACACAGCTTTGCACATTAGGACTGAGCCAAATAAATTAATCTCAATTGTTTGTACCCATTCTTGCCATTCTAGTTTGTCAAGATCGCCTTTTGGGCCATAAATGCCGGCATTGTTAACTAGGATATGGAGTGAACCTATATTTTTTAAAGTATTTTTTACCGCAAAAGTTACGTCTTTAGGAGCTTTAACATCGCCAACTGTAACGCAAACTTTTTGCGTGGCATTTTTAAGCTCTTCCAGCTCTTGTTGCAAAGATGCAAGGGAACTTTTGCTTCTTGCAAATAGCATAACGTTTGCTCCTGCTAAAATGTACTTGCGCGCAATTTCTCTGCCTAGGCCTTGGCTTGCGCCTGTTATTAGGGCGGTTTTTTCTTTTAGGCTATGTTTCATGTTTTTTCCTTTTTTTTTGTTGGGCCAATGGCTAACCTACTGTGCTTTTTTTTGTTGGGCCAAGGCCCAACCTACTATGCTCGTATTAGGACCCATTCATTTTGTTGTAGGTATTGCAAGGTTTTTATTATTCCTTCACGTATGGTTAGTTTAGGGCGAAAGCCGAGGGATTGGATTTTTTTGGTGTCTAGGTAAATAAAAGGGCTATCACCGATCCAACCCCTATCTCCCCCACTATAATTAATTTGCGGAGTTAAATTTAACGCTTCTTTAATCCAGGTGATAGAATCATTTACTTCACAGTAGCTATCTACACCTAAATTAAAAATATTAACTGGATCATGAGCTTTATTAACAGCTAATAAAATTGCATCAATACAGTCTTCTACATATAAATATGATTTGCGCTGCTTACCATTGCCTAAAACAAATAAATTATGCGGATCATTTTTAAGTTTTTTATAAAAATCAAACACATGACCATGGGTGTAGCGTTCGCCTAAGATAGATACGAAGCGAAAAATCCATGCCTTAAAACCAAACCCTTCACAATAAGCAGAGATTAAACCTTCAGCTGCAGCTTTTGAGGCGCCATATAAAGAGGTTTGAATGGGAAAAGGGCTATCTTCAGGAGTTGGAATAACTTTAGCCTCTCCATAAACAGATCCTGTCGAAGCAAAAGCAATTTTTTTAATGGAGTTTTTGCGCATAGCTTCAAGAACGTTATAGGTTACCAGAGTATTTTGCTCAAGATCCCTGTGGGGATGTTCGGTACCAAACCTGACATCTGCATTTGCAGCAAGATGAAATATCATCTCAGCACCTTTACAGGCTTTTTTAAGACGCGCATTATCTAAGAGGTCCATTTCGAGTAAAGTAAAATTAGGATTTTGGCGTGCTTTAGTTAAAAATTTTTTTTGTCCAGTTACAAAATTATCTATACCAGTAACTTTATAGCCTTCTTGTAACAACCTATCAACTAAATTGCTCCCGATAAATCCAGCTGCCCCTGTTACAACAACACTCATGTTTTACCTCACCTAAATATCCAAAACTTTCCCATAACATACCCTGGCAGCATTGTGCACAAAATTGACACAGCGATTCCAAGGTAAGGGGATAAATGATAAACCTCAACTACAGTATGTACAATAACAATTGAGATGCAGTAATTTATTAACAGCATAGTTAAATACCTTGCAATCTGGCTATGTGAAATTGCTGTAGAGGCTTTAAAGGTAAAATGACAATTGGCAAAATAGTGAAAAATAACTGAAAAAACATAACTAAAGCTAACTGCAATAAGGTAATGTGGCGCTACAATATTGGTAAAAACCCACATAGAAAAAAAATAAATAAGCGCGCTCGTGCCTCCTACTAACAAAAACTTAGGAAAAGATTCAATATGTGAAATTGCAAGAAGATTCTTCCTTTCAACAAAATCCATCCTTAAACTGCCTCGTCAAAATTTACCTTCTTATCCAAAATAGACATAGGACGTCTTTTAACTTCATCATATATTCTACCCACATACTCTCCAATAAGACCTAAGCCTAAAAGCTGCACTCCTGAGAAGAAGGTAATGAATAAAACCGTTGTTGAAAGGCCTGGGCTTAAATCCATCCCAATAAGCTTTTGGATGACATACCACGCACCTAATAAAAAACCAAAAAGGGCTAATATAAAACCCGCAAGCGACATTAAAAACAAAGGTTTTGAGCTAAAACCAATTAGTCCATTTAAGCCAATTTTTAAAGAGCCGGTTAATCTATTGTAGTTGCCTTTGCCAGCAAACCTTGCGTCTCTATCGTACTCAATGTGAGTTTGCTTAAATCCTACATAGGCAACAAGGCCACGCAAAAATCCATGCGATTCGTTTAAATGTCTTAGCTCTTCAATAACCCGCCTTGTCATTATTCTAAAATCGCCGGTATTACGAGGAATTTGCACGTCGGTTAAACGGTTAATAACTGAGTAACCAATATGGGTAATTACTCTTTTAATGAGGGTTTCACCTTGACGGGAACGTCTCTTAGCGTAAACAACTTCATAGCCTTCTTGCAGTTTTAAATACATTTTTTCAACCAATTCTGGGTTATCTTGTAAATCAACGTCTATGACCACACAGGTTTTACCGGTGCAATGTAAGATCCCTGCCATCGTTGCTGCAGGCTGACCAAATCTTCGGGAAAACACTAATAGTTTTATACAAGGGTTTCGGTTAATTTCTTGCAGAATAACTTCTTCAGTTTGATCAGGAGATGGATCAAGGGCAAAAACAATTTCATAGGTTAAATGCATACGCAAAAGCGTAGCCTCCATACGCGCTAAAAAAGGCTTAATGTTGGCTTCTTCTTTATAAACTGGCACCACAACCGAAATTTCTGGCAAAGGCTTTACATTAGCGTGTTTCTTTAAGAACATTGTGCTATCCATAGGCAAAAACTAGCGCGATTATATACCCAACCACCTTAAAAATGCTATGTTTAATGCAATCACCCCAATATTTCATTGAATTTTGTAGATAAGGACTCAATTTTCATGTAAAATTGCTAGTAAAGGTTAATGGAATTACTCATGATCTGGTTTACTAGAACTCTGCAAGAAATGCTTAATCAAGCTCTGTCTTTTGGTAAAAGTATTTTGCTATTTGGTCCAAGGCAAACAGGTAAAACGTCCTTAGTTAAAAGTATTCCCCATGATTTATACATTAATTTAATGGATCCCAATAATTTACGGAAATATGAAGTAGCGAGCGGTGTGTTAATTGAAGAAATAAAAGCATTGTGTTTAATGATGACAAAATCACCATTAATTATCATAGATGAAATTCAAAAAGTCCCGAATTTAACTGACAGTATCCAGATCCTAATAGACGAAAAAATAGCCACATTTATTTTAACAGGGTCTTCAGCACGAAAAATAAAAAATTTATTACCAGGAAGGGTGCTGCGTTATGAAATGACTCCATTAAGTATAAAAGAATTAACGTCAAATAATACTCATACTCTAGCATTAGAGGAAAGGCTAGTGAATGGTTCGCTGCCGGAAATATTAGTAATGTCTAACCAAGCGCAAATAGACTTACAATTAAATACTTATGTAAACGTGTATTTAGAAGAAGAAATCAGAAAAGAAGCTTTAGTACGTAATGTTGGTGCATTTAGCAACTTTTTGCGCTTAGCTTGTATTGAATCTGGAAATATTGCGAATTTTAATAAACTGTCGCAAGAAATTGGGGTGGCTCATAACACAATTTCAGACTATTATGGAATATTAAATGATTGTATGGTCGTTGAAAAAATAGAACCTCTATCAAAAGGCAGCCAACGAAGACGGTTGACTAAGTCAGCAAAATATATACTTTTTGATTTGGGCGTTAGAAGGATTGGGGCACTAGAACCTGTTAATCCAACTATTAAACAAAAATCCGAGCTGTTTGAACAGTTCATTGGCCTCGAATTACGTAAGTTAATGCTAGAAAACTCTCTTAATGGCCAACTGCTATTTTGGCGCGATCACGCAGGTCCAGAAGTTGATTACGTTATTGAATATAGCGGCTACTATATTCCAGTTGAAGTAAAGTTGACTAACAGCCCAAAATCAAAAGACATTAGACATTTACTAACATTTAAAAACGAGTATAAGAACGTAAAATATGCTTTTGTCGTTTGTCGTATAGACATTCCTAGAATACTGACAGAAAATGTAATTGCACTGCCATGGCAGCAATTAGCAAAAGTTTTTCAAGGCTTTTAGGAATTTATTATGAATATTACATTTTTAGGGGCAGCAGGCACTGTTACCGGATCTAAATATCTTTTAACCTTTGATGATAAACGTATTCTAGTTGATTGTGGACTTTTCCAAGGACTTAAAGAATTAAGATTACGTAACTGGAGCGCTTTGCCTTTTTCTCCTACAACATTAGATGCTGTTATCCTTACTCATGCGCATATTGATCACTCTGGCTATTTGCCATTATTAGTAAAAAATGGTTTTACAGGACCAATATATTGCACCTATGGGACTAAGGATTTATGTAGTATCTTACTCCCTGATAGCGCCCATATTCAGGAAGAAGATGCATTTAATGCGAACAAATATCATTATTCTAAACATGAGCCAGCTCTGCCTCTTTATACAGTTGAAGATGCCGAAAAAGCTTTAACGTTATTTAAACCCCGAGATTATAACTTAGTTACGGAGCTAAATAACAATACTAGTTTTCATTTAATTCCAGCAGGCCACATTATAGGCTCTTCATTTGTGCGGATTCAAAACCAAAATACCTCGCTTCTTTTTACCGGCGACTTAGGCAGAATGCAAGATCCAGTAATGAAAGCCCCTACTTTTGTCGAAGAAGTTGACTATCTTGTTACCGAATCAACTTATGGAGATAGGCTGCATGAAAAAATTCATCCTAAAGTATTATTAAAAGAAATTATTGATAAAACCTTGCAAAGAGGCGGCTCGGTTATTATTCCTGCATTTGCTGTTGGACGCACCCAGTCTATTTTGTATTATCTTTCTGAGTTAAAAAAAGAAAATGCCATTCCTATGGTACCTATTTATTTAGATAGCCCCATGGCAACTAATGCCACACAAATTTTATGTCACCATTTAGAAGATTTAAGGCTAACAAAAGAAGAGTGCGCATACCTTGCAGAAGTTCCCAACTATGTAAAAACAGCGGAAGATTCACAAGAGTTAGATATTCATAATAATACGCCTAAAATTATTATATCCTCGAGCGGTATGGCAACTGGAGGCCGCGTATTATTTCACCTCAAAGCTTACGCTAGTGATAGACGCAACACCATTTTGTTTACTGGCTTTCAAGCTCCTGGAACAAGAGGAGATCATATGTTAAGTGGAGCTAAAAGCATAAAAATGCATGGCCAAATGATACCTATTAATGCTGAGATTAGATCGATAAGAGGTACATCCGCACATGCAGATTATGCAGAAATGCTTACCTGGTTGAGCCATTTTACTAAACCGCCTAAAAAAACGTTTATTACGCATGGAAAACCTGAGGCGGCTTTATCATTAAAAGACAAAATAACCGCAGAACTTAAGTGGTCTTGTGTTATTCCCGAGTATAAGCAAATTGAGAAACTATCTTGAATAAGCAATCAACTTTAACCCTTAAATACTTAGGCATTAATACCCATCAAGAGCCCATTATCTATATGCGCCAAGACTGTCATATTTGCAAGTCAGAAGGCTTCGATGCTCTTGCGCGAGTAAGGGTCACTTTGGGTGAACGGTCTATTATTGCAACCTTAAACACTGTAGAAACTAATTTATTAAGACACAACGAAGGAAGTTTATCTAAATATGCTTGGAAGCTATTAGCCGCCCAAGAAGGCATGCAAATTTTGATTACCCACCCAAAGCAGCTTGATTCAATTAGCTATATTCGCGCAAAAGTCTATGGTCATGAGTTAAAAAATAAAGAGATAAAGCAAATTATTAGTGATCTTGTTGGCGGACAGCTATCAGACATAAATGCTGCCATGTATATTGCAGCAAGTGTCGGCAATAAGATTTCTAAAAAAGAACTGGTTGATTTAACGAGAGCAATGGTTGATTCAGGTCAAAGGTTAAAATGGAGTGCGGAATGTGTGGTTGATAAACATTGTGTAGGTGGATTACCAGGAAACCGCACAACTCCCATAGTCGTTGCAATTGTTGCAGCCTTTGGCTTAATGATTCCTAAAACCTCGTCACGCGCAATCACATCCCCTGCGGGGACCGCTGATACTATGGAAGTTTTTACTGAAGTTAACTTAGATATTAAGACCATGCGAAAAGTGGTTGAACAAGAAAATGGCTGCATAGTTTGGGGCGGCTCTATGACATTAAGCCCTGCTGATGATTTACTTATAAGAATTGAAAGAACCGCAAACCTTGATAGTGAAGAACAAATGGTCGCCTCTATTTTATCGAAGAAAATTGCAGCAGGTTCAACCCATCTCGTAATAGACATGCCAATTGGCGCAACCGCAAAAGTTAGATCAATTACCCGCGCCAAATATTTAACAAAATTTTTAACTTTAGTCGCCAATAAATTTGGCATTGAGACAAAAATCCTTTTTTCCAATGGATCTGAACCTATTGGGCGCGGAATAGGTCCTGTGCTTGAAGCTTTAGACGTACTAGCTGTTCTTACAAGAGATAGACATGCTCCCCAAGATTTAAGGAAGCGTGCCTTAATTTTAGCTGGAGAAGTTATCGAATTTTCTCCTAATGTTGCTAAAGGTGAAGGGCTAAAAATTGCTACAGAGCTTCTCGATAGCGGGAAAGCGCTCGCAAAGTTTGAAGCCATTTGTAATGCCCAAGGAGGTATGCGTCCTATAGTAAAAGCTCCTTTATCCCATACAATAGAAGCAAAATGTTCAGGAACTATAATAGATATTGATAACCGCCAGATTGCCTGTATCGCAAAACTAGCTGGAGCTCCTAAGTCAAAGGGCGCTGGAGTTTTACTTTTAACTCCGCTTAATTCTAGCGTACATAAGTCTCAACCTCTTTTTAAACTTTATGCCGAAACTCAAGGAGAGCTAAACTATGCCCTTGATTTCCTTAAACAAGGACATGAAATTTTCAAAATTAAGGTTGACTCATGAAAAATAAGCCTATTATTTTTCCGTTACCCAAACTTACGCCGCAACCCATACAGTATTAATTTAAAGTATTGATTAGAAATTGATTTATTCCACCGAATATTACCATAGACAGAATGCATTAGTATCAGAACCAAAAACAACCTGGGATACATTTTTTTATTCATTTTACCTTCAATGACTGCAAAGGCATTATTTACAATCCATTTAGCTGGAACATAATTATATTTGCTTTTAAACATCTGACATATTTCATGGTGCACTTTGGCTCTTGCGCCTAACGTTTTAGTTTCTTCATAAAACCTTGATCCGGCTAACTTTTTTTCTAAGTAGTAAAATTTTATGCCATGGTCATTTAAACGCAACCAATATTCATAATCCATGCAATATTGTAAATTTTCATCTAATAGACCACATTTATCAATTACCCGGCGTCTCAAGAAGAGCGTAGGCTGGCAAATATAACAAGTTTCAAGCAGACGTTTTTCATCCCACTTTTCTGAAGGGTATTCTTCCAAAATAATGTCATTTTTATCAATATGATCTGCCATGCCATAAACTACATCAACTTCTTTATTAGCTTTAAAAACCTCTAATACATTTTTTATTGCATCTTTATAATAAATATCATCGGAATTTATCCACCCTATTATTTCACCTTTACTTAAAAGAATACCTTTATTAACAGCATGTGCTTGACCTTTGTCCTTTTCCGAAGTCCACTTAAGGTGTGGGTTTGAAGATGCATATTGCGCTAGAATCTCAAGGGTATTGTCAGTACTTGCTCCATCAAAAACTATGTGTTCTAAATTAACCCCATTAATTTGTTGCTGCACGCTTTCTAAGGTGCGTAGAAAATAAGGTCCTTGGTTATATGACGGCGTAATTATGCTAACTTGCATGCTCTACAACCTTTTTGTCAGCTCCTGTGTAGATTTCTTCACGTTGCATAAAGTCTTGATAGGTTTTTTCTAAGCCTTTTAGTAACGAGATCTTCGCCTGCCATCCTAACTGGCTCATTTTATCGACGTTTAATAGTTTTTGCGGCATTCCATCTGGCTTTGTAGTATCAAATATCATTTCACCTGCATAACCAACTACATCCATAATGAGCTTTGCTATTTGGCTAATTTTATAATCTTCTCCACAGCCTATGTTATAGACTCCATCGTTTATTTCATGCTCCATTAAAAATACACAGGCATCCGCTAAATCGTCAACATATAAAAATTCACGTCTTGGATTTCCAGTACCCCAGATGACTATATTAGGATCTTGGCGTTTTTTAGCGTCATGGGCTTTACGAATTAATGCAGGTAATACGTGGCTTGTTTTTAAATCATAATTATCATTTGGACCATACAAATTAGTAGGCATTGCGGAAACATATTTAGTGCCATATTGTCTATTGTAGCTTTCGCATAGTTTTATGCCGGCAATTTTGGCTACGGCGTAAGGTTCATTAGTAGGCTCTAGAGTTCCAGAAAGTAAATAGTCTTCTATAATAGGCTGCTTACAATTTCTTGGATAAATACAACTTGAACCTAAAAATAATAATCTTTCAACTTGAGCTTTCCAGGCAGCATGAATAACGTTTAATTCAACTATTAAATTTTCATAAATAAATTCAGCGCGATAAGTATTGTTAGCATAAACCCCTCCAACTCTTGCCGCTGCTAAAAAAACATAATCAGGCTTTTCCTTACTAAAAAAATCTTCTACTGCTTTTTGCTTAGTAAGATCTAGCTCTTGACGTGTTCTAAAAACAAAGTTTGTATAACCTGCCTTTTTTAAGCTGCGCACAATTGCTGAACCAACCATACCGTTATGGCCAGCAACATAAATTTTTGCATTATAATTCATTTAATATCCTTAGAATGAATAACCCTTTTCATTACGCTCTAAATCAGCGCTAACCATCATTTCACACAACTCTTCCAGAGTAGTTTTAGGCGCCCAGCCTAGTGCTTTTTTTGCTTTCGTAAAATCTCCAATTAATAAATCAACTTCTGCTGGACGGTAATATTTAGGATTAACCTTTACCAAGGTTTTTCCAGTAGCAGCATCAAGCCCTATTTCTTGTTCGCCCTTACCTTGCCAATTTATTTGCACGTCAATTGCTTTAAAGGCCAGAGTAACAAAATCACGAACAGTTTCCGAACGACTGGTTGCTAATATGTAAGTTTCAGGATCTTTAGCTTGCAACATAGCCCACATACCTACGACATATTCTTTGGCGTAACCCCAATCTCGCTTTGCCTCGAGGTTACCTAGTTCTAAAAAGTCAATTTTACCCAATTTAATTTTAGCAACAGCATCGGTAATCTTGCGAGTCACAAATTCACGTCCTCTAAGTGGAGATTCATGGTTAAATAATATGCCGCTACAAGCAAACATATTATATGACTCGCGATAATTTACTGTCATCCAATGGGCAAATAGTTTGGATATTCCATATGGACTTCTTGGATAAAATGGCGTGTCTTCTGTTTGCGGAATAGATTGGGCCTTACCGAACATTTCAGATGTAGAAGCTTGATAATAACGTGCATCTTTATTCACAATGCGGACAGCTTCTAATAAATTAACCCCGCCCATGCCAGTAATTTCTGCAGTAGTAATAGGCTGCTCAAAAGACACGCCAACATAGCTTTGTGCTGCTAAATTATATATTTCATCGGCTTTAGATTTTTGTACAAGACGAATACTAGCTGAAGGATCTGTTAAGTCATGTTCTACTAAGTTTAAATTTGGATGTTTTTCGATACCAAGATCTTCAATACGCCAAAAATTTACTGAGCTAGTACGCCTATATGTACCAAATACCTTATAGCCTTTTTGCAATAATAATTCAGCAAGGTACGCCCCATCTTGTCCAGTAATTCCGGTAACAATTGCGTTCTTCACTAAGCACTCCCTTTTAAATATCTCGTCGCATGATACAAAAACTTAATCAATCAATAAAGCTTCTTTTAATTTATCTGCACTATCCTTCCAAGTTAACCACCTCATATTGCTGGTGCTAGGATGAGAATTTAGCGCGTAAAGTTGTAGCCAAGAATTTACCGCCACAGCAAGATCTTCTGCTTTAAGCCCAGTAAAATAAAATGCTTTATCTTGCGCAACTTCCATAAATACTGGCAACTTGCGAGCTATAATAGGCAAATTATATTTAGCAGCTTCAATCAAAGACAAGCCAAATCCTTCCCCTTCACTTGGGGCAATAAGGCAAGTAGCAGCTGCATATAGCTTGGTTAAATATTCGTCACTAACATTTCTAAGCCAGAATAATTTATGGTTTAACAAAGGGTGTTGCGCTATATCTTTAACAAGAGAATCCACTAACCAACCTTTTTTCCCGACGATAATTAAGATTACATCAACGTTTTGTTGCCATAATAAATTAAAAGCTGCAAGAAGCTGAGCATAACCTTTACGTGGCTCAATAGTACTAACAGATATAAAACTTTTATTAGCCTTAAAAAAATTAATCAATTCCATAGAGCCATCTGGCAAACCTCTAGTCGGCAAAGAGTTTTCAATATCAGCTCCAAGATGAAACCAGGCAAAAGATAAGTTTTTTGGGATAGCAAAATTATTGTTTTTAATCCAAAGTTTAAGCTCATCATGCACTGCTTTGGAAATACAAATAACTCCATCAAATTTTAATATAACCTCTAACCAGATAGTAAAAAGATCTTTAACAATAGGTTTAAACATCTTTGGTTTGAGTGCTGGTAAAAGGTCATAAACTATAAAAAAAATTTTAACGCCTTGCTGTTTAATTCTATTAAGCTCTTCAAGCTGCTTGGGAAGCATTGCTAAGTTAAAATCCAAACCTAAAAATATATCATTTGGTCTAATGTCAATTTGGGTGTCTTCAAGGTTGTTTTTAAGCCTAAGATTTTTATCAATATAGTAGTGGGCATAATAAAATCCTGTATCTGTTTCTGTACAGTAAACAGGCTTTACTATATAGCCTTCGATTGGATGCTGCATTAACTCACTTAATAGGCTCCTGACAACTCGTTGCACTCCTGTTTTTAAATCATTTCTTACTATGGTCGAGATATCAAGGAATAAATGTTTGATGTTAGGATTAGGCTCTATGTAAGGATGGCAAAAATAAGGCTGCAACTTAGGGTAGAGCATAGTAACTAGATATATTATTTTGCGTTTTAGTGGCATGAAAAAATTCTTTTTCCCCAAATATACTATTTTATTAATCTTAATGATTAAAAAGCGAGCTATTCTTTTAAGTAAATACATATTAAATATCTAGTTTATGGAAAAAAAATGTGGGCATACATTTTATAATACCCATTACAAAACGCCATCTTTTTGGAGTATAAATAACTCCTTTACCTTGATTTAGCGCGTTCACTATCTGTTTGGCAACTACTTCAACCTTTGCTAAAGAGCTTCTTTTAGGCTGAATATTTGCCGTCATTGGAGTTAAAGTTGGCCCTGGTTTAATTAAAGATACGCGAACGTTTGATTTATAAAATCTGTGCTGTAGCCCTTGCACGTAGGTTTCAACTAAAGACTTAGCAGCTCCATAAATATAATTAGCTTTGCGTCCTCTATCACCTGCAATAGATCCTATAACAGCCAACTGGCCCTTATTTGCATTTTGCATTTCTCTAGCGAATGCCTCGGCAAACAAAACAGTAGATATACCATTAAATGTATATGTTTTTATTAGAGCGCTTAGAGTGCGTGCCTTTAAATCCAAGGCAACCTCGTCTAAGCGTTGCTTATCACGCCCTGCAAGGTAAAGCTCAATATTAGAATATTGTTGCACCCACAAGCGCAAACAGTGTTGGGCAATCAGGGAAGTTGCACCAACCACAACTATTTTCATCACATTATTCTGCATATATTATTCTATACCCAATCTTCTTGCTAAAAGCGAGCTAATGTTAGAATCCTTGAAACGTAAGAATGTGTCAACATTGGGATACCCTTGTTGAAATACATCCTCTGGCATTCTAGCATCTTTAGCTAAATAAATCCTACCGTTGGCAGTTTTTACAATAGAATCTAGTTTTTCAAACAACTTTAAAGTTTTAGCACCCAAATTGACAAAGTCAAGAGCTAAAGTAATACCAGGCTTAGGAAAACTCATTAAACCACCAGATAATCGATCACCAAAAGTCTTAAGCACACTAAGAATCGCCATAACTGCTTCCCATGCCGTATGCAATGACGGGGAGCTTAGTTTGTAAAACCCTAGGCGCGTCTTCTGCCTTATATAGGGGAATAAGAAAATGTTCATCTTAGATTAATCTACCGAACGAACTAATTCTTTGCATTAATTATCCTAAATAAAATTTTTATCGTATTTACATAATAAATTTAGTAAAGTTTAATTATCGTGTCATTAGATAATTTATTCTATGGAATCTACTTCTAACCAGCAAGATTCACTTATTCCTTATCTAAAACTAGGGAATATATGAAACTAATTTATCTAATAAGCCCTATTTTTGCATGGATAGTGGCAGGTTCTATAAAGTTTATCTGTAATAGCATTAAAGCGGAAACTCTTGCCTTTGCACAAATTGGCTATGGAGGTTTTCCTAGTACACATGCGGCTATTGTCACTAACATTGCAGTCTTTATCGCTCTAAGAGAAGGCCTTGACTCACCTATATTTGGCATTGCCTTTACCTTAATGCTAATAATTATTATTGATGCTATTGGCCTGCGCAGACAAATAGGCAAACATGCCGAAATCCTTAATAAACTATTGAGAGATCTCTCTTCTGAAACTAAGCTCCGTGAAAGGATGGGACATAAATCGCATGAGGTTTTAGCAGGAATTATTGTAGGCATTCTAACTGGATATTTAAGCTATTTAGCCCAATCTTGCACATCTTTCTTTAAGTAGAGCTATGTAGCTTTTTTGCATAGGAATAGACAAATAGCTACATTGAATTAAATTATGCCAGGTAGCTAATGCTTTTTGGAAGGTATGGATTACTTCGTCAATTATAGTGTTATTTAAACCTAACTGACCTTTAGCAAAGTAGCCAAAAAAATCATCTTTTTGTAAGTTTTGTTTTTTGCCATGTAAAGGCAAAGCCATTTCTTCTTGCGTATTGTTTAATACGATACTCGTGTTAAGCAAATCATAGCAAGGAGCTAGCATAACTTTGTTATTTACCGTAATAAGCGTGAAGTTTTTTAAATGCATATCTTCATTACCTACTAAAAAATTAAACAAAGTTAATTTGAATAATTTAACAAATTCTATTTTGGGAAAAGTACAATAAGTTGCAATAAGCCGAGCAACGTTTTCCATACTGCTTGCATACTTAGTGTCTCTATTTTGTAAAGATAATTGGGCAAAATCTTCTATATGATGTCTTTTATAATGTGATAAGCGATCGAAACGTTTAATAAAGTAAGTTAAATAATTATCTTGCGTAAATATTAACCCATTTAAGGGCACATCTAAGCCTACTGTCTCTGCAAGCTTCATGGTAATAGCTTCATTTTCAGGGAGCTCGCGGTAATCCTCGTTTTGCGGTTTTAAGATAAATAAACCTTGTGGATCAATTTCAAAACACTGTTTTTTTAGATTAACTTTAGCGCATAATTTAGCCTGCATCCCTGGAATTGACATGTTGGCAATATCAGCATGTGCTCTTTTTAGAAGATCAGTTGCGGTTAATTCTATTGGATTTAACTTGGTTAATTTAGGAGCAATACGTTTTATTGCATTAGGAGAATAAAAAGCATCTGGCGCTATTGGCGCGTAAGATATTGCACAATATTTCATTTAAGCTCCTCAATACTAACGGCTCCAACAACGTTATTGCCTACCTTAAGCAATTGGCCAAAAAAATCCTCTTTATCAAGGTTATGTTGCGCAACTAATGCTTCTAATAGAGTGCCTTCGGGTAAAAGGCCTTCAAAGAAAGCGGGAAATTTTTCAAAAGTATAGCTTTGCTGCGTAACTGGCATAGTAAGCGACACTTGTGGGCCTTTATATTTATTATGATAGGTAAACTGATAAGTGTTATCTTCAAGTTCATGTAATAAACCTGCAAATACCCCATGCATTAAAATTCTAGCTTTTCTCATGGTTAATTCTCCTTAAAAGGGAGTTTCTAATTTCATATTAATATTTAAGACAGATAAAATTTTAAATAATGTATCAAGTTGCGCGGTCTCCTTGCCCTTTTCAAGGTCAAATACGGCGGTTTTCCCAACTCCTGCAAGCTTGGCCAAATCATGCTGAGAAAGACCGCTATGCTTGCGATATTGACGTAAAATTTTGGCTATTTCAGCTGAGTTTATGCTCATTATTACCTCCTTAGCTTATTTATTAAACACCCAAAAGACCAGCGTAACATCCCAATGTGGGGTAAACCAATACTTTTACGTTGATCAAATTTTTGAAAGGCAAACGGCCCATTTTTATCCACATAACCAAAAATAGCCGAGACACACCATTGCCCGGTAAATTTTTCGCGCCAATGTAAAACTTCATGTCCTTTAAAAATTACCAAATCCCCACTATTTAAAGCAATCTTTTCTTCTTTACCCTCAAGGTCTAAACATAAAGGCCAGCTGCCTTCATTTTGGGTAAATTGCGGATCTGCAGCTATATAAAGCCCTGCTACAAACTCGCAAGATGAACGATCTTTATGTTTATTAAGCTCGTTACCTTTTGCATAGGTATAATAAAATGATAAGGTTGGCCAAAGTTCACATTGTAAAGCTTCTTCGACTTTAGGGGTTAGCCTAAGCAATAAAGTTTCCATTAGTGGATCTGCATATGCTCTATGTATATATGCTAGCGGATCGCCTCTTTTATGAATTTTAGGCTTAACGCTTGCTTGCAATCTTGCATATTCAGCAATTAAGTCACATATTTCTGGCGCAACAGCTTGCTTTAAAATTATATAATTATTTTTGTTCATTGCTCGATTAACTTACCATTATTTAATGCATAACACTTATCTAATTGTTTAGCCATGTTTAAATCATGCGTAACTATAACTAAGGCTGTATGGTGTTTCCGATTTAACTCTAACATTAGCTCAAAAACTTGTTTTGCGGTATGGGTGTCTAAGTTGCCTGTTGGTTCATCTGCTAACACACAAGAAGGTTCATGGATGAGCGCTCTTGCAATTGCAACTCTTTGCCTTTCGCCACCTGAAAGCTCTGCTGGTTTATGTTTCATTCTGTTTTGTAATCCAACAGCTTTTAATATCTTAACTACCTTATCTTCAATAAAGCTTGGGTTAGCATTTCTTAAAAGTAAAGGCATAGCTACATTTTCAAGCGCAGTAAATTCAGGTAATAAATGGTGAAATTGATAAACGAAACCTAAATATTGATTCCGCAATTTACAGCGGTGCTTTTCGCTTAAGTTAAACCATGATTTATCCTGAATTAAAACTTCGCCTTTACTTGGCTTATCTAATCCGCCTAGTAGATGTAACAAAGTACTTTTACCAGAACCTGAAGGACCCACAATAGCAATTTTGTCCCCTTGCTTAACTTCAAGGTTAATTGAGTTTAAAATCTTAAGGTTTTCACTAACCTCAGAAAAAGATTTACCTAAATCTTTGGCCTTTATAATATTATTCATGATGCAAGGCCTCCGCAATAATTGTACGTGACGCTTGCCAAGCGGGATAGATTGTTGCACTAAAACACATCAGTAAAGCAATACTGCATATTTCAACTAAATCAGAAAGCAAGATTTGTGAGGGAAGAAAGTCAACAAAATAAATATTTGAAGACAAAAATTGAGTATGAAAACATTTTTGCAAGGTGTTAACTATTTGGGTTGCATTTTGAGCCAAGATAATCCCTGCTATTAACCCTAAAATAATCCCAGCAGTTCCAATAAGCATTCCTTGGACAATAAATATCCGCAATATTGTTGCAGGCGTTGCCCCCATTGTGCGTAATATTGCAATCTCCGCTTGTTTGTCATTTACTATCATTACAAGGGATGAAACTAAATTAAATACTGCTACAGCAATAATAAGTAACAAAATAAAAAACATCATGGTTTTTTCCATTTTAACTGCATGAAAAAATGGCCCAAATTGATCGGCCCAACTGCTAACTTCATACTCTTCGCCTAATTTTACTTGAATTTCGTGCGCAAGCTTAGGAGCTCTGTATGGCTCTTTAAGGCGTAATTTAATACCTGTTACTGCATTACTTAACCGCATTAAGTTTTGGGCGTCTTTAAGGTCGATAAAACCAAGGCGAGTATCAAAGTTAAAACCATTCCCGGCGGAAAAAATACCCCGCAATGTAAAGCGCTTAAACCTAGGTACAACTCCCGCTGGCGTAACAGTTGCTTCGGGAATCATGATGGTAATTAAATCCCCTTCCATTACGCCTAATTGATCTGCAAGATTACGTCCTAATATTATGCCAAAGTGATTTAGGTTATTAAGCTTTCCAATAAGCATTTTTTTACTAAGCCCGCTCATGGCCTCTTCATATTGGGGAATTATTCCAGTAAGAGCAATAGGTAAAACCTGCCCTTGAAAGCTCATTAAGCCTTGGGTGCCAACATAGGGCGATGCATACTTTACCTCTTTTATTTTGGTAAGCTCTCTTGCTAAACTTTGCCAATTATCAAGCGCACCATCACGATGAGTTATAGTTATTTCAGGCGCCATACCAAAAAACCTTTGATGAATTTCCTTATCAAAACCATTCATAACAGAAAGCACCGTAATCAATACCATTACCCCAAGGGCAATGCCTAACATAGAACTTAAAGAAATAAATGAGACAAAATAGCTGCGTTTTTTCGCGCGGGTATATCGTAGACCAATAAAATACGAAATGGGAGTGAACATTTAGATTAGCTAGCAAAAGGGTTAGTATACTTGAGTTAGGTTAAAATGCTAGATATGAACAATCTACTATCAGGGCTGTCCCGTCTTAATAAATCATAAAAGCTCCCTTCTCCCGCTTGCGGGAGAAGG
>MHBC01000036.1:5426-5913 GCA_001804735.1 Legionellales bacterium RIFCSPHIGHO2_12_FULL_37_14 | reverse complement strand
GCGCAGTTAATCAACTTTCCGAATATTTATGTAGTGCAACATGCTATTAACCTTGGGAAAGGAGAGGCTTTAAAAACAGGCTTTAACCACTATTTAACGTTAACGGACAGTACCTCGCCTGGAGTCATTACAGCAGATGCTGATGGGCAACATAGCCCTAAAGACATTATCAAACTTTGTCAATCGCTTCGATTGACACCCAACGCAATGCACCTAGGTGTAAGAGAATTCAATAAAACCGATATTCCATTACGTTCCAAATTTGGCAACAATCTCACGAAGTATGTGCTCAATTTTACAAGCCATATCAAGTTGCAAGATACGCAAACAGGATTGCGCGCTATTCCAAGATCATTTGTCCATGATTTACTTGAAAGCAAACTTTCCGGTTATGAATTCGAACTGGAAATGCTGTTGCGTGCTTCAAAACAAAAAATTCCAATCAATGAAATTAATATAGAAACAATCTACGAAAACAATAATAAAA
>MHBC01000036.1:1476-5400 GCA_001804735.1 Legionellales bacterium RIFCSPHIGHO2_12_FULL_37_14 | reverse complement strand
TCATTAAAAATCTATTTTGTATTTATTCGCTTTGCTTCAGTCTCCATACTATCTGCCATTATTGATTTTGGTGTATTTGGAATATGCTTTTATTTTACGAAAAACATATTAGGCTCAATGTTAACCGGCAGAATCATCTCAGGCATTTGCAACTATACCTTAAACCAACGATTTGCATTTAAAAGCACAGAGAAATACACACCATTATTAGAGTATTGTTTGCTAGCCATTGGATTAACCAGCTGCTCTTATTTTCTTATTAACGCCTTTAAGGACATGCATGTCAGTGTTTATATCAGCAAGATCATCGCTGAATCTATATTATTTATAGCGAGCTTCAGTATACAAAAACTATTTATCTTTAAACGCAATAAGAAATTATTGGCAAAGTAATTTTGGTTTTTTAGGAACGTTTACGAATTAACTTTTACAACTGGCTGAACTACTCCAAATTTATCATGGCGTGCGAAGCGAAGCAGTCTACACCGCACCCAGTCAAACACTTAACAGCAACTTCAGCACATGGTTTCTTGAATATTAAAAATTGCGTTAAGCGTAATCTCTTTTAATTCAGAAAGCGTTTCATTCTTGATATTTAAGGGTGGCAACCAGTAAATTGTGTTGCCCAGCGGTCTGAGCAGAGCGCCTAACTCTATCGCTTCTTTATATAATTTAAATCCCAGTCTAGGTATTTTATTTTTATTCATTAAATCCGCCGCAACCACAGCACCAATACCTCGAATATTTTCAAGCATACCCGTCTGCTCTCCTATAGATTGTAAATTTTGCTGCATGACAGTCTGAAGGTTATTGGCTTTTTGACATAAATTTTCATCTTGAATAATTTTTAAAGTTGCAAGTGCCAAGCTTGCACCCAATGCATTCCCAGAATAAGTATGAGAATGTAAAAATGATTTCCCTTTCTCATAATCATCATAAAATGCTTGATAAATATTCTGCGTCGTTAATATCGCGCTAAAAGGCATCCAACCCGACGTGAGTCCTTTTGATAAACAAATGAAATCCGGCGTAATAGCAGCATGTTCACAGGCCAACATTTTACCTGTGCGCCCTACTCCCGTCATAATTTCATCAGCAATAAGGTGGATGTCATTCTCTTTGGCGAAGTTGGCTAATCTGAATAAAAAATCTTTGCTGTAAATTCTCATCCCACTGCTGCCTTGCAAAATGGGTTCTACAATGATTGCCGTTGCAGTATCACAGTGTGTTTGCAAAATATTTTCAATAGCTTTCCAATGTTCCCCAATATTATGCCAAGCTGGATCAGCCATGCCTCGAACATAATATGGCTCAATCAAAATGGGATCAAACAACATGGCACGATAAGGATCACGATACAGACCAAGATCACTGACACTTAACGCCCCACTCGTTTCACCATGATAACCATTTTTAAGAGCCATAAATTTTACTTTTTTGGTTTTACCTTCAAGCGCTCGAAAATGAAGGCTCATTTTCATCGCAATTTCAACAGCGCATGAACCGTCTCCCGCATAAAAAACTTTATTTAAAGTCGGCATTAAATTTCCAAGCCTCTGAGACAACGCTACGATGATTTCGTTTGTTGTGTTGGCAAAAATGACATGCTCAAATTTTTCAACTTGATCCCTAAGAGCTTTTTTTAATTGAGGATGATTATGCCCTAACGATTTACACCACCAACTAGAAATTGCATCAATAATTTTTCTACCATCATTAAGTTCGAGATAACTTCCATAGGCCCGCTTAATCACCAAGGATTTGAATTGCTCGTAATCCTTCATTTGGGAGCAAGGATGCCAATTATATTGCAAATCTAACTTCTGTATATCCACGACACTCACTAGTAAACCTCGATATCTTTAATGGTTGACTGCCGAAATGCTAACGATTACCATTCAAAAATGCAACCAAGGCACGGAGTTAAACATCAATGAAACAAATCAGTTGGACAAAAGAAAAAATTAGCGAGTTGTATGAGCAATCTTTTTTTGAGCTGCTATATCAAGCTTATCAATGTCACAGAACACATTTTAATCAGGGCGATATGGAATTTTGTGCATTATGCAGCATTAAAACGGGTGCTTGTCCTGAAGACTGTGCTTACTGTCCCCAAAGCGGACACTACAATACTCATTTAAAAAAAGAAAAACTGCTTGAGATGGATGCCGTCATAGCTCAAGCAAAAAAAGCAAAAGCCAATGGTGCAAAACGATTTTGCATGGGTGCAGCATGGCGCAATCCGCCTAAAAAAGATTTTCCAAAAGTATTAGAGATTATCCAGTCAGTCAAAGCGTTAGGGTTGGAAACCTGCGCTACATTAGGAATGCTCGATGAAGACCAAGCCTCTTCATTAAAAGCAGCCGGCCTAGACTATTACAATCACAACTTAGACACTTCCCAAAATTTCTATCTCGAAATTATTAGCACTCGTCTTTATCAAGATCGATTAGACACCATTGCAAAAGTTGCCACGGCTGGACTCAATGTGTGTTGCGGTGGAATATTAGGAATGGGGGAAAATCGTCAAGATCGTATTGATTTTTTATGGGCTTTATTTAGGCTGCCTTCACAACCACAAAGCATTCCAATCAATCAGCTCATCCCGATACCAGGCACTCCATTAGCCAATCAAAAAATAATTGATCCATTTGAATTTATTAAAACGATAGCCGTCACTAGAATTATGTTTCCAACATCTAAAATTCGTCTCTCCGCAGGCAGAGAAAGTATGTCAGATGAAATGCAAGCGTGGTGTTTTATGGCAGGCGCTAATTCAATTTGGATCGGAGATAAACTGTTAACCACCAAAAATCCAGAACCAAGCCGCGATATTTCACTGCTGAAACGATTAGGGTTACGCACGCCTAATGTCACTGAGCATTCAATTCATGATTAATACGCTGCAACAACGTGTTGCCAATCAAAAATATCTGACTCAATACCGAGTACGCCCTATTATAAATTTAGATCAGGAAAATTGTATTCAAGTGAACGGAACCCCATGCATTGATTTTACAAGCAACGATTATTTAGGATTGAAAAAACATCCGAAAATTATAGAGTCTTTAATACAATCCACTAAAAAGTATGGTTTTGGCAGCGGGGCTTCTGCTTTGGTTTCTGGCTACTCAGAAGCACATGATGAAACAGAAGAGTGCTTTGCGAAATGGTTAGGCGTTGATCAAACCATTCTTTTTAATTCTGGTTACTCTGCCAATCTTGGTATTATGAGCGCACTGACCAATAGGTCAGATATTATATTTTCGGATAAATTATGTCATGCCTCTTTGCTTGACGGAATTTTGTTGTCACGCGCTAAACATTTACGCTACCAACATAATAATACGGAACATCTACAATATTTAGCCAAAAAAAACACGCCTAATCTCATTGTCACTGAAAGTATTTTCAGCATGGAAGGAGACATTGCACCCGTGTCAAGTTTAGTGAATCTTGCTAAGCAATATAGATCAGGATTATTAATTGACGATGCCCACGGCGTAGGCGTATTAGGCAACACAGGCAGAGGTAGCGCTGAATATTTTTGTCTTCAGCAACATGAATACACTTGCTTAGTTTTACCACTAGGCAAAGCTTTTAATGCGATGGGCGCTGTGGTTGCAGGTCAATCCAATGTCATCGAATCGATACTGCAATTTTCAAAAAGTTATCGTTACACGACTGCATTGCCTCCCGCAATTTGCATGGGGTTACAAGCGTCCTTACAGGTTATTCAAGCGGAACGCTGGCGGCAGAAAAAACTAAAAGAAAATATTCTTTTTTTTATTGCCTATGCTTCTGAAAAAGGATTATTTCTCATTTCAAATGATGGAACGCCCATAAAATCAATTTTAGTTCACGACAATGAAAGAGTTTTAGCATTACAAAATTTTTTATTGTCAAAAGGGTTTTTCGTTGCAG
>MHBC01000036.1:0-1439 GCA_001804735.1 Legionellales bacterium RIFCSPHIGHO2_12_FULL_37_14 | reverse complement strand
ATTAAGGCTCTCGATCAACAGCCTTCATACGCAAACTCAAATAATCCAAGTAATCGACCATATTGCTGCAGGATTAAAAACATAATGAATAACAAATTGAAATTTAAATTTCTAGCGCTTTGTCATTATTTGATTTGCGGATCATTTAGCGAAGGCTTCGTCATCCCGCGGTCAAGCCGCGGGATGACAGAAATAAACAACTCGTGATGGCAGAGGTAAACAATTCATGATGACAGAAACAAACAACCCGCCTATTTAATGTTGACGAGGCACTGGTTTATAACAACCTACAATCGTCACACTGACATCATCAGAGTTATTAAAAAAATGAATAGTTCAATCAAAAATAAAATTCGCACAAAGTTTAATAGAGCAGCAAAAACTTACGATCTACATTGCATAATACAAAATGCTATTTGTCAGCGATCTATTCAATTATTACTGTCACATCAAAATAGTTTTAAACATGTTGCTGACTTTGCTTGCGGCACAGGCGAAAGCACGCTTTATCTGCAGCAGCATATTAATTTTAAAAAATGTTATGCTGTTGATTTCGCCGAACAGCTTTTGACCGTTGCTCAAAATAAAGTGACCAATATCAATCATATTGATTGGATTCACAGTGATTTTGAACATCCACTGCACGTACCACACAAGCTTGATTTAATTTTTTGCAATATGGGATTACAGTGGTCCAATGATTTCTCAACCACACTATGCTTATGGCAACAATATCTTGATAAAAATGGATTGCTATTATTTTCCATACCTATTGCTGGGAATTTTCCAGAAATAAAGAAAAACTGCAAACCAACGCTGTTAGACCATCAACAAATAATCAATTGGCTATCAGAAAACCACTGGCAGCACGTTACAAATGAAGTGGATTTTTTTGAAAAAGAATTTAAAAGCCCAATAGAAGCCTTAAAATCGTTAAAAGCAACGGGTGCAAACTATTGTAAAAACAACATTCGGCAGGCGAGTGGTTTATCACCTATTAATCTTAATGAAATTTTTCTATGTTTAAACAATCATAAATTGACTTATAAAATCGGCATTTATTTAGTGAGAAATATTTTATGACTAAAGCACTCTTTATTACGGGAACAGATACGGATATCGGTAAAACTTTTGTTAGCTGTCTTTTGCTAAAAGCATTTAATGCGATAGGATTGAAAACCTTTGGGATTAAACCAATTGCTTCGGGTGGAGAAAGGGATGATGAAGGCAAGATAAAAAATCAAGATGCCTTGAACTTGCAGCGCCATGCTTCCGTTCAAAAATCCTATCACATAGTGAATCCGATTTTGTTTGAAGCCCCTATCGCGCCAAATATCGCTGCCAATGAAGCAGGTATTCAGCTTAACAAGTCATCTGTGATTAAAACAATTCTCTCTTCAATACAGGAAGAAGCTGATCTTAATTTAATTGAAGGAGTG
>MHBC01000035.1:21707-22290 GCA_001804735.1 Legionellales bacterium RIFCSPHIGHO2_12_FULL_37_14 | reverse complement strand
TTTACGTGAATGAGCGCTACGCGCGAATTAATTTAGGGTTGCATTATGCAGTATCTCTGTCTTTGAGTGTCAGTATACTGTCGCGATAGCGACTCCTTCACGTAAACGAGACCGCGCCCGCGCCCAGCAAAGCGGCGTGCGGCTGTTAAAATACTTCTATTTACAGCAGTCCCGGCTTCGCCGGGAACTGCTATATTATTTTGGGGATATTGATGTTTTCTGGAATACTTTTGGCAGCTTGCTTTTTGGAGCGTATCTTGCAAATAAGTTTCTGGTATATGATAAGGCAAATGGCGCGTAAATTACCCCTGCTACGGCGGATGCTGCGCCCATCATGACAAATACTTTTTGCAGATCTGGTTTTATACGTAGATTTTGGTTTTGCAAGTGTTCGGCATATATTCCTTCAATTTTACTTACATTGTTTTTATTATTATTAGCCTTTATAAATGGTAAAAGGAGCTTTGAGCTGTCACGAATAAATTTTTCTTTAGCCTCTAAAGATGTGATTTTACCTTGCTCCATATTTATTTTACCTAATATAGGGCGTGTTGACATTTCACATCTAGTGCCTACGTCCCGC
>MHBC01000035.1:0-21693 GCA_001804735.1 Legionellales bacterium RIFCSPHIGHO2_12_FULL_37_14 | reverse complement strand
GGTGAGGAGACGAAATGTCAACAGACCCTAGTATTTAACCTTTCTACGAAACTTTCATTAGTACCTAAGGGCCATAAATAGGGTTAAAATCTTTGGTATCTAAAGGCCCTTTACGAGACATAATATTAATAAGTTTTTTAACTTCCTTGTATCATATTTCGCCACCAAGTACAATATGTAGTGAACATATTCCTTCTGTGGACGCTGCTTGCACATCTAAGGCTTTTATTACAAATTGATATTTTTGATTTAGATCCCATAGCCATTTAATAAAAGTATTATAAGGAACTTGTTGAAATTTAATTTCTACATCAGACTTATTAACTTGGTTAATGTCGCTAGGAAAGCTTTTAAATTTATCTTGGTTAAGATCGGTTTGAATTACTCCCATAAGCTCAGTCGGGCGAATAAATTTTGCTTTGTCATTTTTTAAAAATGGGACTACTTGTTTTATAAAAATTAAAGTGGATTCTTTATCACTTATTTCTTGCAGCTTACTTTGTCTTGATGAGTAAATTGGCAGGTAAATTAATTGGTAAATTATTAACAATATTAGTAGGCAAGCACCAGCAGCAATTATTAGCTGCTCGCGTTGGCTGTATTTATTCCATAATTCTAGTAGCTTATCTAGTTGTATCATGCTGAAAGCCCCAATTTAGCATTAATGCTCTTCCCTTGTTGTGTAGCTTCTATTTGTTTAACCTGTAAGCCAGCTTTGGATAACTGTTGTTTGTATTTTTCAAGTTGGGAAAATTCTTGCAGGCTAAAGCTTATGGTTAAGGTATTGTGATTATAATTCATGGTTTTTAAGTTAATTGGCAAAGAGCTAAGCTCTTTTAGTATTTGCCAAAAGGGCGAAGTGTTTTGTTGATATTTTTTTACTAATTGTTCAACACGAAATTTAGGATTTAAAACTGCTCCAGCGTTGGGAAATAGTTGTTTGTAGTAAGTTGTTATTTTTTGGTCTAACTCTATAATTTTGGTGTTTTCCTGGTGCAGCATAACAAGGTTAAAGCTAAAGTAGCTTATTAGCCATAAAGGGAGTAAGGCAAACATTAAATAATAATAATTAATCATTGATTGTCTTGGTAAGCTAATTGAAAACTCTCCATGGCATAAATTTAAAGGTATAACGCTTAATAATTTTTTCCCCAGCCATATTTTGGGATCTACATCTAACATAGTTACTTCTAATGAGGCTTGTTTATTAAGAAAATCAGGCAATTCTTCGGTAGTAAAATATTTTAAGTTAGACAAATTTTCCTCATAAAGCGTTTCGAAGTTTTTAGGTATTACTCCTTGAAAAGCAGGGGTGTTTATGATTAAACGCTTATCAGTATATAAAGCTTCATGCGTATTTAATAAAACAGCATCGATAACTAAATTATTTATATGTAACTTAAAAGCTAAAATTTGATCAATAATTGCCTTTAATTTGCGTTTATCAATAACAACAACAGTATACTCTTGACTAGTTTTATCATAGACATAAGTTAAGTGTACATTGGCAATCGATTGGGGAAGTAAAGGTTCAAGAGCAAACTCTATAGCAGTTTTGGCCTTATTATAAGATAAATTTGGTAGTTTTAGATGATAAATCGAAACACATTCACATGGCACAACAAGAATAGTTTGGCGATTTTGATGTAGCTCAACTAACTCCACAATGTTGCGTGCTTTTAAAGGGGCAAGGATTTCTCCATCTTTATCAATAGTTAAGCTTGGGCTTTGTGAAATATCTAAGGAGGATCCAAGAAAAATATAACAATATTCCACAAAAGTTCCTAACTATAGGCATGTAGCCGTTGTCCATGCATTTTAGCCCACTGCTGTTTTAACTGCTCAGCAAATATAGATACAACAAGCGCATATTGCGGACTATTGTTGTATTTGGTAATTACGTAAAAATTAGGATAAGCAATCCAATACTCAGGCCCAGTTTGGGTGTCTAGTTTAATAATCAAAGCTTTATTAGGTAAATTTTTATTTGGTTTACCTTTAGCTTGCTGCACAACAGGGGCGTTAAGATTAAAGCCATGTTTTTGCAAGTAGTTACCCACGCTTGCGATAGCAGCTTCATCATCATGCATTAAATCTTTTTTCTTATTTCCGACAAAATCGTCAGCATAATAACGATAGCTACTAGGCATAAACTGCGGAATACCAATAGCGCCAGCGTATGATCCGGTAAAGTCATAAGGAGACATGTTTTGCTCGCGACAAAGCAGTAAAAATTGAGCTAGCTCTTTTCTAAAAAAAGCCGCGCGCGGCGGATAGTTAAAGGCAAGAGTGGTAAGGGCATCAAGGACTCTATATTCGCCTTGCTTAACTCCATAACGAGTCTCAACTCCTAAGACCGCAACAATTATTTGTTGCGGCACACCATATTTACGTTCCGCAAGCTTCAACACCGCTTGATTATGTTGCCAAAAAGCAATTCCTTCTTGTAAACGCTCAGGTTTAATAAAAATATTTTTATATACGTCCCAAGGTTTTTTCTCATATGGCCTTGTTATAGATTCAATAATTTTAGGTTGCATAACAGCGTTAGCTAAAACTTTAGTTAACTCGCTTTGTTTAAATCCATGCTCTTTTGCCATCTCGTGAATAAAACGCTTTACTTCAGGCCTTTTAGTTAAGCTTGCATCGGCATAAGATAAAGAAGTTTTAAATGCAAAACCTGTTATTAGCAATAAACCAAGAAAAAAACGAATAAAAATTTCTTTAGGCATAACTGACACGTCCATATTTTTCAGCAAGAGAATTTCTGATTATAGGGGAAAATTTACGCTAGGAGAATGGCTAATTTGAGGAATATTATGGTCTGTTGACATTTCGTCTCCTCACCTACGTCCCGCGGCTTGTCCGCGGGATCCATCAATGTAGAAAGATTACTGGATCCCGCGGACAAGCCGCGGGACGTAGGCAATAGATGTGAAATGTCAACACACCCTAGTAGGTTTAGCCTTGGCCCAACAAAATAAACAGCTATTTAGGCGCAAGCGGCACTATAATCCACATCAAAACATAAACAATAATTGCAGAACCTCCAATAAGAGCAAATAAAACAGCAATTAAGCGAATTAAGGTAGGATCGACACAAAAATATTCCGCAATTCCGCCGCAGATTCCAGCTATCATTTTTTCATGACGGGAGCGATATATTCTTTTGTAATTTTGTTTTTTCATCTTTTATGACCTACATTAGATTCATTGTCTGAAGATAAGCCATCAGAACTAAGCTCATTTGGGGGAGTTTTGTTTTGCTCTTTCCTTTTTATAACCCCTGATTCTAATTGTTTAATATGAAGCTCAAGCTTGTTAATTACAGCATCAATTGCATTCATTTTACCTTCTGTTGATTCACTATTAAGATGACTTATTCTTGCTTTCAAGTCAACACACGTATCTAGTATAGCTTTTGCGTATTCACTATCAGGAAATTTTTTAGCTCTATCTGCTATTTTTTCTACTTTCATTTCTTTATCATTCCACTCCATTGTATTATACTTGCTCATAATATCCCCCATAAGTAATCATATTATACAAGTATAGCATTATATAAAAATATTGTTTTATTTTTGTAAATTTAACGCATCATAATGTAGTGTCAAATTATGCAACCCTAAATACCTCTCAGCTAATAAAGGAACAGCAGATAGTAAGTGGTGTAGATAAGCTTGGGTTAATTTACGCTTGCAAGTTGGGCAGGTGCAGTTTGTGCTTAATGGGGAAAATAAGGTTTTGTGCTTAGAGTCAAGCAGATTAAAAACTTGATTTTGAGCATAAAACTTACCTTCTTGAGCAAGTAGAAGAGGTTTTGCTGTTATGTTGGGACTTAAAGAAGCATTATTAAGTTCATAAATATTAGGATCTAGTTTATTAATTAATTTATCAATCTCTTCTTGAGGATTTTCTATATAACTACCGTCAAAAGGGGATTTTATTTTCAGAAATTGGGTATTTGGTGCTATAAGCATTATATTAAAAGGCCAGCCTACAAAGGCTTTAAGAGACTTTTGGCGTATTAAGATTTGAAACCCTGGTTTAATTAATAATGCTTCGAGAGAAAATGCTAAGGTTTTAATTCCCAATGATAAATAATTATCTTGAGTAAGAATTTGTTTATTTGTGAGATTAACAATAGGAATAATTCCTGTCATAGCAGTAAACTCGCATCGCCATAGCTAAAAAATCTATATTGCTCTTCTATTGCGGCTTGATAAATTTTCCGCCAGGTTGCATGGCCTACGAAGGCTGCAACTAACATAAGTAGGGTGCTTTGGGGTAAGTGAAAATTAGTCATAAGGCCATCTACTATTTTAAATTTATATCCTGGAGTTATAAAAATATCAGTATCTTGGCTTAATGGGGTAAGCTTTGTATCCTTAGCTGCTGACTCAAGCGCTCTTAAAGCCGTAGTCCCTACAGCAATTACCCGCCTTTTTTCTTTTTTTGCCTTATTTACTTTGCTACATAATTCTTCACTTATAGAAAAAAATTCAGCATGCATTTTATGATCTGCTATATTGTGAGTACGCACTGGTTTAAAGGTGCCTGCACCTACATGTAAAGTGGTAAAGCCAAACTCAACGCCCAATGAGGATAATAGAGCTAATAACTTTTCCTCAAAATGCAAACCTGCGGTTGGCGCTGCTACAGATCCTTGATGTTTGGCATATATGGTTTGATACCTTAGCTCATCTTCAGCACTAGCCTCTCTTTGAATATAAGGTGGTAGGGGAGTTTTGCCTTGCATTTCCAAAATAGGGTAAATAGAGGTTTTAACACTACATAAATATAAATCAGCGATTTTTTGTTCAATTTTTATGGCTGTTTTGTCAGTTAAATAAATAAAACTCCCATCTTTAGGAGCTTTACTTGCTCTTATGTGAGCTAAAAATAAGCAAGAAGAAATGATTCTATCCAAGAAGATTTCTACCTTACCTTGAGTTTCTTTAGTACCAAAAAGCCGAGCCTTAATTACTTTGCTATCGTTAAAAACTAATAAATCTCCTGCCTGTAAAAAATTGGGCAGTTTATTTACTTCACTATGAAAAATTTTACCCTTATGGTAAACCAGCATTTTAGCTTTGCTACGTTCTTTTAATGGATATTGGGCAATTAAAGATTGCGGCAAATCAAAGTAAAAATCACGGGTTTGCACGATGTTTCCTTAAATCTAAATAAGCAATCATAACCTTTGCAGCTTCTTGTTCTGCTTTGCGCCTGGTTTTTCCATGCGCTTCAGCAATAAATTCTGTAATCTTGACTGTACAATTGATAAAAAAACATTGGTTATGCAGATCGCCTGTTACTTTGGTTAGCTCATAATGCGGTAGGGGGAGTTTTTTGGCCTGTAATTGCTCTTGTAAAAAGGATTTGTAATCAACAAGTTTAGTGCTTAAATTTGGATCTTGCAGCTTTTTCGCGTAAAGCTTTGCTATGACATCTTTAACAGTTGTAAATCCTGCTTCTAAATAAATTGCCCCTAAAACTGCTTCTAAGGTATCAGCGAGAATTGAAGCGCGTCTATGGCCACCTGAACGCGCTTCTCCTGTGCCTAAAATTAAAATATCACCTAAATTAAGCTCAAGCGCTATTTCAGCTAAACAGTCACCTTTAACTAAATTTGCGCGTAAGCGGCTTAATTTTCCTTCGTTATGATCTTTAAAATGAGAAAATAAAATTTCCGCCATAGAAAAATTTAACGCAGCATCGCCTAAAAATTCCAATCTTTCGTTATTGGGAAAACCCGCGCTTCTATGCGTTAAAGCCTGTTTTAGTAAGTCTAATTGGCTAAAATCATAACATATTTTCCGGCAAAATTGCACTAAATCTTGTTTCTTAGACATTTAATTAACCATTTTACCGATTCGTGACCAACGAATGCTATAAGTTTTACTATCAAAGCTCATCCAAACTAAAAATGCTTTGCCGCGTAAGTATTGAAAATCTACAAATCCCCAAAAGCGACTATCGGCGCTATCATCACGATTATCACCTAACATAAAATATTGATGAGGCGGCACAGTAATTTTAAAGTCATGAGCAGGGACATCGGGGCGGATGTAAATTCTGTGACGAATATTGCCTAAAGTCTCTTCATATTCGGCAACCACTTGACCTGAACTTTCATCAGTTGTGTAAGAAATAAACTTTTGGTTAGCGACAACACCATCAATGGTTAATACTTTATTGTGATACTCAACAACACTACCAGGAAGACCTATAACTCTTTTAATGTAGTCAAATTTAGGATTAGGTGGCCACCTAAAAACTGCAATATCCCCTAATTTAGGTAACCCATTCGCTAAAATAAGTTGTTCTGAAACAGGAAGCCTTAAGCCATAGGCAAATTTATTTACTGCCACAAAATCCCCTACGCGTAAAGTAGGCTCAAGCGATCCTGAAGGAATGCGAAAGGGTTCTATTAAAAAAGACCTTAAAAGTAATACCGTGAAAAAAACCGGAAAAAAGGCGCGCGATTGCTCAATAATAAAACCAGGGGCAGCAGCGCCTCTTTTATTTTTAAAATACATGATGTCACAAAGGTAAACAAATCCTGTAACAATAGTAAGAACAAGTAAAATAAGCGCAAAATTCATATAGATCTCCAAACCTTATTTATCAGTCTTAAACACCGCCATAAATGCCTCTTGGGGTATTTCCACCTGGCCCACGCGTTTCATCCTTTTTTTACCTTCTTTTTGTTTTTCGAGTAACTTACGTTTACGCGTAACATCCCCGCCATAACATTTGGCAGTTACGTTTTTACGCAGAGCTTTTACCGTTTGCCTTGCAATAATATGGCTACCTAAGGCAGCCTGAATTGCTACATCAAACATTTGCCTTGGGATAAGTTCTTTTAATTTTTCGGTAAGTGCTCTGCCTCTTGCTTGGCAATGGCTGCGATGGACAATAACTGATAAGGCATCAACTTTATCTCCATTAATAAGAATATCCATTTTAACTAAGTCAGCTTCATCAAATCTTAGAAAATTATAATCTAAAGAAGCATAGCCACGGCTAACTGATTTTAATCTATCAAAAAAGTTAGAGACAACTTCGTTCATCGGTAGATCATAAGTAACCGAAACTTGCCTGCCACTATAGATCATATTAACTTGGCTGCCGCGCCTTTCTACACATAAAGTAATAACAGATCCAAGATAATCATGGGGTACTAAAATATTGGCTCTTACAATAGGCTCAAACCATTTTTGGATCTGTTGAATAGGGGGCAGGCGCGATGGGCTATCAATTAATAAAGTTTCATCTTTGGTAGTTTTAATTTGATAGATAACAGTAGGAGCTGTAGAAATAAGGTTTAAGTTATATTCCCTTTCAAGCCGCTCTTGCACAATCTCCATATGGAGCATACCTAAAAACCCGCACCGAAAGCCAAAGCCTAAAGCGTCTGAGGACTCTGGTTCAAAAAATAAGGACGCATCATTTAAGCTTAATTTATCAAGTGCATCCCGAAATGCTTCAAAATCATCAGCGCTAATGGGGAAAAGGCCTGCGTAAACTTGGGGTTTTACTTTTTTAAAGCCAGCTAAAGGAGTTTTCGCGCCATTTTTTTCTAAAGTGAGAGTGTCTCCTACAGGCGCGCCATGAATGTCTTTAATGTTGGCTAGTACATAGCCAACTTCACCTACTGAGAGCTCTTCTACTTTAGTACGTGTAGGAGTAAAAATGCCTACTTGGTCAACTGTATAAGTTCTTCCAGTTGACATAACCTGAACAAGAGAGCCTTTTTTCATGCTGCCATTCATAATGCGGACTAAAATAACCACCCCTAAATAAATATCAAACCAAGAATCAACGATTAATGCTTGTAAAGGAGCGGCAAGCGCGCCTTGCGGCGCAGGAATTTTCTTTACAATTGCTTCTAAGACATCTTGCACCCCAACCCCGGTTTTTGCACTAACCCTTATAGCGTCTTTAGCAGGTACGCCAATTATATCTTCAATTTCCGCAATAACGCGCTCAGGTTCTGCTTGCGGTAAGTCCATTTTATTAAGCACAGGCACAACCTCAAGACCTTGATCAATTGCGGTATAACAAACAGCCACGGTTTGCGCTTCAACTCCTTGGCCTGCATCAACAACTAATATGGCCCCTTCACAAGCTGCAAGCGATCGCGAAACTTCATAACTAAAATCAACGTGTCCTGGAGTATCAATTATATTAAAAAAATATAACTCGCCATTTTTAGCTGTATATTTTAAAGATACACTTTGCGCCTTTATAGTAATCCCACGCTCCCGCTCAATATCCATAGAATCAAGCACTTGAGTTTGCATTTCCCTCTCGGTTAAGCCACCACAATCCTGAATAAATCTATCAGCTAAGGTTGATTTACCATGGTCAATATGGGCAATAATAGAAAAATTACGAATGTGAGAAAGCATCAAGTAAGAGAGTAAGCAAATTGGCAGAGTTTAGCTGATCTTAGTGCAGCTAACAATCATTTTACCTCGCACACAAAACTAGTCTCGCTCGTACTTTGCTGTGTAGGTTGGGAAAAAAGACTACCATACATGGTATTTGGTATTTTAGGTGGCTGACAGTCTTTTAAATTTACATGTTTATTGCTTATAAGCATTTGCGTGGTTTTCAAACTCGGATCTTGTAATTCAAGCTGGTCGAGTTGCACTTGGAGTGCTTGTTTATCTTGCAATACCTTTGCAGTTTCTGCTTCATCTTTGCGCGGCCTTTTGTATTTTAAACTTGCAGAAATAATTAATCCTATCCCTATCATAGTAGCCGCTAAAGCAAGAGAACTACCAACTATGATTGCAAGAAGCGGCAGTCCTTCTATTAGAAAAATGGCTAATAGAAGGATGCCTATAAGTACGCCACCAACTATACTACCACCCCCAATCTCTGTGCTTTGCATTTTTTGGCTTTTATAAGGAAAATCTGACAATTGTAACTTTCTCTCACAATTTCTTATCTTATGCTTGACGTCTTGATACTGGTCAAAAAGATAATTCTTATCCCCTATAGGAAACTGCTCTTGAAAGGCACTAATTTTTTTCCGTAATTCAGGATCTGGAATCTCAGAAGAAGGCACTAATACAGCAGTTAAAGACCGTATTGCTTCTAGTTCCTTGTCTTGCCATGTCGTGAAAAATTCTTGGCGAGGATAGGGTAGATTAACTTCCTCATTGAGCTCCCACCATAAAATATATCGCTTAGGGTAGAAGTGTAAATGTGTCCTACGTGAAAACAGTTGAGACATGGTGGTTGCGTTACAAGAGAGATATTCATTAACTAGAGATGCAGGAAAACGCCACAGAAGGTTTACTAGCATATCAGAAGTGCAATAATTATCATCAGTCTTTGCTGCTAATGCTTCGTCTATTTTAAAATGTTTTTCCCCGCTAACGTTCTTTTTTTCTCCATTTTTTTCTTCAATTGTATAATTAAGACCAATAGTTTGTGTGCTCCGATATTGCTCCCACAAGGCTGCACGCAAGGCTTGGCCTTTTGCATTTTTAGGTAAATTTTCCAGCATTCGCAATACTACTTCAGAGTCTAAAGCCCATAGTGCATATTGAAATGGAGAAACTTCATTAAATTCGATTCGTTTAGAAGGATGTTGTAGGGACATCTTGTGCAACATAGCTTCAGGACAAAGTTTGGTAATCATTTCTATTTTTTCTAAATCACCAAAAGCCACGTATTGCGCTAAGGCATTAGCAGCCCTTTGAATGTCCTCGTTACCAGGAACATATTCAGTCTCAATCCAAGGATTAGCTGCTAAGAAAGCGGCAAATTCATCGACTTTTCCATCTTCAATTATTTTGAATAATGTTTTAATATCATTAGGGTTTTTAGGATCACAGGCCAGAGGCGTCACGGTCCAGCCATTTTGTTCAAACTTTGGGACAATGCCTGGTAAATGCAAACAACCTAAAGCTACAAATAAAGTACCATCATTTGTGGTTGTAAGTTCTTCTATTTTTTCATACATGCCTTGGTCACGTTGAAATGTTAGATTATCTATGTATTTATTAAAAAGAACTTCTATTTCTTTATCTACAAGTTCAGGTTTTTTTGGAGCTTTGACTGTCCCAGAAAGGTATTCTTTTGATATATCGCTATTCAGTACAGTATCTATGAGGTTACTATAAGAATAAGCAAAAATTTTCTTTTGCTCTTCAAATGTTAAAGCCAAGCCTTTAAGTTTTGCATATTGATCTGTTGTTTTTTCTAAGTATTTGACAGATTTTCCTGTAGAAAGCGCGAGTTCAAGTAGTTTTAAGTCTAAAATTGTATCCATTGATGGTGTTGATGCTTCTGCATCTGGTTCAGAAAGAGTTGTGTTCAACGCTTCAATAGGCAGTAGGTCTTGAAATAATTCAAGGACTATCTTTTCATCCGTCGTATTTTCAGAATGCAAAACTTCTTTTATCTTATCAATCTTCTTACGATTGTTCGCGCAATAACGTTTAATAATGGCGGTCTTTTCGGGATGTTGTGCCAACCAATTTTGGTTATAAGAGGGGTTTTCTTGTTTCCATTTGTCCAATAAAAGTTTCGCCTCTTCTGATATATTTTGAGTTAGATCAGCTTCCATTGCAAAGTAAGAAGAGGATTGTAATTTTTCATAAGCAGCTTTAGGGATTTCAATAGGTATATGCAGTGTCCCAAATAAATAGATGGTTTTCCCGTTTTTTGTGAGTTGATATAGAATAGTCACTTCGATCTAATTTAAATAAAATGTGGAGATCCATTATACATATAGGAATTTATTTGTCAATATGCGACTATTTAGGACGAGTCTACCCCAAGCTACAATAAAATTAACCCAACTTTACGATATTCGCTTAATAAAAGGTTAAAAGTACGACAAGCGGCGCCTCTTTGCATAGACTCAAGGCCTATGCCTTTTTCATTAAAAGACATAAATTGCGTTGGAGTTAAGATAGTGCTGTGGCCTATTAATAACACATTGATTAATTGCATAATTTTAGGCTCGAGCTTTGCTAAAAAGCTAAAATCAATAGTTGCAAGTTTAGTTTCTAAGGGTAGGTCAATAATCTTTTCTGCACAAATGAATACGGGCCTTGCATAAGTTTCTGCGGAAATTACAATGCTATTTTCGTCATAGGACTCTATTGAATTTTTTTCTGCAGGTTCAGATTGAATAAACATAGTTTTCCATGAAATAATCCAGGACTAAACGGACTACATGGTATAATAAGTTGCAAATAAAAAGAAGAAAAACCGCATCAACTCTATTGAAGCTTGGCTCAATACCTGCAATTTTACAGCGCATTTATAGTGCTCGTGGGGTTAGTGCAGAAGAAGAGCTTGAAAAGGAGCTCACCTCATTACTGCCTTTTACGGGGTTAAAAGATATTGATTTAGCTGCCAAGAGAATCGAAACTGCCCTTAGAAATCAAGAAAATATTAAAATAATTGGTGACTTTGATGCAGATGGAGCAACTTCAACGGCGCTTGCGGTATCGGCACTTTCTGCCTTAGGGGCTAAAAATGTTAGTTTCTTAGTGCCAAATCGCTTTGTTCTAGGTTATGGCCTTACGAAGGAACTGCTTGATGTTGCTAAAAAAGATAAGCCTAAATTATTAATTACTGTAGACAATGGAATATCAAGTCTAGAGGGAGTTAATTACGCAAATGAACTAGGGATAGATGTCTTAATTACTGATCATCACCTTGCAGGCGATGTATTGCCTAGCGCCACTGCTATTGTTAATCCAAATCAGCCTAATGATAGTTTCCCAAGTAAAGCTTTAGCGGGAGTTGGGGTTATTTTTTATGTAATGCTCGCGGTGCGTAGACGTCTTCAAGATACGGACTGGTTTACGCTTAATAATATAAAAGTCCCAAACATGGCGCAGTTTTTAGATTTAGTTGCCTTAGGAACTGTTGCTGATGTTGTGCCCTTAGATAGAAATAACCGTATTTTAGTTTATCAAGGGGTTAAGCGCATTAAACAAGGATTAATCCGTGAAGGGATTAAAGCTCTTATTGAAATAGCCGGGCGTAATTTTAGTACTTTAAGCGCTGCTGATTTAGGTTATGTTATTGCTCCGCGGCTAAATGCTGCAGGAAGACTAGATGATATGAGTCTAGGAATTGAGTGTTTATTAAGTAATGAACCTGCTAAGGCGCGTAAACTAAGTCAAAAGTTAAATGAGCTTAATGATGAAAGAAAGCTTATAGAGCAAGAGATGAAGGTCCAAGCATTTGCCGCTATGGATGAATTACAAAAATCACTTAAAGAAGTCTCAATGCCCGCAGGAATATGTATGATGGATCCAAGTTGGCATCAAGGGGTTATTGGGATTTTAGCTGGGAGATTAAAAGAGGTCTATCATCGTCCAGTAATTGTGTTTTCTCAAGTTAGCGAAGTAGAGCTCAAAGGATCGGCGCGCTCTGTTAAAGATATTAATATTCGTGATGTTTTAGCGCAAATAAATGCACTTCATCCAAATCTTATTACCAAGTTTGGTGGGCACGCTATGGCAGCTGGGGTAAGCATGCCTCTTGAGTCTTTTGCGCTATTTAAAGAAAGCTTTGAAAATGAAGTTGCTAAAATTTTACCTTTGGAGAAATGTTCGCATGAATTATGGACAGATGGCCCTTTAAGTCATGCTGAGCTAACCCTTGATACCGCAAAGATCTTAGAAGAAGGAGGTCCATGGGGCGCCCAATTTCCTGAGCCAGTGTTTGAGGGAGAGTTTTATATAGTTCAACAGCGCATAGTTGGTGATAAGCATTTAAAGCTTAGTTTACAACCTGTTGATGGCAAGCAATATATTGATGCGATTGCTTTTAACGTTAATTTAGATGAATGGCCTAATCATAGGGCTAGAGTTTTACGCGCTGTTTATATTTTAAATGAAAATGTTTACCAAAATATTGCGCGTCTGCAACTTGTTTTACAACACTTCGAAGCGTGTGAGCTTACTACGTGAGTAGTATATATCCTTTAGCAGTTGCCCCTATGGTTGATTGGACTAATACGCATTTTCGGGTGTTGATGCGTATTTTAGCGCCTAAAGCGCTTTTATATACGGAAATGGAGCCCGTCCATGCAGTTTTATTGCGTAAACCAAGAGCAATATATTTTGACCCAAGTGAGCATCCTATTGCTTTACAATTAGGTGGATGTGATGCCATTCTGCTTGCTACAGCATGTAAAATTGCAGAAGAAGCTCACTATGATGAAGTTAACTTAAACTTAGGTTGCCCGAGTAATAGAGTTAAAAGTGGTAAATTTGGCGCTATCTTAATGCGCGATGGTAAGCATGTTGCAAATTGTATTTTGGCAATGAAAAAAGCAACTAATTTACCTATAAGTATTAAAATGCGTACAGGAGTAGATGAGTTAGATAGTTATGAATATTTTAAAGGTTTAGTTAAGGAGTTTATTGATGTAGGGGTCGATAAAATAATTGTCCATGCACGTAAAGCTTGGTTAAACGGGATTAGCCCGAAAAAAAATCGTACTTTACCGCCTTTACAATATGGAACCGTGTTTAAGCTACGAGAAGATTTTCCCCATATTGAGCTTATTTTAAATGGCCAAGTTAATAGCATTGAACTTATTGAATCTGCTTTAAAACACGTAGATGGAGTTATGTTAGGGCGGTTATTTTGTCATGATCCTTATGCCATAACTTCTATCCATAAATATTTTTATCCTGCGGTTAATTTGCCAACTAGATATGAAGCGCTGAAAAAATATTTAGCCTATGCTTATACTCAAGCACAAAAAGATATTAAACTAGCTATTTTATTTAAACCGATTATAAATATGGCGCATGCATTACCCTTTGCTAAAAAATGGAAACAGGCTTTACTTAAAACTATCCAGCAACAAAATAAAGCTGGGATTTTGGAATTAATTCATGCATATGATAGTCTGTCTTAGGTTCAACAATATAATGCTAATGAGAAAAGCAGTATGGTAAAGATATTTGCTATTCATAAAGATAACCCCCAAGCAAGATTACTAAGACAAGCCAAAGATATTATCTTAGCTGGAGGAATTGTTGTTTATCCTACGGACTCAGGGTATGCATTAGGTTGCCGCCTCTGCGATAAAAATGCGCTTGAAAGAATTAGGCAATTAAGACAATTAGATAAAAGCCATAATATGACTTTATTATGTAGGGATCTTTCAAGTCTCAGCCAATATGCTAATGTAACTAATCCAATTTTTCGGCTCTTACGCGCATTTACTCCAGGATCGTACACTTTTATTTTAAAAGCTACGCGCCAAGTTCCTAAGTTAATGTTGCATCCTCAGCGCAAAACCTTAGGCTTAAGGGTTCCTGATCATAGTATTACTTTGGCTTTATTAGAGTGCTTAGAAGCTCCTTTGGTTAATACAAGTTTAACCTTGCCAGGTGCTTTAGTACCTTTAAGCGAGCCTGAGGCCATTCGCGATATTTTAGGATCTAGAGTTGATTTAATTATTGAAGGTGGAAGTTGCGATCCTAATCCTACAACAGTAGTAGATTTAACAGGCGATTACCCAGTTATCATACGAAAAGGCAAAGGCGCAACTTTACCTTTTGAGTAAGGCAAAATTTATGGAGAATGATTAGAAAATGTCGGGCTTATTAACGGCGAATAAACGTGCTTGTTCAGGAATGCGGGTCAGTGGGCAGTTACACATAGGTCACCTTGGAGTAATTAACAATTGGATTAAGTTACAGCATCAATACGAATGTTTTTTCTTTGCTGCAGATTTACATGGCTTAACTACTGGATATGCCGATCCTAGCAATCTTGAGAATTTAGTTTGGAATATGATAGTTGATTGGCTGGCCTGCGGTATATTACCGAACGCTTGTCGCGTCTTTATTCAGTCACACGTCCCAGAACATGCTGAGATGCATCTTCTATTGGCAATGATAACTCCTCTTACCTGGCTTGAGAGGGTGCCAACTTTTAAGGATCAACAGGAAAAAATAAAAGACAAAGACCTAGATACTTATGGATTTTTAGGCTATCCATTGCTGCAAAGTGCGGATGTTTTACTTTATAAGGCAGAATATGTGCCAGTAGGTGAAGATCAAGTTCCCCATATCGAATTAATTAGAGAGGTAGCGAGGAGATTCAATCATTTATATGGGAGAGAAGTTAACTTTAATAATTTAGTCCACGATGCCATTAAAAAAATGGGCAAGAAACATAGCTCATTGTATGAAAAGCTGAGAAAACAATTTCAAGAGCAGGGGCTTACTGAATCATTAGAAACTGCAAGGGCATTAATTGAAAATCAACATAACTTATCCATAGGCGACAAAGAAAGGCTCCTTGGGTATCTCGATGGTTCCGGAAAAATCATTTTGCCTGAGCCGCAACCTTTATTAAATAAAAACGCCAAGATCCCTGGGCTTGATGGGCAGAAAATGTCTAAGTCATACAACAATACTATTTCTCTTAGAGAAGAGATGCCCATGGTTGAGAAAAAAATCATGACTATGCCCACTGATCCTGCCAGAATCAAACGCTCTGATCCTGGAGAGCCGACAAAATGTCCTGTTTGGTCATTGCATAATATATACTCAAGTGATGAAGTAAAAAGTTGGGTTGAAAAAGGCTGTAGAAGCGCGGGCATTGGCTGTGTTGATTGTAAAAGACCAATTATTGAAAAAATTCAGCAAGAATTAATTCCTATTCAAGAGAATATAGCTAATTTCCAAGATGATATGGGCTACGTAAAGCAAGTGGTTGCAGAAGGAGCCGAAGCTGCCAAAGATGAAGCACGCAAGACCCTTTCTGAAGTAAAAGAAGCAATGGGGATTGATTATTAATGCAAGCGAAAGAAAGAATCCAAAAAGTTTTAAGTCAATATGGCTATGGGTCAAGGCGGGAAATTGAGCGTTTGATTGGGCTAGAGGCAATTAAGATTAACAATAAAATTGCGCAACTGGGTGATAAAATCTCCCTTGATGATGTAATTACTATAGATAATAAGCGAGTGCAATTTGATAAGAAGTTAGTGCAAAAAACGCGCATGTTAATTTATTATAAACCCGTAGGCGAAGTTTGCTCACGTAACGATCCTAAATTTACTAAAACGGTTTTTGATAATTTGCCAACTCTTAAAAACAGTAGGTGGATTCAAATAGGGCGCTTAGATCTTAATACTTCAGGGTTGTTAATATTTACCAATAATGGAGACCTTGCTCATAGAATGATGCATCCAAGCTTTGAGGTTGAGCGCGAATATGCAGTTAGAGTATGTGGTCAAGTAACTAATGAGATTATTAATAAGCTTAAAAAAGGGGTAAAACTTGAGGATGGGATGGCTAAATTTAAATCTATAACCTATCAAGGCGGAGAGAATCTTAATTCTTGGTATCATGTTACTTTAACCGAGGGTAGGCAAAGAGAAGTAAGGCGTCTTTGGCAATCGCAAGGTCTTGAAGTAAGTAGGTTAATTAGAATTCGTTTTGGCTCAATAACTTTGCCGCGTTTTTTGTCGCAAGGCAGATGGATTGAAATGCAAGCCAACGAAGTTGAACGTTTTACAGCGCAAATACTTTATGGTTAAAGCAAAGGAAGATAATGCTTGGTTAGTGAAGGATAATGTTCAAGTAGAACAGTGGATGGAGCATTTAGCCAAAAAAGGTTATAAACAGCACGTAAGTATTATCAAAGATGCATGTCTTTTAAGCCAGCTTACTGGTGAAAAACAACCAACCGACACAAAACTAAGCTGCTTACAAATGGGCCTTATTATGGCCGATATATTGCTCGATCTACAGGTCGATGTGGAGACACTTACCGCAGCCTTACTTTATCCTGAAGTTGCATATTCAGTATTATCAATTGAGGATATTAAAGAACAATTTGGTTTAGTTGTTGCTAATATGCTGCAAGGCGTATTAAGAATGAGGGTATTATCAACCGAGACTGCAGTTAAAAATACCCAACAACTTGATAATATTCGTAAAATGCTACTTGTAATGGTAGATGATGTTAGAGTTGTCTTAGTAAAGCTTGCTGAAAGATTATGTGTTTTACGCGAAGCGCAAAATTTCCCTGAAAATACCCGTATTGCGCTTGCTAAAGAGGCGATGCATATATACGCTCCGCTTGCCCATCGTTTAGGGGTAGGGATTTTAAAATGGGAGTTAGAAGATTTAGCTTTTCGCTACCTTAAGCCTGAGATTTATAAGGAAATAGCTACAGGGCTTAAATTAAAACGTATAGAAAGAGATAAATACGTTGCAAAAATTATTGAAGATATAAAAAAGGCCTTAGCAAAACACAATCTCGAAAATGTCACGGTATATGGCCGATCCAAGCATATTTATAGCATTTATCGAAAAATGCAATTAAAACAATTATCGCTCGAGGAAATTCACGATGCTACTGCGGTTAGGATTTTAGCAGATAACGTTGATGATTGTTTTACAGTTCTAAGTATAGTGCATAGCTTATGGGAGCCAGTAAAAGAAGAATTTGATGACTACATTAGTAAGCCTAAACCAAATGGCTATCAATCTTTGCATACCGCGGTAATTGGTCCTAAAAAACGTTTATTTGAAATTCAAATTAGAACCTACAACATGCATGAATTTGCGGAAATGGGTATGGCTGCCCATTGGAAATATAAAGAAGGTGCTGTAGTGTCACAAAAACCAGGCTATGAGAAAAAAATTGCTTGGTTACGCGAAGTTCTAGCTTGGCATAAAGAATTAAGCTTGCATGGAGAAGAAAAGAGCATGTTAGAACATGATTTTCTCGATGATAGAGTTTATGTTTTTACCCCCCATGGAGAAATTTTAGATCTGCCAGTAGGAGCTACAGCACTTGATTTTGCTTATCATGTGCATACTGATATTGGGCATAGGTGTCGCGGAGCTAAAGTTAACGCCACCATGGTGCCGTTAAATTGTCCTCTTAAAACAGGAGATAGAATTGAAGTTTTAACTACCAAAGAAAGTAAACCTTCACGTGATTGGCTTAACCCTCATCTCAATTATTTATTCACTTCACGCGCTAAAGCCAAAGTTTTACATTGGTTTAAAATGCAAGACTATGATCTACACCTTAAAGAAGGCCAAGCATTAGTTGAAAAAGAGCTTAAGGCATTAGCTATCAAACAAGAATATTTGCAAGGCTGCATGCGCGCTCTTAATTTTAAAAGCTTACCTGACTTATATGCGGCGGTTGGTAGAGGGGACCTTAAGCTTGCACAGATCGTCAATAGACTTACGCCGCAATCTTCTATTGAGCCTCTGCCTCCTAAGGTAGCTCTTGACGTCCCAGTTACCAAAAAACAACATGATAACCTTGTTATTGAAGGGGTAGGAAAGCTTTTAACTAATATGGCAAGATGTTGTAGGCCCTTACCTGGGGATGAAGTTATTGGCTATATCACTTTAGGTAGAGGCGTATCTATTCATCGCAAGGATTGCAACAATATTCTTTTTGCAACCGAAAAGCAGCGGCGCAGGTTTTTAGCGGTCAATTGGTCTTATAAAGCTTGTGAAAAATACTTAGTTGATCTATTAATTATGGCATTTGATAGAAGCGATATATTAAAAGATATTACCCAGGTTCTCGCAACTGAAAAGACCCATATTTATCAACTCCAAATGCATAATCAGCAGGAATCTTTACAAATTAAGCTAAAAATTGATGTAGTAGATTTAGAGTTTTTAGCAAAAATCATTGCTAAGTTAAATCAAGTGCCGAACGTGTTAGAGGTTAAAAGGATTTAGGAGGTGCTCCTTTTGCCTTTCTTTTTAGCATCTTTCACTTCTTCTCCTGCTTTTTTTTCTTCTGCCTCTTTTTCCTTTTCTTTAGGAGTGATAATTAGCAAAGCAGCATCATAAGTTTGGGCGCCTAACATGATGGCGTTGATTAGCCTACTAATACTTACTTTATAAAAGTTATTTTTAGAAATAGGATTTTCCCTAAAAGGATCTGCTACTATTACGTGACGTCTTTTCTCATGGTAACCGCATAAAACCACAAAGTGACCACATGCTGAACCTTGAATATCATCATAAAATGACTCACCACTACTCGTAAACATTTCGCGTGAGGTACGATATAAATAAGTTGAGTTTAAGCCAGTTAAGATAGGAACGTTTTTGTTAAAATATTCTTTCAACATTTGCGCATCCACGGTTTTAAAGCGTATTTCTCCGCCTAACTCTAAAAAATCCTGGTAAGCTTTACTTGAGCTTATGTAGTTTTTACTTTGTTTAAATTTATCCTGGCTTTTAAGTTTAATCATTAAAGCCTCATTAGAAGCTTTACTTTTATTAAACCAAGTAGGATCGAAAAGTTCGAGCTGATTGACATAAATCGTCGCATCAAATCCATGCGATAAAGCATGTTTGCCTAATAAAGGAGCTAACGTACCTCCTGAAAGCGAATGCTCCATTGTGTCAATAACGTCTTTTAGGGAAATAGTTAACCCAAAATAATGATAAATGGCATGCAAACTTGTTGGGCCGCAGGTTTCATCATCAGGTTGGGTTCTGATGTTTAAATCGATCATAATTTCTCGCGAATTGTGTATGGTATCTTATGAGTATAGTCTATTTTAGAATTTACATATGAACGCTTGGTACGGGATGATAATGAAAAAATTACCTAGAGAATTTTATAATAGGGAAACAACTCATGTAGCCAGAGATCTGTTGGGCATGCACTTGGTGCATCGTTCACAAGGTATTGAGAGGATTGGTAAAATTGTTGAAGTTGAAGCTTATCTTGGAGGGCACGATCTTGCGTGTCACTCTTCAAAAGGACTTACCAAACGTACGGAAGTAATGTTCGGTCAGCCAGGGTTTGCTTACGTGTACTTAATCTATGGTATGTATCATTGTTTCAATGTTGTTACAGAATCAAAAGGCGTGGGTGCTGCTGTCCTTATTCGTGCGCTTGAACCAATTCAAAGTATTACAGAACGCACGTCTGGCCCAGGCTTACTTTGTAAAGCGCTGAAGATTGATAGGCAACTTAATGCTCATGATCTTTTAAGCGATACTCTTTTTATTACCAATCAGAGTGCTGAATTGGCGCGCCATATAGTTGCAGCACCGCGTATAGGTGTTCATTACTCTAAAGAATGGGCAGCCAAACCTCTGCGCTTTTATATTCAAGGGAATCCATTTGTTTCTAAACCATGACTATAAATGTAAAGGCACTGCCTCTTAGACTAAAGCGCAGAAAACCACAACAATCCATGCTTGAACACGCCAAAATTGCAATAATAAAAAGGCCATCATAGCTAGTAAATAATCATTTAATGAAAAAATGGCGCTAGTCCAAACCGGTTGGTAAAACGCTGCCAATAATAAGCCAACAACTGATGCATTAACCCCCAATATAGCTCGCTGCATCGATGGATGTTGTCGTAGATTTTCCCACAACGGCAATACTCCTAGAATTAATAAAAATGAAGGTAGAAAAATTGCAAATAATGCCATGATTCCTCCAAGCCATCCATTCGGCGTATTCGGTGACACTGCCCCAAGAAAAGCTGCAAAAGTAAATAATGGGCCAGGTAGTGCTTGCGCTGCTCCATACCCAGCAAGAAAAAGAGAGTTATCTACCCATCCAGCCGGAACTACTTTTGCCTGTAGTAAAGGCAAAACGACATGACCACCACCAAAAACCAAAGCACCAACGCGATAGAAAGCATCAAACAGCTGTAGCGGATAACTTCTAGTATAAAGAGACAGTAAGGGTAATAGCGTCAACAAGATAAAAAATAAAAGTAAAATACCAATGCCTGAACGTTTGTTAAGTTGAAAAGTCAGTTCATTGGTAGGAAGCGTGTTGTCTGATGAAAGAAAGAATAGGCCAAAAATACCGCCAAGTAATATCATCAAAATCTGACCAGCCGCGTTAGGTATTAAGCCCGTTCCAATACAAGCTAACACCGCAAGGCTTGCTCTTGTTTTATCTGGGCATAAAGTAATACTCATTCCCCAAAGCGCTTGTGCAACAACAGCCACTGCAACGACTTTCAATCCATGTAGCCAGGGCAGGTTATCATGAACCCCTGTTTTGAGAAGGATAAGTCCAAATAATATCATTATCAGAGCTGAAGGTAGGGTAAATCCAAGCCACGCTGCAATTGCACCTCTAATCCCCCCTCGTGACAAACCAAGAGCCATTCCAACTTGACTGCTAGCAGGTCCAGGTAAAAACTGACATAATGCAACTAAATCAGCATATGCTTGATCGCTTAACCATTTAAGCCGATTGACAAATTCCTCACGGAAATAACCGAGATGAGCTATAGGGCCGCCAAAGCTGATGCATCCCAGTTTTAAAAAAATCAAGAAAATTTCGGAAAGCGCTGATGTGTTACTCTTTTTATTATGGTCGATCAATCCACTTCTCCAAAAACCCAAATAATTATTAGGTTGGATCCTGTCCAAATATAGTGTTAAGAATTCATATTTAAATAATACGTTAATTTTTTTTAATTGGCTCGAATTCCTGATTTGAGAAAGGTGAGTTTTCGGGAATTTTTATAACTATAAATGAACGATCATTTGCTTGATGACAGGCGTTAGCACAAGAATTGGGTGCGCAGAAAATCCGAACCGAACGTTCCCATTAACTTAGAATTCCATTTGCATTTGAGAAATTGATCTTTTTAATTTGTTCTAAGGGTAAGCCAGTTATTCTAGCTACGAATACAGGATCGGTGTT
>MHBC01000034.1 GCA_001804735.1 Legionellales bacterium RIFCSPHIGHO2_12_FULL_37_14 | reverse complement strand
GCTGTGAAAAACTACTTCTTAACCAACGTGGTATGATCGAAACCGTCATTGGATATTTGAAGCTCAGCTTTCAGGTTTGGCACTCTCGGCATCGCTCAATTATGAACGCTTTGACCCATTTGGTTTCAGACCTAGCTGCTTACACCCTCCAACCACTGCAATTGGGAACACTTACAATGCTGCCGAACTGTTCGAAATAAAACCCATTATTGGGGTTTGATGAGGCTATTCGTCAAATTTATTCGAAATCTAATGACCAAATTGTTGGGCCAAGGCCCAACCTACGGCTCAGATTGTTTAATTTTTAATGCGCCGTGGCTTTTCCTCAAACCAAACGCTTTAATCCAGCTTTAGCAAGAATTCTCGTTGTAATCTCTTCAATAGATAATTTAGTTGAGTCTAAATAAGGGATCTGTTCTTTTTTATAAAGCTCTTCAAGTTCAGAAATTTCTTTCCTACATTGCTGCAAGGTTGCATATCTACTACCAGGAGAACGCTCGGATCGAATGTGTTGTAAGCGTTCAGGGTGAATGGTTAAGCCAAATAATTTTTTTTTATAAGGTTCTAAGATTTCTGGTAGTTTATGCCAATCAAGTATATCTTCAGTAAAAGGAAAGTTAGCAGCTTTAATTCCAAAATTAAGTGCTAAGTATAGACAGCTTGGCGTTTTTCCTGAGCGTGATACCCCTATTAAAATAATATCGGCATTTTTATAACTATTAGACCTAATACCATCATCGTGCGCAAGCGCAAATTCAACAGCGCTGATTCTATGAATATAAGCTTGTGAGTTACTCATTCCATGGGTTTGACCTACTGTATATGATGATTTGGTATTTAGTGCTTGTTCTAAAGGTTCAATGAAAGTATTAAATAAATCAAAAACTATGGCGGAAGTTTTTTTTATTAAGGCGACTATATCTAAGTCTACAATGGTCATGAAAACTAATGGCTGAGTATTAGTTTCGGTATAAATTGCATTTATCTTTGTAATAGCTTCTTTTGCAGTATTAGTATTGTCTATATAAGGTATAGTTTGTTTTTCAAAGATAACTTCATGAAACTGGGAGAGCAAACTATTACTTAAGTGTTCAGCGGTAATGCCTGTGCCATCTGAGAGAATAAAAACATAGCGCTTCATCAGTAAGATCCATTGTTGCATGCATGATAACTATAGCAAGATTTATCAGTATTTGGTAATGTAAAAATTGACAAGCTTACTTAATTTAAAGGATCTAAAAGATGCAAGATGATCGTTATGACGCGAATAAAGTTTTGTATTTAACCGGTATGATTTCTCTTATTGTAGCTTTGGCGTTATTTATGTTTGCCAGCTATTTATTTGCGTATTTATTTTTTGGCTTAGTATACGATGTGCCTGGTTTTGTAGTTGCTATGCAAGACTCCATTGGCGACACTTGGAATTTTACCCCATTTCAAACCAATTTAATAATTTTTTGTCTTTATTTTGTGCCATCTGTATTTTTAGGTTGGTTGTCTTATTGGACTTCCAACAGAATAGATAGTGAATTACCTTCCATTACTGATGAAGCTAACAAATCAAAATTGCAATCTATCCCCATAGATTTTGTAGTGCACTTAGGGAGATTTGTGGCGTCTATTATTGGAGTTGCGATTATAGTTTACCTTATACGCTGGATGTTTTTTATCTAAATTTGGAGAAGAATTATGTGTTTTTTTAAGGCGTTTCGTATTAAAAGACTGACAAAAAAAATAATGGCTCTGCAACAGCATCGGTTAAATCATCAAGTGAGAGACGAAGATATTAAACAAGAGTGTATGATTTATCATAAATTATATTATCTTTATACGAAAATGCGCGGTAATAAGCACTACCCATTTGCCTTAGAGACGGCCATTGAATGTTTACGTGTAGCAGCACAACTACATGATGTTGAGGCACAGTTTATAATTGGAAAACATTTTTTAGAAGAAGCAAACTGGCGTGCTGAATTAGAGCAAAATAAGATCTTTGCGAGCGCGCGAAATCAAAAACTTATGCATGATTTATTTTCTGATGCACATGCATATTTAGCAGAAGGGGATAAAGAAGGGCATATATTAGCTAAACGTTATTATGGTTTGTGTTTTATTTTTGGCTGGGGTACTGCAGTTGATAAAGATAAAGGTTTTGCTTTGGTGGTTGAGAGCATAGCTAAGGAAAACGCTTGGAGTAAAGCTCCCCAAATTTTTGCTCAACTAGGCTTAAATAAACCAGAGTTTTATGAAGCCTTTACTAAACAGCAGGCTAAGCATACTAGCTAGGGGCATATGTACTTTGATAGTCTAATAGCCTAGAGGCATTTTCTTCTTGTCCATGATCCTTTAGGTACGCTGCGATATCAAATAAACTTATGATAGCAAAAACCTTAATCCCAAAGTTTTGAATTTCTTGAATGCTAGATTGGGAGCTTACACCACGTTCACAACGATTTAGAGCAATTAAAACACTATCTACTTTTCCACCTTCTCGTTCGATTAAATCTTTAGCATGTCGAAATGCTGTGCCTGCTGTAATGACATCATCAATTATAGTTGTTTTGCCTTTTACAGCCTTTCCTATAAGAACTCCGCCTTCACCATGAATTTTCTCTTCTTTACGGTTAAAGGTAACGGTTGTATTAATGCCTTTAAGAGCTAGCATAACACTCGTTATACTGGCAAGAATAATTCCTTTGTAAGCAGGTCCAAATAAATGCGGAGTTGTAAGGTGATTACTTTTATATAAATTAGCATATGCATTTCCTAAAGTTTTAAGGGCTATCCCATCATTAAAAATTCCGGCGTTAAAAAAGTAGGGACTAATGCGTCCAGACTTGAGAGTGAATTTACCAAATTGTAGAACACGATGCTCAATTGCAAACTCAATAAACTTTTCTTGTATTTTTTTCATTTTTGCCTCTTGAAAATAGGTCTATATTACGGCTAAAGTGGATGTTGGGTTTTTTATTTCATATGAGGATAATTAGTATGGCAGAAGTACGTTCAGAGGGACAGGTAAAATGGTTCAATGAAAAAAAAGGTTTTGGGTTTATTGTTGACAAAGAAGGTAATGAAATTTTTGTCCATTATAAAGATATTCAAGGCGATGGATTTCGCACTTTACAAGAAAATGAATGGGTAACATATATGGTTGAAAAAGGCCCCAAAGGCTTAAAAGCCCAAGCGGTGATGTCTAAAGCCCAAGAATAGTAGGTTGGGCCTTGGCCCAACAAATATGGCCAAAGGCCCAACAAAGTTTAATTAAACAATCTTTTGAATAATACTACCAAAAAGGTTTTCTTTAGAATTATTTAACATTTCAATCCTTACAGTCTCACCTTTTTGTAAGTAAGGAGTTAGTTCGGTTTTACCATCTAAGGTTTCTATGGTACGCCTTTCTACTATGCAAGAAGAGCCGCGGGTTCTGTCGCGATTTGATACAGTTCCTGAGCCTATGATAGTGCCAGCTGCTAAAGACCTAGTTTTAGCTGCGTGTTCTATAAGTTTGACAAAAGAAAACGCCATATCATCGCCTGCATTAGGCTCGCCAAAAAGCTTGTCATTTCTATAGCTATATAAAGGCAGATGTATTTTAGCGTCTTGCCAAGCAGCGCCTAATTCATCAGGGGTTAATGCTATAGGAGAAAAGCTACTAGAGGGTTTTGCCTGTAAAAATCCAAAGCCTTTTTGTAATTCTTTTACAGCGATATTACGCATAGATACATCATTTACCAGCATGATAAGCTTAATATGTTCTAAGGCATCAAGAGCTTTAGTGCCTAAGGGCACATCATCAGTGATTATGGCTACTTCAGCTTCAAAATCAAGGCCATATTCTGCATTTAATAAAGGAATAGGATCGTAAGGGCCTAAAAATGTATCAGAGCCTCCTTGGTACATAAGGGGGTTAGTAGTAGCATCATCAGGCAGAGTTGCGCCGCGAGATTTACGTACTAATTCAACGTGGTTTAAATAGACACTGCCATCTAACCATTGATAGGCGCGCGGTAAAGGAGAAGTTAATTGCTGCATATTAATAGGGAAAGCATTAGAAAGCTCTTTAGCTTCAAGTTGAGTTGCAAGTTCTTGGAGAGGTTTTGCTACTTTACTCCAATTCTCAAGTGCTTCTTGCAAAGTTTGGGCTATGGGTGAGGCATGCACAGCAAATTTTAATTTTTTATCTACTAAGCACAACATCCCATCACGATTAGTTAAAGATTTTAAGGTTGCAAACTTCATTTTAATGTACCTCGTCTTATTTGATCGCGCTCTATTGCTTCAAACAGAGCTTGAAAATTACCTTCACCAAAACCATCATTGCCTTTACGTTGGATAATTTCAAAAAATTCAGGACCGAAAATATTTTCGGTAAATATTTGTAAAAGTAAGCCTTTTGACTCTTCTTTTTCTCCATCTATTAGGATACGTTGCTTTTGTAATTCAGCAAGCGGTTCTTTATGCCAAGGAATGCGCTTGTCTACGTATTCATAATACACGTCTGGAACATCCAGAAACGTAATTTTGTTTTTTCGGAGAGTTTTAATAGTTTGATAAATATTAGCTGTATGTAAGGCAATGTGTTGAATACCTTCACCCTTATACTCGTGTAAAAACTCTTCAATTTGCGAGTGATCGTCTTTTGATTCATTAAGGGGGATTTTTATTTTGCCATTTTTTGATCCCAGCGCTCTACTTATTAAGCCAGTTTTTTGCCCTTCAATATTAAAATACCGAATTTGCTTAAAATCGAATAAATCTTGGTAGAAAAGAGCCCACTTATCCATATTGCCACGATAGACGTTATGGGTTAAATGGTCGATATATTGTAAGCCTGCGCCATTAAAATTAGCGTTTTTAATAGCGTGAAAAGGTTGATGATTTTGATCAACTAAATAAATAACACTACCCCCAATTGCTTCAATTGCAGGTAAATCATAGATCTGCTGCGGAGGAGTATGAGGCTTTGCTCCTTTTTTCAGAAGATGGGTATAAGTCTTTTCTACGTCTTCTACTAAAAAACCCATAGCAGAAGCTCCAGGGCCATGAACTTTGGCGTGCTCATGTGCTTGCGAGTCTTGGGTTTCATTGACAATAAAGCTAATTTTATTTTGTTGATATAAAGTAACTAAGAATGGGTTATGAGTTTCAACTTTCGTAAATCCAAGTTCTTTAAAGTGCGCATGTAAAAGTTTAGGATCTGGGGCTGCAAACTCTAAAAAGGCAAAACCTTTAAGTGAATCATTCATCATGTGACTCCTTACGCTTAATAAGAAATAAACCATCTCCTAAAGTTAAAAGACTTAAATATATATCTTTGGTATGCTGAATAATTTGATTTATCTCACGAATTGCCCTTGTTTGCGCGGTTTTTTCATTAGGATCAATGACTTTCCCATCCCAAAATATATTATCAATTGCAATTATGCCGTTTAGATTTATCAATTTTAATGCATATTTAAAATATGCTTTATAATTTGTTTTATCTGCATCTATATAAATAAAATCAAAATTTTGCTTGGCTTGCAGCTGTTTTTTTAGCGTTTCTAAAGCAGGTTTAAGGATAAGTTTAATTTTATGTTCTTGGTTTGCACTTTTCCAAAATTCATGGGCGTGGCTTGTCCAATTGGCATTTATGTCACAGGTTATGATTTCTCCATCATCAGGAAGAGCTAAAGCCATAGCCAGAGTTCCATAGCCTGTATAAGTGCCTAGTTCTAAAACTTTTTTAGCATTCAGCACGCGCACTAAAAATTGCAAAAATTGTGCTTGCAGAGGTGATGACTGCATGACCGCAAGTTGCATATCTTGGGTTCCCAGCCTTAAAGCTTTAAGACTTGGATGTTCGCGCAAACAAATTTTTTCGGCATAATCGTAAAGTTTTTCGGTTAAAGGCGTGTGTTTCATTTTAATTTTTCTTCAGCTATGCGATCGGCAACAATGTTTGTTGGAGTATGGCTTTTACGCGCTTGTTCAACAATACTGATTAGCGTTTGTCCTATGTTTTCAATTTGGAGATGCACAATAGTCTCTTCGGTTTTTAAATAGCGGCTCGCGGCAAAAAGTAAACCGCCAGTATTAATCACATAATCTACCGCATAAGTTATGCCTTTTTCCATTAAACGCTCACCATGATAAGCGTGCGCAAGTTGATTATTAGCAGCTCCTGCTATAATAGGAGCTTTTATTTCGTTTATTGTAGAGTCGTTTATTATTCCGCCGCGGGCGCAAGGTGCAAAAACATCACAGTCAGTCGCATGAATTTCGGCAGAAGGTACAATAGCAGCACCTAGGGCAATTTTTGCTGCATGGGTTTTATCTTCATCAATATCGCTTACAGTTAAGCGAGCGCCGCAAGCGTTTAGATATTCAGCTAGATGAGAACCAACATGGCCTAAGCCTTGAATAGCAATATGGACTCCCTTTAAGCTGGGTTTTTTTAGCACATAATCTACTAAAGCCTCAATTCCGTGTAACACGCCTTTGGCGGTATAAGGTGATGGATCACCATGATGAGAAGACAGGCTTGAGACGTATTTAGTATGGGTATAAATACGGTCCATATCTTCAAGGTTAGTTCCTAAATCGACCGCAGTAATATACCTACCATTTAACTGCTCTATAAATTTACCTATAACATCCATATAACCTTGACGATCAAATTCAGTCTCAGGCTCGATAATTACCCCTTTACCGCCACCTAACGGCAAGTTTGCTAAGGCTGCTTTATAGCTCATTCCTCTAGCAAGGCGCATGCCATCAAGAATTGCGCTTTTTTCATTTGGGTAGCGTGCAAGTCTTAATCCGCCTAGGGCAGGACCTAGTTTAGTATTATGAATTGCAACAAAACCTTTTAGGCCTGTTGCGCTATCCATAATAAAGTGGAGCTCCCCGAATTTATGTTCTAAACCGTATTTTAAGAAGTCCAAATTAGCTAAATCTTGTTCTTTTGTTGTACTCATATTTTTTCACCTCTTGCTTCTATCATAGTAGAGCTCCTTTTGGATATCCAGAGATTAATATTGGGTCACCAAGACCTTTTTTATGCGTAGGTCCTGTGCTGGTGGTGGGGAGTTACATTTATACTTGAATAGTTTATCATGCTTGATTTTAGCAAGGATTGTATGTTCGATTTTTCTACCAATAAAGTAATCGCACATAGAGGGGCGAGCGCTTATGCACCTGAAAATACTTTAACAGCTTTTGACCTTGCTTTAGCTTATGGAGCCGAATGGATTGAGTTTGATGTAATGCTTTCTAAAGATGAAGAACCATTTATTCTCCATGATCCTAGCTTAAAACGGACAACTAATGGCCAGGGTATTTTAAGTGAGGTCGAATCATCTTACGTCAAGACCTTAGATGCAGGTAACTGGTTTTCTAAGCAATACAAGGGCGAAAAGGTGCCACATTTGAAAGAAGTGTTAAAGTGGCTTATTTTTTCTGACGTTAAAGCTAATATTGAAATTAAGCCTTGTAGAGGTTTTGAAGAGAAGACTGCAGTTGTTGTTTTATCTTATCTGCAAAGATATTGGCCTTCTGAAAGCCCTCTACCTTTAATTTCATCTTTTAATCATGAAGTTTTAACTTTATGTAGAAATTTATCCCCAGAAGCACCTTTAGGTTTATTAGTGCATTCATGGGATGGTGCCTGGCAAAAGCAAGCGGAATTATTAAACTGTACAACAGTGCATATGAATCAACGGATCTTAAACAAAGAGCGCGCTAAAGAAGTAAAAGATGCGGGGTTTCAACTTTTAAGCTATACCGTAAACAAAAGGAGCCTTGCAGAGAAATTATTTTCCTTTGGGGTTGATGCTATATTTAGTGATTATCCTGATTTATGTTTAGCTTAAAAAATATTTTCATCATATGTTGTTTTTTTGCGCAAATTGCACTTGCCGAGCCGCGCACAGAAATAATTATGTGGCACGCAATGGGAGGGCCTTTTGGGAAGGAAATTAATAGACTAGCCAAAGAATTTAACTCTTCGCAAACAACCTACACCTTAAAGCCTATATACAAAGGCAGTTATTTAGAAACTCTAACAGCATATACCGCGGCCTTTCGCGCAGGCCTTGCTCCAGATCTTGTGCAAGTATCTGAAGTGAGTAGAGAAACAATGTTAAGCCCAAGAGGGGTAATAAAACCCGTTGGTAAAATTTTAAATGAGCAAAAAATTGTTTGGCAAGAAGCTAATATCTGGCCTGCAATCAGAGCTTATTATTCTAAAGATGGTGTATTACAAGCATTTCCCTTAAATGTCTCATTTCCTGTTATGTATTTTAATGAAAATGTAGTGCACGATTTGCCTAACACCTGGCAAGATTTTGAAAAATTATTAGTAAAATTAAAACAAGATAAATATGCTTGTCCTTATACGACAGCTTATCCTTCTTGGATTCATATTGAATCATTTTATGCATTGCATAACATCTCAAATACAAGTTTGCAAAACTTACTTTTGCAGCATTTAGCAAGATTGAAGCGCTGGCATGAAAAGCATTTATTTGAATACGCAGGGCGTACAGATGAGGCAACATCTTTATTTACAAGTGGAAAATGCGTAACGTTAAGCTATACATCAGCTTCTTATAATAGCATTGTTAATAACGCTAATTTTAAGGTTGGGGTTGCAGAAATTCCGGTTAATAAAGGGAGTGTGCGCCATGCAAACGTAGTTGGGGGAGCTGCTCTTTGGGTGCGAAATGGTCTTAGTTTACATGTTGAGCGCGGAATTGCGCAATTTTTCTCTATGATGTTAAAACCTAAAACGCAAGAAATGTGGTATGCAAGAACCGGGTATTTGCCAATTATTGCTAACGCAGTCGAAGGGAACAATAAAATTTTAACAATGCTAAAATATGAATGGGATGGAGTTTCGAGCACGAGTAAAATAAACGCCCGCGCCCAAAACCGCATTCGCAGCATGAATGATGAGCTAATTGAATCTTTACTCCTCGGGAAACTAACTGTAGAAGAGATAGGCGCAAAAGTACTCGCAGCAAGGATTTACGCCGACGCCAGGTTCATAAAAAACCAAGGAACATCTTAATTGTTCCCATGGTAGGTTGGGCCAAGGCCCAACCTACGCCTTAATTGGTTTAAAAACCTGCTTAACATCCACTTTATCACGGAGAATATTCTGATAAATTACATAAAATGCAATGATATTCTTTAAATAATTACGGGTCTCTTCAAAAGGAATATTTTCAACCCAAAGGTCAAGATCTTTAGTTGGGTTTTCTCTAAGCCAATATACGACTTTCATGGGTCCAGCATTATACGCCGCTGCCATTAAAATTAGATTATGGTTAAATTTTTTGCTTAATACTGCTAAATAGGCACTTCCTAATGCTACATTTGGTTTAACCTCAGTTAATGCCTGCTTGTTTTTGTAGGGTATATGTTTTCTTTTGGCAATAAGGGCTGCTGTTTCAGGCATTATTTGCATAAGCCCTATAGCGCCAGCTCTTGAGGTAACATTTTTATTAAAAGTACTTTCCTGGCGGATTAACGCATAAACTAATGCACTCGGTAAATTATTAGCATCTGCAATTGTGTTAATAATGTTTTTGTATGCTGTAGGAAACCTTAAATAAAGTTGATCTTTTAGTTCAGCGTTATTGCACATGGCAATAACTTTATCGTACCAATTAAGGGTATTAGTTAACCAATATAATAGAGCTATTTTTTCGTCTTTAGGCAGCTCACTACTAAAATCATTAAGCAATAAAGAAGCATCTTTTATATGGTTTTGCTGATACAAAGCACGAATTTTATCAAGAATAGGTTTATATGTGCTGAGAATATCAGGATCAACTTTATGGTCTTCAGCAGCAAAGTTAGGTTCCTTGTTAAGCTGCATGCTTGCTAAAAATCCATAATAATGTCTGTCATTAGCTAAAGACTTGTATATTTCATTTGCTGCGCTGGCTTTGCCTTGAGCTTCCAAAGAACGCGCTAACCAATATTGCATAAATTGATCATTTTTATCCGCAACATGCTGTATAAGGGTCTCTACCCTTTGCCAGTCTGGTTTTTTTAAGGCTTGTCTAATTTGCAGATGGAGTAAATGGGTAGTATAAAAATTGGGTTTTAGCATGGCAAACCAAGCGTTGGCCTCATTTGCGTGGTGGAGCGTTAGGTAGGTTGTGTAATAGACAATAAATTGCTGCTCTTGCGATAAAGTTAATAAATGTTTATCAAGAGCGTATTTCCATAAGGATAAAATACGTGATTTCTTTCCAAGATCAACTAAACGCTTTAAACCAAAAAGATAAAAATTCCCTGCAAAATTGTTATTGGGTAAAAGTGTAATTTTAGTAGGATCGCGTAAAATTTTTGTAAATAGGTCAATATAAGCGCGCTTAGGGCCTTTATATTGTTGCAAAAGAAAGCTCACAAGTAAGGCATTATTTTTATTAAGTGCAAGTATAAGGCGCGCATCAATAAAACTCTCAGAGAAATTAGTTGCTTTAAGTAAAAGGTCAAATAAAGGCTTACAAGCTTTAGGCCTTAAATTAGCACTCAACCAAATTGCCTCTGCTTGATTAAGCGCTTGGTCTTTAAAACCCATAGCATAATCTCCTAGGGCAGCATAACAGTTGAGCTCAATATTTTTAGAGCTTTGGTAATTGGCATGCAAGGTTTGCCAGGCATTAGCTTTACCTAGAGTCAATAACCAATGTTCACGCAATTTTTGCGCTAAATATTTGTCGTCTTGAATAAATTGTAAAAAGTCTGCAGAAGGTTTAGCAGGCAGTGTTTGCATCCATTGTTGATATTGATTAAACCGCGCCAAATAAGCTTGTTGGTGATTAGCATAAGCTGAAGACCCCAATAATAGTAAGATGATAAATAATCGAATCATGAAGTAATAAACTTTTGCTCGGCATGTAGTTTTAGTATAGAAATAGTTTTCGCATAATTGCTAGTTGCGAATAAGCTTGAGCCAGTTATAAAAACACTAGCTCCTGCCTTGGCTAAAGCGCCTATATTGTCTTTGGTGACTCCACCATCAACGGCAATTTCTAAATCCTTATATTGGGTTTTAATTGCGCTAATTTTTTGTACGCAATGAGGAATAAGCTTCTGCCCACCAAAGCCAGGATTTACCGTCATTACAAGAACAAAATCGAGAATTTCATGCGTATAAGTTAAACAATCAAGCGAGGTTGCCGGGTTTAATGCTAAGCCGGCTTTACAATTTAAACTCCGAATAAAATTTAATTCTCTATCAAGATGAGTGCAAGCATCAGGGTGAATGCTAATTCTTGCAGCACCTCCATTTGCAAAAGCTTTAATTAAATCATGTACCGGTTTAACCATAAGGTGCACATCAATAGGGAGGTTTTTAAAACTTTCGTGTATCGCTTGGCAAAATAAAGGGCCAAAGGTAAGGTTTGGAACATAATGTTGATCCATAACATCAAGATGAATAAAATCAGCGCCGGCAGTGAGCACAGTTTGTACTTCGTCAGCAAGTTTTAATACATTAGCGGCTAATAAAGACGGCGCAATTTTGATCATAAACTACCTAACCCGCCAACGTTAGCAAAGGAGTAATTAAGCCCAAAATTAATAGTATAAAGTTGGAGCTTATTGTTGTTGCTGTATTCGGGTAAAGTGCGTGAGAAAATATAACGCCCATCAATGAAGAAATTAAAATAACTATCTAATTCAAAACCAAAACCAACTATCCCTTGGCCAACTACATTATTCGCATACAAATAGCGTGATGTTGTACTTATGCCACCTTCAACACAAGTTGTTGTGCCATCTGGGCAGGGAGTATAATCATAACCAGGAACTCCCGATACAATGATATTTTCAATTTTTTCGGTAGAAGAGGTTTGCGGAACCGTCCAATTTTTAGCCTTAAATTTAGTGACAGTTTGCATTTTTTGATAACCAATACCAACACCAACATAAGGATAAACGCTGGTTTCTGCCTTAGCATCAGGTAAAAAATCATAAAAAAGGTTAAAAAACCCAAATATTTCATTAGTCTGCCCATTAAGAAAAGTTTGATTCATGGAGGTTGCTGTTTTTTCGTTACTTCTAAAGTTTGTAGCAGTAGAAGTTGCTGTTGCAGGGTAAGAAAGCTCAGTTGCCTTATTTACGTTATAAAGAAATTCTGCTTCAGCGCGAAAACAATTATACCTAAAGCCAAAAGAAGCACCGCCACCGCCACCATATTGATTTTTTAATTTAGCTTGTTGATAAAGAATAGGCCCATAAGGGCTAACTTCATCACCTGTATAATCAAAGAAAGTAGGCCTATAAGTACCAAGGTTTTTAAAAGAAGTTAAAGCACTTGCATGGAATTGGAGTCCACCATAAAAACCATTTGCTGCTTCCTGAGCAAAATTGCCAGAGCTATAAATTAAGGTTGCTGCAAGTATTAAGTAAAGCCAAAAGCCACGTTTCATAAATAATTCCTTCTACTTATAATTTTCTCCATCAAAACGATAAGTAGCACCTGCAATTGCCATGTGTGCCTGAAAAGGCACCCCCATACCGCTAGTAGTGGTACCTAAATAGCGATATGCAACATCCAACGAATAATTATTGGCAAAGTTATAACTTAAGCCAGCAGATCCTTGATAAGCAAAAACACTACCTGAATTTCTAAACTGATAAGTGGTTGTTGGCCCCGTACTAGTAAGGTTAGTGCTAAGGTAAGCGTAGCCTATACCGCCACTTAAATAAGGAGTTAAGGTTATGATAATTTCAGGAAAATCAAAATAAACATTCGCAAGAGCAGCAGTAGCTGAAGTCATTCCCGAATAACCAGTTTGCCGCACATTATCAACGTAATATTGGCTAGGAAAAGCAGTTAAATAAGAAATTTCCCCTTCATAGCGCATAGGATAATCTTTAAATCCAATGCGTCCACCGCCATTATATCCTGAATTATAAGCCGATCGATTAAAGGTATATCCAGTATAAGTAGTGTTAATGTTTCCCGCTATATAGGTATAACCCCCAAAAATTTCACTGTACCACCCATTAATAGGCGCAGCAGCATAATTGAGGCCAGAGATTAAATACAGCAAAACAACAGGTCGAATACGCATAACTTTCCTTGTAAAGCAATTTGGGTGGGGCAAGAGAAAATATAATAACACTAAAATTTAAAACCGGATTCATCTTAACGCGTATTTAGCTATTTTCAAATTAGTTACGCAAAAAATTAATAGAATAATGGAAAAAACAGCACATATAGGCCATATTTTATACACAGATAATAAACATTTTTCAAATATGGGCAAATATAGTAATCCAAAAACAAGGAAAGCCCTAAAGCCCCGCAAGCGCAAAATATACCTAGAAATAATTAATAATTTAATATACGCTCCCTTAGTTTCTTGAATATGGGGTGAATGATGCAGCCTATACATTTATTTCAAGTTGATGCTTTTACCGATAAACTCTTTCATGGTAATCCTGCTGCTATTTGCCTTCTTACTGAATGGTTTAATGATGAACTTTTGCAAGCTATTGCAATTGAAAATAATTTATCGGAAACCGCTTTCGTTTTAGAAGAAGACCAAGGTTTTCACATTCGTTGGTTTACGCCTAATGGCGAGGTTAGTTTGTGTGGCCATGCTACTTTGGCGGCGGGGTTTGTTTTGTTTGACCTTAATAGGATAACCCAAAACGTCCTGCAGTTTTCAAGTTTAAGCGGGCCTTTATCTGTTATAAAAAAAGATGATATCTATACCCTTGATTTTCCTGCTCTTACTTATAGTGAAATAGGTAACGATCATGCCGTGGTTTCTTCAGTTGAGGCAAAAGTTCATGAGGCTTATGAAAGTTCCTTAGATTATCTAGTTTTACTTGAGTCTGAAAGTGAGGTTGCCCGCGTTAAGGTTGATTTAGAATTATTAAAAAAGCTCCCAAAACGTGGCTTAATAGTAACAGCGCGCGCCCAAGAAGCTGACTTTTATTCGCGCTGCTTTTATCCTAAATTTAATGTGCCTGAAGATCCTGTTACAGGTTCAGCGCATTGTGTGCTTACACCTTTTTGGGCAGATAGGTTAGGGAAGCAAAGCTTAAAAGCAATCCAAGGATCAACCCGGAAAGGTGAGGTATTTTGTCGTTTTGAAGGTAAAAGGGTGTATTTATCTGGTAAATGCAAGTGGTATTCTAAAGGATATTTACAGCTGTAAACAACAGAGGATCTTACATGCAGCATCAAGGAGCTAAATTTAGAGAATTAATCCAAAAAAGTAACCCACTGCAGGTAGTAGGCACTATTAATGCCTACTCTGCCATGCTAGCGAAAGAAGCAGGTTGTGAGGCTATTTATTTATCAGGGGCAGGGGTTGCTAATGCCTCTTTAGGGTTACCTGATTTAGCTCTTACGAGCTTAAATGATGTTTTGGAAGACGCAAGCCGGATAACTGATGCTTGTGATTTACCGTTGTTAGTTGATATTGATACAGGTTTTGGCAATCAATTTTCTATTGCAAGAAGCGTGCGCTTACTAGAAAGGGCTAATGTTGCAGCGATACAAATAGAAGATCAAGTGCTAGAAAAACGCTGTGGTCACCGCCCGGGGAAACATATTGTTAGCATTGAAGAGATGCAAAATAGAATTAAAGCTGCAATAGATGCTAGATTAGCAGCTGATTTTGTTATAGTCGCGCGTACTGATGCTTATGCAATTGAAGGCTTATCTGGGGTAATTACTAGAGCTTTAAGTTATCAAGAAGTAGGCGCAGATGTTATTTTTTTAGAAGCCTTACCAGACTTAGAAACCTATACAAAAGTTCATAAAGCCTGTTCTTTACCAATATTGGCAAACTGCACTGAGTTTGGCAAAACTCCTTTATTTACTAAGGAGCAATATCAAAAGGCTAAAGTTAAAGTAATTTTATATCCATTGAGCGCGTTTCGGGCGATGGCATTTGCCGCTTCTGCCGTGTATAACTCTATAGTTACCCAAGGAACACAAGCTGATTTATTAGCTAAAATGCAAACAAGAGACGAATTATATAAAATATTACATTACCTAGATTACGAAAATAAACTTAAGTAAGGAGGCAGAATGAGTGATTTCGCTGCAGGTCTTGAAGGGGTTGTTGCTGGCGAGTCAGCAATTTCTACAGTGGGTCATCCAGGCAGTGGCTTAACTTATAGAGGTTATGAAATTTCAGATTTAGCTAAAGCCGCTAATTTTGAAGAAGTAGCATATTTATTGCTCTATGGTAAATTGCCCAATAAACAAGAGCTAGATAAATTTACCGCCACTTTAATTAATAACAGAAAATTACCCCAAGAGCTGAAAAATTTATTAGAAGTAATTCCAGCAACAGCTCATCCTATGGATGTACTAAGAACAGCATGCTCTTACTTAGGGACCTTAGAGCCTGAGCGTGATTTTTCAATGCAAATTGATATTGCCAATCGCTTACTCGCACTATTTCCCGGGATAATTTGTTATTGGTATCGCTTTACCAAGGACAAAGAACGCATTAATGAATTAACAGATGAGCCTACAACTGGCGGGCATTTTTTACAGCTTTTACATAGCAAAAAGCCAGATCAATTAGCAAAAAACATGCTTAATGTCTCATTAATTTTATACGCAGAACACGACTTTAATGCTTCAACTTTTGCTGCCAGAGTAACAGCAGCAACTTTATCAGACTTTTACTCAGCGATAACAAGCGCAATAGGCACCCTGCGCGGGCCTTTACATGGCGGCGCTAATGAAGCTGCTATGAACTTGTTAGCGAAGTTTAAAAATCAAGATGAAGTTTTTGCTAAAGTAATGCAAATGTTAGCCCAAAAAGAAAAAATTATGGGTTTTGGCCATAGAGTCTATAAAGAATCAGATCCGCGCTCTAATATAATTAAAGAATGGTCAAGAAAACTGGGTGAGGATAGACAACAGCTTGAGTTATACCAAATTTCTACGATAGTTGAGCAAGTAATGTTAAAAGAAAAAAAACTCTTTCCTAATTTAGATTTTTACTCAGCGTCTGCTTATCATTATGCAAATATCCCTACACCCTTATTTACGCCTATTTTTGTAATGGCAAGGATTACCGGCTGGACAGCACATATAATAGAACAAAGGAAGAATAATCGCCTGATAAGACCATCTTCAATCTATATTGGCCCCCAATCAACAACCTATATTCCTCTTAGTGAGCGGCAATAGTATGCAATCCGTAGCAGAAGATAACCGTAAGCCGCCTTATGATGAAGTTTTAGTTAAAATTGCTGATTATATCTTAGATACTAAAATTGACTCATCAATCGCCTATGACACCGCAAGACTTTGCCTCATGGACAGCCTAGGCTGCGCTATTTTAGCCCTAAAATTTCCTGAATGTAGAAAGCTTATTGGCCCAATTGTAAAAGGCGCGGTTTTACCAGGTGGCGCTAGGGTTATTGGTACCCACTTTGAACTTGATCCTGTGCAAGCTGCGTTTAACATAGGCGCTTTAATAAGATGGATAGATTTTAACGATACCTGGCTTGCCAAAGAGTGGGGGCATCCTTCGGATAATTTAGGCGCTATATTGGCGCTTGCCGATTATTTAAGTAGAGAAAGAGTAAGAGCCAAACAACCGCCAGTAACCGTACAGCAAATATTAACTTTAATGATTAAAGCCTATGAGATTCAAGGAATTATGGCTTTAGACAATAGCTTTAATAAAGTTGGCTTAGATCATGTAATATTAGTTAAACTAGCTTCTGCTGCGGTTGCAAGTCATTTATTAGGCGCTAATAAAGATCAAGTATTGCGTACCCTTTCGTTAGTATTTGTAGACGGACAAAGCCTAAGAACTTATAGACACAGCCCCAACGCAGGTTCAAGAAAATCTTGGGCAGCAGGGGACGCAACTTCGCGCGCGGTGAGACTTGCTTTGTTAGCCAACTTAGGTGAAATGGGTTATCCAAGTGCCTTGAGCGCTAAAACCTGGGGCTTTTATGCCGTCTCTTTTAAAGGCCAGCAATTTAATCTTTCGCGTCCTTTTGGATCTTACGTAATGGAAAATATTTTATTTAAATTATCTTATCCTGCAGAATTTCACGCGCAAACCGCGGTTGAGTGTGCGGTCAAGCTTTATCCAACTGTCAAAGATCGCTTAGATGAAATTGATCGCATAGAGATTCATACTCATGAATCAGCAATTCGTATTATTAGTAAAGAAGGCCCATTACACCATCCCGCGGATCGTGATCATTGCTTGCAGTATATGGTGGCAATTGGCTTAATATATGGTAATTTAACTGCCGAGCACTATGAAGATGCATTAGCCAAAGACCCTAGAATCGACGCCTTACGTGAGAAAATGCAAGTTTTTGAAGATAAACAATATTCGCAAGATTATTTAGCAGCTGATAAAAGATCAATTGCCAATAGAATTCAAATATTTTTTACCGATAATACGGCATCAGATCCAATTAGCAGCGAATACCCTATAGGACATCTTAGGCGGCGCAAAGAAGGTATACCTATTTTAGCAGAAAAATGTAGAGCCAATTTGGCAACCATGTTTAAAGATGAACAAATAGACAAAATGTTATCTCCTTTTACAAGTGTAGACAAGCTAGCATCTTATAGTGTAGATAGGTTTATGACCTTATGGTCCTTGCCCCAAGAGAGCTTTTAGCAATATTTATGCAAAAATGCCAGATGAATTACGTTTTTGTTTAAATTAAGTCTATACTCAAAATATAGGCTTATGTAGGAGATAGTAATGCGTGTTAGACGTGAAGAAACCGATCAATATACACCAAGTGAACAAGACCTATGGGATGAAGAAGACGAAGCTTTTTTAGCGCAAAAACGTAAAGTCAGGAAACGCTTAGAAGAAAAGCTTGAACACCGCCGTTTACGTCACGAAATCGAAGACTACGACGAAGACTACGATTGGGACGATGACGATCAAGATAGACTATAAATGAATTAACAAGTAGAACTCCAATAAATTGAATCGGCTAATGTAGGAAATTTTTAATTGCCTTTTGACAACATACGGGTGTCATATGCTTTTATGGTATTTAGGAGTAAGGTTGCTACTGTCATGGGGCCTACGCCGCCTGGGACTGGGGTTATGGCTTTGACTATTTTACTTGCTTCTTTAAAGTTTATGTCGCCTGATATTTTGTTATTTGGTAAATGGTGTATGCCGACGTCGATAACTACTTGATTTTTATTTAGCCATTCAGAAGCAATGCAATTTTTATGGCCAGTTGCTACTACTAAGATTTCTGCTTCTTTAACATGCTGCCGCAGATTTTGCGTTTTTTTATGACAAATTGTAACGGTTGCTTGGGCATTTAATAATTCTATACCCATAGGTCTTCCTACAATGTTTGAAGCGCCTACAACCACAGCATTTTTCCCGGCAACATCAATATTATAAGCTTTTAAGAGCTGCATAATGCCATAAGGAGTACAAGGCCTTAAGGTAGGATGTTTTTGTAGAAGTCTACCTAAATTGTATGGATGAAAACCATCTACATCTTTGCTCGGGTTAATTGCAGCAATAATTTTTTCTGTATCAATATGCTTGGGCAGCGGTAGCTGCACTAAAATGCCGTCAATTAAAGGATCTGCGTTTAATTTGGCAATAAGGTCGAGGAGTTCTTGTAAAGCAAGATCCTCTTTAAGATGGTGTAAGTAAGAATGAATATTTACGCTTGCCGAAGCTTGCCGCTTATTTTTAACATAAATAAAAGAAGCAGGGTCGTTATTCGCTAAAATAACCGCAAGCCCGGGAGCTCTTAAACCCTTTTCAATATAATTTTCAATCTTAAGCGCTATGTCTTGTTTGATTTTGAGAGCAACACTTTTTCCATCAAGCAGAGTAGCAGACATGGTTAATTTCACAGTTTTAAGAGGTTGTGCTTAGTTTAACATTATCCTAGAAAAAGCAGTTCAAGGCTACTACGCTAGCTTACTGAAGCACGGTTGTCGCATTAAAATTTGATCAATCTGCTGTAGGTTGGGCCTTGGCCCAACAATATGGTTATTAACATTCAGATTAATTTGACGAACAGTAAGAAATAAGATCAAATGTCACTCT
>MHBC01000033.1 GCA_001804735.1 Legionellales bacterium RIFCSPHIGHO2_12_FULL_37_14 | reverse complement strand
TAGTTCCAGGCTTGTGACCCGTGATTGTTGTTAAGTGTAGGGTCAATTTCATTAGCATGCCTCCTTAAATAGGAATGTAGTATGATAAATGCGGAAAAGCCAATTTATCTGTTGGATCAAGAGCGATCCGATCTATAGACATGATTATATCAAATCGCTCAAAAAAAATCTATGTTGTCTGTATATTTTCCTGTGGTCAATCGCCGCTAGCAATTCTGACTCGCTGAGAAGCTTTGCATGTGTCAGACGCAAATAATGTGTGCTTCCAGTGAGCGTGCGAGACTAATATATTTCTAGTTATTAATCTTTTAGCTAGGAAATTCATTTTAATCTGCAATATCGTGATTTCTTGTTTCCATAGACAATCTTACTTCACCATTGTCAGCGGTATAGAGTTTATACGTTGAGAACAAATAATCATATTGAGCAAAGAATGTTTCTTTTCTTGTTTTTAGCCCATTAATCATCGCTTTAATTTCAGGTGGGAAATGATTGATTAACAATCGAATGCTGGCCATATAGTCAATTTTGTTATTAGGTCTATTACCCAATACTGTTGCATTCCACACCATCCAAGGAATTCTTAATATTTCTTCGATAGACTTTAAGTCGGTTTTTCCTGTGGCTTGCATATACGCTAAAAGATAAGGTTCAGCATATTCTAAAAAAGTATCAGATCCTTTTTTGCCTTTTAAGGCTTTGTGTAATTTGGTCATTGTTACTTCAGTAAATGTTTTAGCCGGGATTAGACCATCGAATAGAGTTTCTATCAATGATTTACATAAATATTTTTTAAAAAATATTGACTTTTATTTTAATGAGATCATTCTATGCAAAAAATAATAATAATATGCAATATGAATAAGCCTTATGATTTACCAGAAGTTGTTGACAAAAATCCCGATGAGATTAAATCTATTATTGAACAAATCAAGACCTGTTCTTTACCTGATGATGTTAAAAAATTTGTTGTTAAATGTGTTGAGTTAGCATTATGGCTGCCTATCTTTTTGTGGTGTGATCCTTAAACCAGAAAAGCCAACTGACATGGGAGATAATAAGTATGATGCTTCCTTCATAGCTATCTTGGCGTTGATGAAATACTATGTGGCTATTCCATTTTACCGCCAAGAGCAACTGCAGCGCATGTTGGGCGTGCCCTGTGCCCTTGTCTGATTCCACGCAGTGGATGTTAATTGAGCAATTGGCTGGCTATTGTTTCGTTATTTTTAGTCTACTCAAACATTTAGCTGCGAATGCTAACGTGATGTACAATGATGACACAACATTACGAATTTTGGAGATTATTAAACAAATTAAAAATGGCACAATAGGTGACCGTACTGGCATGTATACTACAGGTATTATTGCTGATTATGAAGGGCGTAAAATCGCATTATTTATTGTTAATTGGCGTGCACAAATGACCCCCTAAACGCGAAAAATGGCGTTGAAAATTGACCCCTCTAAAACATAAATAATACCCTGTTAATTTTTATACAACACAGAGAAATAAGAGGATGCTTATAGTGGAATCTATTGCAAAAATTCGACGGATGTACCATGTTGATGGTAAAGGCTTTAAAACAATAGCCTGTGCTATTGCTTGAGATTTTTCTGAGACCTCATTGTCACAAAGTGTATTTTTAATTATGTCCATTGATTCAAATAAACTCACAGCTTGAGAATAATGATGGTTTGTAACCGATGTCTCCGGAATAGACCTAACTCATGGCAATATTATCTGGTTGAGGATGCATTTGATGTGAACAAAACAAAATACGAGATTAGCTATTATTTTTTCGACAAAAATGCCTACAAGCGATGAGCCATTACAATTTTGTCACGTTTTATCCTGCAACTCGTGACAAAATAGAATGCTGGTTTGTAAGCCCAACACGTTACTCGTCAAATTTATCGTCGGTTTACCAGTGGCAAATGTCATAAAATGGAATCTATTTGATACAAATATTCGTTACTTATTTGTATGTAACGAAAAAATGTATCATAATCTGGATATGAAAATAGACATCAACTATAAACAAAAAGTACTCCAGATGGTTAGAAAAGCTGGGGTTGTTAGAATTTCCGATCTAACCAAAAATGGGATCACTAGAGCGACTGTTTCAAGGCTTGTTAGCGAAAACAAACTTGAAAAACTCGCTCCTGGACTCTATTGCTTGCCAGAAGCTCAGCTTTCTGAAAAAGAAAGCCTAATTATCATAGCCAGTCGTGTGCCCCAAGCAGTATTTTGTCTACTAACAGCCCTGCAAATTCATGAGCTAACAACTCAACTTCCACGAAAAATATGGATTGCTATGCCTAGAGGGAGCCATACACCAAAGATAGAATACCCTCCTGTTAAAATGGTTCAGTACTCAGAAGAGGTTTATGTAGAAGGAGTAGAAATTATAGAGTCAGATTATATTAAAATGAAAGTATACAACCCTGCCAAAACAATTGCTGATTGTTTTAAACACCGCACCAAAATTGGCATTGATATAGCTATTGAAGCACTAAAAGAAGCATACTCAAAAAACAAAGTTTCAATGGATGAACTATGGCATTATGCGAAAATTTGTCGTGTTGCCAATGTAATGCGCCCTTACCTTGAGGCTATTCAATGACGAAAGATATCAGCGCTTCTATTCGAGCACGACTTAAAAATATAGCGAAAGCAGAAGGAACTGACTTTATTGCGGTATTAACCCGTTATGGTCTTGAGCGTTTACTATACCGAATTGGTCAATCCAAATATGCGAGCCAATATTTATTAAAAGGTGCTTTATTATTTAATCTTTGGTACGACATGCCACATCGACCCACAAAGGATATTGATTTATTAGGTTTTGGCAATAATGAGCTTGATTATTTAACCAGTGTTTTCAAGGAAATTTGTTTAATATTTGCTGATGATGGAATTATTTTTGATGAAAGCTCCATTTCAGCTGAGCCTATAAAGAAAGAGGGTGGGTATAAAGGCACAAGAATTGAATTATTTGCTGAACTATCAAGAGCGCGAATTAAAATACAAGTTGATATTGGTTTTGGGGATGCTGTAACACCAGGTCCAATTGATGCCAATTATCCGGTTTTGTTAAATGATCTTCCTTCACCAAAGATACGAACTTATCCAATCTATACAGTCATTGCAGAAAAGTTTCATGCAATTGCTTTATTGGGTATGGCAAATAGCCGATTAAAGGATTATTTGGATCTATATGTACTGTTGAAAAATGAAGAACTAGACGAAAAAATACTATTAGATGCTATTGCTTCAACGTTCGCCCGGAGAGAAATGGCCTTACCAAAAGATACACCGCTAGGATTAACGTCTGAGTATAGTCAAGATGCATCGAGGCAAACAATGTGGCGTTCTTTCTTAAATAAAAATGAACTTGAATTTATATCATTGCCAGAGGTTGTGACTTCGATAAGTGAATTTGTCTTGCCAATAATTGTTACAACACAATCAAATTAATAAGAGAAAAGTTATGTCTCTAAAAAAACAAGCAATTTCAAATATCAAAATGAGGCTAGCGTGGTTAACGGACATCCACCTCAATTTTCTACAAGTTGAGACGCGTGAAAAATACTATGAGGACATTCGTGCTACGGTTTGTGATGCAATATTAATCAGTGGTGATATTGCCGAAGCTCCCTCTTTGATTGAACTTCTAAATGAAATGGCTGGGCAAATTAAAAAGCCTATCTACTTTATTGTTGGAAACCACGATTACTATCGGGGAAATATTGGTGGTGTTCGCAAGGAATTGACCGAGTTAAGCACAGTGAATGCTAACTTATTTTGGTTATCAGCATCAGGCCTACAACAACTCCCCAATAATACAATTTTATTAGGCCAGGACGGATGGGCCGATGGTCGATTGGGTGATTATCATAATAGCCCGGTGTCACTCAATGACAGCCGAATGATTGTTGATTTGTTTCAGGAAAAAATGCTGGGTCAACACCAGTTGTTAAAAAAAATGCAAGAGTTAGCAGACCTGGATGCTAACGCTTTGAAAAATGACTTGGCTCAAGCGGTAAAGCGACAACCCCAAAAGATCATTGTTTTAACCCACGTCCCCCCATTCAAAGAGGTTAGTCAGCATATGGGGCAAGTGAGTGATGATAATTATCTTCCTTATTTCAGCTCTAAGGTGATGGGCGATGTATTGATGCTTTTCTCAACTGAGAATCCTTCAATAGATTTTCTAGTTCTTTGTGGGCACACGCATAGTGATGCTGAATATCAGCCACGAACTAACTTGATTGTGAAGGCTGGTAAAGCTGAATATTATAAGCCCACGATACAAGAAATAATAAATATATAGGCTCGTCCAATATGGAATTTGAAGTCGTCGACCGCCTTGACGAGTAACATAACAATTAATTTTAGAATTAAATGACATAGTTAATCCGAATAATCCAGAACATTATTCTGAATTACCCGGGTTTTTTATTCCGAGATATCCAATCTATTAGCCGAAATAACCGAATTTATTATTGGGCTGTGTTTCGTCCGAGCAACATATTTGGCAAAAAACGTGGGACATGGGGTGTCCTTCCCGAGACATAGGTTACGTTTTATACCGGAGACATAGGTTACACTAACTGGCATTTTAGGAGAACTAAGATGCCTTGGAAGGAGTGTAATCAAGTGGAAGAAAGAATGAAATTTATTGCTCGTTTATTAGATGGCGAGCAAATGACCGTTTTGTGTCAAGAATTTGGCATTTCTAGAAAAACTGGCTATAAAATCTACGATAGATATAAGGATTGTGGGTTACAAGGATTAACTGATCGAAGCAGGAAGCCTCATAGATATGCAAATCAGCTGCCTTTTCAACTGGAAAAGATGATTTTACAGCTTAAAAAGGAAAAGCCTACGTGGGGAGCTCCAAAGATACGAGAGAAGATTATCAGACAGTTTCCAGACGTTAGCCCTCCAGCAAAAAGCACAGTACATGCTGTTTTAGATAGATATGGTTTAACAAAGAAAAAAAGACGGCTTTATAAGGCAGAAGGCACAAAACTATCATACGGTGGTACGCCAAATGAGTTGTGGTGTGCTGATTATAAAGGAGAGTTTCAACTGGGGAATAAACAGTATTGCTATCCATTAACAATTACTGATTTTAGTAGCCGTTATTTATTAGCCTGTGAGGACCTTTCAACAACGAAAGAAAATTATACATTTACAATCTTTGAGCGCGTATTCAAAGAGTTTGGGTTGCCCTCAGGAATTCGTACAGATAATGGCGTACCATTTTCTTCCCCTCATGCATTATTTGGCTTGAGTAAATTATCAGTGTGGTGGTTAAGACTTGGTATTTCTATAGAGAGAATAAAGCCAGGTAACCCACAACAAAATGGACGACATGAAAGGATGCATTTGACTTTAAAAAAAGAAGCAACAAAGCCAGCTGGTGAGAACTTTCTGCAGCAACAGGCCAAATTTGATGACTTCATTAAAGAGTTCAATTATGAAAGA